>CBDDTG010000028.1:0-71280 GCA_965233665.1 Bacterioplanes sp. | reverse complement strand
AAAGTTGCTGGTGGGAGTATCGGTAACCGTGGCACTGTGTCTTACATATCGGGGTTTGCGGACCAGCTGAAAGACACATTGAGTACGTTTCTTAATGGCGACAGCAGCCTGTTAAGTGTGCGTCAGCGTGGCTTGGAGCAAGATAAGGAAGACATCGCTACCGATCGCTCAGACCTTGACTCACGCATCTCGGCGATGGAAGCGCGGCTGAAGTCGCAGTTCTTGTACAACGATTCCATCATTCAAAAACTCAATACCACGCAAGATTTTATCAAACAGCAGTTTGATGTCTTGAATGCCGGTAAAGACTAACCGCCACTCGACAGCAATAAAAAAGGGAGCCTAGCTCCCTTTTTTATTGCTTTGATGCCCACCTGTTAGCCGGCTTCGGCGAACTCGCATGGCGGCAACTGTTGAACTCGATCACGAATCATCTGTTTGGCGGCCTGGCCACAGCAGCCACAATCGGTGGCAACGCCCAAGCTCTGGCGCACTTGCGCATAGCTTTGGCCTTGGTCGACGGCGTCTTCGATTTGCTGTTGGGTTACTGCTTTGCACAGGCAAACGTACATGGCATAGCACTCTGGATGAAACGGATAATCGCATACTAGTGCTAATGCGAAAGATTTGCAATAACTTTGTTGTTTGGCTTCGAAGTCTGTAGGTCGCATCCGACTGCGCTCTTAGGTAAAATGCCCGCCTTCTCTGAATTATGCGCTGCTGCTAAGCCTCTATGAGCCAGGCAACAGCCTTTATGACCATCGAAGGTGTGACCTTGGAAATCAATCCGATTGTTGAAACCATCAAAGACCTGCAGGCGCGCACCGACGTGCTGAGGGGGTATCTTTGACTACGCTACCAAACTTGAGCGTTTAGAAGAGGTTGAGCAGGAACTGGCTCAGCCGGATGTTTGGAACGAGCCTGAACGGGCCCAGGAGTTAGGACGTGAGCGCTCTTCTCTGGAGGCCGTGGTCAAGACCATTCAAAACCTCGACGGCGGTCTGGCTGACGCGCGTGATCTGCTGGATATGGCGGTGGAAGAAGACGACGAAGACTCAGTGGCCGATGTGCAAGCAGAGCTGGCATCGTTAACCGCTGAGCTGGAAACGTTGGAATTCCGCCGCATGTTCTCCGGTGAGCTTGACGAGAACAACGCTTACTTAGAAATTCAGGCGGGCTCTGGCGGCACCGAAGCGCAGGATTGGGCCAATATGATGCTGCGCATGTATCTGCGCTGGATCGAGAACCATGGCTTCAAAGGTGAGCTGATGGAAGTCTCAGACGGTGAAGTGGCTGGCATTAAAGGCGCTACCATCCGTATTGAAGGCGAATACGCCTATGGCTGGCTGCGTACTGAAACTGGCGTACACCGTTTGGTGCGTAAAAGTCCGTTCGATTCCGGTAACCGCCGTCATACGTCCTTTGCTTCGGTCTTCGTATCGCCAGAAGTGGACGATAACATCGAGATTGAAATCAACCCGGCTGATCTGCGCATTGACGTCTATCGTGCGTCGGGTGCCGGTGGTCAGCACGTTAACCGGACTGAATCCGCCGTGCGTATTACCCATCTGCCAAGTGGCATTGTGACCCAATGTCAGAATGACCGCTCGCAGCATAAAAACAAAGACCAGGCGATGAAGCAGCTGAAAGCCAAGCTGTATGAGCTGGAATTGCAAAAGCGCAATGCCGAAGCGCAAGCGCTGGAAGATACCAAGTCGGATATTGGCTGGGGCAGCCAGATCCGTTCTTATGTGCTGGACGACGCCCGTATTAAAGATTTACGTACCGGCGTTGAAAATCGCAATACCCAGGCCGTTCTAGATGGGGATCTGGATCCCTTTATCGAAGCCAGCCTGAAAAAAGGCCTCTGAAAACGTACATCCGCGGTCAAACCGCACTTAAAGGCATACTCATGACAGACACGAACCAAACCGAGCAGATTCAGGAACAGAACAAGCTGATTGCTGAGCGCCGCCAAAAACTGCAGCAGTTGCGTGACGGTTGCAGCGCCAATGGCCATCCGAACGACTTTCGCCGTGAGGACTTATCGTCCGCATTGAAGAAGAAACACGGTGATAAGGATAAGGACACCTTGGCGGCTGAGGGTATTCGTGTCTCCGTCGCTGGACGGGTGATGCGCCGTGGTGGCCCGTTTGTAGGCATCCAAGATGCTGAGGGCGATATCCAGTTTTATATGGCTAAGCCTTTGCAAAAAGAAAGCGAAGCCTGGCAACTACTGGATATCGGCGACATCGTTGGCGGTACCGGCACCTTGCAGAAATCAGGCAAAGGTGAGCTGTATGTAGCGATCGAAGAGTTGGCGGATTTCCGTATCCTGACCAAGTCGCTACGCCCGCTGCCGGATAAATTCCACGGCCTGGCTGACCAAGAATTAAAATACCGTCAGCGCTATGTCGACTTAATTATTAATGAAGACACGCGCCGGACCTTTATGGTGCGCTCTAAAATCATTGAAACCATGCGCTACTACTTGTCGCAGCGTGGCTTTATTGAAGCAGAAACGCCGATGCTGCAAACGATTCCTGGTGGTGCCAGCGCTAAGCCGTTTGAAACTCACCACAATGCGCTGGGCATCGATATGTTTTTGCGCATCGCGCCAGAATTGTATTTGAAGCGTTTGGTGGTGGGCGGTTTCGATAAGGTTTTCGAAATTAACCGTAACTTCCGTAACGAAGGTTTGAGTACCCGTCATAACCCAGAATTCACCATGATCGAATTCTATCAGGCGTATGCGACTTACCATGACCTGATGGACCTGACGGAAGATATGCTGCGTACCATTGCGCAAACTGTGCTGGGCACCACGACGTTGCAATACGGTGAGTCTGAATACGACTTGAGCCAGCCGTTCCAGCGTATGACCATGGTAGAAGCGGTATTGAAGTACAACCCAGAGTTTGATGCTCAGGTGTTTGCTGATCCAGAAAATCATATGGAACAGCTGCAAGCCTATGCCAAGCAAGTGGGTGTTAAGCAAAACGAGGCACAAAAAGCCTGGGGTGCTGGTAAGTACATTACCGAAATCTTCGAGGAAACCGCCGAGCATGAGCTCGATCAGCCGACCTTTATTACCGAATATCCGTGGGAAGTATCACCGCTGGCACGTCGCAATGATGCTAATCCATTTGTCACCGACCGTTTCGAATTCTTTGTCGGTGGACGTGAGCTGGCCAATGGTTTCTCTGAGTTAAATGACGCAGAAGATCAAGCAGCGCGCTTCCGTAAGCAAGTGGAAGAAAAAGACGCCGGTGATGACGAAGCGATGCACTTCGACGAAGACTATGTGCGTGCACTTGAGTTCGGCTTGCCACCCACCGCTGGTCAGGGCATTGGCATTGACCGTTTGGTGATGCTGTTTACCAATACGCACACGATTAAGGACGTGATTTTATTCCCGCATATGAAGCCAGAAGCGGAATAAGTCTGTCGGTTTGAATGTTAAGGTGGGCAATGCCCACCTTTTTTATGGGTTGGAATTTTATGCAAATGACGAAAGCCGGGGCGTTGCATCCTTCCTGGCAGCAGGTGTTGGGTGAAGAGCTGCAGCAGCCGTATATGCAACAGCTGCGTGATTTTCTGAAAATGGAAAAAACTGCGGGCAAAAACATTTTCCCGCCTGGGCCGCAAATATTTAATGCCTTTAATCACACGCCCTTTGATCAGGTGCGAGTGGTGATTATTGGCCAAGATCCTTATCACGGTCCGGGCCAGGCACATGGGTTAAGTTTTTCGGTGCAACCGGGCACAGCGCTGCCGCCGTCGCTAAAAAATATTTTTAAAGAATTACAGCAAGACTTAGGCATAGCTCTATCTGGCAGTGGCGATTTAACCCCTTGGGCCGATCAAGGGGTGTTGTTGCTCAATGCCACGCTGACAGTAGAGCAGGCGAAAGCAGGCTCGCATCAAGGCAAGGGGTGGGAGCGTTTTACTGACGCTGCCATTGCAGCATTAAACGCACAGCGCCAGGGGTTGGTGTTTGTGTTATGGGGCAGTTATGCGCAGAAAAAAGGCGCGGTGATCGATACCAGTCGTCACTTGGTATTAAAGTCGGTACACCCATCGCCGTTGTCAGCCCATCGTGGTTTTTTTGGCACTCGCCCTTTTAGTCGCATTAACGACTATTTGCAGCAGCAAGGTTTGGCACCGATTAACTGGCAGGTATGAGCTACATACCTGTCAACGTGGGCTGCTCTGGTTTGTGCAAATAAAATTGGTACATGCCCGCAAATAATTGAGTGTTTTGCTGCTCTAATTGTTGCCATTGGCTTAATGACAACTCGTGAGCGTGGCAACCGAACTGGCGCTGCGCCAGCGCCTCTGCCGCTGGTGGCGGTATTAAGCCAACCCATTCGAGGTGTGCTTGTTCTGCCAGCTCCAGCAGCTGTGACAGGTCAAATACCAGTTCTTGGGTGTGAAACAGCAGGTCCCTGCAAGCACTCAAGCTATAAAAATCTGGTGATTGAGTCAGGGTTTGCCAATCGCCTTCAATGGCCTGCTGTAACAGCGCCTCGCGTATTAAGCGAATCCCCTGGTTATCTTGGGGACGCTGTTGTGACAATTGTTGTCGCAACTGTGTTACTGCTCGTCTCGCTGTGCGGCTGTACAGTGCCACCTTGATAAAACCATCGGGGCGTAACTGCTGCGCTAGAGCTTTCAATCCCTCAATGGGGCGTTGCATGTGATGCAGAACACCCGAGCATTCAATCAGGTCAAATTGTTGTCCCAAGCGCTCAACTGCGAGCAAATCGCCTTGCACAAAATGGATGTGGCGCTCGCCATAATGCTCTGCTTGGTGCTTAGCGTAAGCCAGCGCGCTGTGGCTAATATCCAGAGCTGTAACGTCCATTTGGTAAAAATAGTGTGCCAACCGAATGGCGTGGCGACCCGTGCCACAGCCAGCGACCAAGGCATGAATAGGCCCCGAGCGCTGACTTAAGCCACTGAGTTGGGTTGGAAAGGTGGCTTCAAGCGCGCTCCAATAATGACTTGGTTGGTTATAACCAATGTCACGCCAGCGCGGATACGGGTGCTGATCGTACTGGGCTTTAACCGCATTGGTGGTGGCATCTTCGAGCATACCGATGGATGGCAAATCAGCCGCCGTGCGCGCCAGTTGCCTAGGCTCCTCTACTTGCCTTTGCCAGTGCTGCTGCAACCAGTTAGGCCAGTGTTTTAACTGACTTTGTTGCAAGCTGTCGAAATGTTGGCACTGGCTGGCCGGGCGGTACATCCATTGCAGCAACAACACAGGGTATAGATCAGCCCCTTCTAAGGCGTCGCTCGCCAGCATGCGCTGGGCAAGCTGATCAAGTTGTTGCAGCAGTTGAGACTCGCTGTCGCTGATGTAGCTCACCCCCTCATTTAGCCAACATTGGTGTGCCAAAGCGCTGACCAAGGGCAGCATGGGCTTGGCGATGGCCAAGGCACGACTGCTGCTGAACAACAATGTCTGACGCAGGGTAATGAACAGGCGTTCAAACACGGTGTCGGTGAAGTAAAAGCGTTCTAGGCAACGCAGGAGTAGAGAGTCATTAGCCAGTTGTTCGAGTTCTAATGGACAACCTGCTTCTGATAGCTTGAGTTTATGCCGTAATAGCGAAGTGGCCAGGGTGCGCAGCTGGCTGTGGTCGACGTCGGTAAAGTCGAGAAAGCGCAGCAGATCTTGCTCCATTTCCTCAGCGTAAAAGTCGGCAACGATGTGAGTCGCAGCATCAAACAATTGACTGCGCAGTGTGCGACTGGGGTGGCCGGTGCGTGCCAACTCACGAAACTGTTGAAATGCCGCTAAATAGTCGCCTTTCAGCAGTTTAACGTGGGCTAGGTAATGGGCGGCCTTGGTAGCCGAGCGAGAAATCTTGGCGGCCTGCTCGAAGTACTGCTCAGCGGCATTGAGATCACCAGCTGCCAGTTCGACATGACCGGCACTGTAAAGCAGGCTCACGCTGTCTGGTTTGAGCGCCAACCCTTGCGCTACCCATTGTTGTGCCTGATTTAGCCTTGAGCGGCGCAGCTCAATACGACACAGTAGGTTAATGCCGGGAATATAATCCGGCCGAGCACTGTTTGCCTGGCGCGCCAAATGTGCGGCTTCTTGCAGCAAAGTTCGGTCATTGCGAGGGTGTGCATCGCTGTAGAGTTTACTGGCCAGTTCATACAGGTGGCGATGTTGTTCAGGGCTGAGTGCCTGATCGATCAGATGTAAGTTTGCCGTCGCCATAGTGCCGGGCCTCTGCCGCAAAAATGGGGTTGTAGCAGGTAATAAGCAGGCTTTATGCCAATTGCTAAGTCATTGAAAATAATGGTTTTTTAATGGCAAGGGGCGTGTGCTCGGCAAGGCTGTGCCGCTGCTTGCCGTCACTGGCGGCGAAGCTCTGCTGGCGAGATTTTTTTTGCTAGTGTGATAACTCCATCCCTAAAGTCTGTAATGTACAGGCCGATATACAAAGCACAGGCGACAATATGCATGTGCAGGAGACAGTGGTATGTATCAGTCAGGTGCCCGGCAGTATCAGCAAGTTAACAGTTCCTCCGAGGCGCTTGATGCGGATCCGCATCGTCTCATTCAATTATTGATGGAAGCCGCGTTAACACGCATGGCGCAGGCTAAAGGTGCCATCGAACGCAACGAAATGGATACCAAAGCCAACCTGCTCGGTCGAGTGATGGAAATTTTTCAAACCTTGCAATCAAGCCTGGATCATTCCCAAGGCGGTGAGATTGCTGGCAATTTAGAGCGTCTTTACGACTATATGAATCGGCGTTTATTGCAAGCGACGGCGCATAATGACCTGGATATGATCGATGAAGTCATGGGTTTGTTGCTGGAAGTTAAACAGGGGTGGGATGGCATTCGTCAGGAATATTTGCAATCTGTTGGCCTCGCTCAACCCAGTCAATCATCTGAAACAGAAGCACCGCGCGATGCGGGTCATAGTTTTTCTGTTTAATGGCTAAATGACAGCGTTTTTTTAATTCCTACCGCCATTTCACGCCGGCTTGGCGCCTTAATGTTTCTCTGCCCTGATCGCATTGGTTAGGGCTTTTCTGTTGTTATCAACCTGACTTACTACCTTTAAATAATCAGCTATCTTTCTGATTTTTCAAAGGTTTGTTTTTCAGGAAAAAACCATTTGTTTGACCAAGATCGCTTGTTTTATGGCGACATCTTCAGTAAAACTGGCGTAAATTCAGCTCCTTCGAGACACAAAAAATCTCAGCGTCATTTGTTTGACCAATGCTGGGCTGGGTACTTAACTACAAGTAGGCAAGTCAAAACAATGACGCGAATGGCGTTGCTCGCGGCTCACTAAAGGCATTTGACATGTGGAGAGACATTAGAGTGCTGCTGATCGATGATGATCAGCAGCGACGACATGATCTGAAGGTTGTTCTCGACTTTTTGGGTGAGGAAAGTATCGCTGTCAGTGCAGCTCAGTGGCGTGAGGCCGCCAGCGATCAAATCGAAGACAGCAGTAAGGTCAATGCCGTTATGTTGGGCTCCTGCTCAGATCCGGCAGCCTTGGTGAAGGAGCTGTTGGAGTGGGATAAAGGCATTCCGATGCTGGCCCTGGATGACTCTCCAGTGGGGCCTGATACCTCTGATGCCATGCGCCATGCCATTGTTGCCACCGTCGATATGCCGCCAAGCTACAGTCAGCTGTTAGATAGTTTGCATCGCTGCCAAGTATACCGTGAGCAATACAGCCATAGTCGCAACCGTGGCGAACGTCGTGAAGTCCAACTATTTAGGAGCCTGGTCGGCACCAGCCGGCAAATTCAGCATGTTCGTGAGCTGATCATGCAGGTGGCTGATAAAGACGTGAGCGTGATGATCCAGGGGGAATCTGGCACGGGTAAAGAGGTGGTAGCACGCAACCTGCATTACCACTCCTACCGTCGCAATAAGCCCTTTGTTCCGGTTAATTGTGGCGCCATTCCTGCTGAATTGCTGGAAAGTGAGCTGTTTGGTCATGAAAAAGGCGCTTTTACTGGCGCTATCAGCAGTCGCCCCGGGCGCTTTGAGCTGGCCGAAGGGGGTACGCTTTTCCTAGATGAAATTGGCGATATGCCACTGAATATGCAGGTGAAAATTCTGCGTGTTTTGCAAGAGCACACGTTCGAGCGGGTTGGTAGCAATAAAACCATGAAGGCCGACGTTCGCATTATTGCAGCGACGCATAAAAACCTTGAAAGCATGATTGCCGACGGTTCTTTCCGCGAGGACCTCTACTACCGCCTAAACGTTTTCCCCATTGAAATGCCGTCATTGCGTGAACGCATCGAGGATTTACCTCTGCTGCTCAATGAGCTGATTTCGCGCATGGAAAATGAAAAGCGCGGCTCGATTCGCTTTAACTCTGCCGCCATCATGTCACTGTGTCGACATGATTGGCATGGCAATGTACGTGAGCTAGCTAACTTGGTTGAACGGCTAGCAATTCTGCATCCTTATGGCGTGGTGGGCGTGGGCGAGTTGCCCAAGAAGTTCCGTCACCTGGATGAAGATGAGGAGGGCTTGCCATCACCGGTTGCGGATGTGACGCAACAAGAAGCTGGGTTGGCTGGCGTTGATTCGCCGGCGTTATTACCGGTGAACGGTCTGGATTTGCGTGAATACTTGCAAGACTTAGAGTGTTCTTTGATTCAGCAAGCGTTGGATGACGCCAATGGTGTGGTGGCGCGAGCGGCAGAGAAGTTGAACATTCGGCGCACCACGCTGGTCGAGAAAATGCGCAAGTACAACTTGTCGCGTAAAGAAAAAGACACCGCCTAAATCTACCCTTCGAAATCCCCCACAAACACCGGCTTGATGCCGGTGTTTTGTTTTCTGGCGCATTTTTATAGAAATGGTGATGTAAATACGGCACGCAACTTGCTCAAGTCCTATTAACTGAATTTTGATGCCAGAAAATCGGCACAGTTGGTGAGGTAATTATGGGCAACGTTGCTGTACGCCATACAAATGACGCTGAGTCAGAACATCAGCCATGGCAGCTGCAAGCGGGCACGTCTCCGATGGAGCCGGCTGATCTTAAAAAAGCGTTTCACTTATTTTCCGAAATGTCGCAGCAGTTGACGGATTCCTACGCTCAGCTGGAAAGTCGTGTGCAGCAACTGAGTGGTGAGCTGGCCACGGTCTCTGCACAGCGTATGCATGAGCTGGCAGAAAAAGAGCGCTTGGCGGATCGTCTGGAAAGCCTGTTGCAATTGATGCCCGCCGGTGTGCTTCTGCTGGATGAAAACGGTTTTGTCAGCCAGGCCAATCCCGCGGCTGAAAGCTTTTTGTTAACCGCAGCGGGGGGAGATAGCCTGATTGGTCAGCGCTGGCGCAGCTTGATACAAAAATGCTTTAAACCCCGCTTAGATGATGGTCACGAAATCTCCTTGGTGGATGGGCGTCGCGTGCAGTTGCAAACCGCTGCCATGGTGAATGAATGTGGCCAGTTAATTCTGCTGACGGACATGACCCAAACACGCGAGCTGCAGGCGCGCTTGAGTCAACATCAGCGTTTGTCATCCATGGGCAAAATGGTGGCGTCTCTGGCCCATCAAATACGCACACCGCTGGCAGCCCGCGACTTTGTATGCCGGTCATTTATCCAGTCCAGAACTGACCGTTGAGCAGCGTCAGCGCTTTGCCGGAAAGCTGCAAGAGCGTCTGCAACACTTGGAATGCCAGGTGCGGGATATGCTGATTTTTGCTCGCGGCGAGGCACCGCTGAACGACGAGTTAACCCTGCTGGAACTGCAGCAACAACTTCTGAATGCCATGGAAGTGCCACTCAAGCAGCATCAGGCCCAGCTCCACACCGAGCTACCACACCCCCAACATCGCCTGCGTTGCAATCGCGATGCATTGGTCAGCTGCTTGATGAATTTGGTCAATAACGCACTGGAAGCCAGTGATGGTGAGTGCCAACTAACCCTCAGCCTAGCGCCCAGTCAAAGTGGCGGCGTCAACATTCGTTTAACCGACAATGGCCCGGGCATCAGCGAAGCCTTGCTGGCGCGGGTGGCAGAGCCATTCGTCACCACCAAAAGCAATGGCACTGGCCTTGGGCTGGCGGTGGTGCAGGCCGTGGTAAGGGCGCATCGCGGTGAGTTCTTACTGACTAACCGCCCAAGTGGGCCGGGCGCGATCGCCACCATTGTATTGCCTGCTTTAACTCAGCCGGCCTCGCAGGCGCACCATTCATAGGAGTCTGATATGAAAATTCTGGTCGTAGAAGATGATTTAAGCCTACGCGAAGCCGTGGTGGATTCACTGGAGTTGGCAGGCCACGACGTCAGTGAAGCTGCCAATGGGGCCGATGGTCTGGCGCAGTTACGGCGTCAATCTCCCGACCTGGTGCTATCAGACATCAATATGCCGGAGATGAATGGTCTGCAGTTATTGGATGCGGTGAAGCAGGAGCGTCCATGGCTGCCATTTGTACTTATGACCGCTTATGGTGACGTTGGTCAGGCCGTTAACGCCATGCAGCGCGGTGCCCACGATTATTTGATGAAGCCATTCGAACTGAGCGAGCTGCACGCCATGTTGCAGCCGTTCAGCGGTCAGCAAGTTGAGGATGAATCCCAGCCTGTGTGCGAGGACCCAGCGTCGCTACAGCTGTTTCAGATGGCCAAGCGCGTGGCTGAAACCGATTCAACCGTATTAATCAGCGGTGAGAGTGGGACCGGTAAAGAAGTGTTGGCGCGCTATATTCATCAGCACTCGGAGCGGCGCAAAGGACCATTCATCGCCATCAATTGTGCGGCGATTCCAGAAAACATGCTCGAAGCCATGTTATTTGGCTATGAAAAAGGTGCTTTTACTGGCGCTTATCAATCCATGCCGGGCAAGTTTGAACAAGCCGATGGCGGCACCTTGCTGTTGGATGAAATCACCGAAATGGATTTAGGCTTACAAGCCAAATTATTGCGGGTGCTGCAGGAGCGTCAGGTTGAGCGTCTTGGGGGCAAAAAGACCATTGATCTGGACGTTCGCATTGTCGCAACCACCAACCGCGAGCTGGCGGAATATGTGGCCGACGGCAACTTTCGTGAAGATTTATATTACCGCCTGAGCGTATTTCCGCTGCATTGGTTACCACTGCGAGAACGACGTGGTGACATTGCCCCTCTGACTCGCCGCCTGTTGGCCCATCATGCTGCCAAAATGAAGCGCCCGACCCCGGTGTTGTTAGCCGATGCTGAGCGCAAGCTGCTGACCCATAGCTGGCCTGGCAATGTCCGTGAGCTGGATAATACCGTGCAGAGGGCGTTGATCCTGCAATCAGGGCCGCAAATTACGGTGGCAGATTTGTTGTTAACGCCCGTGCCGAAACATCGCCAACTGGTGACCGATGGCGAGCCTATGACGGCCATGTCGGCAACGGATGACGAAGGAGAGCTGGGCAGTGACCTGCGCAACCGGGAGGTCGAGTTGATTGTTAAAGCATTGCGCGAAGAGCCGTCGCGCAAAGACGCCGCAGACCGTCTTGGCATTAGTCCGCGCACCCTTCGTTATAAAGTCGCGCGTCTGCGTGATGAGGGCATTGACGTCGAGTCGATGTTGAGCGCGTAACCTGCTTCGCACTGAACTCGTATCGAAAAAGCCGCCATCTTGGCGGCTTTTTTTTGCCGGTAAGATTGGCAAGGCCTTTGCAACGACAGAAATATAGATACAGAAATTCCCTTAAAGCGTCAAAAAAGCGTACGCATGACGGTGAGGTAACTGCAAATGGTTAATCGTGTCGATGTTAATAGTGTGCTGATGCAAATGCGTCAGGTAAAAGAGCAGTTGCGCGCCCAGCATGATCAACAAGCCCCCCAGGCAACCTCAGGTGCTGAGATACGTAATGATCGCATAGCCGGCGATAATCTTGCGCGTCAGGTCGAGCGTTTGCAGCAGCAACAGCAGCAGGTGAATCCGACCCAAGCCAGTCAGCCGCTGCAGGGCGATCCAGCGGTACCGGATTTTCAAACCATGTTTTCAAATGCCGTCAATAATGTGGCTGTGAAACAACAACAAGCCAGCGAGCTGGCCACCCGCTTTGAGCAAGGTGATCCCAGTATCGACTTGCCCGAAGTGATGATAGCTCGGCAAAAAGCCAGCGTTTCTTTTCAGGCCATGACACAGGTGCGCAACAAGTTGATTGAAGCGTACAAAGATGTGATGAACATGCCAGTTTAATGTGAGGCTATGGTATGGAAAACGCACCTGCTCAAACCGGCGCCCAAGCCGACCAATCAGATAGCAATCGAGACCTCATGTCGGATGATGCCAGCAGTGGCGCACATCCAGTTCTGGCGGGTTTTAATCGTCTGACCATTATTCGCCAAGTGGGTGTGATCGCTGGCATCGCGCTGGTGATTGCGCTGGCGTTTGCCATCTTAATTTGGTCGCAAGAGCCTTCTTACAAGCCACTGATTCATCGTCTACAAGACTACAACGCGCAAGACATCGTTGAAATTCTACAGCGCGAAAATATTAATTTTCAGATCGATCCGTCATCGCAAATTTTAATGGTGCAATCAGGTGATTTGCATGAGGCGCGGATGAAGCTGGCGGCTGCCAGTTTAATTGACGAAAAAACTGTTGGCCTTGAAGTGTTAGAGCAAGACAGCGCACTGGGCACCAGCCAGTTTATTGAAAACGCACGCTATCGTCGTGGCTTGGAAGGCGAGCTTGCAAGGACCATTGCCAGTGTGAATGCGGTGCGAAATGCCAGAGTGCATTTGGCCTTGCCAAAGGAATCGGTGTTTGTACGCGATAAGCGCTCACCCAGAGCATCGGTCTTTTTGGAGTTGTACGCCGGCCGTGAAATGACTCGGGATCAAGTCGAAGCCATGATTAATTTGGTGGCCTCAAGTGTCAGTGATATGGCGCGTAGCGATGTGTCCATTGTTGATCAGCACGGTAATTTGCTGTCAAAAATTGAACAGCAAAGCGAAGACTTTATGGTGACCAAGCAATTGGAATACACCCAAAAGGTCGAAGAGTCACTGATCTCCTCGGTGAACAACATTCTCAAGCCCGTGCTGGGCAGCGATAATTACAAAGCGGAAGTGTCTGCCGACGTTGACTTTACCGTGCAGGAACAAAGTGAAGAGCTGTACAACCCAGATTTAATCGCGCTGCGCAGTGAGCAGCTGATCGATGAAGAAAACGTTGGCGACCCCAACGGCGGTATTCCAGGAGCGCTGGCCAATCAGCCTCCGATTGATGTGCAAGTGCCAGAGCAAGCGAACGGTGGCCAAGGTGGCAATGTTCCGGCGCAGCGCCGCTCAGAAGCCACTCGCAACTATGAGGTTGATCGCACCTTAAGCTATAAACAGCACCAAATAGGGCGTTTGCGTCGAGTGACGGTAGCCGTTGTGGTGAACGATCGTGAAAATCTCAATGCCGAGGGCGAGGTTGAGTATGTGCCTTGGGCTGCGGAGGACCTTCAGCGGTTAGAAATATTGGTCAAAAATGCCGTTGGCTTTAACGCCGCACGTGGTGACAGCGTCAATGTAATCAACTCCCCATTTATGGGTAAAGGCGACGTCGCCTTAGGCGAGCCAGATTTCTGGACTCAACCTTGGTTCTGGGAAATCATGAAACAAGTGTTGGCTGGCCTGTTTATTTTGGTGTTGATTTTCGGTGTTATCCGACCCACTGTGAAAAGCATTGCCAGTCGTGGCAGAGACGAATCTGCCAGCATTCTTGACGAATTAGAAGACGCAGAGGCGGGCCTTGAAGATGAACGTGTCACCTTGGCTGGCGTGGACGAGTTCCTGCTGCCCGGGGCTTCTGAAAGTTATGAACGCCAGCTGGATGCGCTCAAGGGTCTGATTGCTGAAGACCCTGCCCGGGTGGCTCAGACGGTGATTAGATGGGTGAACGAGACCGATGGCTGATGAAGAGCAGGACAACAACCTCGCAAACCTGAGCAAAGTCGAGCGCGCCGCCATATTGCTGATGACGCTGGGTGAGCAAGATGCCGCAGAAATCCTCAAGCACATGGGGCCGAAGGAGGTTCAGCGCGTGGGTACCGCGATGGCGACGTTGAGCAACGTCAACCAGAACCAGGTAGAAACCGTCGTCGCTCAGTTTTTAGAAGAAGTCGGTGGTCAAACTGGCATGGGGCTGGGCTCAGACCAATACATCCGTAATATGCTGACCTCGGCGCTGGGCAACGACAAAGCCGGTGCGCTGATTGACCGTATTTTGCTTGGCGGCAATACCACAGGCCTAGACTCTCTCAAATGGATGGAGCCGCGCCAGGTGGCTGACCTGATTCGCCACGAACACCCGCAAATTCAAGCGATCGTTGTGTCTTATCTCGATGCCGATCAATCAGCGGAGATTCTGTCGAACTTTGACGATAAAGTGCGTCTCGACATTGTGATGCGGGTGGCAGCGTTGGAGGCGGTTCAACCTGCGGCGCTGCAGGAGCTGAACGACATTCTGGAGCGTCAATTCTCTGGCAAAGCCGGCACCCAGACCACCTCGATGGGTGGCGTCAAAGTGGCGGCCAGCATCGTCAACTACGTTGATAGCACCATGGCCAATGAGCTGTTGGAAAGCATCAAGGAAGTGGACGACGACTTGGGTACTCAGATTCAGGATCTGATGTTTGTGTTCGACAACCTGGTCGATGTCGACGATCGCGGCATTCAAACTTTGCTGCGCGAGGTATCTACCGATCTGTTGGTGGTGGCACTCAAGGGGGCCGACCCAACCGTGCAAGAAAAAATCTTCAAAAATATGTCGAAGCGTGCTGCCGAGCTGCTGCGTGACGACCTGGAAGCAAAAGGACCGGTCAAAGTCAGCGAGGTGGAAGCTGCGCAGAAAGAAATCCTCACCATTGCCCGTCGCCTGGCGGATGCCGGCGAAATCATCCTGGGTGGTGGTGGTGAAGCCATGCTTTGAGGTCGGTTATGTCTGAACTGAAAAAGCCGGGCCACACCATCGCAGCGGAAGACGCTCAAGAAGCGCGTCCGTGGCGACTGCCATTTTGGACTGAGCCGCCTGAATGGCAGGCAGAACGCGACGCCGAAGAGGATGAAGAGCCAACAGAAGAGGGCGATCAAGAGGCTTTGTCGCTGCCAACCGCCGAAGAGCTCGAAGCCATTCGCCGCGAAGCCTACAACGCCGGCCTTGAACAGGGCTTGGTGGAGGGCCGGCAGCAAGGTCATCAGCAAGGTTATGACGAAGGTCAGCAGCAAGGGCACGAGCAAGGCTACGCCAAAGGCGAACAAGAGGGGCGCAGTGCCGGTTTTGCTTCCGGTGAAGCGCAAGGCTTGGAAGCCGGCCAAAGCAGCATCGACACCACGGTGGCGCAACTGCAGCAGGTGATTTTGCAGTTGCAGGCCCAATTGTTAGAGCGCGACCAGCAGCTGCCACGCATTCTGGCACAGCTGGTCGAACATACCTGCCAACAAGTGATCGGTGTTGAACTCAAAACCGGCGCTGTCGCCATTGAGCAATACGTGCAGGCGGCGCTGCAACAGTTACCTGCTGGCAAAGACCATGTCACGGTGCTGTTGAGTCCGCAGGATGAAGCGCATCTACAGCAACTTCCACCGTTGCGCGGCCGCAGCAGTGAAGTGGTGGTGGACCCTGAGTTAAATGCGGGTCAATGCCGTGTGGAAACCGAGTACAGCTGGGTTCAGTACGATGTGACTGAGCATTTGCAGTCGCAGCTGGAGCAGCTGATGCCATTGTTGCTGCAAGCAGCGGAAGACTTTCCGGCGGAGGAGGAATCTTCCCCGGAACTGCCTGACATGGTGCCCCCGGACGAAGAGGTGTCCTCGCCACAGGCCGCCAGCGCTGATGTAGTCAGCGAAGCCGTCGAATCAGAGGATGAAGGCGAGTCTTCTTTGCAAGCCGCGGCTGAGCCGCAGCATCATGCTGACAGCGACTCCAGCGACTCCAGCGACTCCAGCGACTCCAGCGACTCCAGCGACTCCAGCGACTCCAGCGACTCCAGCGACTCCAGCGACTCCAGCGACTCCAGCGACTCCAGCGACTCCAGCGACTCCAGCGACTCCAGCGACTCCAGCGACTCCAGCGACTCCAGCGACTCCAGCGACTCCAGCGACTCCAGCGACTCCAGCGACTCCAGCGACTCCAGCGACTCCAGCGACTCCAGCGACTCCAGCGACTCCAGCGACTCCAGCGACTCCAGCGACTCCAGCGACTCCAGCGACTCCAGAGAATCCAGAGAATCCAGAGAATCCAGAGAATCCAGAGAATCCAGAGAATCCAGAGAATCCAGAGAATCCAGAGAATCCAGAGAATCCAGAGAATCCAGAGAATCCAGAGAATCCAGAGAATCCAGAGAATCCAGAGAATCCAGCGAAGCCGACGATATCGAGGGCCCTAGTCATGGCACTGAGTGATCGCTGGCAAGCAGTGTCGCTGCCGTCCTCGCACTATCAACCCAGCATTGCCGGTCAACTGATTCGAATGGTGGGTCTAACGCTGGAAGCCGTTGGGATCAATGTCAAAGTCGGTGACCGTTGCTTGGTAGAGCGCCATGGCGGCGAGGCCATCGAAGCTGAGGTGGTCGGCTTTGATCAGCAGCGCATCTTTCTCATGCCCATTGAGCAAATCGAAGGGGTTCGACCTGGCTCGCGGGTATGGCCGCTGCAAGGCTCCGCCCATGTGCCGGTTGGAGATGGTTTGCTGGGGAGAGTGCTGGATGGCACTGGGCGGCCGCTGGACCCTCATGGTCCATTAAAGCAGGTCGCGGAAGGTAGCTTGCATGGCCGCATCATTAATCCGTTGCATCGCGCGCCCATTCGCGAGCCCTTGGATGTCGGCATTCGCGCCATTAATGCCATGCTCACCGTCGGACGGGGCCAGCGCATCGGCCTGTTTGCTGGCAGCGGCGTGGGTAAAAGTGTGTTGCTGGGCATGATGACGCGTTTTACCACCGCCGATGTAATTGTCGTGGGGTTAATCGGTGAGCGTGGCCGAGAGGTAAAAGAGTTTATTGATGAAATTCTCGGCGTTGAGGGTTTAAAGCGCTCGGTGGTGGTGGCATCGCCCGCTGATGATTCGCCTCTTATGCGGTTGCGTGCGGCCATGTATTGCACCGCCGTGGCGGAGTATTTTCGTGATCAGGGGCGTAATGTGTTGCTGTTGATGGATTCGCTAACGCGCTACGCTCAGGCGCAACGTGAAATTGCTTTGGCGGTGGGCGAGCCGCCGGCCACCAAAGGCTATCCCCCCTCGGTATTTAATAAACTCCCTAAGTTGGTCGAGCGCACCGGTAATGGCCCAGAAGGCGGTGGCTCCATCACGGCGTTTTATACCGTGCTCAGTGAAGGCGACGACATGCAGGACCCTATTGCCGACGCCAGTCGCGCTATTTTGGACGGCCACATTGTGCTGTCACGTAAGCTAGCGGAAGAAGGGCATTACCCCGCCATTGATGTGGAAGCGTCGGTCAGTCGGGTGATGCCGCAAATCGTGGATGGTGACTGGTTGCAAAGGGCGCAGCTGACCAAGCAGTTGTTGTCGCATTACCGCCAGAATCAGGATCTGATCAATGTGGGTGCTTACCAGCCCGGCAGTGATCAAATGCTAGATGTGGCGATGGAACGCATGCCCACCATTAAAGCCATGCTGCGCCAGCGTCTGGATGAAGGCTCATCTCTACAGGACAGCGAGCAGCAGTTGACGGCATTGATCAGCGGTGGCTGATGCACCTCGCCACCCCCGCGCTAAACGCCTGCAAACGGTGGTCAGGCTGGCCGAGCGCGACGAACGTCAGGCGCTAGCAAACTTAGGAGCCGCGCAGCAAAAGCTGCAGCGTGAGCAACAGCAGCAGCAACAGTTAACAGACTACGCAGGCGACTACCAACGGCAAATCAGTGGCGGTGGCGGCGGCCAAATCAGCGCGGCACAACTGCACACCACTGTGGGCTTCTTGCAGCAAATCGAGCAGGCGCTCAAACAGCAGCAGCAGCAAATCGCATTGCTACAAAAGCAGGTGGATCATGAGCGTGAGGTTTGGCAGCAAGCTCAAGCAAAACTCAAAGCACTGCAGCAGTTGATCGAAAAATTAGAGTCAGAGTACGACCATCAGCAGGCTCGCCAGGAACAGCGCCAGGCGGATGAGTGGTCAAATCGAGCAGCCTTTGATCGCCTGCGTCAAGCTCGCAGCGACGATTGAATTACTTATCCCCTTTCTTTTTCCGTCCGGATTCACATTGCCCTGCAGATTTTACATAAGCGTCTAATCTGAGTTCGAAGGAACGGCAATATAAGGCAGCAATATGGCAACCGTCATTCCCTGTGGCGACCGTCTCAGTATCGATCGGGTTGAAGCCCTGCATGAACAGATTCTCGCAGCCCTCGACTCGGTGGACAGCATTGAAATCGATGCGTCTCAAGTGCAGTACGCAGACACAGCCGGCTTGCAACTATTACTGGCGCTGCAGAATTCCCTGCAAGCCAGTGGTAAAGGCCTGCACTGGCAAGGTGCCAGTGACGCCGTGATTGAGTGTGCTGAGCTGCTTGGCTTGCACACCTTATTGCAATTGTCTCAAACCCAGGAGTAACACATGCCCAGTATTTTGGCAGTCGATGATTCTGCATCCATGCGGCAAATGGTGACCTTTACCCTTAAGGGAGCAGGTTTTGAAGTGGCTGAAGCCAAAGATGGTCAGGAGGCATTGGCACTCGCGCAGGAAAAAAAATATGACCTGGTGTTATCCGACGTCAATATGCCAAACATGAATGGTATTGAATTAGTTAAGGCATTGCGGCAACTGGCCGATTACAAGTTTGTACCGGTATTGATGTTAACCACGGAATCCACCGGTGATATGAAAATGCAAGGCAAGCAGGCGGGTGCTACGGGGTGGATTGTTAAGCCATTTAACCCAGACCAGCTGCTAAACACGATTCGCCGCGTGCTGGGGTAAGTGTTATGAGTGTTGATCTGTCGCAGTTTCACCAAGTCTTTTTTGAGGAAAGCCTCGAAGGCTTGGACATCATGGAAGCACAGCTGCTGCAACTGCAAGCTGGCTCAACCGATTTAGAGGCGGTCAACACCATTTTTCGTGCAGCGCATTCCATTAAAGGTGGTGCAGGCACCTTTGGTTTTGCCGATGTTGCGCAATTTACCCATTTAGTTGAAACGTTACTCGATGAAATTCGTGCCGGACAACGGCCCGTGACTGAGCATGCGATCGAGCTATTTCTGCAATCCGTAGATGTGTTGCGGGCTTTATTACTGGCGCTACAGCAAGGCGAACAGCCCGATTTATCCACCGCCGAACAGCTTAAGCAAGAACTACAAAAAGCGCTGGACTCATCAGCAGCCCCTGAGACAGCGAGCACAAATGCCGCTGAACCGGAAGCCAGTGCACAGGGTTGGTTAATCGAATTTCGACCGGATGCGGATATTTTACGCACCGGTAATGAACCCTTTCGCATGCTGCGTGAAATCTGTGAATTAGTAGGCAAAGAGGCGGTCACAGTCAGCGTCGACAGCAGTGCCTTGGTCGATATTCAAACACTCGACCCGGAAAATTGCTATTTAAGCTGGCAAATTTATGTTCGTGCCGATGTTGAACTCAGCAGTTTACAGGAAGTATTTGAATGGGTTGAGGACGAATGTGATATTCGCTATCAGCCGCTTGCCGACACCAAAAATAATGCAGCCAGTCCGCCGACTGCACCTACCGAACCGATTGTTCAGCCCGAGGCAGTAGCCGTACAACCCGAAGTGGCCCAGGTCAAAGACGATGTGCCTGCTGCCAGTAAGCGTCCAGCGGATGCCTCCATCCGGGTATCGATCGATAAAGTCGATAGCCTGATTAATATGGTGGGGGAGTTGGTCATTACCCAGTCGATGTTGAGCCAATTGGGCCAGGACTTCGATATGTCCAGCTTGGCACGCCTGCAGCAAGGTTTGATGCAGCTCGAGCAAAATACCCGCGAGCTGCAAGAAAATGTCATGAAAATTCGCATGCTACCTATCAGCTTTACTTTTAGTCGCTTTCCTCGATTGGTCCGTGATGTGGGGACTCAACTGGGTAAAAAAGTGAACTTGAAGTTGATTGGGGAAGATACCGAGCTGGATAAAACCGTGATGGAAAAAATAGGTGATCCATTGGTACATTTAGTGCGCAACTCACTGGATCATGGGTTAGAAATACCGGAAGTTCGTAAAAAGAACGGTAAACCTGAAACTGGCCAGCTGATACTCAATGCCTACCATCAAGGTGGCAATATCGTCATCGAAATCAGCGATGATGGCGCAGGGTTGAATGAAGAGAAAATACTGCAAAAAGCGGTAGAGCGCGGCTTGGTGTCAGCTCCAGAGAGTCTGACGCCAGAAGACATTCACCAGCTGATATTTTTGCCTGGCTTTTCTACAGCGGACAAGGTCAGTGATATATCTGGTCGTGGTGTCGGTATGGATGTGGTGAAACGCAATATTCAAGAGTTGAACGGCAGTATTGAAGTTCAGTCGGAGCAGGGCGTAGGGTCTATTTTTACCATTCGATTGCCGCTGACACTCGCCATCCTGGATGGCCAGCTGGTGCGAGTCGGGGAAGAAAAATACGTCATTCCTCTGGTGTCGATTGTTGAGTCTATTCAGCTAGAACCACGCAATATGAATCACATTGCCGGTAGTCAGCCGGTCATGCCTTTGCGCGATGAATACATACCTATCGTCTGTATGAAAGATGTTTTTTCTCTGTCCACCAATGCTGATTTGAGCGATGCCATGTTGGTCATCGTTGATGGTGAGCGTGGCAAGGTAGGGCTAGTGGTGAATGAGTTGCTGGGTCAGCAACAAGTAGTGATTAAAAGCCTGGAGCAAAATTATGAACGTGTTCCTGGCATATCCGGAGCTACCATTTTAGGTGATGGCACAGTGGCATTAATAATCGATGTGACGGGCCTGCACAAACACAGCAATGAAAGGGCAGCCTGATATGAATTCTGAAGATGTCGAAGTACAGGCCAGTGATGAGCAACAGTATTTGACGTTCATAATGGCCGAAGAGGAATACGGCGTCGATATTTTGGCCGTGCAGGAAATTCGTGGCTGGGAGGAAACCACCTCGATCCCAAATGCACCCGACTACATTCAAGGGGTGATTAATCTGCGCGGGACCATTGTACCTATTATGGATTTGCGCCGCCGTTTCGGACTGAAAGCGGTGGAGTACAGCCCTGTTACCGTTGTCATCATATTAAAAGTCGGCGCGGATCAGGGCGAAAAAGTGATGGGGGTCGTTGTGGATGCTGTGTCTGATGTTTATTCCATCAAACACAGTGATGTTCGCCAGCCTCCAGACTTAAACCAGGATGATAATTCAGGTTTTCTGCGCGGGTTAGTTAACGTCAAAGACAAAATGGTGATCTTGTTGGATGTTGGTTCCTTGTTAACCAGTCGCCATCCTTTGGAGCTGCCTTCTTTATCGGAACTTGACCCGGGACATGCCTGAGTCAGCATCAACCAATGGAAGATAAGACGATGGGTATACTCAGTTCTCTGTTTCATTCAGCCAGCCTACAAGAGGCTCAATACAAATACGATGCGTTGGAAAACTCCCAAGCGCTGATGGAGCTCGCACCAGATGGCTCTGTGGTGGCGGCTAATCGTAATTTCTTAGAGCTATTGCGAGCAGATTGGAGCAGCGTTCGTGATCGTCACCAGCGCCATCTACTGGTGCCTGAGGAAGCCGAGAGTGAGCACTATCGATCGCTGTGGGATAGATTGGTGAGAGGTGAATCTGAGTCGGTGTTACAGGCATTTCAAACACCCGTGGGTAAAACGGTTTGGCTGCAAGTCAGTTACAGCCCGGTGCGGTCTGCCGGACAAGCCGTTTGGCGGATATTAGCGACGGCAGTCGATATGACCGAGCAGATCAGTGCGGTCCAGGAGCACGCAGGTAACAGCG
The DNA here is from genome assembly GCA_965233665.1 of Bacterioplanes sp. Lineage (GTDB taxonomy): Bacteria > Pseudomonadota > Gammaproteobacteria > Pseudomonadales > Oceanobacteraceae > Bacterioplanes. Next base: position 49,353 of record CBDDTG010000028.1, on the reverse strand, counting down.
ATAAGGTACAGGCTCTGGAAGTTTGCCAAGCTAATATCATGCTGGCGGATATGGACATGCGCATCGTCTATCTGAACGAATGCTTAAAAGAAACTTTGCAACAAAATGAGGCCGATATCCGCAACGCTTTGCCTAACTTTTCTGCGGCTAACTTGATCGGCACCAATGTAGATGACTTTCACAAAAATCCGGCGATGCAGCGTCGCTTAATTGGCGATTTAAAAGAGCCATACCACACCCGCATCGAGGTCGGTGGTGTGATTTTCTCGCTGATCGCAACCCCTTGGTTTAATCAACAGAAGCAACGTGTTGGTACCATCGTTGAGTGGCAGGACTTGACGGACTCCGTCAACTTAGAAAGAAAAAATAAGGCAGAAGCCGACGCCAATGCGCGCGTAAAACAAGCGCTGGATGTTGTTACGACCAATGCCATGATTGCAGATACCGATGGCATTATTGTGTACATGAATGAAGCAGTTCAAGACATGATGTCGAATGCTGAACGAGACATCAAACGTGATATCCCTAGTTTTGATGCCAAGCACCTCGTCGGCTGTAATATTGATACTTTCCACCGTAATCCTGAACATCAACGACATATGTTGGCCGCGTTAAAAGACACTTATCGAACAGAGATAACAGTCGGTGGCCGCACCTTTTCTCTCATCGCTAACCCGATATATAACGACAGTGACGAGCGACTGGGGACCATTGTCGAATGGCGTGATCGTACCTACGAAGTGGCTACTGAAAGAGAAATTGACGGTATTGTGGAAGCGGCGTCAGCCGGCGACCTGTCTCAGCGCATTGATTTGGCAGGTAAAGAAGGCTTCTTCCTGAACTTGGCTGAAGGATTGAACCGTTTGCTGACCATCGCAGATAGTGTTGTGAGCGATACGATTCGGATTTTTGATGGCCTTGCTCAAGGTAAGCTGGATCGTCGCATCAACGCAGAATACACAGGCGCATTCGATAAGCTTAAACAGGACGCTAATACGACGGTTGACCGCTTGACGGATATTATTAGCCGTATTCGCGAGGCCGCTGGTGCTGTTGCTACCGGCGCCAGTGAAATTGCTCAAGGCAATGCTGATTTGAGCCGCCGCACGGAATCTCAGGCATCGTCATTGGAAGAAACCGCTTCATCGATGGAAGAAATGACCAGTGCGGTGAAGCAAACCAGCGATAACTCGGTACACGCTAATGAGCTAGCAACATCGGCACGGCACAAAGCAGAAACCGGTGGCGAAGTGGTGTCCAAAGCCGTGGTTGCCATGCAGGAGATTAACCAATCCAGTAAACGCATTGCCGATATCATTGGCGTGATTGATGAAATCGCCTTTCAAACCAATTTGTTGGCACTTAACGCCGCGGTTGAGGCAGCAAGGGCCGGCGAGCAGGGGCGCGGCTTTGCTGTGGTCGCTGGCGAAGTGCGAAACTTGGCTCAGCGCTCTGCCAGTGCCGCCAAAGAAATTAAAGAGCTGATCCGCGACAGTGTGGATAAAGTAGAAGCGGGCACCTCGCTAGTAAATCAAAGTGGTAATACCCTCAGTGAAATCATTGCTGCGGTAGAAAACGTATCGGCCATGATTCAAGAAATCAGCACGGCTGCGCGTGAGCAATCAGCAGGCATTGATCAAGTAAACAGTGCTGTTGCACAAATGGATGAAATGACACAGCAAAATGCTGCTCTGGTAGAAGAAGCATCAGCGGCAGGCGAAGCGATGGCGGAGCAAGCTCAATCGATGACGCAAATGATGGAGTTTTTTGATATCGAACTGTCCGCACCTGTTCAGCCACCACGTGCTCATCCTGCACCCGTTGCCGCCAGTGGCCAAGCGCAATCCTCACCCTCTGGAGGCTTTAATGTTAGTGATGACGACGATGAGTGGGCGGAGTTTTAAGCGTAGCAAGAGGTGCTATCGTGCAGTCGCGTGAGTTTATTATGACTGAAGCGGATTTTTCCGCCATTGCTCGCTTAGCCCTAGAGCACACAGGGATAGTGCTTGCTGAACACAAAAAGGACATGGTTTACGGGCGTATTGCTCGGCGTATTCGAGCGCGGAGTTTATCCAGTTTTTCTCAGTATATTGATTACCTGGGTAATCATTTGCAGGACGAAATCAGTGAGTTCATCAATGCCTTAACGACGAACCTGACGTCGTTCTATAGAGAGTCACACCATTTTACTTTTTTACAGCAGCGCTGGCTGCCTGAATTACTAAAGCAGCCAAATCGTAAACGCTTGCGGGTGTGGTCAGCCGGATGCTCAATTGGGCAGGAAGTATACTCCATTGCTATGGCGCTGAAAGAGTCGGGTATGCCAAATAACTGGGACTGCAAACTGCTAGCCACTGACTTGGACTCTAATGTATTGGATGTAGGTCGCCATGGACGCTATCCGGTTTCTGCTTTAGAGAGCTTGCCGGCTGGTTTTGAAAAACGCTATTTCGAGCGCATCAGTGCAAGCGAAGTACAGGTCATAGCCCCGTTACGGCAAATGGTGCACTTCAAACGCTTAAACCTACTCGGGCCATGGCCGATGAATGGTCCGTTTGATGCCATATTTTGTCGCAACGTGGTGATTTATTTTAATAAAGAAACACAACGCCAGCTGTTCGACCGCATAGCCGATATGCTGCCGGTAGGTGGGCACCTGTTCATAGGTCATTCTGAAAACTTACATGGAATCAGTCAGCGGTTTGAAGCTTTGGGACAAACTATTTATCGGAAGATCCACTGATGGATGCTGCGCAGTTGAACACTCGCCCAATACAACCACCTGCGGCTGCCGGTTTTGACCACGTTAATCGCTACTGGGACGGTATGCACAAAGTTTGGGCTGCCAAAATACTGCCAGGAGAGTTTTATGTATCGGCTCATGGTGAAATGGTCGTGACTTTATTGGGCTCATGCATATCAGCTTGTGTCCGCGATACGGTGCGCGGCATCGGCGGGATGAATCATTTTATGTTACCAGAGCAAGGTGAGCACTCCACGACAAACTGGGGCAATGACCCGCTTACACATGCGTCCCGTTATGGTAACTGGGCGATGGAATACCTTATTAATGAGATTCTTAAACGCGGAGGCTCTCGCCAAAATCTGGAGGTCAAACTGTTTGGCGGTGGACAAATGATTGCCGCAATGAGCGATGTCGGGCAGCGAAACATCTTATTTGCGTACGACTATATCGCTAAAGAGGGGTTGACTGTGGCTGCCGCGGATGTGGGGCGAGAAGTGGCGCGTAAAGTTCTGTACTTTCCAGATACGGGAGCCGTTAAAGTGCGGAGGATCAAGCAAATGAAAAACGATGTACTGTTGCAACGAGAGCAGGAATACCAGCGCTCAGTTTCTGTGCCAACCTCTGCCGCTGGCAGCATAGATCTATTCTGATGGCTAGTGTGATTCGTGTATTAATTGTTGATGACTCGCCACTCATGCGCCAGTTATTGACTTCACTGTTGGCAGAGGAAAGCGATATTGAGGTGGTCGGCAGCGCAGCGGATCCATTTATTGCACGCGATAAAATAAAACAGCTGCAACCGGATGTGCTGACCCTGGATATTGAAATGCCGCGCATGACTGGTTTGCAGTTTCTGAAAAATTTAATGCGTTTGCGGCCTATGCCGGTGGTGATGGTGTCTTCGTTAACGGAGCAAGGAGCACCGGAGACCCTCGATGCTTTAGAGCTCGGCGCTGTTGACTATATTGCCAAACCGCAAATAAAAAGTGAGGCAGCATTTCAGCGGTTTGCGCGACAGCTGCAGGAAAAAATTCGTATCGCTGCTCATGCCCGGGTGCGGGCGCTGGATCAGCATCAGGTCACTAAAGCGCGAGCTCAGGTGGTGCCTGTCCAGCGCTACGAGCGCTGGATCGCCATCGGTGCTTCAACCGGTGGCACAGAGGCCATCAAAGAGGTACTGATGGCGGTGCCCAAACATTGCCCGCCGATTGTGATTACCCAGCATATTCCTGCTGTGTTCAGTCGCTCTTTCGCCATGCGTTTAAACCATTCGCTGGAACTGGAAGTGTGTGAGGCAGAAGACGGCTTAGAGGTACTGCCAGGGCGAGCGATCATCGCACCCGGGGATTATCATTTGCAGTTTGAGGCGCGCAATGGTGGCGTCTTCTGTCGTCTTAGCCAGGAAGAAAAGGTCAATCATCACCGACCGTCTGTCGAAGTGATGTTTGACAGCTTGGCAGCTTTGAAGTCTGCGCCGCCTTTGGTTGCTGTTTTGTTGACCGGCATGGGCAACGACGGCGCGGCTGCGATGGCAAGGTTGCACGCCCTAGGGGCATTGACTCTGGTGCAAGATGAAGCCTCAAGTGTGGTTTGGGGCATGCCTGGTGCTGCTGTCTCATTAGGCGTCGCGGAGCAGGTGGTGCCTTTGTCTGAGGTGGCGCAAAAAATGCTGAAGCTGGCGGCGGGAAAACAGTGACAAACCTGCCGCATGTGCTAAACATGATGTACGACACCCGTTTGGAGGATGGATGAATGACAGTACAGGCTTCTCTCTCAGGGAACGGTCAGGAGCTCACCATTAAGGTGGATGGGCGCTTTGACTTTAGTGCACACCAAGAGTTTCGTGATGCTTATGAAAAGCAAACGGCGGAGCCACAACGGTTTGTGGTCGATCTCGGGGGAACCTCCTATCTCGACAGCTCTGCACTGGGCATGTTGCTGTTGCTGCGTGATCATGCAGGCGGAGATAGCTCAGATGTTCATATTGTTAACTGCAATCAGGATGTCCGCAAAATTCTGACAATCTCCAATTTCGAACAATTGTTCTCCATCCAGTAAATCATCATGGCAACGAGCGGCATCCGTATTCTGATTGCCGACGACAATAGCACAGACCGCATGGTGCTGAGCCGTATCGTCCGCAATCAGGGGCACGAGGTTATCGAGGCCAACAACGGCCTAGAAGCTGTTTCTGCATTTGACGAGCAGCGTCCTGAAATGGTGTTGATGGACGTCATGATGCCTGAAATGGATGGCCGTGAAGCGGCGCGACGAATCAAGCAGCTGGCGGGTGAAGAGCTGGTGCCGCTGATTTTTCTTACCTCTTTAACGGATGCACAAAGCCTTGCTGACTGTCTTGAGTCGGGAGGCGATGATTTTCTCAGCAAGCCATACAACAGCGTTATTCTGCAGGCCAAGATTAAATCCTTTTCACGCATGCGCGATATGCACCAAACGCTGCAGCAGCAGCGTGACACCATCGCCAGTAATAATGAGCATTTGCTGCACGAGCAACATGTGGCGAAAGCCGTATTTGATAATGTCGCTCATGCGGGCTGTTTATCTGCCTCGAACATTCGCTACACGCTATCGCCGTTATCTATTTTTAATGGTGATGTTTTATTGGCAGCGCGTAAGCCGGGCGGGGGCATGTACGTGCTGTTGGGTGATTTCACTGGACATGGATTGCCTGCAGCCATTGGCGCTATGCCAATGGCCGAAATTTTCTATGGAATGACGGCTAAAGGCTTTGCTCTGCACGACGTGTTGAGAGAAATCAATCTGAAATTAAAAGCCATATTGCCGGTCGGATTTTTTTGTTGTGCAGCGGTGGTGGATTTAAGTTTTGAGCGCCACAGTGCCTCCATCTGGATGGGTGGCGTGCCAGATTGTGTTCTGCTGCGGGCAAATGGTGGCGAGCGCCAGGTGTTGAAGTCTACCAACTTGCCGTTGGGTGTTCTTAGCAACGAGCAATTTAACGATACCATGGAAGAGTACCCGATGGAGGTCGGTGATCGCTTGCTGATGTGGTCGGACGGAATTTTAGAAGCACGCAATCGAGACGGCGATATGTTTGGCGAGCAAAGACTCACTCAGGTATTTGATGGCAGTGCCAACATTGATCATATTTTTGATGGCATTCACACAGCTCTGGATGAGTTTCTGTCAGGCTGTGAGCGAGATGACGATACCACCTTGATCGAGTTGCGAATGGCTGAGGAAAGCTCCTTAGAGGCGTATTTGCCAGACATGCAAGCTGGTCCTATGGCTGGTCCAGTGGGCTGGCATATGGTGTATCGCATGGAAGCCGACACCTTACGCCACTTTAATCCGCTGCCGTTGTTAATGCACGTGATGATGGAAGTGCCTGGCCTTCGTGTGATGGGCGGCGAGCTGCATACGGTATTGGCAGAGTTGTTTTCAAATGCATTTGAACACGGTGTATTAGGGTTGGATTCTTCATTAAAAACCAGCCCGCAAGGTTTTATGGAGTATTACCGGCGCCGTGAGCAGCAACTGCAGCAGCTTGAGGATGGCTTTGTCGAAGTACGTATGCGACATGAGGGAGACGGCCACAGTGGTCGTTTGATACTGCAGGTCGAGGACAGCGGTCCTGGGTTCGATTATCAAGCACTGCCGCAGTATGATCAGTCCAACAGTGCCAACCAAAAGCATTATTGTGGTCGTGGTATTCCATTGCTGAGCGAGATCTGCCAACGTCTGAGCTACCAAGGTAAGGGCAATCGTGTCGAGGCCGTTATCGATTGGCCGCATTCACAAACAACGGGGAAGTGAATATGAGTGAGTTGGCGAGCCATTTTGATGAAGAAGCACTAGAAATGTTGAAAGAAGTGATGGAAGAGGAGTTTCCAGAACTGATCGCGGTGTTTATTCGCGACTCTGAAGAGCGGCTGCCACGCTTGAAAGATGCCATCGCCGCGGGGAATGCTGGCGAAATCCGGGAGCTGGCGCACAGCTTTAAGGGTGCTAGCAGTAATATCAGTGCCCAAGTGTTGGCAGACGGCTGCTTCGCTCTAGAAAAAGCTGGGCGAGAGCAACAGTTGGATCACGCTCCCGCACAGTTTGAACAGGTACAAGCAGAGTACTGGCAGGTGAAAGAACTCCTGCTGAACATGCTGGAAGAGTAAACCCAGCTATATCACGAGTTAATGACTTGGTCTTGCAAGTAAATCGCCTTCGGCATGAGCGCGGTTCCGTGCTTTCGATCGCGACAGTGTTACCTCTCTTTTTTACTCCCCTTTTCCCATATCCAACAACGCTGTGCTCTCACACCCTCCGTTATTTTGAGTACAAGGTTCATAGAGTCTCTGGCCCAGTTCTTGCTGATTTCTTCATGCAGCTCACTAAGCAGTTAGCTGCCTTGCCGTGACAACTGTGGCGCTGGCGATTGATCGCTGGTCTTGCGGTTGCATGTAACGGCATTCACGACTTGTGACTCAGGAGTTTTCACATGATGCATTCGGGCAGTCCGGCCTCTGGGCTAAATGGTTTGCTGATGTCGCTTGGCGGCACTCTGTCTTTGCAAGATGGCGCGGAGGGCTTGCCTGCTGATGGTCGTTTTTCCAAGCTTTTTAAGCAGTTAATGGAAACACCTGAGGGCGCGGCGCGTTTATCCCAAGCCTTATCTGACGCGACGGCAGATGCCGATATGGCTCTGCCAGAATCATTAGCGGGTGAACTGTCTGAGCAGGATTGGCAACAGCTGGAAGCCGCATGGCAAAGCTGGCAGCAGCAAGCGGATCAGCCTTTGCCGCCGGCGGGACAACCCTTGCCGGCCAGTGTTGAAGATCTGCTGCAACAAGTTCGCAGCGGTCAATCCTTAGTTGTATCTGAGCCAGTCAGCGAAGCCTCAGGCGTCACTCCCATAGATGGCGATTTGATGTCAGCGCAGGCGATGGATACGGCGGGTGCCGGAAACACTGATATCAGCACCAGTCAGGCACAGGAGCAGCAAGATAAAAGACTCGGTTTGGATGTCATGGTGAGTGTACAACGGCCCAGTGTCGAAGCTAGCGTGCAAGAAACGACTCCTGCCTCTGCTGGTGGTACCGGTCTGAATGTCAGCCCGCTAGCAGAGCCACGCCATCGACAACGCCTTGGCCCCGAGATGCCAACTAAGTCAGGCAGTACAGAAACACAGTCTGCTGTGACTTGGGCGCAGTCATCAGGTGAGGCTGGTGAGGCAACCGTGGAAGATGCTGAGCGCCCAACAGGTCTGCAGCAACGTGAATCGTCCGACGGCGAGCGCATGATGGGTGAGAGTGGCGCCAAACCGCTCGAGTTAGAACCGGCACGCCCAGCAGCCAATACCGCACAAACACAGGTTCAGACGGCCACCGCGTCTACCAACGTACCTACCATGGCTGCGACCACAGATGAGACGATCAGCTTTAACGATCCTCTGGTTGAAGATGCGTTTGAGCTGCAAGAAAAGCGCGAGTTGAATCAGCTGCGCGGCGATGAACGTTTGCGAGAAAGGCTAGATCTAGGAACGGATCGCCAAGGCTGGGGTCTGGCGCTGGGCAGTCGTATTGTCGCCATGGTTGCCGACGAAGTTCAGCAAGCTCGAATTCACTTGGATCCGCCTGAGCTAGGCAGCATGGAAATACGCCTTCAGGTGCAACAGGAGCAGACCAGTATTCAGGTACAGGTGCAAAACCCGCAGGTGCGTGAAGCGCTGGAAGCCAATGCACATCGTTTACGCGAAGCTCTGGCTGAAAACGGTCTGGCGTTGGCCGGATTTGATGTGGCGGAACAGGGCAGCCAACAAAGCGGTCAACACAACGATGGTGGTGAAGGGCAAGCTCAATCCGGTTGGATGGCTGATGGCGATGGTGACGAAGCCGGCAGCGTCAGCGAGTCGACAGCAACAGCTGTATCCAGTGATGCTTTGCTAGATACCTTCGCATAACGCCTTTGTCGAAGTTTGGTGTTCGTATCGGTTGATACTAAGGCTTACCTCCTATCCCCCGGGCGCTGTCTGCGCTGGGGCTTTCTTCTTTAAAACTCTCTCGTTATCGACTTCTATTGCGCTGTGGCCAGCAACTTGACTGGGCAGCAACTAAACTGCCAGAGATTGTGGTGAATGTCAGTTTGTTGACAGTTTTCGGTGGCACATGGTTTGCAGAGATACAGTGACGACAGGAGAGACACATTATGGCAGCAGAGCAAGATCTCAAGCTGGACGATGACACGGCCGCTGAGGGCGGTAAAAAAGGTGGCAAGAAAAAGCTGATACTGATTATTCTGCTGGCATTGGTATTGGTGGGTGCGGCCGTTGGGGCGACATTATTCTTTCTAATGTCAGGAGAGGACGATACCGCTGAAGGCGACATAGAAGCAGAGGTCGCAGAGCAGGTTGAAGAGACAAAAGCGCCTGCCCAATATGTCATTCTTAAACCCGAATTTGTCATTAGCTTTCAGGTGGGACCACGACAACGGTTTTTACAGCTGAGCTTGCAAGTGATGACCCGCAAACAGGATGTTGTGGATACGCTTAACATGCACGAGCCTATGATTCGCAACGATATTATTCGAATTATCACCGAACAAGATTTTGACACCTTGCGAACAGCCGAAGGCCGGCGAGCGTTGCAAAAGGAGCTAACCGAGCATCTTGACATGCTGGTGCAGCGAGAAGGCAGCGAGGGCGGCGTTGAGGCCGTGCTCTTTACTAACTACGTAATGCAGTAGGAAGATCCGGTGCAGGATTTACTGTCACAAGATGAGATTGATGCGCTCCTTCATGGTGTCGACGACGGCGATATAGAGCCGGAAGACGATATTGATGCAACCGGGGTCAAGTCGTATGACTTAACCAGCAATGACCGCATTGTTCGCGGTCGCATGCCGACCCTGGAAATGATCAATGAGCGCTTCGCTCGCTACATGCGCATCAGCATGTTCAATTTTTTGCGGCGCAGCGCCGATGTGGCGTCGGGTGGCGTGCAAATCATGAAATTTGGTGAGTACGTTCACACCCTGTACGTGCCCACCAGTTTGAATCTGGTAAAAATGCGTCCATTGCGTGGTACCGCCCTATTTATCATGGATGCCAAACTGGTCTTTAAATTGGTGGATAACTTTTTTGGTGGCGATGGTCGTCACGCCAAAATTGAAGGGCGCGAATTTACACCGACCGAAGTTCGGGTGGTGCAAATTGTACTGAGCCAGATTTTTAATGACATGATTGAAGCCTGGGCGCCAGTGACGAAATTGGAGTTTGAATACGTTGGCTCAGAAGTAAACCCGGCGATGGCCAATATCGTGAGCCCCAGTGAAGTGGTGGTGGTGAATACCTTCCACGTTGAACTGGACGGCGGCGGTGGAGATTTCCACTTGACCATTCCCTATTCGATGATTGAACCAATGCGTGAAGTCTTGGATGCGGGCGTGCAAAGTGATATTGATGACGTTGATGAACGTTGGATGCAGTCGCTGCGGGAAGACATTTTGGAAGCCAGGGTTCCCATGCATGGCACACTGGTGGAGCGCGACATTACCTTGCGTGAGGTGGCTGAATTAAAAGCCGGAGATGTCATCCCCATCGACATGCCTGAGTATTTTACCTTACAGGCCAATGGCATTCCCCTATTCCTGGGTAAGCTGGGAATTTCTAATGATAATCTGGCGGTGAAAGTCATAGATCAAGTTCACCGCCACCGCTCACGCAAGTAGGAGAGCACGATGGCTGACGATGAAAATGAAGTAAGCCCGGAAGAATCGGTGGATGCCGATGCGCTGGCCGATTCTGTCGCCAGTGGCATTGAAGAAGCTGGTGAAGACGAAGCCGCGTTAGCGGATGAATGGGCAGCGGCCATGGAAGAGGCGGGCGAAACCTCCGACGACGACAGCGTGGAAGATGATTGGGCCGCCGCCATGCAAGAAGAGGCTGCTGCCTCCGAAGAGCCCGAGGCAGAGCCAGAAAGCCATGTGGAACGGGCGCCACTCGATCCATTGCAAGATGAAGGCGCGCCGCGTCCGATTAATACCGACGGGCCAGAGCTGGATGTCATTCTGGATATCCCGGTACGCATTTCGATGGAAGTAGGCAGCACACAAATTCCCATTCGCAACCTGTTGCAATTGAATCAGGGCTCGGTGGTTGAACTGGATCGCTTAGCCGGTGAGCCACTGGATGTGCTGGTAAATGGCACATTGATTGCCCATGGCGAAGTGGTGATGGTGAACGATAAGTTCGGCATTCGATTAACCGATGTGGTGAGTCAGAGTGAGCGTATTCAACGTCTGCGTTAGTGTGCTGTTAGCGGCGTTGCCGTTATGGGCAATGGCTGAACAAAAAACCGCTGTACCAGACCCATGGTCATCCGCTGGAACCGTGGCGGTGTTTCTATTGATCATTATTGGCCTGATTTTAGTGCTGGCTTGGTTAGCCACCAAAATGCGGGCCATTCGTCCGGCCATGGCCAGTGGTGCCATTCAGCCCGTGGCGACTTTGACACTGGGTGTTAAAGAGCGCATTGCCTTGATTCAAGTGGGTGAGAAGCAAATTCTGGTCGGCATTACCGCCCAGCAAATTACTCCATTGGCAGAGTTTGATGAGCCAGTGATCAATGTAGAGCAGGAGAGTAGTGCCAGCTTTGCTGACCTATTAAAAAAGGCAGTAAGCTCATGAAACGTTGCTGGCCGCTGCTGCTCGTATTCTTCACCTTCATGGCTTGCCCGGCGTTGGCTGAGGAGCAAAGCAAAGCCTTTTTAGGTGTGCCGGCCATCGTTTACGAAAGCACCGACACCGGCGGCAACTACTCGGTTACCTTCCAGATTCTGGTGATCATGACGCTGCTGTCGGTGTTGCCGGCACTGTTAATCATGATGACATCTTTTACCCGTATTATTGTCGTGCTGGCAATCTTGCGCCAAGCCATTGGCCTGCAGCAAACACCTTCCAATCAGATTTTGCTGGGTCTGACTCTATTTTTGACTTTGTTCATCATGATGCCGGTATTTCGGGTGATTAATGCCGACGCTCTGCAACCCTACATTAACGAGGAAATTACTCCGGCGGAGGCGTTGCAGCGGGCTACCGTGCCTATGCATGAGTTTATGTTGGCGCAAACGCGTGAAAATGACCTGCAGCTGTTTATTCGCATCAGTGGGCGCGATGACATTGGCAGCGCGGAAGAAACACCTTTGCATATTTTGATTCCAGCATTTGTGACCAGCGAGCTAAAAACTGCCTTTCAAATAGGCTTTCTACTATTTATTCCTTTTTTGATCATCGATTTGGTGGTGGCCAGTATTCTGATGGCCATGGGTATGATGATGTTGTCGCCCATCATTATTTCTCTGCCGTTTAAAATCATGCTGTTTGTGCTGATTGATGGTTGGGCCCTGGTAATGGGGACGTTGGCCAACAGTTTTGGCACGGTATAACCCGGAGGTCTTATGAGCCCAGTAGAAGTAGGGGATTTATTTTCTCATGCGTTGTACTTGGTGCTGCTCATTGTGGTGGTCATGATTGTGCCGAGCCTCATTATTGGCTTGATGGTCAGTACCTTTCAGGCGGCGACGCAAATCAATGAGCAGACGTTAAGTTTTCTACCGCGCTTAGTCGTGACCTTGCTGGCCTTGATCGGCTTTGGCCCTTGGGCTGTGACGGCAGTGTTAGATTTCAGCCGTGATATATACACCAACATCGCGTTCTTAATTGGTTAGTTGTGTTTGAGTTTGAGGCCCTAGAAGTCGGGCACTGGGTTAGCCGCTATCTCTACCCTTTTGCGCGCATTACGGGCTTGTTGATGGTGATGCCATTAATTGGTACCCGCATGGTGCCGCAGCGCATTCGTATTTTTCTCGCCTTAGTCGTGGCTGTTGTCATTACGCCCGTGCTACCACCCATGCCCAAAGTTGACCCGCTGTCAGTGGCTTCTATGTTGATCATTATGCAGCAACTGCTGATTGGTATTGCCATGGGGTTTGTCATCGAACTGGTGACGCAAGTCTATGTCATCGCCGGTCAATTAATTGCTATGCAAACCGGCTTGGGTATCGCCGTCACAGTGGACCCGGCTCAAGGGGCGTCGGTGGTGGTGATCAGCCAGTGGTTCTTATTTATGGTCAGCCTGGTGTTTTTATCCTTGGACGGCCATCTGGTGATGCTGGAAATCCTGGCGGATAGTTTTCATACCTTGCCGGTTGGGTTCGACGGTTTGGGTGCAGCAGACTTTGGCATGATCGTCGAGTGGAGCGGCTGGATGTTTGCTGCGGCGGTGGTCATTGCACTGCCTGCATTAACGGCGTTGCTGATTGTGAATCTGGCGTTTGGTGTGATGACCCGAGCGGCGCCGCAGCTGAATATTTTTGCCTTGGGTTTCCCTGTTACCATGATTGTAGGTTTGTTCATCATGTGGGCCACCATTGGCGAAATGGCTCAGGGTTTTCAAAGCTACATGGACGCCATGTTTGAGTTCCTGAAAAAGCTGACGCGAGGTTAAGATGGCCGAAGAAGACAGCAGCCAGGAAAAAAGCGAGGAACCCACCAGTCGAAGGCTGGAAAAGGCCCGAGAGGAAGGGCAAGTGCCGCGCTCCAAAGAACTGGCGACCACCGCCGTGTTGGTCATCGGTGCAGCCGGTTTGATTGCCTTTGGCCCCTGGATGGCGGACTACATGGCGGGCATTGCTCGCTATGGCTTTGTGTTGGAGCGCTCCGCGGTATTTGATACCAGCGTCATGAGTCGTCATCTTGGGGCATCGCTGAAGGACTCCATTTACGCCATCGCACCCTGGTTGGTGCTAGTACTTATCGCGGCCATTGCTGGCCCTCTCGGGATAGGTGGTTGGCTGTTCTCGACCAAAGCCATTGCTCCTAAATTAGACCGCTTAGATCCGCTAAAAGGCCTTAAACGCATGTTCTCGATGAACTCGCTGGTCGAGCTGATTAAAGCTTGGGCCAAGGTCATTGTGGTGGGGTTGGTGGCTTGGTTGGTGATGGCATTCTTTTTCGAAGAAGCCATGAACCTAAAACGCAAAGCGTTGGAGCCGGCCATTCAGGGGGCGGTGGATATCATTTTGTGGAGCGTGCTGGCGTTGTGCTTATCAACGCTGGTCATTGCCATTGCCGATGTTCCTTGGCAGATATATAGCCACACCAAAAAACTGCGCATGTCGATGCAAGAAATTAAGGATGAGTACAAAGAAACCGAGGGCAAACCTGAGGTGAAAGCCAAGGTTCGGCAACTGCAACGCGAGGCGGCACAGCGTCAAATGATGAGCAGTGTGCCGGACGCCGATGTCGTGATCACGAACCCCACTCACTATGCCGTGGCTCTGCAGTACTCTGCCGATGCCATGACCGCACCTGTGATGCTAGCCAAGGGCAGTGATCAGGTGGCGCAAAAGATTCAGGAAATTGCTCGGGAGCACAATATTCCGCGCATGCAGGCACCGCCGCTGGCTCGGGCGTTGTTTGCTCACGCCAAAATTGGTGAAGAAATTCCGGAGGGCTTGTACGTCGCCGTCGCACAAGTGTTGGCTTATGTCTACCAGATGGATATGTATGCCAAGGGCCGTGGTCCTAAGCCCGAGCGCAAACCGGATATGCCGATTCCACGCGACCTTAGGGTCGATCCTGACAACAGCTGAAAGTAGGAAAGCTTTTTGCAGGGTAGCTGTATTAGTTAAATTTTTGACGGTACAGATATGGCAGCGGCCCCCGGACAGGTTCTGAGTCAGGTTAAATCGACCTTCGCATCGCTCAACAACACCAGCTTGGCGATTCCGCTGATGTTGCTGGTGTTGCTGGGCATGATGACCCTGCCGCTGCCGCCCTTTCTGTTAGATACCTTTTTTACCTTCAATATTGCGCTGTCGGTTGTGGTCCTGCTGGTCAGTGTGTATGCCCGCCGGCCGTTGGACTTCGCTATTTTCCCCACCATTTTGCTAGTGGCTACTTTATTGCGTTTGGCACTTAACGTCGCCAGTACGCGGGTTGTGTTGCTGAATGGCCATGAAGGCGGCGATGCCGCCGGTAAGGTGATTGAAGCCTTTGGTGAAGTGCTGATCGGCGGTAACTATGCCGTCGGTTTGGTGGTGTTCATGATTTTGGTGATTATTAACTTTGTGGTGGTCACCAAGGGCGCAGGCCGAGTATCTGAAGTCACTGCCCGTTTCACTCTGGATGCCATGCCGGGCAAGCAAATGGCGATAGACGCCGATTTGAATGCCGGTTTGATCGATGCCGATGCGGCCAAAACTCGGCGGGCTGAAATTGCTGCAGAAGCGGATTTTTACGGTGCCATGGACGGTGCCAGCAAGTTCGTGAAGGGCGATGCTGTTGCCGGTATCTTGATTCTTATCATTAACATTGTGGGTGGCTTCGCCATTGGCATGGGGCAGCATAACCTCACCCTGGGCAACGCCGTTGAGGCGTACACCTTGCTGGCGATTGGTGATGGCTTGGTGGCGCAAATTCCATCGTTACTGTTGTCCACTGCGACGGCCATCATGGTAACGCGCAATGGCAATGACGAAGACATGAGCCAGCAAGTTTTTGGTCAAATGTTCGCCTCGTCACAGGCGCTGGGTGTGTCGGCTGGCCTGCTGTTCTTAATGGGCATTGTGCCTGGTATGCCACATACCGTGTTTTTGTCGGCAGCGGCCATTGCTGGAGCGGTGGCTTATTGGATTCGTTGGCGCAAACAAGGCGGAGCGTTAGGAGACAAGATTGCACAGCGCCTAGGCGGGCAAAAAGCCGGTCAAGAATCACAGGGCGAAACCAGTGCTTCCACAGCGCTGGCAGCTCCGCAAGAAAAAGCCCAGGCCGCACTGCAGCAGATGGAAGTGAAAGAGCTGGGCTGGGATGACGTTGAGCCAGTTGACCGTATCGGTTTAGAGGTGGGTTATCGACTGATTCCTCTGGTGGACAAGAATCAGGGCGGTCAGCTACTGAGTCGAATTAAGGGCGTGCGGCGCAAGCTCTCGCAAGAGTTAGGCTTCCTGATGCCGTCGGTGCATATTCGCGACAACCTTGATCTACTGCCGAACCAATATCGCATTACCTTGATGGGGGTGACGCTGGCGGAAGCAGAAATTCACCCGGAACGTGAACTTGCCATCAACCCAGGGCAAGTCTTTGGCAAAATTGATGGCATCGCCGGCCGAGACCCAGCATTTGGCTTAGAAGCCTATTGGATTGATGCCAGCCAAAAGGACAAAGCCCAAACCCTGGGCTACACCGTGGTCGATGCCAGCACTGTAGTGGCGACCCACATCAACCAAAAACTGCAGCGCCATGCCCACGAGCTTTTGGGTCATGAAGATGTACAGACCTTGGTGGATATGCTGGCCAAAACGTCGCCCAAGCTGGCCGAAGAGTTGGTGCCCAACACGGTCAGCATCAGCCAGCTGCTCACCGTGTTACAGAACCTGCTGCGTGAGCAAGTACCGATTCGCGACTTGCGCTCCATCGCCGAGTCTTTGGCGAATAACCCTGGGCAGAGTCAAGATCTCGCCACTTTAACCTCGATTGCTCGCCTGTCTCTGGCGCGCATGATTGTGCAGAACATCTTTGGTAACGAGGATGAGCTGCCGGTAATGACCTTGGATCCATCCCTGGAACAATTGTTGCTTAAAACAGTACAGCAGGGCAATCAGCCGACCTCGCCCACGGGCTTGGTGCTGGAGCCCAATATGGCGGACACCTTGCAACGGTCTCTGGCAGATGCGGTGCAAAATCAGGAAATGGCAGGTCGCCCTGCCGTGTTACTGGTGACCACGCAGTTGCGTTCAAGCATGGCAGCGTTTGTCCGCAACAGTCTGGAACAGCTTCATGTGCTGTCGTATCAGGAAATTCCAGACAACAAAAGCATCACGATTGTTGCCACCATTGGCAGCCAGAACGGCTAACTGACAAAGGCCTGAGCTCATGAAAGTAAAACGCATCACCGCAGCGAACATGCAACAAGCATTGCGGCAGGTTACCCAGGAACTGGGTAGCGATGCCGTTATTTTGTCGAGCAAAAAGGTTGACCAAGGATTCGAGGTCGTGGCGGCTACGGATTACCAGTCTGGCGACGCTGAAGCTCAAGCCGAAGTAGAACGCCAACTGACGCTGCAGCGTGAGCTGGAGCAAACCCGCCGCCAGTTGCAGCCGGAGGCATCAGAGCGAGCCGAAGTTCAAGTTCCGCCGCAGCAAAAAGCGCGTGAGCAAAAGGTCAGGGAGCAGTTTGCGCAGCCCAGTGCGCCTGATTCCGGTGAGTTGCGGCGCATGAGTGGCGAGCTGAAGGAGCTAAAAAACTGGTTGGTGAGTCACCAGGGAAGCCCGTGGGATCAGGAACGGCCCATGACGTGGCAGCAATCTCAGCTGTGGCAGCGTTGTCAGGACGTCGGGCTAGAACCCGCCTGGTCGGACCGTTTGGTGAGTCGTCTACAACCAGCGGATAACCTAGACGACAGCTGGCGTCAGGCACTGCAGTTGATGGAGCAGGACTTGCCAGTAGCCAGTTTGCCTTGGCTGGAGCAAGGCGGACGCTATGCGCTGCTCGGTCCAACAGGGGCTGGCAAAACGACGACCATCGGCAAAATGGCCGCTCAGTTTGTGATTCGTCATGGCGCGCAATCGGTCGCGTTAATTACCCTGGATAATTATCGCATTGCTGCCCACGACCAACTGAAAACCTTTGCCAAAATTCTGGGGGTACGCTGGCTTCGGGCCCCGCAAGACGGTTCGTTGCCTGAACTGCTTAAGAAAGTTGCCAAAGCCAAACTGGTTCTCATCGACAGTGCCGGTCTTGCCAGCCAAGACCCGCATTTCACCGAGCAATTGTCTATGCTTAAAGACTGTGGAAATTCAGTCAAAAAACTTCTGGTGTTGCCCCTGACGAGTCAGGGGCGTTGCCTGCAAGAAAACTACGAACATTTTAAAAGTGCAGCGTTACATGGCTGTATTTTCACCAAACTGGATGAGTGCTTTTGCCTTGGGCCAGCGATGAGCATCGCTGCACTGGCAAGGTTGCCGCTGACGCTGGTCACCGACGGGCCCCATATTCCGGACGATTTGCACATGCCGGAGGCGGGTAAGCTGGTCAGGTTGGCCGAGCAGATGGCAAGAATGACTCGCACGCGCTGGCCGGTGCCGGAAGCCGCTTACGCGGCGATGCGCTGATTCAGTCTGAATTAATCTAAGGAGCAACAGCTGTTATGGCGAAGCATCCCGTACAGGTGATCGCTGTCACTGGTGGTAAAGGTGGCGTGGGTAAAAGCAACGTGTCGGTCAACCTGTCCATTGGGTTGGCTGAACTAGGGCGCCGAGTCGTGCTGCTAGATGCGGACCTCGGGCTGGCAAACATCGATATTTTGCTGGGGCTGAGTTCCAGTCGCACCATCGAAGACGTTCTACAAGGTGAATGCGACCTGGCGGATATCATGCTGACTGGCCCAGGGGGCATTCGCATCGTGCCAGCATCTTCTGGTACGCAACGTCTCTCGCAGCTCAATAGCATGGAGCACGCTGGCCTAATTCAAGCGTTCAGCGATCTAGGGGACGACATTGATGTCTTGGTGGTCGATACCGCAGCCGGTATATCTGACGGCGTGATGAGCTTTGTGCGTGCGGCGCAAGAAGTCATCGTTGTGGTCACCGATGAACCTACGTCAATTACCGACGCTTACGCTCAGATTAAACTGCTCAATCGTGATTATGGTTTGTTCCGCTTTCGAGTGGTCGCCAACATGGTGAAGTCTCCGCAAGAAGGAAACGCGTTGTTTAATAAGCTTACCAAAGTGACCGACCGCTTCTTGGACGTTGCCATGCAGTACGTCGGCGCTGTCCCTCAGGACGACGCCGTGCGCCGTGCAGTGCAGCGACAAAGAGCGGTGTTGGATGCATATCCTCGTTCTAAAGCTGGAACCGCGTTTCGAGCGCTTGCGAAAAAAGTGGATGCTTGGCCGCTGCCGTCGTCGCCGCGAGGGCATCTGGAATTCTTTGTTGATCGGCTGGTGCAGGAAGCAGGAGCCTGATCCGTGTCAGCGGGAAGTTGCCTGGTGTATTCAGACATTCAGAAGCATGATGCGGATCGTTTGGTCCGTGAGCACGCCGGCTTGGTCAAGCGCATCGCCCATCACTTACTTGGGCGCCTGCCTGATAATGTCCAACTGGATGACCTGCTGCAGGCTGGCATGATTGGCCTGTTAGAAGCAGCACGTAAGTACGATGGCAGCAAAGGTGCCAGTTTTGAAACCTATGCCGGTATTCGTATTCGTGGCGCTATGTTGGATGAAATTCGGCGTGGTGATTGGGCACCGCGCTCTGTGCATCGCAACTCTCGCCGCATTTCCGAAGCAATAAAAGCCGTTGAAAGTGTCAAAGGCCGTGATGCAGAGGACACCGAGATCGCCGCTTACCTGGGTATTTCGCAGCAGGAGTATCATGCCATCTTGCAAGACAGCGCCAGCTGCAGGCTGTTTAGCTACGAAGAGGTCACAGAAGGTGGTGAGCCTGAATCTTTAGAAGGGCCTGCGACCAATATCATCGACGGTTTAGAGCGCGATCACTTTCAGCAACATTTGGCCCAAGCGATTCGTCAGTTACCAGAGCGTGAGCAGCTGGTGCTGGCGTTGTATTATGACGAGGAGCTGAACCTAAAAGAGATTGGCGCGGTACTAGGCGTCAGTGAATCTCGGGTCAGCCAACTGCACAGTCAGGCCGCCAACCGCCTTCGCACGCGTTTGAGTGACTGGCTGAGCGATTAACAGTGAAGGCCTGTCAGCGTGTACATTAGTGTCATATGGATAAAGCGCTGACAGGGTCTACAATAACCCTTAGGAACGACTTGGAATATGCAAAGTCGACTTAGTGGAGGTCGTTTTGGATAAAAACATGAAAATTCTCATTGTGGATGATTTTTCGACAATGAGGCGCATCGTAAAAAATCTGCTGCGGGATTTGGGCTTCACCAATACCTCTGAAGCAGATGATGGCAATACTGCATTGCCGATGCTGCAGTCTGGTGATTTCGACTTCCTCGTGACTGACTGGAATATGCCCGGCATGACAGGCCTTGAGTTACTCAAGCGGGTGCGTGCCGATGACAAGCTCAAGCACTTGCCGGTACTTATGGTGACGGCCGAAGCCAAACGAGATCAAATCGTGGCCGCGGCTCAGGCAGGTGTGAATGGCTACGTAGTGAAGCCATTCACTGCGGCGGTGCTCAAAGAGAAAATCGACAAAATCTTTGAGCGTGTCGAAGGCTGAAAGGATTAAGGCGGGCTCATGGCCGACAACCAATCTGAACAAGACAAGGCAGCTTTATCGTTAGATAAATCTGTGACGGCTGAGATTCGCCAGCTGGCAGAGCAAATGATCACAGAAGCCGAGAACGGCCGTCTGAGCGATGCCGTTGCTGTGGTTAATAAGCTCAATGAAATCCGAGACCGTACCCTGTATCAGGAAGTAGGCAAATTGACTCGTGCAGTGCACGAGTCAATTAAAAACCTCAGTATCGAATCCATTGGTGCGGGTTCAGAAATTGCCAATACGACCGATAAACTAACGTACGTAGTAGAAATGACGGATAAGTCGGCCAATAAAACCATGGATTTGGTTGACGACAGCGTACCTAAAATTGGTGATATTCAACAACAGGCTGCCGATTTATCAGGTCGTTGGAATAAGTTTTTACGGCGTGAACTGAAGCCAGATGAGTTTCGCCAGCTGTCGAAAGATATTCAGGGTTTCCTGCAGTTATCGCAGGATGCCAGTCAGCAGGTTCAGGGCAACCTATCTGAAATTATGATGGCGCAGGATTATCAAGATTTAACTGGCCAGATTATTCATAAGGTTGCGGAGCTTGTGAAAGACATTGAAAGCCGCCTAGTGAGCTTGGTGGCAATGGCCGGCACGTTGGACTCTTTGACTGGGGTGTCGCATCCTGATGAAGTCAGCGAGTCACCTGTAGAACCGGCCACCGATAAATTCGGCAACATTGCCGCAGAAGGACCGCAGGTGAATACTACGAGTGATAACGTCGTGAGTAGCCAGGACGATGTTGATGATTTGCTTTCCAGTCTTGGTTTTTAGAGGAGCCAACGGATGAGTTTCGATGCTGATGAAGAAATTCTCCAAGACTTTTTAGTAGAAGCGGGGGAAATTCTTGAGAGTCTTTCTGAGGAGCTGGTTGATCTAGAACAGCGCCCAGATGACCATGATCTGCTCAACAGCATTTTCCGTGGTTTCCACACCGTAAAAGGGGGCGCTGGTTTTTTACAGCTGAACCCCCTTGTTGACTGTTGTCATGCTGCGGAAAACGTTTTTGACACCCTGCGCAACGGTCAGCGCGGTGTCGACTCCGATTTGATGGACGTCGTTTTACAAGCACTGGATGCCGTCAACGATATGTTCGAGGCGGTACGTGGCGGGCAAATGCCCCAGGATGCTGATCCTGCAATCATTGAACGGCTGCATGAACTTGCACGTCCGGCTTCCGCAGAACCTGCGTCTGCTCCAGTAGAGCCAGCTGTTGAAGAGCCCGTCCCAGAAACTCCGCAACAAGAATCCGCTGCTTCGACTGAGTCTGAAACATCCGGGGACATTACCGACGACGAGTTCGAACAGTTATTAGATGCCTTGGAAGATGATGCTCAGGCACCTGCGGATGCAGCTGAATCGTCTTCTTCTACGGATTTTTTTGACGTTGATGCCAGCGATGACAGCAGCGACGATGAAATATCAGAAGATGAATTTGAAGCGTTACTGGACCAAATTCATGGCAAGGGTAAGCACGGCGGTACAGCTGAGGAAGAGGCCAGCGCTCCAGCGGCAGATAATACGCCGGAACAGCCTGCCGCTGGTGCAGGTGGTGACGATTTAATTACCGACTCTGAGTTTGAAGAACTGCTGGATCGTTTGCATGGCAAAGGAAAGCATGCTGGCTCGCTGGATGGTGATGATGCGCCCCAAGAGCCCGCTGCTGCGCCGCCGCCGCCGCCCCCGGCTCCGAAACCGGAAAGCAAGCCTCAGCCGGCTGCAGAAGCAAAACCACAACCCGTTGCTAAACCTGAGAGCAAGCCAGACCCTAAGCGTGCTGAACGAGAAGCACAGCCGGTTGCCGAAGCGACCGTGCGGGTCGATACCAAGCGTTTGGACGATATCATGAACATGGTCGGTGAGCTGGTTCTGGTGCGTAATCGCTTGATGCGATTGGGCCTTGAAAGTGCAGACGAATCGATGTCGCGAGCGGTAGCGAATCTGGATGTTGTAACCGGCGACTTGCAGACGTCGGTGATGAAGACTCGCATGCAGCCAATTAAAAAGGTATTTGGGCGCTTTCCCAGAGTGGTGCGTGATTTGGCCCGCCAGTTGAAGAAAGAAATAAACCTCGAGCTGCGCGGTGAAGAAACAGACCTGGATAAAAACCTAGTTGAAGCATTGGCTGATCCTCTGGTGCACTTGGTGCGCAATGCTGTCGATCATGGGGTTGAAATGCCGGATGATCGAGAACAGAAAGGTAAATCTCGGGTCGGCACGGTAGTGCTGTCGGCAGAGCAGGAGGGTGACCACATTTTGCTGGTTATCCAAGACGATGGCGGTGGTATGGATGCGGATGTACTGCGCCGCAAAGCCGTTGAAAAAGGCGTCATGGATCAAGATGCTGCAGATCGACTGACGCCGACTGAATGCTACAACCTTATTTTTGCACCTGGATTTTCAACCAAAGAACAAATTTCGGATGTTTCTGGTCGCGGTGTGGGTATGGATGTGGTGAAAACCAAAATTACCCAGCTAAACGGCACTATTAACATCGATTCAGAGTTAGGTCGCGGTACAGCGATTCGCATCAAGGTGCCTTTGACACTGGCGATTATGCCGACGTTGATGGTAATGCTTAAAGATCAAGCTTTTGCTTTTCCGCTGGTCAGTGTGAATGAGATTTTCCACCTGGATTTAACCCAAACCAATATTGTGGATGGTCAGGAAGTCGTGGTAGTGCGGGAAAAACCCATTCCGCTGTTTCACTTGAAACGTTGGTTAATTAAAGGGGAAGAGTTTTCAAAAGCCGATGAATCAGCCCATGTGGTGGTCGTTTCGGTGGGAACTCAACGAGTTGGATTTGTGGTTGACCAACTGATCGGGCAGGAAGAAGTGGTCATAAAACCGCTTGGAAGAATGCTCCACGGGACGGCGGGCATGGCGGGTGCAACGATCACTGGAGATGGCCGCATCGCTTTGATTCTAGATATCCCCAGTATGTTAGGGCGCTATGCCAGTCGAGCGATGAGCGCGGCGTAGACCCTCAAAGGAGTAGGCAAGCGAATGGCAATTAAAGTCCTGGTGGTGGACGACTCAGGTTTTTTTCGGCGCCGGGTGTCTGAAATTATTAATTCTGATCCGCGGATGGAAGTCGTTGGTATTGCTGACAATGGTCGCCAAGCCATTGAGAAAAATGATCAGCTCAAGCCTGACGTTATTACCATGGATTACGAAATGCCGGTGATGGACGGCATTACTGCCGTGCGCAATATTATGAAATCGCGCCCGGTGCCTGTGTTGATGTTTTCATCACTGACGTTTGAAGGGGCGCGTGTAACGCTTGATGCTTTGGAAGCTGGAGCGCTCGACTTTCTACCCAAAAACTTTGACGCCATTGCCAAAAACAGCGCGCAAATACGGCAAACATTGACGGATAAAATTGCCGCTGTCGCTGGCAGTCGTCAGCGCAAAGCACCAGAGCCTCCCGCACCTCGTTCCGTGCCGCTGCGTCGTGCTTCGGTCGGCTCTAAAGATCTCGTGATGATCGGCACATCAACGGGTGGTCCGGCGGCATTGCAAACCTTATTTAAGGTCCTCCCTGCAGGGTTCAAAACCCCCATCGTGATTATCCAGCACATGCCAGGTTCTTTCACCAAAGCTTTCGCTGAGCGCCTCAATCGTCTCAGCCCGCTGACGGTTAAAGAGGCCGAAGACGGTGAGCGTATCCAGTCGGGCTATGTGTATGTGGCCCCCGGTGGGATGCAACTGATGGTGGATAAGCGTCAGGGTGGCTCTATTCACATTCGCGAGAGTGACGAGCGTGTGAATTATCGTCCGAGTGTTGACATCGCTTTTGCCTCTGCAGCGAAACATTACGGTAAACGGACGTTGGCAGTGGTGCTGACCGGGATGGGAGCTGATGGTCGTGAGGGGGCTCGGCTATTAAAGCAATGCGGCGCGACTGTTTGGGCCCAAGATGAGGCGAGCTGTGTCATCTTTGGTATGCCAATGGCTGTCATTAAGGAAGGGTTATCCGATGACGTTTTATCGTTGGCGGACATCGCTCCAAAATTAGCCGCAGAGATCGGCTGATGGATCGTTGGACACTGGTCACCACTGCATTGGCGGTGGTGGCTGTTTTATGGGGATTTGCTTTAGAAGGTGGGCACCTTGGTCTTTTAATCGATGCCCCGGCCGCCATCATTGTTTTTGGCGGCGCCACATTAGCTACCTTGGCGCAGGTTCCTGCAGCTCATTTATCACCATTAGGCCATTTACTGTCTTGGTTGGTGGCTCCGCCCAACTATTCCTTAGATCATCTAATCAGTAAGTTAACCGTATGTGCCAACGCACGGCGAAAAGATGGCTTGCTGGCATTGGAGCAGTTGGCAACGGGAGAATCGGAGCCCTTGTTGCAGCGAGCATTGACGATGTTGGCAGACGGCTACGATGACAGCTTGATCGATAAAACCATGCAGCAGGAAGTGCACAGTCAATACGAGCGTGACAATGAGTTGGTCGACCATCTCGACCAACTGGCAGGATACTTGCCGACGCTAGGGATTGTTGGCGCCGTTTTAGGGCTGATGCAAGTGTTGTCCAGCATTCAGCAACCTGAAGCTTTGGCTGCCGGCATTGCGACCGCTTTTGTGGCGACTTTTTATGGGGTCGCTAGCGCTAATATCATTGTAATCCCACTGGCGAATCGTCTACGACAAATGTTGTCATGGCGGCGTCGTTATCAGCTGGCGTTACTGGCGGGGGTTTTATCCATTCGCAGTGGCGTGAATCCGGCGGTGATGCGATATCGGCTGCAGGGAATTACCTTGTGAGCCGCTCAGGAAAAAACGGCCAACAGCATCGCTGGCTGGTGTCTTATGCCGATTATATGACGCTGCTGTGTGCATTTTTTATCATGATGTATGCAGTGGAGTTGGTCGACAACGAAGAAGGCGATGCCATTCGCCAACAAATAGAATATTTGTTTTCTGCACACCAGCCTCCTCCACCTCCAATAACCACCTCGCCATTGAAAGAAGGCAACGGACTGTTGCCGCTGGTGGCAGATATTCGCCAGGTGACTCAATTAATTCGTGATACGGACGATATAGTGGTGGAGGGCGAACAAGACTGGTTGACGGTTTCGCTCAATGCAGATTTGTTATTCGAGCCGGGCAGAACTCGTATTAAGGACGAAGCACTGCCGCTATTACAGAGCATTGCAGAGGAGTTGCGTCCCTGGCCTTTTCCTATCAATGTGCAAGGCCACGCTGACGATACACCGGTGCGAGGCGACGCGACTAACTGGGAGATTTCTGCGCTGAGAGCCGCTGCAGTAGTGCAAAACTTAACCCTGTATGGTGTTGCGCCGCAGCGAATGGCGGCCATGGGGTTATCTCACTATCATCCAGCAGAGTCGTCCAATACTGAAGATGCTCGGCGGCAAAATCGACGTGTGGTGATATTCATGACTCAGGATGATCAGTCAGTCCCTTGGTCGAGGCCGCGGCAGCAACAATAAACTGACACGATTCTTGCTTTAACATAGTCATTGCAAGAAATGTGTGTGGTCGAGGACTTTCAGGTGCGTATCTGGTCAATAGCTAATCAAAAAGGCGGCGTTGGAAAAACTACCAGTGTGGTCACACTGGGTGGTCTGCTGGCTGAAAAAGGGGAGCGCGTTCTGTTGGTCGACTTAGATCCGCATGGCTCGCTCACCAGTTATTTCAAACAAGATCCAGACAGTTTAGAGCGCAGTCTTTATCACTTATTTTTTGAACAGCGCTACAAAGATAAAGCCTTTATTCAATCGGTGTTAAAGCCAACCTCGCATCAGCATATTGATGTGCTGCCGGCCACCACTTCTTTGGCGACGCTTGAGCGCCAAGTCAGTGGCCAGGATGGCATGGGCTTGGTGTTGGCGAGAAGCTTGGCTCAGTTGTGGGACGAATATGATCATGTGCTGTTGGATACGCCTCCCATCCTCGGTGTGTTGTTGGTTAACGCGCTGGCCGCTTGTCAGCGCTTGGTGATTCCAACGCAAACGGAACATCTGGCCATGAAGGGGTTGGAGCGCATGATTCATACTTTAAAAATGGTCATGCGTTCGCAGAACCGCAGCCTGCCTTACACTATTGTGCCGACACTGTTCGATCGACGGACACTGGCCTCGGTGACGACGTTGCGAGAAATGCGGCGTGAGTATCGTGAGTCTTTATGGGAAGAGTCGATCCCAGTAGACACACGCTTACGCGATGCTAGCCACGAAGGCGTCTTCCCCCATCAAATGGATCCTGACAGCCGTGGTGTCAGGGCTTATCGCCATTTATTAAGAGGTTTAGAAAGTCAGGAGGACAGTTCCTCATGACTCATCCTTTAAGCGATTATTTTGACAGCCTGTTGGGTGTAACGGATTGGGACAGCCGGTTAGAAAAAGCGGTCGCCCCCTTTGCTGAACCGGTTATTGCTCAAGACAGTATTTTGCCAGGAAAGCGATTGCAACTCTCACGGCCAGCGGAACAGCAATCGGCTAGTGCCAACTATGCGATGGCGCTGAATATGCTGGCATTGTTGGCAACGCTGTCTTCCTCGCGTTTGCGGATGGCCATGTTGGTTTATTGTCAGCGTTATTTGAACAGCCAGCTCCGTCGTGCGACCTCGGCTATGGGAGATTGGCATGGCTGAGTCCATTCGCAAAGCACGCACTGCCAATCAGGTTGATGGGGTGCTGCAAGATTATCTGGACCAATTGTTAATTACGGCAACGGAAGTCAAACCCGTTGCCCCGTCAATGGAGCCTTCTCCTAAAGCTGATACGCTTACACCTGAGGCACCAGTTGCGCCCACAGTAGTCGAGGCACCTCCTGAGCTAGAGCCAGATGTGGAAAAGGTTGCTGAGCCAAGCGAACTGCAATCTTCGGCTGGAGAGGGGGGCGCCGCGGTAACAGACTTGAACTGGAATACGAGCCAGGGAGTTGAATGCTTAATTTTTAAAGTATCAGGGCTCAAACTGGCCATTCCGCTGCCCTTGTTGGGCGGCGTTCATCGTATGGATACGGAGATTACGCCGCTATTTGGGCAAGTCAGTTGGGCCTTGGGTGTATGGCAATCGGATGATAATCGCCTCAGCATTGTGGATAGCGCAGATCTAATCATGCCAGAACGGCACATCAAGCTGGCTCGTGATGGTTTTGACTACGCCATTCAGCTCGACCGTACGCCTTGGGCTCTGGCTTGTCAGGAAATATGCGACACCATCACTCTGCAGAAGTCGTCAATTAAATGGCGTGGTGAGAAAGGAAAGCGTCAGTGGCTTGCCGGTACCGTCATTTCTGAAATGTGTGCTTTGCTCGACGTGCCGGGTTTGTTATCTATGCTTGAGGAGCAGCGATATCAGGCGCAGTAAGGGCTTCGGGCTGCTCTTTGTTCACGGCACAAACGCGTAATTCAACTGGTACACTTTGTGCTCTCTTCTATAGTAATGAGAGGTTGCCGGGTCGTTTGACGGCTAAGCAATGGCCTTTCATAGCGAGGATGTAATATGTCTGCAATAGCCGGAAATAAAGCCGGAGAAGATCCGGTCCTGCAGTGGGTGACCTTCCGTCTCGAGAATGAGACGTACGGCATTAACGTGATGCAGGTTCAAGAGGTGTTGCGCTATACGGAAATTGCTCCAGTGCCTGGGGCACCGCCGTATGTGTTGGGGATCATCAATCTACGTGGCAACGTCGTGACTGTAATTGATACTCGATTGCGCTTTGGCTTACCTTCGGCTGAGACAACTGATCAAACCCGCATCGTGATTATTGAGGCGGAAAATCAGGTGGTGGGCATGCTCGTAGATGCGGTGGCAGAGGTGGTGTATCTGCGCCAGTCGGAAATAGAAACCACTCCGAACGTCGGCAATGATGAAAGTGCCAAGTTTATCCAGGGGGTTTGTCATAAAAATGACGAGCTGCTGATCTTGGTTGAACTGGAAAAAATGATGTCGGATGAGGAGTGGAACGAACTGCAGAGCTTGTAGGAGGTTTCACATGGCGTCTTGGTCGCTGTTGCATTGGTTGTTAACAGGAAACATCGTATTACTGGTTGTGGTCGCACTGGTGCTATGGGCTGTCCATCGGCAGCAGCAGCGAGACTATCAGGCGCTGGATGGGCGTATGGCGGCGATCGAGGGCAATCATCAAGCCATCAGTCGCAGTGCCATTGGTGTTGGGCGCCGTGTCAAAGAGATGGAGGGGCGTCTGCAGCGAGTGCAGAAGTCTGCGCTAGCTCCAAAAGCCGAAGACAAAGTTTATCACCATGCATCGCGTCTGGCGGGCATGGGGGCGTCTGCCGCCGAGTTGGTCGAAAACTGTGGCATGGCACGAGGTGAGGCTGAGTTGTTAGTGTCGTTACGACGCCCTCACTAGTGGCTTGAGACAGCAGCTTTCACTCTATTTAACTTCTCGGTGTGTCTCTAGTATTAACAGGCCCTAGCGCTCTTCATTCGCTCTGAAAATATGCGAACTTCTGATTCATTGTGCTGATTATAACCAAACGTTCCTACAATAAGGGTCCTGAACTCTACACTGAGGTCAGGGCCCTTTTTTATGGGCTTTCCTGAATGACCGGAGGCGCAGCGATGGTTAAAGCTGTTTATGGGCTGGCGTGGTTGCTAGCGACATTACCGGCATGGAATGCTCCCGCAGAGAGATTGACCTCGTACGATTTGGCGCAGACTGTGCAGGACGCTAGTTTATTCGATCGTACCCATGATTTTACCGATCTCTACATCATCCACACCCGTGATAAAGAACGCAGCATTAGCATTCATTGCAGTTCGCACAGTTGCTACAAGAATCGGCCTCCGGTGTTGTATGTGTAGGGCCTAGGGTGGTTTAGGCAGAGATAAGAAACAAACCGATGATTGTCCCGAGGCCGGCCATCCATATTAAGCTTCTGATCGTAGCGTGATCTGTTAAGTAAGCTATTCCGTATGCAACTCGCGTGAACAAGAATATACAAGCCAGGAGATTGATTTGACTCTGATCAGCTCCTGCCAGATGAGCAATGATGACGCCGGCTGCAAAAGGCGGAAAGGCTTCGAAACTGTTGAGTTGTGTCCAGTGGGCTCTTTGCTGTAGGCCGGTTTGCTGCTCTAGAAATAAGCGCGGGGCATGGTTATCGTAGCGGCGGCCGCCGAGCTTGGCGGTCACGGTGAAAATGTAAGGCAGTAGCGCAGCGACGAGCACGCACCAAAAAGCAATTGTCATGGTTTTCTCCACAGTGAAGTTTCAAGGTCACCCTATCAAGCTCTCCCGTGGCTGCCAGTGCCAATCCGGACAGGCATAGCACCGGCTTGGCAGCAGCGGCCCCGATGACGATCATCAGGGCTGCTATTGATCAGGAATAAGGAATGCCCAAGAGGCGATAGATAAAGCCCATCAGCCATGCAGGCCCAATTAGCAGAAACTGAATGTCTTTGAAGAACGAGGGTTTTTTTCCTTCGATGTAGTGGCCAATAAACTGAAAAAACCACAACACAACAAAGCCAACCAGACACACCAACCACAGACTTGGCCAGCCGCTTTGCTGCTCATACCAAGCCAGCAATACGTAGGTTGCCAACGTGAAGGCGCTGAGGCCAATCGCCAGGCTAGGTGACATGTTCAAATAAAACCCCACCACAATGATGGCCGACAAGGTAGCCCAGTTTAAGTAGGGTACGGTTGCCATGGCTGCAGGAACCGGTATTTCCCACAGTAAGCCCATGATGACGACAAAAATCAGTGGTACACAAATCCAGTGAATCAATTTGTTCACGGGGTTTTGGTGGCTGGCGCCATATTCGGCAAACCATTGATCGGCAGTTTTTTTACTCATACCTCACCTCGTTGTTGTTATGCTATTTGTGATCACATCATCATAAGAAAAACCACCAAGAGGATCTTGCCTGCTAAGGCCAATTACCTTGCCTTTGACGGTCAAAATACACCATGCAAGAACACAAAACGGTATCGGTTTTATGGATTAAAGCATTGTTGGCGGCGGCTGAGCAGCAGGGCGCAGAGCGCTCACAGGTGTTGCAAACTGCAGGTGTGTCGTGGGCGAGCGTGCGTGATGGCCAGCGCTTGAGCCTGGAGCAAACGCTGGCGATCTGGCGTGCAGCAGAGTCGTTGGCTGCCACCACGGATTTTGGCTTAATCATGGGAGAGTGGGTAAAGCCGGCTCATTTTCAACTGTTTGCCCTGGTGCTATTACATGCGCGCAACCTAGGGGAGGCCTTTGATAAAACCATTCGTTATACCCGCATTTTGAGTGATGGCGGCCAGTTTCGCATCGAGCATGAGGGCGAGTGGGCGGCGATTTGCTATGAGCCTCAGGCTGAGAACTTTAGCCGCCACCAAGTGGATGCCGTACTCGCGCTGCTGCGCGGCTTTTCAGATTGGCTTGCCTGCCAACGTATTCCGTTAAAGCAAGCTGAGTTTACCCATGCTCAGCCTCAGAACTTGGAAAACTACCAGCGCATCTTCGAATGCCCGCTGCTGTTTGCACAACCACGCAATGCGGTGGTGTTTGCGGCGCATTGGTTGCATGAGCCTTTGGCATTGGAAGATAGCGAGCTGGCGGCAATGCATGAATCCATGCTGGAGCAGCAGCTGCAAGCGCTGCAAACCCCTGACTTGCAGCAACAGGTCATGCACTGGTTGCAGCAACAGCCGTGTTTGGAAGTGACTCGCGCACAGTTAGCAAGCGACTTGTTTCTGAGCGAGCGCACATTGCAGCGACGCTTAGGCGAGCAAGGTCTGAGCTTTCAAAGTTTGTTGGATCAAGAGCGTCGCCAGCGAGCACAGCACTGGCTAGTGCAAACGGAAGACAGCATGACGGACATCGCTTCGCGGTTAGGGCTGTCGGCGAGTAGCTTTACTCGTGCTTGCCATCGTTGGTTTGCTGCCGCGCCGTTGGCCGTGAGGCGGCAGCAGGCTCAGAGTGAATCGAGCACCGCTAAAACGTCATCGTGATGGCTTTTGGTTTTCACTTTTTCCATGATGTGTACCAGCTGACCATCGCTGTCGATGATAAAGGTCAGGCGATGAACGCCCATGAACTCTTTACCCATAAACTTCTTCAGCGCCCAGACGCCGTATTGTTCGGCAATGGCGTGGTCTTCGTCGGACAATAGATCGAAGTTAAGCTCTTGCTTATCAATAAACTTCTGCAATCGCGCTGGCGCATCCGGGCTGATGCCTAATACCACGGCATTGCGATCTGCAAACTCTTGTTGGCTGTCGCGAATACCGCAGGCTTGTGTGGTGCAGCCTGGCGTCATGGCTTTGGGGTAAAAGTAGAGCACCACGGTTTTACCGCGAAAATCACTTAACGATATGGTCTCATCGCGCTGATTTTGGGTAGTGAAGTCTGGGGCGGGTTGGCCCAGGGCCGGTAAGTTCAGGCTCATGCTCTTTTCCTCAATAAGGCAAAGCCGTGAGGGTAGCGCATCGTCAGAGAGATGAGAAGATGTTGTGCAGAACTTATACAGGGAGCCGGTTGGCTCCCTTTAAGTCAGTCGGCGTTGATGCTCAACTGGTCGAGATAGTTGGTCAGTGCTTGCTTGGCTTTATTGCCGGCAGGGCTGTTGCGAAACACAAACTCGTGGGTCTTGTTTTCCATCACCAGCAAGACATCGGCGCAAAAGTCACCATCATGCTCAGCCCTTACTGGACGCATGCGTGCTTCAACCAGTGCTTCTAGGTTGATGTAAAAATCACCGGGGATTTCTTCTAAATGCTCGCGAGCATTCATGCGAACCATTGCCACATTGGGGGTGATGCGAATCAGTGCCATGCTGGAGTCTCCTTGTGTTGATGACTCCAGCATACGGCGGGTTCCAAACTTGGCTATTGATTTAACGCAGGTCAGAGTTTTATTTTCAGTGGGCTTTTGGGTATGCAGCAGCAGGGCAGAATTTCATCTTCATCGATGAACGCCAGCGGCTCTTGCTGATAGTGCACGGAGCCTTGCTGTAACTGTACTCGACAGCTACCACAGTAGCCTTCCCGGCATTGGTAGTGCACATCCACGCCCTGGGCTTCGAGGGAATCCAGCAATGAAGCGGCGTGTTGAAACACCACTTCGCGACCTTCGTTGATGGTCACGGCATAGCGTGGAGGCTGCATCTCCTCTGACAGCGGCAGTTGCGGTGAAGCATCCGGCTGCTCTGGGTTCGACTCCGGCAGGTACAGCTCAGCTTGCGC
This sequence comes from Bacterioplanes sp., assembly GCA_965233665.1. Classification (GTDB taxonomy): domain Bacteria; phylum Pseudomonadota; class Gammaproteobacteria; order Pseudomonadales; family Oceanobacteraceae; genus Bacterioplanes. The sequence goes on along the minus strand of CBDDTG010000028.1, from coordinate 17,147 downwards.
TGGCTCTGGGCTGATTTCTGCCTCAACGATCTCCAGTTCAAAGTCTGGTTGGTGCGAAGAGGGCTGGCCGTCGAGATCGAACTCTTCCGGCCAGTCTGATTGACGATTTGGCATCACAGGTCGAAATCGCCAAAGTCGGCGGTATCTACTTCGCTGTCAATCGCTCCCACCAAGTACGAGCTGATTTCAGCTTCTTGTGGCGCTACCTGAACGTTGTCGCTGTTGAGCCAAGCGTTAATCCAAGGCAGTGGGTTGTTTTTGACTTCCGGGAAGATGGGGTCAAAGCCCAAAGCACTGATGCGCTGGTTGGTAATGTACTCAACGTATTGGCTGAGGATGTCGGCATTGAGGCCAATCATCGAGCCGTCTTTGAACAAGTAAGTGGCCCAATCTTTCTCCTGCTGCGCCGCTTCGGCAAAAATGCGCACGACATCGTCACGGCACTCTTGCGCGATTTGTGCAAACTCTGGGTCGTCTTTACCGCGCGCCATGATCTGCAGGATGTGCTGCGTACCGGTGAGGTGCAGTGCTTCGTCGCGGGCGATCAGCTTGATGATCTTGGCATTGCCTTCCATTTTGGCGCGCTCAGCAAAGGCGAAAGAGCAGGCAAAGCTGACGTAGAAGCGAATTGCCTCCAGCACGTTGACGGACACCATGGTCAAATACAAGCGGCGCTTGAGCTCATGCATGTTGACGTCAATGGTTTGGCCATTGACCGTATGCACACCCTCGCCCAGCTGCACATAGTAGTTAGACAGTTCAATAAACTGGTCGTAATACTCGGTAACAGAAATCGCCCGGCGAACGATATATTCGTTTTTGGTGATGTCGTCGAAGATTTCAGCCGGATTGGGCACGATGTTGCGCACAATGTGGGTATAAGAGCGGCTGTGAATGGTCTCGCTGAACGACCAGGTCTCAATCCAGGTTTCCAGTTCTGGCAACGACACTACTGGCAGCAGAGCGACGTTGGGTGAACGACCTTGCACCGAGTCGAGCAAGGTCTGGTACTTCAGGTTGCTGACAAAAATGTGCTGCTCGTGAGCAGGCAGGTCAAGAAAGTCCTTGCGATCGTTGGTCAGATCGACTTCCTCCGGGCGCCAGAAAAACGACAGCTGTTTTTCGATCAGGTTCTCGAAGATTTTGTGCTTTTGCTGGTCGTAGCGCGCGACGTTGACCTGTTCACCAAAGAACATGGGCTGAGCAAAAGTATCGAATTCGTTGCGATTAAAGGTCGTGTATGCCATACCAGTACGTATCTTGAAGTGGGCTCTGACCGGTGCCCGTCAATCAAAAACAGCGCCACAGTCGAAACTGCGGCGCTGCACATGCCGTCACCCGGTCAGCGGGCGACGGAATTTATCAGATTTTGCAGGCGCCGCCAGCACAATCGTCCTCAGCGGCACTTTGTGGGTCCTGCATGCCGTCACGCGTATTGTGGTAATACAGCGTTTTCACACCATTGCGGTAAGCCGTCAGCAGATCTTTCAGCAATTGCTGCATGGGTACCTTGCCGTCGTAGCGCGACGGGTCATAGTTGGTGTTGGCCGAAATCGCCTGATCGACAAATTTCTGCATGATGCCCACCAGCTCCAGATAGCCTTGGTTGCTAGGAATTTGCCACAACAACTCATACTGATCTTTTAAGCGATCGTACTCAGGCACCACTTGCTTGAGAATGCCGTCCTTACTTTGTTTCACGCTGATAAAGCCACGTGGTGGCTCGATGCCGTTGGTGGCGTTGCTGATTTGTGAAGATGTTTCAGATGGCATGAGCGCCGTTAAGGTCGAGTTGCGCAAACCGTGTTGTGCAATGTCTGCGCGCAAGGCTTCCCAGTCGTAGTGCAGCGGCTCTTCGCAAAACTTATCGACATCTTGCTTGTAAGTGTCGATTGGTAGCAAACCCTGAGCGTAAGTGGTGTCACCAAAGGCATTGCACGCGCCTTGCTCTTGCGCCAGCTTGTTCGAGGCGCGCAGCAGCCAGTATTGAATTGCTTCAAAGGTGCGATGCGTCAGACCATTGGCGCTGCCGTCAGAATACTTGGTGCCGTGCTTGGCCAAGTAGTAGGCATAGTTAATAACACCAACGCCTAAGGTGCGGCGGTCCATGCTGGCTCTTTCGGCGGCAGGCACTGGGTAGTCCTGATAGGTCAGCAAGCTATCAAGGGCGCGAACAATCAAATCGGACAGTTCTTCGAGTTCATCCAGGTTGTTCAGTGCGCCCAGGTTGAAGGCGGCCAGGGTACACAAGGCAATTTCGCCGTCAGGATCGTTGACATCGTTCAACGGGCGAGTCGGCAAGGCGATTTCCAGGCACAAATTAGACTGGCGTACGGGTGCCTTTTTCGGATTGAACGGGCTGTGGGTATTACAGTGATCGACGTTCTGGATGTAGATGCGGCCGGTGCTGGCGCGCTCTTGCATCATGGCTGAGAACAGATCGACGGCTTTTAACGTGCGCTTGCGAATGCTGTCGTCGGCTTCGTACTTGGTGTACAGCTGTTCAAACAGTTGCTGATCTTCAAAGAAGGCATCGTACAGCCCCGGCGCATCGGAGGGCGAGAACAAGGTAATGTTGCCGTTTTTGATCAAACGCTCGTACATCAACTTGTTGATTTGCACACCGTAGTCGAGGTGGCGGACGCGGTTTTCTTCCACGCCGCGGTTGTTTTTCAACACCAGCAGGCTTTCCACTTCGTAGTGCCAGATGGGGTAAAACAAAGTGGCTGCGCCGCCGCGTACACCGCCTTGAGAGCATGACTTAACTGCCGTCTGGAAGTGCTTGTAAAACGGAATACAGCCAGTGTGATAAGCCTCGCCGCCACGGATCGGGCTACCCAACGCACGAATACGGCCGCCATTGATGCCAATGCCCGCACGCTGTGATACGTATTTCACAATCGCTGCGGCCGTGGCGTTGATGGAATCCAGGCTGTCACCGGCTTCAATCAATACACAAGAGCTGAACTGGCGGGTAGGGGTGCGCACGCCGGCCATGATGGGCGTTGGCAGAGACAGCTTAAACGTAGAAACCGCATCGTAGAAGCGACGGATGTACTCCAACCGGCGCTCTTTGTCGTAAGACGAGAACAAGCAGGCAGCAATTAACACATACAAAAACTGAGCGCTTTCAAATACCTCGCCGGTGACGCGGTTTTGCACCAAGTACTTGCCTTCTAACTGCTTCACGGCGGCGTAGCTGAAGTTCATGTCACGGCTGTGATCGATAAAGCCGTCCATCGCTTCGAACTCTTCACGCGTGTAATCCTCAAGCAAGTGGCGATCATAACGGCCGGATTCAACCATGGACGCCACCTGATCAAACAAGGCTGGTGGCTCAAAGCGACCATAGGCTTTTTTGCGCAAGTGGAAGATGTTCAGGCGGGCCGCCAAATACTGATAATCCGGTGCTTGCTCCGAGATCAAATCCGCTGCCGCTTTGATCAGAGTTTCGTGAATTTCAGAAGTCGGGATGCCATCGTAAAATTGTAAATGAGCTTTGAGCTCCACTTCAGATACGGACACTTTGTCCAGGCCTTCGGCGGCCCAGGTAATAACTTTGTGGATTTTATCCAGGTCGAGAGATTCTTGACGCCCGTCGCGTTTGCTGACTCGCAGCTGAGTGTTCATGTTGTGTGTGCCTGTATTCAAGGATTTGACTCCCCGATCCCTGATGGATCAAATCATCCGTAAAATGCTTGACGTCAGCGCAAAGGTGTGGATACACCCGATGTAAGTGGCTGACATAAAAGCAAAAAAATTGAGAGAGACACAAGATAATGCGGTGTTGGGGTTAATTCAACCCCAAGATATAGTGGCTTTAGTCAGATCGGGTGTGGATAAGTTGTTAGCCAATGGTGGACACAAAACTGCCGTTGTAGGCGCCATCTGCTTGCCTGGCTTTTGTTGCTGTTTCGGTTACTGTGCAACGGTGCGTAACAAAGGCTAAAGTAATAGCATTACCAATTGCTCATCGATGTTACAGGGGAATAAACAAGCTCATGCGTAACCAAGAATCCGGCGCGGCGGCAGAAGAAAATTGGCGCATTTTGATCGTCGAAGACGATGAACGATTGGCCACTCTTACCAAAGATTACCTTGAGAGCAATGGACTTGAGGTCTCGGTTGAAGGTGATGGCAGTCGCGCCATTGAGCGGATAAAAAATGAGCAGCCAGATTTGGTGGTGTTGGATTTAATGCTGCCTGGCGAAGACGGGCTGGCGGTGTGCCGTATTGTACGGCCTTACTACAAAGGCCCCATTTTGATGCTGACCGCTCGCACGGAGGACTTGGATCAAGTGCTTGGGCTAGAAATGGGCGCAGACGACTACGTCGCTAAGCCAGTTCGCCCTCGCGTTTTGTTGGCGCGTATTCGCGCATTATTGCGTCGCGTGCGTGATACCTCTGTCAGTGGCACAGAAGAGCTGGGCAGTGATAACCGTCTTACGTTTGGCAATCTGGTGGTCGATAACGCCATGCGCGAGGCGTGGTTGAACGGTGAAAGCATTGACCTGACCAGCGCTGAGTTTGATCTGTTGTGGTTGCTGTGCAGCAGTGCCGGGCGAGTGCTGACCCGTGAGGAAATTTTTCATCAGCTGCGCGGCATTGAATACGATGGCCAAGATCGCTCCATTGATGTTCGTGTCTCCCGCATTCGTCCGAAAGTGGGCGATGACCCCATGAACCCCAAACGCATTAAAACCGTGCGCAGCAAGGGCTACTTGTTCGTCAAAGAACTGTGACGAGGGCTGCACCATTTTTATCCGAGTCTATGCCGGCTTGCTGGCAGCTTTGTTGGTGGTGGGGTTGCTTTGTACCGCTGCCTTACAGCTCATCAACGTTGTCCGTACCGCTCAGTTTAACGAGGACATTGTTAACGGCACCATGGTGTTGCTGTCGCAGCGGCTAAAACAGGACCCTGAAGCCATTGACGCCCTGGCTGCGCGCTTTGATGCCCAGCTCCACCTTTTGCCCGTCGCGCAAGCCACCGAAGATGAATACGAGCAACTGCGCCTGCAGCGTGGTCGTGTCGTGATCAAAACCAGTGACGACGGTCGGGCGGCACAGCTGCTGCGGCAAATGAACGCTGAGCAAGTGCTCAAAGTTCGGCTCAATACAGTGACGGATGTGCAGGCGCAGGCATCCGCCTACCTACTACTTGAAGACTGGCAGCGCAGCGGTGAGGCGATTGATGCCTTTTTGGCACGTATGCGGCCGGCCTTCGGCTTTCCTTTATCAGTGGTTGCTATCGATGATTTGTTCCTGTCGAACAGTGATTACGCACGCATGCAATACGGCGATGTGTTGGTGCGCATCGCCATCGAAGGCAATCAAGCCGAGGCTTTGGTGAAACTGCCTGGGCAGCCACAAGCACTGCGTTTAGGGCCGATTACCGCTTTTAACCCTTACTCTTGGCAAGCCATTGCGGTAGTGGCTGTGATTGGCTTCATGCTGCTGGGACTAGGTGTTTATTGGGTTGTGAACTCGTTTGAAGTGCGTTTGCGCAAATTGGAACAAGCAACCAGTCGCTTAGCTCAGGGGCATTTGAACGCTCGTGTGGCGGTGCATGGCGGTGATGCCGTGCAACGCTTGGGGGAGGCGTTTAATAAAATGGCGGATCACATTCAGCGCCTGATTTCGATTCAGCGTGAAATGGTCAGGGCGGTGTCGCACGAGTTACGTACACCGGTGGCGCGCATTCGCTTTGGTCTGCAGATCATAGAAGACAGTGTGTTGGGTGATGCGTTCGTCGGTAAGCAGCTAAAGGGCATGGATGCGGATATTCAAGAACTCGATGAGCTTATCGATGAAATTCTGACCTACGCACGGCTGGAAGAAGGCGGCCCATTGCTGGATTTTCAGCGTGCAAATGTGGCGGATCTGGCGCTGCAAGTGGTGGAAGAGGCGCGTCCTCCCGCCCACGTAGAGGTAAAGTATTGCGGTGAGGACGTGGAGCAAGCTTTGTTTGCGGAAGTTGAGCCACGCTATGTACATCGAGCGATTCAGAACCTTGTGGGCAATGCGGCTCGTTATGCGCGTGGTCGCGTTGATGTGAGTTGCAACATTGGGGCCGATACCTGCCGCATCGATGTTGAAGATGATGGGCCTGGGATTCCAGAGGAAGACTGGGACAAAGTGTTTACCGCATTTGCCCGTCTCGACGACAGCCGTACCCGCAGTTCAGGCGGTTATGGCTTGGGTTTGTCGATCGTGCGGCGTATTGTCTACTGGCACGGTGGGCGTGCTGTGGTAGGACGCAGCGACCGCTTGGGCGGTGCCCGTTTCAGCTTGATTTGGCCGCGCCGTCACCCCGATTAAAACCTGTACATTTAGTTACAGAAACCCTGACAGCTGTAACAGACTCCCTTGTGAGTTCAGGCCATTATGACTGTGCGTATCCCTAGGAGACGTGGTGAGAATGTAGCGAAGTTATTCGCTTTTATGGGGCTCATTTGAGCCCTTTTTTTGTGCCTGTCGTTTTTTACTCAGGTACGTCAGCGGCAACAATGCCGGGCAGGTCCCGTAGACAGGTTTCCAGGGCCTGGGCTAAAAAATCCCGAATGTAATGGCTGTGACTGTGCTCTTTGCGCACGGCGGCGTAGAGCGTCGGCCAAACTCCCTCGCCGAGCTGACAAGCCGTGACCAGCTTGGCTTCTAAATACGGATGCAAGGCCCAGTTGGGCAAGCAGGCGATGCCACGTCCACTGGCTACCAATTGCACCATCATCAGCGTCAGTTCCGTTTCGCGTGTCGCCTTGGGCTCGACACCGGCGGGCGTCAGAAAGCGTGAAAAAACGTCCAGCTTATGGCGCTGAACCGGATAGTGAATGAGCGTTTCATCCGTTAGCTGCTGGGGCTGTATGCGGCGTTGTTGAGCCAGCGGATGTTGGTGGCTGACGGCCAACAGCGACTGGTAGCGAAACAAGGGCTGATAGTGAATGGCAGGGTTGCTTTCAGGGTCGGACGTAATCACCAGGTCGATGTCACCGCGCAGCAGGGCGGGGAAGGGGTCAAAGTTGAAGCTGGTGCTTAGATCAATTTCGACATCGGGCCAGTGGTCGCGAAAGCCATTGATGGCCGGCATCAACCAGTCAAAGCAGCTGTGACACTCGATGGCCATATGCAAACGGCCGCTGTGGCCGCTGGCGAGTTTTTCCAGATTGCGCTCGCAAGCGCGTATTTGCGGCAGTATCTGGTCGGCTAACTGCAGGATCTCAAGCCCTGCACGGGTAAAGCGCAGCGGTTTGGTTTTGCGCTCAAATAGCGCCGCCCCTAGCTTTTCTTCCAGGTCTTTCAGCTGGTGAGACAACGCCGACTGGGTCAGATGCAAGCGACGTGCAGCTTCGACCAAGGTGCCGCCATCACGCAGTGCGGTCAGTGTGCGCAGGTGCTTCAAATCGAGCATTATTAATTCTATTCAATATTGTTGGGCTGTTAATCATAACTGCTCAAGATGAAGTTTGGCCAATGAGAACTGAGTGAAAACTGCTGGTGACTACTGAGTGGCGTCAGTAATATGCGCAACCAATAACAATAAAGGTTTCACTATGTCTCACTATTTACTCAGTTTGGATCAAGGCACCACGAGCAGCCGCGCCATTGTCTTTGCTGGTGACGGCCAGATCGTTGCGCAAGCACAACAAGAGTTTCCTCAGCACTTTCCACAGCCCGGCTGGGTCGAGCATCAGCCGCAGGAAATCTGGCAATCGACATTGGACAGTGCTCGGGAGGTGATGCGCCAACTGGGCGATGACGCCACCAAGGTCGCTGCAATCGGCATCACCAACCAGCGCGAAACAACTCTATTATGGGATCGCCAGACCGGAGAGCCTGTTTATCCGGCCATTGTGTGGCAGGACCGTCGTACAGCCGATGCGTGCAGCGGTCTAAAAAGGTTAGGCAAAGAGGAATGGGTGCAGCAGCGCACTGGGCTGTTATTGGACCCCTACTTTACTGCGACCAAACTGGCCTGGATGCTGGATAATGTCGAAGGAGCACGACAACGTGCTGAACGCGGTGAGTTGGCCTTTGGCACGGTGGACACCTATTTGCTATGGCAGTTGACGGAAGGGCGCGTCCACGCAACCGATGCCACCAATGCCTCGCGCACCCTGCTGTTTAATATTCATCAGCAATGTTGGGATGACGAGCTGCTGGCGTTGTTTAACATTCCCGCTGCGGTGCTACCCGATGTACGCGACAGCAGCGCCGATTTTGGCAGCGCCAGTGCAAAGTGGTTGGGTCAGGAAATACCGATTGGCGCCATGATTGGTGATCAGCAGTCGGCGCTGGTCGGTCAGGCCTGTTTTGGCAGCGGCATGGCGAAATCGACTTATGGAACCGGCTGCTTTGTCATGATGAACAGTGGCGAGCAAGCGCTGCACTCCGAGCATCGATTGCTCACCACCGTCGCTTACAGACTGCAAGGCCAGGTGACTTATGCACTTGAGGGCTCCATTTTTATGGCGGGGGCCACGATTCAGTGGATTCGCGATGGCTTGCAACTGATTGCGCGTGCCAGCGATACCCAGGTGTTGGCTGAGCAAACCGGCTACGACAATCCAGTGTACATGGTGCCGGCGTTCACCGGGCTCGGAGCTCCGTATTGGGACCCGGACGCGCGGGGCGCGATTCTTGGGCTGACTCGCGACACGGGCATTAAAGAAATCGTTACCGCAGGCTTGCAGGCGGTGTGTTATCAGACCCGCGATTTACTCGAAGCCATGAAAGCCGACGGTGTGCATCCGGCCACTTTGCGTGTCGATGGCGGCATGGTGGTGAATGACTGGCTCATGCAGTTTCTGGCAGACGTCTTGGGTGTGCACATTCAACGACCGCAAATCACCGAGACTACAGCGCTGGGCGCTGCTGTGTTGGCTGGGCTGCATGTCGGTATCTACCGCAGCTTGGACGACATTCAAACACTGTGGCAGCATCAGCGTGAGTTTGCCCCACAGCTGGCGGAAAGTGAGCAGGATTCCTTGTACCAAGGTTGGCTAACGGCTGTTCGACGCGTTTGTAATAGTCAGGAATGACCAATGCGCGTAAGTGTCTTTGCGTAAATGGACATAGTGCGCCTGACAAGCCTCAGTATAATGGACAAAAAATAATCACGGACGGTGACAGTGCAGCAATTGCAGCGCGATATCTTGCGCCGCCACTGGTACGCAGCAGGCTGGGCCATGGCTTTCACCCTGCTGTTGTGTGTCGGCCACTACCTTGATCTTACCCAACTGAGCCAACAACAACTCTGGCAGCACGTTGGCAGCTATTGGTTGTTGCAGGCCCTGTTATTGTTGCTGGTCGCATCGGGGTATACGCAACGTTACGCTGACCCGAGTCTGACCATCCCATTTATGCTGCTCAGCATCGGTTTTATCACGTCGTTCATGTGGCTGGCGCCACAAATGCGACCCTTGTTGGTGCTTGGGTATGTCACGGTTCTGCCGTTTGGCATGTTCCAACTGACTTGGCGTGGCTTTCTCGCCATTGTCCTGGTGTCCATCGCCTGCTATGGCGCTGTGTTGGTGGCCATGCACGGCACCAGTCGTGCGTTCTGGCAGCCAGAGTTGGAGTGGTTGGTGGGGTTGGCATTTGCCGCGACACTGTCCTGTTTTGTGGTGGTGGCGCGTGAGTTCACCCACTTACGCGATGCCTACCGGCATAAGAACCGTGAGTTGCGCCAAGCATTAAGCCGCATCGAAGAGCTGGCTGTTACGGATGAACTGACCGGCCTTTACAACCGTCGCTATCTTCTGCGTGGGATGGAAAAACACGCGGCGTTGGCCGACCGTGAGGGCTTGAGTTTTGTGGCTGTGTTTGTGGATATCGATCATTTCAAATCGATCAACGACCGCTATGGTCACAGCATTGGTGATCAAGTCTTGGTCGAACTGTCTCTGGTTTTGCAGCGCAGTGTGCGCGAGGCCGACATGGCCGCTAGGTATGGCGGCGAAGAGTTTGTGTTACTGCTCAGCGGGGTAGAGGTGGCAAAGGCGTGGGCCGCGATGGAGCGCATTCGAACCAGCATCATGGAGACGCGTTTCTCACAGCAGCAGATCCCGGTCACTGTGTCCATGGGCATCGCTCGTTTCCGAGTTGGCGAGGGGATAGAGGCCGTGCTGAATCGAGCCGACCGTCTGCTGTATGAGGCCAAGCGCCAAGGCCGTAATCGCATTGCCTGCGAGCCTGAGCCGGCGACGAACGGCGCCGCCAGCTAAGCCCTCTTTCTATTCTTCTTGCGATAGCAAAAACTCCAACAACGCTTTTTGGGCATGCAGTCGATTTTCTGCTTCTTCCCAGACTACGGCTCTGGGGTCGTCCAGCACGGTATGATTTACTTCCTCGCCGCGGTGCGCTGGCAAGCAATGCATAAACACCACATCGTCGCTGGCTTGATCAAGCAATGCTTCATTAACCTGATAGTTTGAGAATTGCTGTTGGCGCTGCTGCTGTTCGTCTTCCTGCCCCATCGACGCCCAGACATCGGTTACCACCAAATGTGCTCCGCTGGCGGCCTGCTCTGGTGTGGCGACCAGTTCGACCCGATCGCGGTTGGCCTCCAGCAACGATGCCGAGGGTTCAAATCCGGCCGGTGTGGCAATGCGCAGCTGGAAATCAAACTGCCGCGCGGCGTTGATGTAGGAGTGGCACATATTGTTGCCATCCCCGATCCAGGCAACGGTTTTACCCTGGATGCTGCCGCGCTGTTCAACAAAGGTTTGCATATCGGCAAGCAGCTGACAGGGGTGAAAATCGTCGGTGAGGGCATTGATCACAGGCACCTGTGAGAAGGCGGCAAAGCGCTCGACGGTGTCGTGATCAAAGGTGCGGATCATGACCACATCCACCATGCGTGACAGCACGCGGGCGCTGTCTTCAATGGGCTCTCCGCGTCCTAGTTGAGTATCCCGCGGTGATAAGAAAATCGCACTGCCACCCAGCTGCGCCATGCCTGCTTCAAAAGACACTCGTGTGCGGGTGGACGATTTTTCAAAAATCATTCCTAGAACTCGGTTTTTCAACGGCTCATGCAGCTGCCCCTGACGCTGATAGCGCTTCAGCTCAATCGCACGGTTTACCACCCAATTCAACTCATCCGGGGTTAGGTCCTGGAGGGTTAGAAAGTGTCTCACGGTACTCGCTTCCTTAATTATCGATAGCAGGCTCAATCTGCTCGTTGCTCAGTTCGCTGTCGGTACTGGCGCGTTGCTTGGTCACGCATCCCATGACTCGCAATCGTTGCGCGGATCCTTAAATACAAACGGGCAGCGAAGGGCTGCCCGTTCACAGGATCATACGAAAGGCTGATTACGTTGTAAACGAAAACGATGAATGTTCGGGTGTATTTGTTTTTGCCGAACAATATTTTGTGAGCGTTTTGGCTAGGCCGACTGTTCATTCAGGCCATTGTCGCTGGAGTTCGATGCCGTACTCTATGGGTAATTCACTAGAGTAACGTGCACATGACGACGTATCTTAACGCCACCGAATTTTTTGATTTTGATCATCCTCAAGTGCAAGCCTATGGTCGTGAGCTGATCACGGATAATGTTCGTGACTCAATTGCCATCGCTCAACGCCTCTATTTGGCCGTGCGCGATGATATTCGTTACAACCCCTATGTTTTTTCGCCACAGCCGCATACCTTTCGCGCCAGCGACTGCTTGCTGCAGGGGCAGTCCTACTGTATTCCCAAAGCGGTACTGCTAGGGGCGCTGGCGCGCATGCATGGCATTCCTGCACGACTGGGGCTGGCGGATGTGCGCAACCATTTGTCCAGTCCGCAGCTACTGGAGTTTCTGCGCAGCGATGTGTTTGTGATGCACGGCTACATTGAACTGTATCTCAACGAGCGTTGGGTGAAAGCGACGCCAGCCTTTAATGCGGCCTTGTGCGCCAAGATGCGGGTGGAGCCGCTGGCGTTTAACGGTGTCGATGATTCCGTGTTTCAGGCGTTTAACGGGGAAGGTGAAAGCATGATGGAATATTTAAAAGACCACGGTGCATTCGCCGATGTGCCGGTGGACTTAATTGTGCGCTCGGTTGCTGAGGCTTACCCGCATTTGATGGCAACGGTGGAGAGTGGATTAAGCCAGCACTCCTTGGAGCATGATCTGAAGCGCTCTGACGCTTCAGACCGGCCGTCGAACTACTAGCCCCGACCACGTGTACGGGTGCGATTAGCGCGGGCGTTTTTCTCCAAAAACTGAATAATTTTGCCAGCAACATCAATATTGGTGGACTCTTCAATGCCTTGAATGCCAGGCGATGAGTTCACCTCCATCACCACAGGTCCGCGGTTAGAACGCAGAATATCCACACCTGCCACATTCAGCCCCATGGTTTTCGCGGCTTTAACCGCCGTCGCACGTTCTTCGGGAGTAATACGGATCAAGGAAGCAGTGCCACCGCGGTGTAAATTCGAGCGAAACTCGCCTTCGCCTGCTTGTCGCTTCATCGCTGCGACCACGCGATCCCCCACCACTAAACAGCGAATATCGGCACCGCCGGCTTCTTTAATAAACTCTTGCACCATGATGTTGGCTTTCATACCAAGGAACGCTTCAATCACGCTTTCGGCTGCTTTGCGGGTCTCTGCCAGCACTACACCGATACCTTGCGTACCTTCCAGTAACTTAATCACCAGCGGCGCACCGCCAACCATTTTGATCAGATCTGGAATGTCGTCTGGGCTATGGGCAAAGCCGGTAATGGGCATGCCCAGTCCTTTGCGTGTCATTAACTGCATAGAACGCAACTTGTCGCGCGAGCGGCTGATGGCGACAGACTCGTTCAAGGAATAAACCCCCATCATTTCAAACTGGCGTACAACGGCAGTGCCATAAAAGGTAATGGATGCACCGATTCGTGGAATGACAGCATCATAGCCAGCCAGCACTTCGCCTTTGTAGTGAATGCCTGGTTCGTCACTGTTGATGTTCATGTAACAGTGCAGAGTGTCCAGTACATGCACTTCATGCCCCCGCGCTTCCGCGGCCTCGATCAGGCGACGGGTAGAGTAGAGCTTGCTGTTACGTGATAAAACGCCGATCTTCATCCTGTTTGATCTCCAAGGTAGCGGCTTGAAACATCCACCAGAAAACGCTGGTGTAGAGCTTTGCGCCCAATCAGGGCTGGGTACTTCATGCTGCCGCGATGACTGAGTGTTACGTCAGACTGAAAGCGCACGTTGGCAATGACCAACCAGGGACGAATCACATAGCGTTGGCTACCAATACCGTTGGAGCTTTTAATTCGGCGGCGGTCGTGAACTGGGTATTCACACAGTTGATCAATGCGAGCCAGTTCATTGTGAAAGTGCACTTGAAAGCGTACCCACAGCTGGCCGTCGCGCTCAAACTCTTCGATGTCATCGGCGTGCAGGCTACTGCTGCAGGCACCGGTATCGACTTTGGCGCGACACACAATGTCCAACTCTGGCAAGGCCACATGCTCCAGATGTCCCAGCAATGGCTTGGTGTGATCATTACTCAAGTGTCATCGTCCTCCATGGCGGTCGCATTTCCTGCGCTGGCATTCGCCAGCCCTGGCGCGCGGTAATAATCTTGTCGGCGCTGCAGCGCCCGTTGATATTGTTGCCAAGCTTTTTCAATTGCAGTCTGGGCCATACGTTCGCCTCTGACAACCGCCTGAAACTGTCGTTCAGATTCACTTTGGGCTTCGGCACCTTCGCCTAGCTCGCATAAACGTACGCCAAAGCGCTCCAACACATCTGCTTGTTCGCGGGTAAAGTCACCCGAACGAGCAAATCCGTGGGGGAAGTTAGTGTCGTCGTAAAAACGTTTACGGCTGGCAAACTCAACTAATGTCGTTGCTGTGTTCATCGCCTTTCTGACCTCCTGCGGTAGTATGGCTGGCGTGATGGCGCGGAGTATGGTCAGGGAATAAAAAACGGTAAAACAAAAAAAATTGATCGACACGAGTAAGGTTTTTGCATAAAAAACCGGCATGGATACTGATTTATTAAAAACATTTTTAGAGGTGGCCCGTACTCGGCATTTTGGCCGGGCAGCGGAGAACTTGTATTTGACCCAATCGGCCGTTAGCTCGCGCATTCGCCAGCTAGAAGGTGCCTTGGGCGTCGAGTTATTTTCTCGCCATCGCAATAATATTCAATTAACGCCCGCTGGCGAAAAACTCACGCCTTTGGCTGAGAGCAGCGTTGTGCTAGAGCAGCGTATTCGTCATGAGGTGTCTTTGGGGGCCGACCGCCATTACCAATTAGCCATTGGCGCGACTCCCAATATTTGGGATGCGGTTTTGCAGCCGCGCATGCCAAGCTTGCTGCGCCGACCAGGCATCGCCGTCAGTGCTCTGGCACACAGTGGCACCACCTTAGTTCGGCAAATCTTAGAGCGCAGTTTGGACCTGGCGCTGGTATTTGACGCTCCCAAAGTGGACGAGCTTGCGTCGCAAGTGGTAATGGATGTGACGCTGCACATGGTGGCGTCGCAGCCGTGTGATGATTGGGCCGCGGCGGCGAAGCTTGGGTATGTTTGGGTTGACTGGGGAACCTCCTTTCGCATGCAGCACGCTCAGGCGCTAAAAGATATGCCGGCTCCGGTGCTCACGACCAACACCGGGCGCATTGCTCTGGATAGTATCGTCAGCGAAGGCGGCGCGGCATATTTGCCGGCTGGTTTGGCAGAGCCCTGGCTGCAGCAAGGAAGTCTGCATCGAGTGGCCAACGCACCTGTGATGACTCGCCATGTTTATGCCAGCTACTTACAAAGTCGTAAGGACGAGCCTTTGATTCTCGATGTTTTACAGCAACTATCACAACCGGAGGTGTCTGCGTGAGTGCCAATAATGCTTGGTTTTTCCCCACTACTGGCGCACCTGAGGTATTGCAAGCGACCCAGTTAGCCATGCCCGAGCCTGGGCCTGGTCAGGTGCTCATTAAGGTTCAGGCGTCAGGCTTTAATCCGATTGATTGCAAGATTCGCGCAGGTTTAGCGCCGATTGCAGCGGATGATCAAGTAACAGGCTGTGATGTCTGTGGTGATGTTGTTGCTTTGGGGGTGGGTGTCGAGCGGTTTGACATTGGACAGCGGGTTTATGGTTGTGTCGGCGGTGTTAAAGGCAGTAGTGGCACGCTGTGCCAATACCTGGTGGCTGATGCTCAATTACTGGCTGTTGCTCCCGCTGGTTTAAGCGCAGCGCAAGCGGCGGTCATGCCACTGGTGGCGATTACTGCCTTTGAGGCACTGCAGCGCCTGCAACTGCAAGCCGGTGATCGGCTTTTGGTTTTGGGTGGGTTCGGTGGCGTTGGGCAAATGGCGGTGCAGCAGGCGTTGCTTCAGGGCGCGCAGGTCACGGCGACGGCTGGAACAGATGAACGCCGAGCGGCGTTGCAGTCTCTTGGTGCTCACGCATGCGCCCATGATCAAGCGGATCAGCTCGGTGTGGCATTCAATAAAGTGTTGGATACTCACGGCGGTGACAGCTTACAAGTGGCCTTGCAAGCAGCGGCACCTGCTGGCCAGGTAGCCACGATTAACGCCCGCAATACCTATGATCTTACCCAGGCGCATGCTAAAGGGCTGACCTTGCACGCCGTATTTATGCTGCTGCCGCTACTAACGGGTAAAGGCAGGGCAGCGCACGGCGAGTTTTTGCAGCAGTTGAGTGATTGGCTGGGGCAGGGAGAAATACACGCACCTTATGTAGAAACTTGCTCTGCCGCTGAGGTAGCAGATGTGCACCGCCGTTACGAGGCTGGCCAGCTGAAGCATAAAGTGGCGTTCATCTGGCCGGTATGATCACTCGATACGAATCATTTTATGCGTCTGGAGGCTGAGCTTCCAACGCGGATGCTTGAGGCAGTACTGCAGTGTTTTGTGAGTGTTGGTGGCCGACAGGCTTTCAACCGCTCCTTGCAGTTTGTCTGAAGCGATGACGACCGGCTCGTAGTCGGCCATCGGCTGCAGATAATAGTGATCTGCTTGTATGTGGTCAAAGCGCTCGGGTGGCGCATCGGCTTGTGGGTACACCAACTTCAGTTCATCGCACTCGATGACCACCAGCTCTGACTCGCCTTTAGGGCTTAAGCAAACCCAATCGATGCCATTGGCCAAGGGCAAGGTGCCGTTGGTTTCGATTGCCACCTCAAACCCAGCGCGCTGCAACGCGCTAACCAGTTCGTCATCCAACTGCAGTGCCGGCTCGCCACCGGTACAAACGACATAAGGCTTGCCTTGTGCTTGCCCATTCGCAGTAGAGCCTGGCCACTGTTGTTGAATAACCGTGACCAATTGCGCCAGATCGTAGACGCCACCTAAGTGGCCATCCGTACCAATAAAGTCGGTGTCGCAAAAATTACAGACTGCCGCGGCGCGGCCATTTTCGCGGCCGTTCCATAAGTTGCACTTGGCAAAACGGCAAAAGACCGCAGGGCGCCCTGCCTGGGCACCTTCTCCTTGCAGGGTATAAAAGATCTCTTTGATCCGATATTGAGCCGCCATTAACTGGCCTCGTACGCCAGTGGATCGGTTGCGTTATTCCTTTCAAACGCCTCTAAACGCTCAACACAGGAACCGCACTTGCCACAGGCTTTTTCACGACCGTTGTAGCAGGTCCAAGATTTGCCATAGTCCAACCCCATGGCCAAGCCATCTTTTAATATTTCAATTTTGTCGCTGTTTAGATAGGGCGTCACGATATCGACCGGCTCGTAATTAGCCAGCTTCGCTACGTCGTTCATGGCCAGGACAAATTCTGGGCGACAGTCGGGGTAGATGGCGTGGTCACCCGAGTGGGCGCCGTAAAAGACTTTATTGGCACCGATATCAACGGCGTAACCAATGGCCAGAGACAGCAGAATCATGTTGCGGTTCGGCACGACCGTCGACTTCATGTTCTGATCTTCGTAGTGACCTTCTGGAATGTCTTTGTCGGACGTCAGCGACGAGCTTTGCAGCAATTGGTTGATCGCCGTGATGTCGATGATCTTGTGGTGAACATCCAGCTCGCTGCACACACGTTTGGCAAACTCAATTTCCTTCTTATGTTTCTGACCATAATCAAAGGTCAGGGCGTACAGCTCATGTCCTTGCTGTTTGGCTTTGTTCAAAATAGTGAAGGAATCCATTCCACCGGAATAGATGACGACGGCTTTGTCGGCC
>CBDDTG010000027.1:0-138651 GCA_965233665.1 Bacterioplanes sp. | reverse complement strand
CTTTATTAACTGCTTTAAATCATCCAATTTCACGACGGCACTTTCCTCCATGAGTTGTTGATTACAATGAAAAATGCTAGTGGGTATTTTGCCCTAGATCACGAAAACCACAAAAAAGACAGGTATATATCCCTGGCGGCCAATTCGATACATACTATCGGCGACCACACCCTCTATAGTCGTTCATATTTTAATCAAAAATGGCACTTATCTACGAAGAAGAGATCCGAAAAATTCCCCCTAGAGTGCTGGCACAGCTTATACCGCGACTAGGGGCACCATCAATAACTGCTCCACCTTGTTTCGTTATTACGAACGACTCAACCATCTTTACGCGCTGGAGAATTTCATCAAAGCTTGAGTTGAAAGCATCCACGCTGATTTTCTTCGGAGTCATATCACTATCTATCACCGACGACCGCTAAAGGTTGTCTTTACTTTCCTTCGAAGAGTCTACCCAGCAGTACTTACGGAGTTTTCACCTATAAGCTCGTCCAAAGTATGCCTCGTTACGAAATGTGAAGGCGCATTTAAAAACGCCGCCAAAAACGGCCAGGTCACCTGCAGTTATAGCGATGGCACCATAGTAGAAGCGGAATACCAGGACGGCGTATTACACGGGCATGGTCAAACGATTTTCCCGACGGGCGAGGTCTATACCGGTGAATATGCCAATGGCTACTTAAACGGCCAGGGCATGCTGGAATACCCAGATGGCTCCAGCCACATCGGCGAGTTTGCTAACGGCATGATGCACGGTCATGGCACATCATACGATGCGTCTGGCGAGGTTATGCTGCAGGGTATTTGGTGCGATGGCGCCTATCATGGTGACGAGCTCTGCGAGAGCTAATAATAAAAGCCTCTGCAATCAGAGGCTTTCGCCCGCGCTGTTGTTACAGACGAGCACGGAACTCAGAGCACAACGCCCGCAGGCTGACTCATCCAGCTTTAGACACAGGTCTGCCTGGTGCCGATGCCCAGTCCTGCGGGCCGAGCTTATCCACAGCCCAGGTATATAAACGCCGTAGCGGCCAGTTGCGATCCACCATCATGTCATTAAAAATGCGCACGCTCTGAGCCTTTGTTACCGGCAGTTCAGCGCGAAACTGACACAGCACGTCATGCACCAACGATGGCTCATACAGCCAAGGCTCACCCTCACGCAAAACCCCATCTGGTGTGCCGAAAGACCATAACCCCATTAACTGATATTTAGGGCTGCAGCCGTCCCAGGCGTAACCTGCCGATATCTTCATACGGCCGTTTGCGATCACGACCCAAGCATTTCGATATGAAATGCCTGCCAACTCTGGCAGCTCAAAGATGCGTTGCTCTGCCAGACGATATTTCCACTGCTTTTTCATACTGCTCGTTCAAGTTCGTTCAATTAATGGCCGGCATTAAAACCAAATATTTGATCAATATCTGTGCAAAGGTCACATTCTGACAATATTTGTCACCCGGCCATCAGATCGGCAACAACGCGAGAATCGCACAGATCGTAATTGACTACATTGATAGTAATACTAAAGGATTAACCCAATTGCGAACCTTAAGAGTGCAGTGGGTAGGCATCCACATTATGCTTACTGCTTTATCCATCCCGTGACATCGAGGTTACACACATGAAGGGTTTTTCTTTAGCGACCGGTTTGGCGCTACTGCTGCTGACTGTTTCAACTCAGGCATTGGAAATCTCTGCAGACAATAGCAGTTTCAATGAGCATTCCGGAGAGTCGACCTATCTTGGCCAAGTCCGCTTGCGCATCGACAAAAGCGAACTGCGCACAATGGAGTCAGATAAGCGCATACAGCAGGAACAAGAGGCCATTTTGACTGGCAATGTCAGACTGACGCTCAACAACGGTAGCGTGATCACCACGCAGCGATTAGTGGTGAGTGAAGATGATGCGGGCATTTTTGCCCAGGGAGATCAAGTACGCTTGTCTCCGAAGTAACTGACTGCCCGCTCGCGGTTTCAAAGAGATTCGAGCCTCAAAGCCAGTTTCTGCCATCACCGCCTTGTTCTGAACGCCTGCTGCAATAGCGATACTGGCAGCAAGCAATAAAGAAGGCCCCTGGTTTTCAGGGGCCTTATCGGCTTACAACTGAGTCGCAGGCGCCGCCAACGACTTCAGGTGATCCATATAGGCGTTTTCGCTAAAGGGACGCCCAAGGAAGTTCTCCACCATCTCGGCTGCTGGCATGCTGCCACCCACGGCCAATACTTTGTGGCGGTAAGCGTTGGCAATGTCACGATTATTCATGCCCTTTTCTTTAAAGCGCGAGAATAAATCCGTGGCAATGGCCAGTGACCACTGATAGGTATAGTAGTTTGAGCTATAGCCGTACAGGTGACCAAAGCTGGTGTAGAAATAGGTATCTTCCGTGTATGGGTACGGCGAATATTGCTCTTGCAGCTCGACCATCGTCGGTTGCAGTTCAAACTTAGCAGGGTCTTGCATGTAGTACTGCAGCGACATTTGTGAATAAAAGATTTGCACAGCGGTACCGGTGGCTTTGCCATAGTCACGCGCACTGTTCATCTTTTTCACTAGGCTTTTAGGAATGACTTCACCGTCTTGATTAAAGGCAAAGGTTTTTAGCGTGTCGTAATCCCAAATCCATTCTTCCAGCATTTGTGATGGCGCTTCGACAAAATCCCACTCCATGTCCATGCCGGCATTGTCGAGCCAGCGTTGATTTTGGCCGGCAAACACACTGTGCAGTAAATGGCCAAACTCGTGTAAGAAGGTTTCTACCTGGCCATGTTCCATCAGCCCTTTAGGGAAGTTTTGTGCCAGTGCAGACAAGGGAATTTGCTTGTCTTTAATGCCATCGCGCAAGCCCCAGTGAGCCGCGTGCTGGAACTTGCCATCGCGTGGATGGTTGTCCATGTAGAAGCGGCCAATCAGTTTGCCATTTTCCAAAATCTCGTAGGCTTCAACATCTTCATGCCAAACTTCTGTTTTCCAGGGCTGAATTTTCACCCCAAATAAATTCTCGGACAGTGCAAAAATACCGTCGCGTACGCGTTCGTATTGGAAGTATTGGCGCACTTCTTTGGCATCAACTGCGTATTCTTCCTGGCGAATCAGGTTGCCAATATAAGAGGCTTGCCACAGGTTGACCTGTTTGGCATCCGGGTCAATTTGCTGCAGGCGTGCCAAGTCACTCTCAATTTCACGCTTAACCGGCTCTTTCAGCGCCTCGTTAATGCGCTGTAAAAACGCATCGGCATGCTCAGGTGAGCCGATCATTTGCGTTTCCATGTTGTATTCAGCAAAGCTGCTGTAACCCAGTGTTTGTGCCAGCTCATGGCGACGCTGCAGTATGTTTTCTAGCACTTCCTGGTTTTGTGGATAACCACGCTGCAGCGCCGCTTTGCGCAGGCGATAGCGCAGGTCATCACTGTGAGCGTAGGTAAGCACCGGATACAGGTCTGGGTAGTTGGTGGTCAAGGTCACTGTTTTTTGACCTTCTTCAACTCGCTCGTCAATAAAATCTTGCGGTAGACCATCCAACTCTTCAACGCTGACCTCAACCGTGCGCACATCTTCTTGGATATTACGGCTAAAGGTATTGCCCAGTTCGCTGATTTGCTGCTGCAAAGCAAAGATGCGATCACGTGTTTCTTGGTCTTTATCCACACCAGAACGGCGCAAATCACGCACCAAACGGCTATAAACAAAAGCGGCATCCGCTGGCAACTTTTCAGCATCCACACTGGTTAAGCGCTGATAAAACGGCTTGGACAAATAAATACTGGAAGCAAAATCAGACACTTTTTGCGAGCAATCTTCAGCAGCATCGCGCACGCTTTTTTCAGGGTGTACCGATTTAATGTACCAGGCCGGTGTTAATGGCTGCAGGCTGTATTGAATCTGTTCATAGTTTTCTAACACAGCCAGTGCGGTGGTAGCACCCGTTTGCTGCTCCAACGCGCTGAACTGTTGTTGCGCTTTTTGCAATTGCTGATCACACAGCTGCTGCCACTGTTTGGCATCGGCTTTGGCATTGATGCCATCGGTTAATAATTCACCGGCACTTACCCAGCTGGCGCTGAGTAAGCCTGCCGCCAGCATGGCGGTACGAGAAAAACGCATGGTTATTTCCTTGTTCATTTATTGTTGTGTCCAGCGCTGCGCCAGCAACCCACATAGCTGCTGCAACGCTTGTTCATCTTGTTGGCTAAAATCCTGCGCACGAGCAGAATCGATATCCAATACTGCGACTACTTTACCTTCGTGCAGCAGCGGCACCACAATTTCCGATAAGCTGTCGGCACTGCAGGCGATATGGCCAGGGAAATCATGGACATTATCGACTCGCACGGTAGTGCCCTGCTGCCAGGCGCTGCCGCATACGCCACGGCCAAAGCCAATGCGCGTGCAGGCGGTTGGCCCTTGAAATGGACCCAGCACCAACTCGTCTTGGCGCACCAGGTAGAAGCCGACCCACCAGAACCCTAAGGTCTGGTACAGCAACGCCGCTACATTGGCCAGATTGGCGATCAAATCCTCTTCGTCGGCCACCAGAGCCTCAGCTTGGCGTAATAACAGGCGATAGTGCTCGGCCCGTTCAGGCGAATCCGGCGCCGGGGTTATGGCACGTTGCCAGTGGTGTGCATCGCTCATTTAAAATCCTCACGCGCTGTCACGGGCTTTGCTGCCAGCTGCTAGGCAGATCACCCAGGCAAAGAGTGGTTTAGACGGCAGTGGTTGCCGTCAATAAGGCATGGGATTGTACGTGATTTGGCTGAGCAGGGAAGCCACGCCAGATGCCAGCGTGGCGAACAGTGATTGTTTTTGACCATCATGGCCAGCTATGACGCCGATTTGGCACTCTTTACCTGACGGCCTTGCTGGCGCACAGCAGCAGTGAAAATACGCTGATAGCTGGCAGGCAAGAAACGCACTAGTAGATCAAACAGTTTCGCATCTGGCCCAATCAAAACCCGACGCTTGTTTTTAACGATACCGGCAATGATGGTGCGCGCTGCCTTTTCTGGCGTGTTGATAAATAAACGCTCGAAATCCGCCGTGGCATCGGCGTTGCTCACCCCGGTGGCTTGCTCGCAGCTATCGGTCATGCGCGCCGCTTTGGCGATGTTGGTTTTAATGCCACCTGGATGAACGCTGGTCGCGCTGACGCCACTGCGGGTAAGCTCTAAATCTTGGCGCAGCGATTCGGTAAAGCCGCGTACCGCGAATTTGCTGGCGTTATAACCACTCATCAGCGGTTGCGAGGCCAAACCAAAAATACTGGAGATATTAACAATATGGCCCTCGCCTGCGGCTTCGAGTTTGGGCAAAAAAGCCTTGCTGCCATACACAACGCCCCAAAAATTAACATCCATAATCCAGCGATAATCTTCCAGGCTTAGGCCTGCCACTGTGCCTGACAATGCCACACCGGCATTGTTAATGATCAAGTTGACCTGGCCATGATCGGCCACCACTTGCTCGGCCCAAGCGTAAACGGCTTTTTCATCCGCCACGTTGAGGGTTTGCAACGTCACTTTCACTGGCTGGTTGGCCAGCAGCTGCTGCGTTTGCTGCAACCCTTCTGCATCGATATCGGCCAGCGCTAAGTGGCAGCCTTCGTTGGCCAGCTGAATGGCCAATGCTCGGCCGATACCAGAACCTGCGCCGGTAACGGCAGCGACTTTGTTTCTCAGTGATTTCATCTGTCTCTCCGCGTGATTATTATTGTTAGTCGATGCTGCTTAAAAACGCCTGATAGCGCTTTGCTGCTTGACGTGGCACTTCCACCATCGGCATATGGCCGATGTCCTGCCAAATATGTACTTGCATATCGGGCAATGCTTGCTGCCAGCTTTCGACGGCACTGACGTGCAATAACCGGTCTTCTGTTCCCCACCACAACATGGCGGGTGCTTGTAACTGAGGTAGCTTTTGTTGCAAGCCAATGTCGCGGTTAAAGTCGGCGAATATTTTCGCTAACTCTTCGCGGCGGTTGATGTAGTCATGAGCCACCGCCTCCAACACCATGTCAGGCAGAAACGGAGGTTGAGCCATGGTCATGGCGTAAAACTCATCAAACTCAGTGCGGCTATCCATTAAAAATGGATTGCGCCCTTGCGCCAGCATTTTTTCTAGATCGCTGGCCTGTGGTGAAGCCAAGCCGGCCGGGTCTACCATGGTTGCCGATAAGGTTTGCTGTGGGTAATACACGCTAAAAACAGCCGTCAGGTAACCGCCCATCGAATTACCAATGATGTGGGCCTGGTCGATTTCAAGCTCAGTTAACAGCTGTGATAAGCGCTGTGCCTGAGCGACCATGCCGTAATCCCATTCCATGCGAAAACCAGTATCGCCGTGGCCGGCCATGTCTGGAATAAGCACCTGGTACTCATCCGTTAAATGACGAGCAAACCTTGGCCAAACATCTTTATCAGCACTGTAGCCATGTAGCATGACAATAACGGGCTTGCCAGGATTATGGTTACGATACAACGCCAGTTGCATATCACCGATATCAACCTGCTGCTGCTGAAAACCATAGAGGCTTGCTTCCCAATCAGTGGCGCTTTCATAGAGCCATTTTCCTATGGGCAAATAAGCGCCTTGTACAACCCCCAACAAAGCGGCCAAGGTTAATACCGAGAATAAAGCCACGACTTTTTTCATTGTAATACTCACTGTTAGGAGAGAATGTGATCAGCAGGGCGAAAGTTTTTCGTCCAGCGTCGAAAAGTAAAGCTAAAGCCAGGAAACATGGCGATGACTTTTCCGCTTTTGCTTTTGTACCAGCTATTGCAGCCGCCCTGCTGCCAAACGGTTTTTTCCATTTCATTATGAATATGTTGGGTGTAGCGCTCCTCAGCCTCTGGACACACTTCAATAACAGACTTAAAGCGCTGCCCTACCTGCTCTATGGCGGTCATAATGTAGTTCATTTGCGCTTCAATAATAAAAATGGCCGACGTATGGCCAATGCCTGTGTTTGGCCCCGTCACAATAAATAAGTTGGGAAAGCCAGGCACACAAGTGCCTAAGTAAGCTCTGGGGTAGTCGCACCAAACGTCTGCAAGTTTTCGACCATCACTCCCCATAACGGGATAAGAAATAACCCCATCGGTGGCGTCATAGCCCGTCGAGTAAATAATTAAATCCAGCTCTAACTCAGAACCTTGCTGAGTATGGATGCTAGCCGCGGTGATTTCTTCGATACCGTCGGTTTTATCGTGCAAAGTAACGTTGTCACGGCAAAGAGCGGGATAAAGCGTGTCAGATAAAATCACCCGCTTACAGCCGATGGTAAAGTCAGGGGTGACTTGTTGCTTGAGCGTTGGGTCGGCAATTTGTTTTTCAATGTGCTTACGCGCGCGTTTTCCGGCCAATAGCTCCAGCATAAGTTTCGAGTATTTAAAGCCAATCACCCGACTCTCTAGCCCCCAATAAATGGCTTCGCGCAATAACCGATAAATGGGTTTGCGTTTTAGCAGCGCCCGCTGCCAGGGCTTAAATCGATAGTCAGGCCTAGGAATGACCCAATGCGGTGTGCGCTGAAAAACATGCAAATGCTCAACGTCTGGTGCAATCGCCGGAATCACCTGTGCCGCACTGGCACCGCTGCCGATAATGGCAACGCGCTTGCCACGGTAGTCGAAGTCATGGTTCCAATGATTGGTATGAAACGACTCTCCTTTAAACCGCTCGCGCCCTTTAAAGTCAGGAATCACCGGCGTGCTGAGTGGCCCAGAGGCATTGATCACAAAGCGTGCCTCGAGTTGCTGCGCACCGTGCTCGGGGTGGAGGGTGTCAATCTGCCAGCACTGCGACGCTTGCTGCCAAGCGATGCACTTTACCTCGGTATGAGTAAGGGTTTTTTCACGCAACTGGTGCTTGCTGATTACATGCTCGGTGTATTCGCGGAGCTCTTCTTGCTCAGCGAACATTTGCGACCAGTCGTAAGGTTCAGACTCGATGGAATACAACGGCGATTGCACGTCCACTGCCGCGCCTGGGTAGCTGTTCTGCGCCCAAGTGCCACCCATAAAATCGCGCCGCTCCAGAATGATAAAATCCTCGATACCACGCTGACGCAAGTTGATGGCAGCACATTGACCGCCAAAGCCACTGCCGATGATGACAACGGTATGCATGCAGACTCCTATAAATACCACCTAGAATGAGTGCCGTCCGAGGTCTATGCAATGCACAATGTCACCACTGCTTTGCAAAGATGTCAGCCGGCCCGTTTGTTATTATGTTGAGTGCTTGGTGACAAAAAACTCACTCTATGTCTGACCACTATCTGACTACTATAAAGGGGAGTCAAACACTTCATGGCCAGCGATGTACTGGCATCGTCTTACCCAACAACCACCTTGCTCGTACTTGTAACGCGAACATGGCCTCTTGCGGAGGTTATTGTGTGCCGTTTTATTGAACTGCGCGCGAATGCAGGCTGTTATACTGGCCGGCAAACGCAGGGGGTCGCATGAAGTTTGATGATGTAAAAAAGCTGCAGCAAAAAAAATATCGCCAACAACTGCAGCATTTTCTGCTGGAAGGCGAGCACTTGGTGCAAGAGTTGGCGCTTGCCTGCCAGCATAATCCCGCTCTCACAGCGGCTGAGCTATGGGTCAGCGGCGACTATGAGCACTGGCAGCCCTCCCAGCAACAGCCTTGGCGCCGCCAGCTCATCAACGAACGACAAATGAAGCAACTGTCTGAGACTCGATCGCCCCAAGGCATAGTGGCTGTTGTGCCTATGTCCGCTTTGCAACCCCAGCAGCAAGCGCAGCGAGCCGTGTATTTGCACGAGATTCAA
The DNA here is from genome assembly GCA_965233665.1 of Bacterioplanes sp. GTDB lineage: Bacteria > Pseudomonadota > Gammaproteobacteria > Pseudomonadales > Oceanobacteraceae > Bacterioplanes. The sequence continues at coordinate 129,846 of CBDDTG010000027.1, read as the reverse complement.
GACCCAGGCAATTTAGGAACAATTTTGCGCACGCTGGCCTGGTTTGGCGGCTATCGCTGCCTGCTCAGCCCGGGCAGTGTTGATCCTTTTAATGGCAAGGTGGTGCGCTCCAGCATGGGCGCCATTTTCCATACACCGATAGAGCAAGGCGTCACGCTGGCGCAAGTTGCACAGCGCTTTCATCATCTTGCCTATTTGGATATGCAAGGCCAGCCCGTTGCCAGTGACGATTTCCAGCAGTGTGACTGCCTGATCTTTGGCAATGAGGCACGCGGCGTGCCGAAACAAGCACTGAGTGAACTCAGCGCACAGGCATACAGCATTGCCGGTCAAGGCGTCATCGAATCATTGAACTTGGCTTCGGTGGTAAATATGTGTGTGTATGAGCAGCAGCGTTAACAGCCAAATTTGAGGCATCAAAAAGCCGGGCAATCTGCCCGGCTTTTTCGTGTTGGAAAGATATTTAGCGGTGATTAGCGACCGTAAATATTTTCAATGCTGCGGAAGGATCCGTCTTCAATCAGTTTGCGCGCTGCCTGTTGCAGTGCAGTGACGATTTTCGGGTTGGTGTCTTTGTTAATCGCCAAGTACAGCGGCGTGGTTTTAAACGTCAGTACTTTTTCGATTTCAATATCACCGGCATCTGACGCCGTGTATGGGCCAGCCAATTCATCTGACACCCACAAATCGATTTGACCTACCTGCAAGCGGCGCGGGTTTTGTGCGTCTTCTGTTAACGCCGACAAATTAAAGCCTTGGTCAAGCAAGAAGTTACTCATCACATCGCCTTTATAGCCACCGATCTCGTACTTTTTGGCGTCTTCCAGCGAGTTGAGCTTAATGCCAGAGCCCGCTTTGGCGAATAGCGTCCAGCCAATATTGGTCAGTGGGCCTACCCATTCAAACCAATCTTCACGCTCTTCGGTACGCGCCGTGCAGAAAATACCGTGGTTGGCTTTGCGCTTTACACGGTCCAAACCAAAGCTCCAATTACGCAGTTTGATCTTGACTTCGTATGGCACCTCTTCAACCAAGCGCTTCACCATTTGTGCGCACAAACCAGTGATTTCATCAGCGTCATGGGCAAATGGCCGACCGTCTAAGGTCATGTTGTAAGGCGGGAATTGCTCGGTAAAGAAGTACAGTTTTTCTTCTGCCTGTACGTTCAAGGCCAGGAACATGGCTGTGATGGCAAACAGTTTTTTCATGCCGGTGTTGTCTCCGCTGTGCTGGGTGCTGGTAGTAACAGCCTAGCCGATTTGTAGCGCTAAGCAGTCACACAATGTTATCGATTGTTATCACGGCGGATTGTACTAGCTGTACAGTATTTAGCCAGAGCTACGAAAAACCTTGTCGTGTTTGTCGCATACGGCCAAAGACCAGGGGCGCCACGCTGTTACAAATTGACGCAAACCAACAGTGACTATCCTCTCAGCGCCTGCTTTTAAGTCAGGATAAGCCCGCCATGCTCGCGTTGCCGCCAGCGGTGTTCTGAGAGACAATAGCGCGCCTTTAACAGGGGTTTTCGGTAGGTGCCGTAACAGCCTCTGCTTTTTTAACAGATTACCGTGATTGTAGGAGTCGTTACATGACCACCCGTTCCGAACTGGCTAACGCCATCCGCGCTCTGAGTATGGACGCCGTTCAGAAAGCCAAATCCGGCCACCCCGGCGCCCCAATGGGCATGGCTGATATTGCCGAAGTTCTGTGGAACGACTACCTCAAGCACAATCCGACGGACCCGGAGTGGAGCGACCGCGACCGTTTTGTGTTGTCGAATGGCCACGGCTCCATGCTGATCTATTCATTGCTGCACCTGACCGGCTATGACCTGACCATTGATGATCTGAAGAACTTCCGCCAGCTGCATTCAAAAACGCCAGGCCACCCAGAATACGGTTATGCACCGGGCATCGAGACCACCACTGGGCCGCTGGGCCAAGGCATTGCCAATGGCGTCGGCATGGCCGTGGCAGAAAAAGCACTGGCAGCGCAGTTTAACCGCGAAGGCCACGACATCGTCGATCACTACACCTATGTGTTTATGGGTGATGGCTGCATGATGGAAGGCATTTCCCATGAGGCCTGCTCACTGGCCGGCACACTGGGCCTGGGCAAACTGGTGGCCTTCTACGATGACAACGGCATCTCCATCGACGGCGAAGTCGAAGGCTGGTTCACCGACGACACCGTTAAACGTTTCGAATCTTATGGCTGGCAAGTGATTCCACGCGTGAATGGCCATGACCCAGAAGAAATCAAACAAGCCATTGAAACCGCACGCGCCAACACAGATCAGCCAACCCTGATCTGCTGCAAAACCATCATTGGCTTTGGTTCACCTAATAAAGAAGGCAAAGAAGAGTGCCACGGCGCGCCACTCGGTGACGATGAAATTGCCCTGACGCGTGAGCGCCTGGGCTGGCAGCACGGTTCTTTTGAAATCCCAGAAACGGTTTACGCCGGTTGGGATGCCAAGCAAAAAGGCCAAGCAGCGCAAGCGGCCTGGCAAGACAAGTTTGCCGCCTATCAGAAAGCACACCCAGAGCTGGCAGCAGAATATCAGCGCCGCATCAACGGTGATTTGCCTGCCGATTTTGCTGCCAAGGCACAGCAATTCATCGAAGAGTGTCAGCAAAAAGGTGAGGTAGTAGCCTCACGCAAAGCATCACAAAACACCCTGAACGCCTTCGGCCCGCTGCTGCCTGAGTTCCTCGGCGGCTCCGCTGACTTGGCAGGCTCTAACCTGACTTTGTGGAAAGATGCCCAGGGCATCAGCCCAGTCGATGCTTCCGGTAACTACCTGTTCTACGGCGTGCGTGAATTTGCCATGAGCGCCATGATGAATGGCATCGCGCTGCACAAAGGCTTCATTCCTTACGGCGCCACCTTCCTGATGTTTATGGAATACGCGCGCAATGCTGTGCGTATGGCGGCGTTGATGAAGCAGCGCGCGATCTTCGTTTATACCCACGACTCCATCGGTTTGGGCGAAGACGGCCCCACTCACCAGCCGGTGGAGCAGGTTGCCAACCTGCGCAACACCCCTAACCTGGAAACCTGGCGCCCGTGTGACACGGTCGAGTCTGCCACCGCTTGGAAAGCGGCCATTGAACGCAAAGACGGTCCTTCCGCGTTGGTATTCTCGCGCCAAGGGCTGCCGCACCAGCAGCGCGATAACGAGCAAGTCGCGGCCATCGCACGCGGCGGTTACATCTTGCGTGATTGCAACGGCACACCCGACGCCATCATCATCGCCACCGGCTCAGAAGTGCAGCTGGCCATGGCAGCGGCAGAGCAGTTAAGCGATAAAAACATCCGCGTTGTCTCTATGCCCAGCGCCGAAGTGTTCTGCAAGCAAGGTGCAGAATACATGGAGCAAGTGCTGCCAGCGGCGGTGACGGCTCGCGTCGCGGTTGAAGCTCTGCACAAAGACTACTGGTACAAGTTTGTCGGCTTAAACGGCAAGATCGTTGGCATGGAAACCTTTGGTGAATCCGCGCCCGCCGGTGAGCTGTACAAAGAGTTCGGCATCACAGCCGACGCCGTAGTTAAGGCCGTAAATAGCGTAATCTAAGCGCTTCTTTTGCCAAGCCCGTTAAAAAGCCGCAGTTTACTGCGGCTTTTTGCTATCTGGCCCGCAAACACGACACTGCGCCACACCGCCATATAAAACGAGCAGACCGGCATGACCTGACTAAACTCAGTCGAGATCATCAGAAGGGATGCTGCGATGAAACTTCGCGCCGGAATTCGCCTCACCACCGTTACCGTTTTTTTACTGGTCACCTTGACCGTCGCCTTAGTGGCCATTGGCTTGCAGTACTATTTTGGCCAGCGCATGGCGCGCAGCGTGGCTCAAGATCATTACCTGCAAACCTCCAACGCCGTGGTCGCCCAACTCAGCAACATGGAAAAACAGGGCGCCAATACGCTGCGGCTGATTTCGCAACTGCCAGATTTGGCAGTACAGCAGCAAGAACTGGCCATTCGCCAACATTTTCGCCGCGTATTGCAGCAAAACCCCGCCTTTTATGGCGTCTATATCGGCCGTGAAGATGGCTATTTTTATGAACTGATTAATCTGGAAACCAGCACCTCAGCACGTGCTGCACTGCAAGCCCACCCATCAGACCGCTGGGTTGAAATGCGCGTCCTAGAGCGTGATGGTGAGCGCATCCGGCAGCTGCAATATTACGACTCCAGCTTTAACCTACGCTGGCAACACAGCGAAGCCAGCGACTACGACCCTCGACAGCGCCCCTGGTACACCGAAGCGCAGCGCCGCCAAACACTGTATCAAACCGAACCTTATTTATTTGCCCAACTGCAAACACCCGGTTTGACGCTGTCGCACGCTTTGCCCAATGGCGACTCCGTCGTTGGTATCGACCTGTTGCTCACCACGCTATCCGACTTTTTGCAAAAACAAGGTTTTAACCGCAACAGCGGACACGGCTATATCTTTCAAGCAAACGGCGACGTAATCGCCAGCAGCCAAGGTGCCTTGGACGCGGACCAGCTTCGTTTACCCGCCCTGTCGCTGACGCCTGAAGAACAGCAATGGATCAACCAGCAAGGCCTGTTGCAGGTCTCTAATGAGCTGAACTGGCCACCGATGGACTTTGCGTTGGAAGGCCAACCGCGCGGCTACTCCATTGATGTATTGAACATGATCAGCGACATGACCGGGTTAGAAATGACCTTTATAAATGGTCTGAGTTGGCAGCAGTTGGTAGAGCGCTTTCAAAGCGGCGAGCTGGATATTCTGCACTCGGTATTTTTAACCGACGATAACCGTGACTGGGGCTTGGCGACAGTGCCCTACACCCAGCTGCCCATCGCGCTGGCGGGCAGGCAAGCATCACTGACGTTATCGCAAATGGCTGGCAAAACCGTGGCCATACCGGCGGGTTGGTCGGTGATTGCCGTGATCGAGCGACAGTTTCCCAACGTTAACATAAAGCAAGTGGAGTCGACCCTGGCCGCCTTGCGGTTGGTAGAGCAAGGGCAAGCGAGCGCGGCACTGGATAACGCCGTGGTGTTGCGCACCTTAAAAGACAGCTATTACCTGCATGATTTGCAGCTCAGTACCGACATCGGTCTGCAACAAAGCGCACAGCTGGAACAACTGGTGATGCTCACACAGTCTGACAACCCGACCTTGCAGCAGCTGCTTAATAAAGCCATCAATGCCATTCCCGCCGACGCCTGGCAACGCCTAAACCAGCGCTGGCTACACCCCAATGGCCAGCAACGCAGCACCAGCAACAGCGTGCCCAACGCCGCTTTAATTGAGTTAGCGCGCGTCTCAAAGCCAGCCTTGATGGCAATAACCCATAACGGAAAACCCTATTACGCTTACGTGCGCACCCTAGAGCACCCCACCCAAGGCCATCAGCGCTACTTTGGTGTGCTGGTGCCGCAAGCCGTGGTGGATGGTCCTTTTATGCGCCAGGTTAAAGTCGCCATTGCCATCAGCGCCGCGTTACTGGCACTGATACTGCCGCTGTCGTGGGCGTTTGCTTACCCAATCGTGCGCCCGGTACGAGAGTTAGCGGCTGAAAATGACAAAATCCGTATGCATCGGGAATCGCATGTTAAACCCGTGCACTCCCGCATCCTGGAGTTGGATCAATTGTCGGAATCCATCGTGCAAATGGTGCACACCATTAAGCAGCAAGAGCAAAACCAGCGTGATTTGTTAGATGCATTTATTCAATTAATTGCCGACGCCATTGACCAGAAGTCCCCCTATACAGGTGGCCACTGTGCTCGCGTTCCTGAGCTCGCTTTGTTGTTGGTCAAAGCCGCAGATGACAGCCAAGACGACGCTTATAAAGACTTTAACGTCGAAGGTCGCGATGCCTGGCGGGAGTTACGCATTGCTGCCTGGTTGCACGATTGCGGCAAAGTAACCACACCTGAATACGTGGTCGATAAAGCCACCAAGCTCGAAACCATTCACAACCGTATTCATGAAATACGTACCCGCTTCGAAGTGTTGTGGCGCGACGCCGAAATTACCTATTTACGCCAAACCCTAGAGCGGCCACAACAAGAGCCGCAGTGGCGTGTACAATGCGAGCAGCATAAACAACAACTGCAAAACGACTTTGAATTTATTGCCAGCTGTAATATTGGTGGTGAATTTCAGGACGAGAAAAAACAGCAACGACTGCAACAGCTTGCACAAATCACCTGGCAACGTCATTTTGATGATCGCCTCGGCTTATCCATTGCAGAAATGAAGCGTTTTACCGGCCCAGCGGCCGCACTGCCCGCCACCGAGCCACTGCTGAAAGACGGCCCAGAACACATCATCGAACGCGAGCAGGACCTTAGCTATATGGAATCCTTAGGCATCAAGATGGATGCCCCGGAGTATTTATACAACCGAGGTGAATTACACAACTTGATGATTTCTCGCGGCACCTTAACGCCCGAAGAACGCTTTAAAATCAACGAACATATAATTGCGACCATTCGCATGCTTGAGGCCCTGCCCTTTCCTCCTGAGCTGGCCTCGGTGCCACGGTACGCATCCACCCACCATGAAAAAATGGATGGCAGCGGTTATCCACGCAAGCTATCGGCAGAACAACTCTCAATACCAGAACGCATGCTGGCCGTTGCTGATGTATTTGAAGCCCTCACTGCGTCAGATCGCCCGTATAAAGAAGGAAAAACCCTCAGCCAAACGCTGAAAATTCTCTCTTTAATGGTCAAAGATCAGCACCTAGACCGTGATGCCTTCGAGCTACTGCTGACCAGCGGCTTGTATTTACGCTACGCTCAAAAGTACTTAGCGCCAGAGCAAATAGATGAGGTCGATATCAGCATTTATTTGACGCCCTCCACAGGCTCTGAAAATTCACACAAAGCGTTTAGCGGCTGAACTGCCAGCCACCGCTATCGCCAGCGCGCTCACCCATATGGTATTAAGGATTATCGACATGAAGAATAAATTTTTTGCCCTGCTGTGCTGGTTAGCACTCAGCCCCTCCATCAGTGCCAACGATTTACCCGCCGTCATTGTCGATTCTATTAAGCAAACCAAAGCTCGGCCTGATATTGAAATCGCCGGGCGCATCAGCGCGGTACAGCGTGTGGATATTATTCCGCGCGTGAGCGGGATATTAGAACAACGTCATTTTGTTGAGGGAACTCGGGTAGAGCAAGGCGCCGCGCTTTTTAGCATTGAAAAAGTGGCCTACGACATCCAACTCAAGCAAGCCAAAGCCGCTTTGTTAAGCGCACAGGCTGCCCAAAAGCAAGCCAACGCCGAATTAAGCCGCCAGCGCACATTAAGAAAAACCGGCGCCACCTCTAAGGCACAGTTAGAGTCCGCCGAAGCCAGCTTTGATCAGGCCAAAGCCCAGGTACTGCAAGCCCAGGCGCAACTGCAGCAAGCTGAGCTGAATTTAAGCTATACCGACATCACCAGTCCGATCAGCGGCAAAATTAGCCGCGCACTGATCAACAGTGGCAACCTGGTGGCCGCCAATACCAGCCAATTGGCCACCGTCGTGCAAACCGACCCTGTGTACGTCGATTTTATCGGTATCGGACAAAATCCTATTACAAGCCAGGCGCCAGTCTCCCAATTTGCAAGAAGCCGACATGGTGCCGTATCTGATTCTGGCCGATGGCCAGCCCTATTCTTACGCCGGGGAATTCGACTTTCTCGCACCGGAAGTCAATACCGAAACCGACTCGGTGGCCATACGTGCACAATTTCCCAACCCAGAAGGCTTGCTGCTGCCGGGGGAGTTTGTGCGCGTCACCTTAGAGCCCAAGGATGCGCCCAACGTCATAACCGTCTCGCAAGCAGCGGTACAGCGTGATCGAGACGGTTTTTTTGTATTGGTGGTCAACGAGCAGCAAGTCGTTGAACAACGCCGCGTGGTGCTGGGCGAGCAAATGGATGCCGACTGGATCGTGATTTCCGGGGTAACGGCGGGTGAGCGTGTCATTGTGCAAGGGCTACAGAAAGTACGTAACGGGCAAACCGTTAACGCCGTGGAGCAATAATTATGTTTTCACGTTTTTTCATTCACAGACCCAAGTTTGCACTGGTCATTTCCATTGTCATTATTGTGGCCGGCATTCTTGCGGTAACTGCACTGCCCGTGACTCAGTATCCGGACATTACGCCGCCTCAGGTGCAGGTCAAAGCCACCTACACCGGCGCCAATGCACAGACCGTCGAAGAAACCGTCGCCACGCCGATCGAATCTATGGTGAATGGCGTCGACGATATGTTGTATATGAGCTCCACCAGTGGCAACGATGGCAGCTACACCCTGACGGTAACGTTTAAAGTGGGTACCGACCCCGACCAAGCTGCGGTGAATGTGCAAAACCGTGTGGCACTGGCCTCGGCCAGTTTGCCGCAGGATGTGGTACGCCGCGGCGTAACCACCCAGAAACAGTCCAGCTCCATGCTGATGGTCATTGCACTGACATCGTCAGACGACAGTCTCGATAATTTATTTATGAGCAATTATTCGTCGCTGTACGTCGAAGATGCCATCGCCCGCATTAATGGCGTCGGCGGTGCTAGCCAATTCGGTAGCCTGGAATACGGCATGCGTATTTGGCTCGACCCTGACCGCTTGCAAGCGTTAGGACTCACCCCCAATGACATCAGCAATGCCATTCAGAATCAAAGCGTGCAAGCGGCATTGGGGCAAATCGGTGCGCCGCCGGTCACGAACGATCAGCAGTTTCAATTCACCATTACCAGCAAAGGTCGGTTAAGCGAGGTTGCAGAGTTCAACAACATCATTGTGAAAACCAGCAGTGATGGCTCACGCATTTACCTGAAAGATGTGGCGCGAGTTGAACTGGGATCACAAACCTATGGCTTTGAGATGCGCGTCAATGGCAAACCCGGCGTGCCCTTTGGGGTGTACCAAAGCCCAGGTGCCAACGCGTTGGACGTAGCCGATCAAGTCAAAGCGGAAATGGAGCGCTTAAGCCAATACTTTCCTGAGGGTTTGGAGTACCAGATTTTTTACGACTCCACCAAGTTTGTGCGCGCCTCCATTAATGAGGTGATCGAAACCTTGGTCATTACCTTTATTTTGGTGGTGGCGGTGACCTTCTTATTTTTGGGCGATTGGCGCGCCACCCTGATTCCTTCGGCCACCATTCCCGTATCTCTGGTAGGCACCTTTGTGGCGCTGCAGCTGGCTGGTTTTTCCATCAATACCATTTCTTTGTTCGCCTTGATTTTGGCCATTGGTATCGTGGTCGATGATGCCATTGTGGTGGTGGAAAATGTTAAACGCCACATGAAAGAAGACAACATCAGCGCCAAAGAAGCCACCGACAAAGCCATGGGTGAAGTCTTTGGGCCTGTGATTGCCACCACATTGGTGTTATTGGCGGTGTTTATTCCCGTCGCCTTTATGCCAGGGTTAACCGGCAAGCTGTATACTCAGTTTGCAGTAACTATTGCCGTTGCGGTGTCGTTATCGTCACTCAATGCACTGACCTTGTCGCCTGCCTTATGTGCTCTGTTGCTAAAACCTGACAGCGATGCCAAAGGATTTTTCGCCTGGTTTGATCGCAAGGTTGATGCCGCACGGAAAAAATACGTGCTCGGCGCTGTGTTTCTCAATAAACGCATACCCGTCACCTTGGCCATGCTGGCGGTGATTTTTATTGCTACTGGCTACTTATTTAAAGCAACACCCACGGGCTTTATCCCCTATGAAGACCAAGGCGCATTTTTTGTCGATATTTCGCTACCACAAGGGGCATCGTTGAATCGAACCACCAGCCTAGCGGTCGAGATCGACCAGAGCTTGCGTGATATTCCAGAAATTGATCGCACCATGATGGTATCTGGTTTTGGTTTGATTGGCGGTGCGGCTTCGAGCAATGCCTTTATGTTGCCGGTGTTAAAAGATTGGGAGGAACGGCCAGACACACCTTGGTACGTTACTTTCCAGCAAATGTCGCAGCAATTGCAAGCCGTGCCGGGTGCTAATGCGTTTGGCTTTCCACCGCCCCCTATTCCAGGTTTGGGCAGCGCGGGCGGCTTAGAAGCCAACTTGCTCGATTTGGCCAATGATACGCCGCAGGCGCTGTCTCAAGTGGTGAACAGCTTGATTTTGGCATTAAACGATTCCTCTAAAATCAAACAGGCCTTTAGTTTTTATAATGCCAATAACCCACAGCTGGAAATTGTGCTCGACCGTGAAAAGGCCGCCAGCTTAAACGTTTCACCCGCAGCCGTGTTCAGTACGCTGCAAAGCCAACTGGGCTCGTCTTACGTCAATGATTTCAGTTTATATGGCCGCAATTACCGCGTAATGCTGCAAGCTGAAAGCCGTTTTCGCGATGCCATTACCGACATCAATGATATTTATGTGCGATCCGCCAGCGGTGCTCAAGTACCCATTGGCTCCATCATTGATGTGCGCCAAGTATTGGGGCCGCAAAAACTGGATCGCTATAATACTTATCGCAGTGCTGGCCTTAACATCACACCCGCCGATGGCCTGAGCACGGGTGAGGTGATGAGCGAAGTCGAAGCCATTGTGGCGACAGTATTGCCTGAGGGCTATTCCCTCGACTGGACCGGTACGGCGCAGCAAGAACGAGAATCTGCAGGTTATGTGGTGCTGATTTTCTCGTTATCCTTGCTGTTTGCGTATTTATTTCTGGTGGCGCAATACGAGAGCTGGACCATTCCCGTCGCTGTCATCTTATCCGTCAGTGTGGCCATGATGGGGGCATTAATACCTTTGTATTTAATTACGGGTCTCGACAACAATCTCTACGCTCAGGTTGGCTTGGTGATGCTGATAGGTTTAGCCAGTAAATCGGCCATTTTGATTGTTGAGTTCGCGAAACAACTGCGGGAAGAAGGCCAATCCATTTTAGGAGCGGCGGAGCAAGCCGCCAGCCTGCGTTTTCGCGCAGTGATGATGACGGCATTTTCGTTCATTCTCGGCGTTGCGCCTTTGATCTTTGCCTCTGGCGCTGGCGCCATGAGCCGTATCTCGATTGGTTTTGTTGTGCTTTCCGGCATGCTGTTCGCTACCGTCATCGGAATTTTCTTGATTCCGGCGCTCTACGTGGTCATGCAAACCTTACGAGAGCGAGTGAAAATTTAAGGCCAAAAAAACGCGGCGATTGCCGCGTTTTTTTATTCTCAAATGTCCAAATCTTCAGCTTGATGTCGTTCCGCCACCTGCTCGTGCGGCTCACCCCAAGTGCGGTTAACTTTGCGACCACGTTGCACCGCCGGGCGAGCCGAGATTTCATCCGCCCAGCGCTGCACATGTTGATACTCATGAGCCGACAAAAACTCGGCCGCATCGTAGGCTTCTCCTTTTACCAGTGCGCCATACCAAGGGTAAATAGCAATGTCGGCAATGCTGTAGTCATCACCGGCCATGTATTGGCGCTGGGCCAAGTTGCGATCCAGTACGTCTAACTGGCGCTTCACTTCCATGGTGAAGCGATCAATGGGGTATTGGTATTTTTCTGGCGCGTAATGATAAAAATGCCCAAAGCCACCGCCCAAATAAGGGGCGGCGCCCATTTGCCAAAATAGCCAGTTCAACGTTTCTGTGCGCACTGTTAAATCGGCCGACAGCAACTCATCAAATTTTTCTGCCAAATAAAGCAAGATCGAGCCCGATTCAAACACCCGCACCGGCTCAGTGCCGGAACGATCGAGCAAAGCTGGAATCTTCGAGTTGGGATTAATATCGACAAACCCGCTGGCAAATTGATCACCTTCGGTAATATTGATCAGCCAGGCGTCGTACTCGGCACCGGCGTGCCCTAGCGCCAGCAGCTCCTCTAACATGATGGTGGCTTTAACGCCGTTGGGCGTCGCCAATGAATAAAGTTGCAATGGGTGCTCGCCCACTGGCATGTCTTTGTCGTGTGTGGCCCCCGCCACCGGACGGTTTATGCTGGCAAACTGGCCACCGCTGGGCTGTTCCCAGGTCCAGACTTTGGGCGGGATGTAAGTATCAGTCATAACGGCTCCTGTTGATGTGTACTCATCATGCATCGTCAGCGGCACCGACCGCTAGTGTCCTTAGCGAAACCTTGTGTCTCACATTGCCGTTCGCAACGCTCTTTCGATAGCGCAAAAATGCCAGCCAATGCTCACAATTCATTTTTTACTTCATACCAAGTTCCGAGTTCTGACGGCAAAAGCGGCCATGCTGGTTTACATCGACAGCGCCGTGCCCAAGCCTCATTGACGGTCTCATTACCCTGAGGCCCTCAATAGTGTCGTTCGACCCGCACGGCACAAGTAACCAGCGAGCGCTGGGTCAGCCCCAACGCTCAATAAAAGACAGGAATAATTATGATTAAAAAGAATCGTCTGACTCCCCTGGCGGCGGTACTCCCTGCCTTATTACTTGCACCCGCAGCCTTGGCCGGGCCAGAACATTCGCACAGTATTGAAGCTCAGGAGCTACAGGCCCAAGGCCGCACCGAGTATCAGGTAACCGCCCCGAGTGAGGAGTTGGCCGTAAAAGCCAAGATCTCGTTTCATGCTCAGCTGCTGTCCGAGGATAAACAACAAGGCACGTTGCGCATGTTGTTAAACGCGGATGAGGTCGAAAAACTCAAAGCATTTGATTTTGACGTAACCCTGGCGCCAGAACCGGACCCGGCGCGTATGGCACCATTATCTGAGCCCTTGTTCAGTACCAGCACTGTGCCCGGCTTTGGCTGCTATGCAACGGTCGAAGAAACCTTCACTGCGGCGGCCAACTTTGCCCAGCAATATCCTGATTTGGCCGAATGGATTGACGTCGGCGACTCTTGGCAAAAGCAAAACAACGGCGCCGGCTATGACATGAAGGTGCTTAAGCTCACCAATAAAAACACCAGTGGTGACAAACCCGTACTGTTTGCTAACTCGGCGATTCATGCCCGCGAACTGGCTACCGCACCCCTCAACCTCGACTTTGCGCGCTACTTGCTAGAAGGCTATGGCAGCGATGCTGACGCCACCTGGATACTGGATCACCACGAAGTTCATCTGATGCTGCACGCCAACCCAGATGGACGTAAACGTGCCGAGGCTCAAGCCAACTCGTCCATTCCCGACGGCTATATGTGGCGTAAAAACGACAACGACAACTACTGCAGCTCTTCTAGTCGCAGCCGTGGTGCCGACTTAAACCGCAACTTCACTTTTAGCTGGGGCAGTGTTGACGGTGGCTCCAGTGGCAACCAGTGTGACTTTACCTATCGCGGCCCATCACCCGGCTCTGAGCCGGAAATCCAGGCGATAGAGTCTTACATTCGCAATCTGTGGCCAGATCAACGCGGCCCAGGTGACAACGATGCCGCACCGGTCACGACCAGCGGTATTCATATTGATATTCACTCGTTTAGTGAACTGGTGCTGTGGCCCTGGGGTACCACAGAGCAGCCGGCGCCCAACGGTACCGCCCTGCAAACCTTGGGTCGCAAGTTCGCCTTCTTTAACAACTACATGCCGCAGCAATCTGTTGGTCTGTATCCAACCGACGGCACCAGCGACAGCGTCAGTTATGGCGAGCTGGGGGTAGCGGCTTACACCTTTGAGTTGGGCACCGCCTTCCGTCAGAGTTGCAGCAGCTATGAAAGCGACATCAAACCGGATAATTTACCGGCGCTGATTTATGCCGCTAAAGTGGTGCGCACACCTTACATCACCCCGGCCGGTCCGGATGTTGACGACATTACCCTGAGCGACAATGCCGCTACCACAGGCGTGATTGCCGGCACGCCAGTCACGCTGCGCGTCAATGCTCGGGATGATCGCTTCAGTAGCCGTAACGGCAGTGAGCCCAAACAAGCCATTCAAGCGGTCGAATACTACATCGATCAGGCGCCATGGGAATCAGGTGCAACTCCGGTGGCACTCAGTGCTGAAGACGGGCGTTTCAATAGCGTTAATGAAACCGCCATCGCCACCATCGATACCACTGGGCTGTCCATTGGCAAGCACATGGTTTATACCCGCTCGCAAGACGCCAGCGGCACCTGGGGTGCGGTCACTGCCGAGTTCCTCAACATTGTTGATCAAGTCGACCCACAACCGACTTACTGCGAAGCCGGCGGTAATGACTCCAGCTATGAGTGGATCTCAGATGTACGCATTGGCAGCTTCCGCAAAACGTCGGGCGCGGCAGGCTACAGCGACTTCACTGGCGATAAAATCGAACTGCCCGCCGGTACCACCGATGTCACGATGACACCGGGCTTTGCCAGCAGCAGCTACAACGAGGTGTGGAACATCTGGGCCGACCTTAATAACGACGGTGATTTTGATGACAGTGGTGAAAACCTGTTCACCTCCTCCGCATCGTCTTCAGCGGTGAGCGGTGAAATTACACTGCCCACAGGCCTCAGTGGCGAAACCCGATTGCGCATCGCCATGAGCTATAACCAGGGCACCGGCCCATGTGGCGCCTTTAATTACGGTGAAGTCGAAGACTACACCCTGGTGATCGGCGACGGTGATGATGGTGGCTCAGACACTTTGTTTGAAAACACCGAGCGCACCGCCATTCCAGATCAGGGCAAAGCCACCAGCACCATTAATGTGAGCAATGTCTCGTCGGCCAATACGATCAAGGTGACCGCCCAGGTAAACCACTCGTATTTGGGTGACCTGCGCATTCAGCTGAGCAAAGATGGTCAGAGCTTTACCGTCAAAGACGACGATCGCAACGATGGCACCTCAGGTGAAAAAAGCTACAGCCTGAATTTATCAGCAACGGATGTCAGCAGCTTAAACGGCAGTTGGCAGTTGTCGATACAGGATCGTTATCGTCAAGACGATGGCGATTTAACTGGCTGGAGCTTGCGCTTTATCGATTGATCAAGAAAAACACAAAATAATAGTGAATCATGAATTGCCCGGCACCATTGCCGGGCTTTTTTTGCACCAAGGCAGCGCATAAAAATCTAATTCGGAATAAATCAAAACCACCGAATTTTATCTTTTATTTTTAAAATATTTAATTTGGATACAGAAACAAAACATTCGATAAACACATATCAAAGGAAGATAGTGATTATTTCTTATTCCGCATTTGGGGGGCTCTTCTAGCCTGAAAAAGCTGATGTCAGTCAGCACCATTTTTGCTGCCAAAAGCAGCAGAAATACATAAAAATCCCAAAAGGAATACAAAATGAAAAAACTTCACAAGGCGATTACGACAGCAGCCATCACGGCCTTGTCTGTCTCTGCTCACGCAAAGCTTGAAAACTTCCATATGGCCAATGCCAGCAGTGGCATTGAAAACAGCTACATCGTTATTTATGACGGTGATGGTATGTCCACCAATGCGGCGGACTTTGTTAGCCAGCAGACCCTGCGCTTGCAAACACAATTTGGCGTCATGGTAGAAAATCAATGGCACGGTGCTGTTAACGGTGCGCTGATTCAGGCAACGGAACAGCAAGCTGAGGCCATTGCTGCGCAATCGGGTGTTGCGTTGGTCGAGCAAAACCAACGTGTGCAAATTGACCCTATTGCAGAAACCATTCAGAACAACGCCACCTGGGGCCTGGATCGCATCGACCAGCGCTCGCTGCCTCTGGATGGCAACTATGAATATGACTTTGACGGCACTGGCGTGACGGCTTATGTCATTGATACCGGCGTGCGCAATAGCCATGCCGAGTTTGGTGGTCGTTCTGCAAATGGCTACGACTTTGTTGATAACGACGCTATTTCTGAGGACTGCAACGGCCACGGTACTCACGTCGCCGGCACCATTGGCGGCAGCACCTATGGTGTCGCCAAAAATGTGCAAATTGTTGGCGTACGAGTACTCAGCTGTAGCGGTTCAGGCACCACAGCTGGCGTAATTAACGGTGTTAACTGGGTGGCCAATAATGCCTCTGGCCCTTCTGTTGCCAACATGAGTTTGGGCGGTGGTGTTTCTCAAGCTTTAGACTCTGCGGTGGAAGCTGCGGTGCAGTCTGGGGTGAGCTTTGTTGTGGCTGCGGGTAATTCCAATGCCGATGCTTGTAATGCATCGCCTGCTCGCGCGCCCAGTGCGGTAACAGTAGGTTCAACCACCAGCTCGGATGGTCGCTCTAGTTTCTCGAACTATGGCACCTGCTTGGATATTTTTGCTCCAGGTTCAAGCATTACTTCTGCCTGGTATGACAGCGACAGCAGTACCCGCACCATCAGTGGCACATCCATGGCAGCGCCTCACGTTGCCGGTGTGGCGGCTCTGTTGCTCAGCGAAGACAGCAGCCAAACGCCAGCGGACGTCACGGCCGCATTGGTGAGCAAGTCGAGCAAAGATCGAGTGTCTGATCCACGCAGTGGCAGCCCCAACCGCTTGCTGTTCTCGCTGGACGGTGACGATGTTCCACCGGTCGATCCCGTCACTGAGCTGAACAACGGCGAAACCGTGCAAGCCAGTGGCAAAAAAGGCGATGAAGTGTTCTACAAAATCACCGTACCAGCCGGCGCCGACCAACTGCAGGTCAGCACCACAGGTGGCAGCGGTGACGCAGACCTCTACGTACGCCGTGGCGATAAGCCAAGCACAGGCTCATTCGATTGCCGCCCTTATGTGAACGGTAACGTTGAAAACTGTGACTTTGCCAGCCCAGCCGCCGATGATTGGTACATCATGCTGCGCGGCTACAACAGCTTCAGCAATGTCAGCCTGACAGCGACTTACAGCGTTAGCCAATGCGTTGGCGATGATTGCTTAACTAACGGTGAAACCGTTTCTGGCTTAAGTGGTGCTCGTGGCGATGAACTGCGCTATCGCATTCTGGTACCGGCCAATCAAACGCTAACCGTCGATATTGCTGGCAACAGCGGCGATGCTGATTTGTATGTCCGCCAAGCAGCGGCTCCGACGCAGCAAGACTTTGAGTGCCGTCCGTATCAAAGCGGTAGCAATGAGCGCTGCCAGGTCACACCCACCACAGATACCATGGTGCACATCATGGTACGTGGCTACAGCGCCTTCTCTGGCTTGTCGTTGCAAGTCAGCTACTGAAGTAATAAGAAGCTAAAAAAGGGGTGACGCCGTCACCCCTTTTTTTATGCTCGTCATTAAGCCGCGTGATTAATGGGTGAGAATTAACCGAAAGTGGCGCCAGTCCCGCCAAAACATCATAGGAAAACTGCTAACAGCGAGCATCAGCCACCACTCCAATGGCTGCTGCCAAGATGACTGCAAAAATACCGCCACCAACCACCAAGTCAACAACAGCCATTGCAGCGATAACATGCGTAGCTTCGCTGTTAACTGCAGCGCCTCTGGCCATTGCCGGCGCTTACGATACAGCCAATAAATGACTCGGCTGTGCGCCCCCACCATGCCAATAAAAAACAGTGCCACCGCCGCACTTTGCCAGCCCCACAGTATGTGGGCGTGCTCAGGTCGCAACAATGCTACGCTCACTAAAAGAGCACTGCAGGCCACAGCGCCTAACAGCAAAATATGGCGTATCGTCCAAGCGGTCGGCTGCTTAACGGAGAGTAACAACCAAGCTTTTAGGCTGTACCACCAAAATAGCCACACCACTACGGCAGAAAACAAACCGGCGCGAAATGCAAACGAAAGCGGGTCCGGCACACCGATATGCCAATAGCCTAAGCACAAAGAAACATAAGGCATGCAGGCGTCTACTGGATTCAAATAATAAAGCCACGCCAGACACAGCCAGCCCGTCAGCTGCGGTAACAAAAAGACAGCCACACAGAGTTTTTGTGACAACGTCATACGCTTTGCTCCAACCGAGTCAGCCGAAAGTCACGCCAGTCCCACCAAGCGGATAAATAAAACAAACTGCTTAAGCTAGCCAGCCACCACTCGAAAAAGGCCACCATACCGTCGAACTCATAGCCAACCAGGGTCATGGCGATCAATACGGTTAAAAACAGCAGCTGCAGCAGTGCCAATACTTCTTTCACCACAATGTGGCTAAACGCAATATTCATTTGCCGGCGCAGTTGTCGCATCCGCACCGTCATCATGATTTGGCAAATAGAGTTGGCCAGAAAAAACAGCCCGGCGGTGGTCGCATGAAAGCGCCATAAAAAACGATGGTCACGGCTCGGCAGCAAGTTCTCGCCCAAAACGACCATGGAAGCAATGATCAACACACTGCCGATCGTCGCCACCCACACCACCGTATGAAACCAAGCCACGAGCTCGGCTTGGCGCACCGACTCCAACCATAACCGCACACAGTACCACCACAAAATAAACACCACGGCACTCATGGCAATGCCGGCACGCAAAATATAAGCAGCCGGATAATAAATGCCCGTGGCGGTAATGGTGGCACAGCCTTCAATGTAAGGAATGCACAACGGCTCATGCCCGCCTGCAACGGTTAAGGCGTAGCTACAGCCGATGGTGAGAACAGGAATGAAAAAAGCGGCCAAAGCGATGCGCTGTGGCAGTGTCATCGAGAGGTTCGACATCCCTGTCTCCTGTGATTTGAAAGAAGCGTTAGTCAGTCAGGTGCATGCACCACCTTAATCCCCTGCCAGTCCCAGTAAGATGACAGGAAGTACAAACCAATAAACAAGGTAGCCCACCACTCGATGATGCGCTTGCCCTGGCTCATTTCAATACCAACGGTTACCCCCGCAAAGGCGACAAACATAAACCAAAGAATCGCCATTAAGGCAGTCTTTATGCGAAACGATGGTACGCTTAACCCCTTTTTACGAGCCTTTAAAATCAACACATAATTGATCGTTAAAGCCACCAGCATGCCTTGAAAAAATAAGTTGGCGCCTTTTACATGCACAGCCCAGCGAGTGGCGTCTTTTTCTGGGATTAACACCGCAGTGCCAACCAGCAGCCCCAGCGCCGCTAACGTGCCGAAAAATTGCATGCTGTTGAGCGCCGCCTTACCGGCGTAATGGCCTAACCACACACGCATATTGACCCACCAGACCACAAAAAAAGCGCTGGCAGCAATCATACCGCCGCGAAAAATAAACCCCGCATCGCCTTTCATGCCAGTGTGAGTAATATCAGTACAGCCATCAATAAATGGGTTACAAATGGCTGCCGTTTGCTGTGCGGTGGCAACACCGTAGGTCACGGCAATCGTACCCATGGAAAGAATAAAACTGATCAGAGCAATGCTTTGACCGAATGACATCGATACCTTCCTGCAAAATAGAGGGCGCCTGAATTAGCAAGCAGACGCCTGAGTTAGCAAGCCAGCACCCAAGTTAACGGGCAGCCGCCAGTGCTTGTTCAATATCCGCAATAATGTCGTCGGCATGCTCAATGCCAATCGACAAACGCACTAGGTCTTGACTCACGCCAGCACTTTGCAGCTCTTCTTCGTTAAGCTGCCTATGTGTGGTTGAGGCCGGATGGCAAGCCAGTGACTTGGCATCACCAATATTCACCAGACGTTTAATCAGCTGCAAAGCATCGATAAACTTCGCTCCAGCCTCAGCACCGCCGCGAATACCAAAGCTTAAAATCGCCGAGGGTTTGCCGCCCGTCATACGCTGCGCCAGCTCGTGATAGCGGTTTTCTTTTAAACCTGCGTAGTTTACCCATTCCACTTGTTCATGCTGCTGCAAATATTCAGCCACACGTTGGGCGTTTTCTACATGTCGATCCATACGCAGCGCCAGTGTTTCCAGCCCTTGCAGAATTAAAAAGGCATTCATCGGTGACAATGCCGCGCCCATGTTACGCAGCGGCACCACGCGCGCACGGCCAATAAAGGCCGCTTCACCCAGTGCCTCGGCATAGACCACACCATGGTAGGACGGATCCGGTTCGTTAAAGCGCGGGAAGCGCGGGTTGTCTTTCCATGCAAAGCGGCCTGAATCGACAATAATGCCGCCCACCGTCGTGCCATGACCGCCGATGTACTTGGTCAGTGAATGCACAACAATGTCTGCACCGTGCTCAATTGGACGGCATAGATACGGAGTACCCACGGTATTATCGACAATCAGCGGCACATTGTGCTCGTGCGCCATATCCGCCAGCGCTTTCATGTCCACGACGTTACCGGCCGGGTTACCGATGGATTCACAAAACACCGCTTTGGTGTTGTCGTCAATTAATGCCGCCAGCGCTGCAATGTCATCGCCCGAAGCCATACGCACTTCAATGCCTTGCTGCGGGAAAGTGTGGGCAAATAAGTTGTAGGTGCCGCCATACAGCTGACTGACACTCACAATGTTGTCGCCGGCGGCTGCCACCGTCTGGATGGCAGCGGTAATGGCTGCCATACCCGACGCCATCGCTAGGGCTGCTATGCCGCCTTCCATGGCCGCAATGCGCTGTTCAAGCACATCGTTAGTCGGATTCATGATGCGGGTGTAAATGTTGCCGGGTTCTTTTAAATCAAACAGATCGGCACCATGTTGCGTGTCGCGAAAACTGTAGGACGTGGTTTGATAAATCGGCACAGCTACCGCGCGCGTGGTCGGATCTTCGGTAAAGCCAGCGTGAATCGCCTGGGTTTCCAGTTTCATAATGCACAGCCCTTGTAGTGAAAAACGATTAGCAAAGCGCAGACCAGTGTATCAAAGCTCTTGCGATTAAGAAGTGCCAAACAAGTAGACGTGTCAAGGAGGGTATGGCTCACGTAAACTAATGGCTTCTTAAATTATTCAGTTTCGCTCGGCAGGTCGAAATACCGCCCGCGAGCGTCTCATCTGTGGATCTGCCAACCTCTCAGGAAAGCTAAGCATGGCCAAAAAGAAAACCGCCTACGTATGCAGTGATTGTGGCGCCGACCACAGCAAGTGGCAGGGGCAATGCGCAGGTTGCGGCGCCTGGAATACGCTACAAGAATTTGTGGTGTCGGCAGCGCGCAGCGCTACCAGCACGGCCCGAGGCGGCTATGCCGGTGCACCGCAACAGCTGACCCGGCTGGATCAAGTTGATTTAAATGAAGTACCGCGCTTTGGCAGTGGCATGCAAGAGCTGGATCGCGTATTAGGCGGCGGCTTGGTACCCGGCTCAGCGATTTTAATTGGCGGCCACCCAGGGGCCGGTAAATCGACCCTACTGTTGCAGGTGATGTGCTATCTGGCTGGACAAATGCCAGCCTTATACGTCACTGGCGAAGAAAGCCTGCAACAAGTTGCACGGCGCGCCAAACGCTTAGGCTTGCCCATGGATCGCTTGCACTTGCTCAGCGAAACCAACGTCGAGCAACTGACCAGCACGTTGCAGCAACAACGGCCCAAAGTCGTGGTCATTGACTCGATTCAAGTCATGCACCTAGACGGCATTGAATCGGCGCCGGGCAGCGTGTCGCAAGTACGAGAAAGTGCCGCCCATTTAACTCGCTACGCCAAGCAAACCGACACCGTGCTGCTGCTGGTGGGTCATGTCACCAAAGATGGCACCCTTGCCGGCCCGAAAGTGCTCGAGCATATGATTGACTGCTCCATCATGCTGGAAGGCGGCAACGACAGCCGCTTTCGCACCTTGCGCGGCATTAAAAACCGCTTTGGTGCCATTAACGAGTTGGGCGTATTTGCCATGCTCGACAGTGGCTTAAAAGAAGTCAAAAACCCCAGCTCTATTTTTCTCAGCCGTGGCGAAGACCCAGCCCCGGGCAGCGTGGTGATGGTGGTGTGGGAAGGCACACGGCCATTATTAGTAGAAATTCAGGCACTGGTAGACGACAGTCATTTCGGCCATCCCAAACGCGTGGCCGTGGGCCTCGATCAAAATCGCTTAAACCTGTTGCTGGCGGCGATGCATCGCCACGGCGGCATTCATTTTGGCGACCAAGATGTGTACGTCAACGTGGTGGGCGGCGTTAAGGTCAGTGAAACCAGCGCCGATTTAGCGCTGCTGTTGGCGGCTTTATCGAGCTTTCGCAATCAGCCACTGCCGCAAGAATTGATCGTTTTTGGCGAGGTCGGGCTATCCGGTGAAATCCGCCCAGTGCCGTCTGGCCAGGAGCGCATCAAAGAAGCCGCTAAGCACGGCTTTCGCCGTGCCATTGTGCCCAAAGCCAACATGCCCAAACAGCCGATCGAAGGCATGCAGGTGCAGGGCGTAGACACCCTGCAGCAGGCCATTGAACTGATTTAATCCACGTCCGCGTCTAATTCGGCATCGCCAGGCAACTGGCGTGCAGCTTTATCGCGGTTGTGGCTAGAAAGGCTGCTTTGCAAATGCTCAACCCGGCGGTGCAGCGCCGCCTTCGACAACATATGCGCAGAAATAGGAGCGGTGATAAATAAAAACAGGCTGATCACCACCTCATGAATGCTCACACTGCCATCATTAATGGTGTGCACCACCATGGAGGCCATCAGCACAGAACCAATTCCCAGCGTGGTGGCCTTGGTCGGAGCGTGCAAGCGGGTGTAAAAATCCGGCAATTTGGCCAGTCCAAAGGAGCCGATAACGATAAACGTACCGCCAATGATCAGCAGTACAGAAACCAGTATTTCAATCCACTCAGTCATACATTACTCGATGATATCGCCACGTAGCAGGTATTTGCACAGCGCGGCCGTGCTGACAAAACCGAGCATGGCAATCAGCAACGCCCCCTCGTAATACAGCGCCGACAAGTTATAAATACCCAATAAAATAATCAGGGCGATGCTGTTGATGTATAGGGTATCGAGCGCCAGGATACGATCCGGGATGCTCGGCCCTAACAACAACCGCCACACATTCAGGGCCATCGCCACCAACACCATGCCCGCCGTGATTTTCATGGCCAGTTCTAGCATGCAAAAATCTCCCGCAAGCGACGCTCGTACCCCTGTTTAATGGAAGCAATCAACTCGGCTTCATCATCCAAATGCAGCACATGAATATACAACCAACGCCGATCGCTGGATAAATCCACACTGACCGTGCCGGGCGTTAATGAGATGGTACTGGCCAATGCGGTTTGTGGAAAATCGCCGGTAATATCCAATGGCAATGCCACAAAGCCCGGCCGCAGTGAGCGATTAGGGCCCATGACCCGGCGAGCCACGTCTAGGTTTGAGATCAAGATATCCCACAACAGCACGGCAAAATACACCGGAATCAGCAGCGGTCTAACCACCTTGGTTTGTGCCGAAGTAAACGGCGACGCCACCAATGCAATGCCCCAGGCCAACAAGCCGCCGAGCACGATGTGCCCGGCACTGAAGTCGTTTTAATAACAGCCACACCAGCCACAGCAGCAAAGTGTGTACCGGCATCGGAAAAATGCGCCGAATCATGGTTTTGCCTCCACCAACTGCGACAGCGTCAGGCCGCTAAACAGCTCTTCGGCGGCGCTGTTGCTCAACTCCGTGATCGGGCCAGCAAACACCACCATCAATACCGCCAACACTAACAAGCTAGACAACGCCAGCCACTGCAAGCTGTGTGCTTTACCCTCAGCCCCAGGTTGCCCTTGAACACGCCAGAAAATGCTAGTGCCGGCACGAGAGAACACCACCAATGCCACCAAACCGGATAATAAAATCGCCGACCATACCCACGCCACATGAACGCTGTCCGCCGACGCTTGCAACAGCCACACTTTGCCCAAAAAGCCAGATAAGGGAGGCATTCCCACCACGGCCATGGCGACGACGAAAAACGCAATGCCCAGCGGCACGGCTTGGGGCAATGGCTTAGCACGGACAAAGCGGTCTTGAGCCTGGCCACGCTGCTCCTGAATCATACCGGCCAGTAAAAACAGCGCGGCCGTCATCAAGGTGCTGTGCAGCAAATAATAAATAGCCGCCCCCATCGCCTCGGGCGTGCCAATGGCGATGCTGATCAACAACGTGCCTGCCGAGACCACCACCAAATTGGCGGTTAATGTTTTTAATGTCTGGCTAGCCAGGGCTGCAATCGCCCCCACGGCAATGGTTAAAATACCCAACACCCACAGCCAATCAGACGCCAGCCCACTCAGAGCTCCGGCCTGATCGCCAAAAACGGCGGTGTGCACGCGCCATATGCTGTAAATCCCCACTTTGGTCATGATGGCAAACAAGGCCGCCACCGGCGCAGAAGTCATGGAGTAAGTGCGTACCAGCCAAAAATGCAGCGGCAACATGGCCGATTTGAGGCCAAACACCAACAGCAATAATAAGCCACCGGCCTTCGCTAAAATGACATTGTCCGGGCTTAACTGGCTGGCTTTTGCTGCCATATCCGGCAGGTTCAAGGTACCAAAGCTGGCGTACAAAATGCCTAAACCAATCAGGAAAAATGCCGAGCCAATTAAATTCAGCAGCACATAATGCACTGCGGCCTGAGTCCGGTGTTTACCGCCCCCATGGATCAGCAAGGCATACGAAGCGATCAGCAATACTTCAAAGAAAACGAACAAGTTAAAGGCATCGGCGGTTAAAAACGCGCCATTGATGCCCATCACCTGAAACATAAACAACGGCTGGAAGAACGGCCCGCGGCCATCATCGCCTGCACTCGCGTACCAGTGCGTGGTCATGGCCAGTATGGCGGTTAAAACCAGCATCAAACTGGCGAGCTGATCGGCTACCAATAAAATACCAAACGGTGGCTGCCAATTGCCTAACAGGTACACCGATGGCTCCTGCAACGCTTTGCCCAACAGCAGGGCAGCAACCAGCAGTAATGCTAAGTTAACCGCCATCACAAAGGGGCGTTGACGTTCCAGATTATCGTGGAACGGCGGCAACAGCAGCACAATGCCCGCCAACAGCGGCAACAGCACGGGTAAAAAAATCAAATGATCTGCCAGTGCCACCGACTATTCTCCTTGCGACTTTTTACGCTTATTCAGTACGTCGTCACGTACTCGCCCATCCACCTGATCATTGCCCAGGTCAGAACGCGCTCGCAGCGCCAAAATCAAGGCAAACGCGGTCATGGCAAAACCGATCACAATGGCAGTTAACACCAACGCTTGCGGCAGTGGGTCAGCGGGGTTGGCACTCTGGCCCAAAATCGCAGGCTGATTGACCACCAAGCGACCAGAGGCAAACAAAAATAAGTTCACCGCGTAGGACAGCAGCGTCAGCCCCAGCACCACAGAAAAGGTATGACTGCGCATCACTAAATAAACACCGCCGGTGGTCAGTACCCCGACGCAAATTGCATACACGGTTTCCATCAGTCAGAAACTCCTGCTTTCGGCCGCTCACTGGTCGTCAGCTTGCCGAGGTTTGCCAAAATTAACAGAGTGGCGCCAATCACGGTTAAATAAACGCCCAGATCGAACAGCATGGCGCTGGCCAGTTCAAATTTCCCCACCACCGGCCATTCAAAGTACTGAAACCAGGTGGTCATGAATGGCCGCTCAAACAGCCAGCTGCCTACGCCAGTGAGCACCGCAATTAACAAGCCGACGGCAATGATGCCGTGGTAACCAGAGACACCGCGCTCTTTTACCCAATCCACACCATGGGCAATGTATTGCTGAATCAAAGCGATCGCGGTGACCAAGCCGGCGATAAAACCACCGCCCGGCAAATTGTGACCGCGCAGGAAGATATACGCAGAAATCAGCAAAGCCAGCGGCAACAGCGCCTGCGATACTTTTTTCAGCATGATGGGGTGCTTATCTTCTGACCAAGGGCGGCCACGATAATCACTGGCAGGTACAAACAAGCGCATCCCTGCCAGCAGCTTAAAGATGCCCAGCGCGGCAATACCCAGCACGGCAATTTCACCCAAGGTGTCGTAGCCACGGAAGTCCACCAAAATGACGTTGACCACGTTGGTGCCACCGCCACCGGTCTTGCTGTTGGCAATAAAAAAGCTCGAAATGCTTTCAAACGGCCGGGTGATAATGGCGTAGCACAGCGTGCCTACTACCGCTCCCACCAATGACGCTACGGTTAGATCCCGCACGATGCGTTGCGGTGGTGAGTCGCGCAAGCTGGCGTGTTGTGGCAAAAAGAACAGCGCCAATAAGAACAAAATGATGGTCACCACTTCAACCGACAGCTGAGTGAGCGCCAAGTCTGGAGCGGAAAAATAAGCAAAAGTAATTGAAACAATCAAACCGACGATGGAAATCAACACCAGCGCCAATAAACGCCGGTGACTGAATACCACCGTCGTGATGGTGCCAATAATCAGCATGGCGGCAGCGCTAATTACCGCCCAGTTGAGCGGTTGCTCTGGCTTAGAACCTAATGCGACCTCCAGCTCCAACATTGGCGAACCGGCGAACACCAGCGCCATCACGACCAAAGCAAAGGCGTAGCGTTGCAGCGAGCCGTTATCAAACCATTCGGTAAAGCGCGCAGCGGCGGTGGTGATGCGCTGAATGTTGCGCTCAAACTCAAGTTTGGCGTCCCATTCGACAAACTGATCCTGAAACGCAAATAAATGGCCACGGTTGTAATACAACCAACCACCGCCAAGCACCGCCAGCGCACTCATCAGCAGCGGCAAATTAAAGCCATGCCAGATCGACAAACTAAAGTCTGGTAACGTTTGCCCTAACACAGCACCGGCCGCTGCGCGTAGCAACTCACCGACACTCCATTCAGGCACAATGCCAACCAACAAACACAGCACTACCAACACCTCAACCGGGACCCTCATGTAACGAGGTGGCTCATGCGGTGTTTTGGGTAAGTTAATGGGCTCACCGTTAAAAAATACGTCGTGAATAAAGCGCAATGAATAGGCCACGGCCAACGCACCACCAATGGTAGCCATGATCGGAATCACCCAAGAAAGTGAACCAAAGGTCGATTGGTGCAAAGTCTCGGCAAACAGCATTTCTTTCGATAAAAAGCCGTTCAACAAGGGCACACCGGCCATCGACGCCGCAGCCACCATCGCCAGCGTGGCGGTATAAGGCATGTACTTCCACAAGCCGTTGAGTTGGCGCATATCGCGCGAGCCGGACTCGTGATCGATGATGCCCGCCGCCATGAACAATGATGCCTTAAACACGGCGTGGTTAATGATATGAAAGACGGCGGCAATGGCTGCCAGCTCGGTATTTAAACCAAACAGCAGCGTAATCAAACCCAGATGACTGATGGTGGAGTAAGCCAACAAGCCCTTTAAATCGTGCTTAAACAGTGCCGTGTAAGCACCGACCAACAGCGTCGATAAGCCTACCAGCGAGACCGTGATAAACCATAAATCCGACTGTGCCAGCACCGGATAAAAACGCGCCATCAAAAATACTCCGGCTTTGACCATGGTGGCCGAATGCAAATACGCACTGACCGGAGTCGGTGCCGCCATGGCATGTGGCAGCCAGAAATGAAATGGAAACTGAGCCGACTTGGTAAAGGCGCCAATCAATACCAACACCATAATGGCCGGATACGCATCGCTAGCACGAATCAAGTCACCGCGTTGCAGCACTTCGCTGAGGTTGTAGCTGCCAGCCACTTCGCCCAGCAAAATCAAACCGGCCAACAACGCCAGTCCGCCCGCACCAGTGATGGTCAACGCCATGCGAGCACCTTTGCGGGCTTCAGTTTTATCGCTCCAGAAGCTGATCAGCAAGAAGGAGCTGATGCTGGTCAGCTCCCAGAAAAACCACAGTTGGATCAAATTATTGGACAGCACAATGCCCAACATGGCGGTCATAAATAGGATCAAGTAGGCGTAAAAACGCCCCATATGATCTTTCTCAGACAAGTAATAGCGAGCGTACAAGATCACCAGCAAACCAATGCCGAGAATCAGCAAGCTGAACAGCAGCCCCAAACCATCCAAATGGAAGGACAAGTTAAGCCCGAGTTGCGGCACCCATGGGTAACTCACTTGCAGCGTTTGCTGATTAAACACATCAGGAATGCACAGCAGCACCAATACCAAAGAAATAGCCGGCGCGACCGCGGTCAAAGCCGCTGACTGACTGCGCTCCCAGCGCGTCGTCAGCAACGGAACCAGCGTACCCAGCAAAGGCAGAAGGGGAATCCACAACAGATTCATGAACAAGCACCCAGAAACAAAAAGTGAATGGGCACTAGCGGCCCCTGTTTATAACTGACAATCATAATACACAGAATAATAGCGTCGCTTTATCTCACAGCAAGGGCAAGGCTACAAACAGTGTGATCAGCGATGCCATACAGACACCGCTGAACAAATGATCAGAAAAGGACTCAGTTCTGGCTGTGGTAAGCCGGGCTAAGTTCAGTGACTGCCTCAACAAAGGCTTTGGCGTGCTCGGGGTCAACGAACTGGTGAATACCATGCCCCAAGTTAAACACATGGCCGCTACCCTGGCCGTAGCTCTCCAAAATGCGCTTCACTTCTGCGCGAATGGCCTGTGGTGATGCGTATAACACCGATGGGTCCATGTTGCCTTGCAATGCCACCTGGTTACCAACGCGCTGACGCGCTAGACCTAGATCCGTCGTCCAATCCAGCCCCAAGGCGTCACAGCCAGTGGCTGCCATGCTTTCCAGCCACTGACCGCCGCCCTTGGTGAACAATATGACCGGCACCTGCCAACCTTCGTGCTCACGCTTAAGGCCGGCCACGATCTGCTGCATGTACTTGAGTGAGAACTCTTGGTAACACACATCCGATAAACTGCCGCCCCAGGTGTCGAAGATCTGCACCGCCTGTGCACCGGCTTCAATTTGTGCGTTGAGATAATCAATCACCGAACGTGCCAATTTATCCAACACCAGGTGCATGACCTCAGGCTGGCTGTACATCATGGCTTTGACATGGCGAAAATCCTTCGACGAACCGCCTTCCACCATGTAAGTCGCCAGCGTCCAAGGGCTGCCTGAAAAGCCAATCAAAGGCACACGGCCATTGAGTTCGCGACGAATCGTGCTCACTGCATCGGTAACATAGCTTAGGTCTTGTGCAGTATTGACCACAGGCAATGCCTCGGCGTCTTCGGAGGTGCGCACGGTTTTGCGAAAACGCGGGCCTTCGCCGGTTTCAAAATACAGGCCCAAGCCCATGGCATCAGGAATGGTGAGAATATCAGAGAACAAGATGGCAGCATCTAACGGGAAGCGATCCAGTGGTTGAATCGTCACTTCGCAGGCCAGCTCAGGGTTCTTGCACAGCGACATGAAATCGCCGGCTTGGGCGCGTGTTGCCTTGTACTCAGGCAAATAACGCCCCGCCTGGCGCATCATCCAGACGGGGGTGCGGTCTACAGGCTGCTTTAGCAGCGCACGCAGAAAACGGTCATTCTTCAGCTCGGCCATGTTGATCCTGCTAATCGTTCAAAATGGCTGCCACTATAACAAAAAACAATTCAAAGTAACTTTGTATGAACTCCGCACTTACTCCGTAAAGGATTAATTAGTGTAGAATGTTCTACCGTCAGAAATATTGCCGTCCCCCCCTCCCGTGGCCGTGACCTCAATACTTCTCTCTGTACCAGTAAAGTCTGGATCAAGTCGATACTGAACTGAAAAGACTGCTCCGTATGGTGGCAGACCTTCAATATTTAACTCACCAACGCTGTTAGGGACATCACCATTGGTGCCCCCCACCTCATAGCCATCTCCAGTAGAGGAGAAAGATGTACCAGTCTCTGGGATATTGCCGTGCGCGTCCTGAACCACTACGAGAAACTCACCACTAGAACCCAAGCTTGGTATATCAACTTGCTGATAACCTGACCCACTGTCTTCATAAAAAGACAATTGCAGACTGTCAGAAAGCGACTGCATAAGACGCAAGCTATCTCTCACATGAACAAGCCCTGGAGGACAATGCCCTAAAGATTTTGCAGATTCAGCACACTGCACTCCCTGATAGACAGCTGGTGCGTCATCATATTGATTGTTCGCAGTCACCTCAAAGAAAGCTTCAACAGGATTACCGTTTGTACCTAAATCAATCTGACCATTGAAGTTGTCGTCCACAAACACTTCAGGCCAAGAAACAAAAGGCTCGCCAGCATCATAGAGATAGTTAGCATTTTGATCTGTAAAGCCCCCCTCACCAAGCGTGTAAGCGACAATTGTTGTCATACCAATGCGCTCATTAACAGTTTGCAAACCATCAGGATGACTCCCTTCAAAATAAGGCCTCACACCACTGCTACGCCACTTAACGCTACACGAACCTTCACCATTGTCGACTACACAACTACCGGATGGAGTATCATCAAAACCAATACGCCCATTTTCGGCATAAAAGTTGAACTGAGTTCCATTGGGTACTGGATTACCGAGTGCGTCAGATGAGGAGGCTGTAATGTCAACTTCAATATTATCTCTATTGTAGGCACCTGGATTAAATGTGTTTGCACTAATAGAAAACTTATCCTGGCGTGGCAATCCAGTTGTGACAGAAATAGGTGAAGACTCTGTAGTAATCGCCGTACCGTCGTTCATCGTGGTTGTAGCTTTTACAGATGTCAAAGCATGAGACGTACCGCTACGCAGGATAGTAGAAGCCTCGCCAGACTCATTAGTGATAGCACTATCGAGGGACAAGGAGATTCCCCCAGCCGTATTTGTCAATTCAAAATTGACGGTTTTACCTGATATTGGATTTGCGTTGTTATCAAGAACGCGAAACGTCACTCGAGATAGCTTTGACAAAACTTCATTCGCAATACCTGACACAGAGATAGAGCGTGGTTCAGCCGAAGCAAACTCTATTGCACCGGTCTCAGGGGGCTCTACTGTCAGCAATGTTGTAGCAGTATGCAGTACATCTCCCGTGCGACCACCACCCTCTTCACTTGTATCATATAAACGGAAGGTCACTACATCCTGGTCCCGACAACCACGTGCCTCGTAGGTAACAACTACCTCGCCACTGGATGTAATAATTTCGTCTTTACTAAATACCGCCTGAGCCGGATCAGATCCAGAGCAACGCGAACTAAAGACAATAGCATAAGGCTTGGAAACGATTTTACGATTCCCGCTGCCTGAATCAACAATGTTGGCTTTAACTTGAGTGGTGCCGCCAGCGCTTAGATTAGTCACTGTTGCTTCAAGTGCACCCTCATTAAAGCTCGAACCAACCCCCGTTCCCAAACGCGGGGCAGTGATATCAGTGCCCGTGGTAACATCATCCGTGCCACCATCATCCCCCGTTCCGGTACCAGTACCATCGCCCCCCTGGACAACCGATCCACCATCACTGCCACCGCAGGCCGTTAAAAAGCCGGCTAATAGCAGCGCCAGCAAAGTCATGGGCTTGTACATGCGTATACGCTCCATCTTATCTCGTCCCATCGGGTTGTATCGCTTTGCTCGAAAGAATAACACCGGATCGGGTAATCAGCCATAAAACAAAAGCGCAACCCTGTCCATACAGAGCTGCGCTTTCTACCTTCTGTCGGGAAGTTAGCGGGCTTTACTGAGAAGTTACATTAAACATCCAAATAGTCGAGAATGCCTTCTGCCGCTTGTCTGCCCTCCCAAATCGCGGTGACCACCAGGTCAGATCCGCGCACCATGTCTCCGCCCGCAAAAACCTTGGGGTTGGAAGTCTGGAATTTGAAAGTTTGCTCTTCCGGTGCCACGACGCCATCCCAACTGTTTAGCTGAATACCAAACTGCTGGAACCAAGGTGCTGGGCTGGGGCGAAAACCAAACGCCACCAACACCGCATCTGCGGGCAGAATTTCTTCTGAGCCTTCAATCACCTGAGGCCGGCGACGACCATTTTCGTCGGGTTCGCCTAACTCTGTAGTGACGACCTTCACACCTTCGACCTTTTCCTCACCAATAATAGCTACTGGCTGACGATTGAAGAGAAATTTCACCCCCTCTTCGCGAGCATTTTGTACTTCTCGCTTGGAACCTGGCATGTTTTCTTCATCTCGACGGTAGGCACAGGTCACACCCGCCGCCTGCTGACGAATCGAGGTGCGGTTACAGTCCATGGCGGTATCACCACCACCCAACACCACGACTTTCTTGCCTTTCATGTCGATGAAATCCGCCGGATCCTGCTCAAATCCGAGGTTGCGATTCACGTTCGCCACCAAGAAATCCAGGGCATCGTGAACGCCTGGCAGGTCTTCACCCGGAAAACCGCCTTTCATGTAGGTGTAGGTGCCCATGCCCATAAAGACAGCGTCGAACTCATCCATGATGTTCTGGAAGTCCACATCCTTGCCAACCTCGGTATTCAAGCGAAACTCGACGCCCATGCCTTCAAATACTTCTCGGCGGTTGGCCATCACGCTTTTTTCGAGCTTGAACTCAGGAATGCCAAAGGTCAGCAAGCCGCCGATTTCCGGGTACTTATCAAACACCACAGGCATCACACCATTGCGTGCCAGTATGTCAGCACACCCTAGGCCGGCTGGGCCTGCGCCAATAATGGCGACACGCTTGCCGGTAGGCACCACGTTGCTCATGTCCGGTCGCCAGCCCATGGCGAAGGCGGTATCAGTAATGTACTTCTCAACATTGCCGATGGTCACGGCACCGAAACCATCGTTAAGGGTACAAGCGCCTTCACACAAACGGTCTTGCGGGCATACACGACCACAGACCTCAGGCAAGGTGTTGGTCTGGTGGCTGAGTTCAACCGCCTCCAAAATGTTGCCCTCACTGGCCAGCTTGAGCCAGTTGGGAATGTAATTGTGCACTGGGCACTTCCATTCACAGTAAGGGTTGCCGCAATCCAGACAGCGATGCGATTGCTCGGCTACCTGTTTGCTCTGGAACGGCTGGTAAATTTCAACAAATTGCTTCTTGCGCGTCGCGATGGACTTTTTATTCGGATCACGGCGGCCCACATCGACAAACTGGAAGTGGTTGTTCAGTCGCTGATTGGTACTTTTCATATCAAGCCTCTCTCTCTCACCCACGACGACCGTTACTCAGGACGAGCACGGGTGGCATTCAGCAATTGTTGTAAATCGGCAGCTTTCGGCTTCACCAGCCAGAACTTGTAGATAAAGCTGTCGTAGTCATCGAGAATTTCACGCGCCCAGTCACTGCCCGTTTCGGCATAGTGCTCACGAATAACGCTGCGCAAGTGGCTGCGATGCCCCTCGGTTTCTTCATTCACGATGCGGGTGATTTCCACCAACTCGTGGTTGTATTTATCAACAAAGCTGTTGTCACGGTCGAGCACGTAAGCAAAACCGCCGGTCATGCCTGCGCCGAAGTTGTAGCCGGTTTCACCCAACACACACACCATGCCGCCGGTCATGTATTCACAGCAGTGATCACCCGCGCCTTCCACCACGGCATGAGCACCCGAGTTGCGCACTGCAAAGCGCTCACCCGCACGCCCCGCTGCCAGCAACTTACCGCCCGTCGCACCGTACAAGCAGGTGTTACCAATGATGGCGGCTTGCTCGCTGCGGAATTCAGAGCCTTGTGGCGGGCGAATAACCAGCTTGCCACCGGTCATGCCTTTACCCACGTAATCATTGGCGTCGCCATCCAGTACCATTTCCAGGCCACCGGCATTCCATACGCCGAATGACTGCCCAGCGGCACCATTGAGGTGAATACGAATGGGGTATTTGGCCATGCCCTGGTTGCCGTGACGCTTGGCGATTTCACCCGACAACCGTGCACCGATAGAGCGATCGCAGTTGGTGACGGTGTAATTCAGCTCACCGCCTTGCTTGCTTTCAATCAGTGGCAAAGCGTCTGCCACCATGCGCTCAGCCAGCAAGCCTTCGTCGTACGGGCGATTGCGCTCAACTTGAACGGTATGCGGTTTATCGGCTGGAATCTGATCGTTGTGGATAATCGGTGTCAGATCTAAATGACGCTGCTTGTCTGTGCTGCCATCCAGTACCGCTAGTAGATCAGTCCGCCCAACCAGGTCCTGCAGGCTGCGCACACCCAACTTGGCTAGCCAGCCACGCACTTCTTCCGCCACAAAGCGGAAATAGTTTTTCACCATGTCCGCTGTGCCAATGTAGTGTTGTTCACGCAGGCCGTCATTTTGCGTCGCCACACCGGTCGCACAGTTATTCAGGTGACAGATGCGCAAATACTTACAGCCAACAGCGACCATCGGCATGGTGCCAAAGCCAAAGCTTTCTGCGCCCAAAATGGCCGCTTTGACCACATCCAAGCCGGTTTTCAGCCCGCCATCCGTTTGCACTCGCACATTGCCACGCAAATCATTGGCACGCAGTGCTTGATGAGCCTCTGACAAGCCCAACTCCCAAGGCGAGCCAGCATACTTAATGGACGTTAGCGGTGACGCTGCGGTACCACCGTCGTAGCCAGAAATGGTAATCAAATCGGCATACGCTTTGGCAACACCCGCGGCAATGGTGCCAACACCTGGCTCGGAAACCAGCTTGACCGATACCAGCGCCTCAGGGTTGACCTGCTTGAGGTCGTAAATCAGCTGCGCCAAATCCTCGATGGAATAAATGTCGTGGTGCGGCGGCGGTGAAATCAGGGTCACACCGGGCACCGAATAGCGCAAAGTGGCAATCAAATCGTTGACCTTGCCACCGGGTAGTTGGCCTCCTTCGCCCGGCTTAGCGCCTTGGGCCACCTTGATTTGCAGCACTTCTGCGCTGGACAAGTACTCAGGCGTGACACCAAAGCGACCCGAGGCAATTTGCTTGATCTTGGAGTTTTTAGCAGTGCCGTAGCGTGCAGGGTCTTCACCGCCCTCACCTGAGTTGGAGCGACCGCCCAGCTCATTCATGGCTTCGGCCAACGCCTCGTGCGCTTCTGGCGATAACGCCCCCAGCGACATGGCCGCGGTATCAAAGCGTGGGTAAATCGCTTCCACCGGTTCAACTTCAGCCAGATCGATCGCGGCCACGTCTTGGCGCAACGACAGCAAATCACGAATGGTCGCGACTGGGCGCTCATTTACCAGCTCAGCAAAGCGGTCGTAAGCCGCTTGGCTATTGGTTTGCACCGCATCCTGGACATTTTTCACCACATCCGGGTTGTAAGCATGGTATTCACCGCCATGCACGTATTTGAGCAAGCCGCCTTGATCCAACGCTTTCCGCGTTTTCCAAGCGTGCTTGTGAATCAGCTTCAGATCCTGCTCAAAGTCATCAAAGCCGGCACCTTGCAGGCGACTGGTGACTCCGCGAAAGCACAGGTCAACGACGTCCTCCGCCAAACCGATGGCTTCAAACAATTGTGCACCACGGTAAGAAGCGATGGTGGAAATGCCCATTTTCGACATCACCTTCATCAAACCCTTGCGAATGGCCTTGCGGAAATTCTGGTGCGACTTCAGCGGGTCACCCAACAGCTCACCTTTATCGTGCAAGTCAGTGAGAATGTCATAAGCCAGCCAGGGGTAAACGGCGGTAGCGCCAAAACCCAGCAAGACTGCAAAGTGGTGCGGATCACGCGCCGAGCCGGTTTCCACCACGATGTTGCTGCGGGTACGTAGACCTTTGCTCGCCAGACAGTGATGCACGGCTCCCGTCGCCATGGCAGCAGGAATCACCAGCTGCTGCGGCTGAATGTCATAGTCACTCAGAATCAAAATGACGCGACCATCACGCACGGCTTGCTCTGCCTGAGCCGTCAGGTTTTCAACCGCCTGGCGCAATGAGGTATCGGCGTCAAAGCCGAGGGACAAAGTGATGTGGCTGAAATGCTCACTGTTGGCTTTTTTCAAGCCTACAAACTTCAACGGCGACAGTACTGGCGAGGTCAGAATAATGCGGTTGGCATGATCGGCCGACTCTTCGAAGACGTTCTTCTCAGCACCGATGCAGGTTTCCAGCGACATCACGATGGATTCGCGCAATGGGTCAATCGGCGGGTTGGTGACCTGAGCAAACTGTTGGCGGAAATAATCAGCCACATGGCGCACGCGCTGTGACAGCACCGCCATCGGCGTGTCATCGCCCATGGACCCTGTCGCTTCTTGGCCGCTTTCTGCCATCGGACGCAACACTTGCGAGCGCTCTTCATTGGTCACTAAATGCAGCTTCTGGTGGCTGTTTAGCTCGTCACCAGACATATCATCGAGCCCGGCATGGCGCAGGTACAGGCTACTTTCAATGCGTGTGGCGTGTTCTTTCAGCCACTTTTTATAAGGGTGTGCCCGTTTCAGCTGATCATCGATGTCTTCGGTGTGCAGCAGCTTGCCCTCTTGGGTATCGATAGCCAGAATCTGACCCGGCCCAACTCGACCCTTCGCGACCACATCTTCTGGCTGATAAGCATGCACACCGACCTCAGAGGCCACGGTGATCAAATCATCCTTAGTAATCACCCAGCGCGACGGCCGCAAACCATTGCGATCAAGCCCACATACGGCGTAACGGCCATCGGTAATCACCACACCAGCAGGGCCATCCCAGGGCTCCATATGCATGGAGTTGTACTCATGAAAAGCACGCAGGTGTGAATCCATGGTTTCCACGTTCTGCCACGCGGGTGGAATCATCATGCGAATGGCGCGGAACATGTTCATGCCGCCGGTGGTCAGCAACTCCAACATGTTGTCCATCGAGGAGGAGTCAGAGCCGGTGGTGTTCACGATCGGCGTCAAATCCGACAAATCCGGCAACAATGAACTGCTGAACTGCCCGGCACGAGCATTGGCCCAGTTGCGGTTACCCTGAATGGTGTTGATCTCACCATTATGAGCCAACATGCGGAACGGCTGAGCCAGTGGCCACTTGGGCATGGTGTTGGTTGAGAAGCGCTGGTGAAAAACACAGATCGCCGTTTCCAGGCGCTCGTCACCTAAATCTGGGTAAAAGTTAGGCAGGTCCACCGGCATCATCAGACCTTTGTATGACAATACCGAGGTCGACAAGCTAGCAATGTAGAAATCGGGATGCTGAACTAATGCTTTTTCAGCATAGCGCCGAGCGTAGAATAGTTTTACGTTCAGAGACTGGTCATCTAGATCCCCCGGAGGCACAACAAACACCTGCTCAAAACGTGGCAAGCAATCGATCGCCATCGGGCCAAGATAATCGTTATTGGTGGGCACCGTGCGCCAACCAAGCACCGACAACTGTTGATCCTTCAAAGCCCGTTCTACCGCTTGCTTTTGCTCGGCATAAACTTGCTCATCCAAGTCCATAAACAGCATGCCCACGGCATACTGCTGGGGTAGCGTCATGCCGGCTTCTGTCGCAACGGCTCGCAGAAAGGAGTCCGGTTTCTGAATCAATAAGCCACAACCGTCGCCGGTTTTACCGTCAGCTGCGATACCGCCGCGGTGCGTCATGCAGGTCAAAGACTCAATTGCTGTTTTTAGTAAGCCATGGCTAGGTTGACCTTTAAGGTGCGCCAACAAACCAAAGCCGCAGTTGTCCTTGAATTCGCCTGGGGTGTACAGACCAGTCCGCATAGAACAGCCCTCATCAGTAAAAACGATTAAATATCAGGGGCTTAAAAAGCCAGGATGGTTAAAAATCAACCAACCTCAAGACAAAAAGGACGACCATTCTACACACGCAAACACCCCGTAACAAAGAGGTTACTTACGAAAAAATGGCAAAAAGAGGTTTTTTTCTGTTATTTCTACTTAATGGAAGGCCGAACCTGGTTGAGATTTCTAACCCAGGGCGAACCGGCCACAAAGCCTGAAGGAAAGGCTTTGGAAGCTTTTCTGGCTACGGAGCCATCCGCAAAAATACCTACCACAACCACATACCAAGGCTCGCCTTGATAGGTACTTTGATAGAGATATAAGCGCTGTGGCACCTGTTCTTGCCAGCGAGCAATAAAGGCTTCAGCGGCGCTGCGATTCTTAACACCCAACACCTGAATAACAAATCCTTGTGCTGTCAGTAGCTGCCTCGCATCACTGCTTTGTGACTCACTAGAAGCCGCCTCTGCTTGACGAGTTTCAGGCTCCCGTGTCGATTGCGGCGCAACAACTTCCGCGGCAGAGGCTTCACGCTGCGGAAGGCTTGGTTCTATCGATGGTGCCTTGTTTTGATCAGCCGCTGTGGTTGTCGACTGTGATTTAGCCGTCGGGGCAGGCTCTGTGGTTGTAACGGACAGCACCCCTGCATCAACCACTGACATTTCAGCCGAATCAATAGGAGCATTGCCTTGTTCGCTGGCCGGGTAGTTGAAATCGACGGCATTAGGCTCTGCTGAAATCCCGTTCAAGTTCGACAACTCAAGGTCTTGCAGAATTTGCTCAGCCGCTGGCTTAGATGTCACTTCGGGCTCACTTTGATAAAGAAAAGCCATCACCGTGGCCGTGCCCACCAATGCAACAGCAACGATATGCCATAGCGGAAATCGAGCCCTAACAGAGGCAGCCGGCTTAGCATCATCAGCTCGCAGCTCAGCCGCTTGAGAGGGCGACTGGTCGGGCACTCGCGCCAACAAATCCGCCGGAAAGCCCGTCGAGGAGTTATACACTGCCTTGGCTTGGCGATCTGTCAGACCTGCAAATTTATGCTGCAACAGCGCGATGGCGTCGGCCTCTGGCAACGGCTCCAGTTGAACCACATGTGTAGGCGCGGAGGTTGGCCCGGAGCGCAATTGTCGTTCAAAACCATCACGCCCCAACAATACAAACGATAGCTGTTGAGGTGCCAGCAGCGCTAAATAGCTGATGTCGTTGAGTGCTTCTGCTGACAATGCGTCTGCGTCATCCAGCAGGACCACTAAACCGCCGCCCTCTTTATAACGCTCTAACAGCAGGGCCTTGAGTTCATCTAATGCCTCCGCACGCTGTTGTGATAAGCCGGTGTACTCTAACGCCGATACAATTTGACCGATCAACTGCTCCCAGCCCATGCCGGGATTGGCGATGAGCAGGAGCGTTTCTTCTAAACCTAAGCGCTGATGCTGCAGCATACGAGCGAGCGTCGTCTTACCGGCTCCGGCATCGCCACATACCAGTACCAACAACTCGCTGTATGCGGATAAGTGAGATAACAGCTCTAGATGACTGCGTTGGCTTTGCAGAGGAAGTAACCCAGATGGAGCCGCAGGCTTTTCAGCCGCTGGGGCTGTTGGCGTATCCAAGTCGTACATCACCACCTCCTCTGTTACGCTGAACTAGCAGCCGCGATAGTCTGCCAGGGTTTCTAACAATGCGGCCTCTGGCACTTCGCTGGTCACTAGCGCCTGACCGATAGATTTCAATAACACCAAACGCAGACGCCCATCCAGCACCTTCTTATCGACTTGCATGCGCGACACATAATCATGGCCGGACATCTGCGCTGGTCCGGCAGTCGGCAAACGAGCTTTAGACAACAATCGCTGTAAACGCTCCACTTCTAACGCCGAGATCCACCCCAGTCGGCGGCTTAGATCAGCCGCCATCAACATGCCAGTGGCCACCGCTTCACCGTGCAACCATTCGCCGTAACCCTGATGAGTCTCAATGGCGTGACCGAAAGTGTGGCCGAGATTCAGAATGGCTCGAATACCTGACTCTTTTTCGTCCTGCGCAACAATATGTGCTTTATCATGGCACGACTGCTCGATGGCATACGCCAAAGCTTCAGGATCGCGAGCCATCAGCGACTCAATGTTGGTCTCCAGCCAATCAAAAAAAGGCTGATCACAAATCAGGCCGTACTTAATCACCTCCGCCAAACCCGCAGAAAGTTCACGCTCTGGCAGTGTTTCTAAGGTATCAGTATCAGCAATCACACAGCGTGGCTGGTGAAAGGCGCCGATCATATTTTTACCCAATGGGTGATTGACTGCGGTCTTGCCACCCACGGATGAATCCACTTGCGACAGCAAGGTGGTAGGGACCTGAATAAAATCCACACCCCGCTGATAGCAAGCGGCAGCAAACCCCGTCATATCACCAACAACGCCCCCCCCCAAAGCCAGCAACGTGGTTGAGCGGTTATGCTGATGCGACAACAGACCGTCAAATACCTGATTTAAAACATCGAGAGTT
Organism: Bacterioplanes sp.; assembly: GCA_965233665.1. Classification (GTDB taxonomy): domain Bacteria; phylum Pseudomonadota; class Gammaproteobacteria; order Pseudomonadales; family Oceanobacteraceae; genus Bacterioplanes. Next base: position 90,151 of record CBDDTG010000027.1, on the reverse strand, counting down.
TTATATTGCTCGCCGTCGGGCAAGATGACCTCATCCAGCTTATATCCACTTAAGGCCTGGCGAACGGCATTGAGATACAAGGGTGCGACGGTTTCATTCGACACCACCAGCACTTGAGAACCACGAATATGGGAATGATAAAATTGCGGCTCGGCCAGCAGTTGGCGGCCGATATAGATTGGGTAGCTACGCTCACCCAAATCTACATTTAACGTTTTCATGCGATTACCTTGAGACGCTTCTTAAGCTCTTGCACGACCCAACGTGGGTTGCGCTTGTCGGTTTCAATCACCAAATCGGCCACCTCTTTATACAGAGGGTCGCGCTTAGAAAAAAGGTCTCGAAGAATTTGCTCAGGATTTTCAGCCTGCAGCAGGGGGCGGTTTTTGTCTTTGGAAGTCCGCACCAGCTGCTGAGCCACCGTGGTACGCAAGTATACAACCGTGCCGCGACTACTGAGGTGCCGACGATTTTCAGGCCGCATTACCACGCCACCACCCGTCGCCAGTACAATATCTGAGCACTGCGTTAGCTCGTCTACGACCTGCTGCTCACGGTCACGGAAGCCAACTTCCCCTTCAACATCGAAGATCCAAGGAATATTAGCGCCGCAGCGCTCTTCAATCACCTTGTCGGTATCAAAGAACTCTAAGCCGAGCTCTGCAGACAGCAAACGGCCGATGGTGCTTTTACCAGCACCCATCGGCCCGACCAGAAAAATAGAACGAATGGTCATCTTAACGAGCGCTAAGCGTATCCTTCACTAGTTTAGGAGTGATAAAGACCAGCAGCTCAGTTTTCTCGTCTTCTACCTGTTTGTAGCGGAATAATGCTCCAATCAAAGGCAAGTCACCAAAAAATGGTGTCTTACGAATGGTGGTGCGCTGTTCAGACTCAAAAATACCGCCCAAGACGATCGTTTCACCATTATTTACAAGCACCTGAGTTTCCACAGCATTGGTATCAATCGATGGACCAGCAAGAGTCTGCTCCCCCACCGAGTCTTTTGTGATAATTAAATCCATCACTATCCGATCGTCTGGTGTTATCTGAGGCGTCACTTCAAGCTTTAACACTGCTGACTTAAAGGAAACACTGGTAGCACCGCTCGATGCAGCTTCTTGATATGGAATCTCGGTACCTGACTCGATCACCGCAGTCTTTCCATCTGCTGTCATAACCCGGGGCTGTGATACGACCTCACCACGACCATCAGTTTCGATAGCAGCTAGCTCCATATCTAGCAAGTAATCCGCCGTTTGATAACCGAGAGCCAAAGAAGTGGCTGCAGAATTGGTTACACCAAAATTCACTATATCGGAAGCATTTATATCAATCGTACTACTACCAGCAGAAGCTTGAGTGGCACGATCAAATAGAATCTGATTACTTTCTGATAAGGTCTGCTTACTGCCACCAACAGTCGTCCAATTACTACCATTGTTTTTGAAGCCTGCCCCTCCCCACTTGACTCCCATCTCTTCACCGACATCTGTCGAAGCCACCACAATTCGTGCTTCAATTAACACTTGGCGAACAGGAACATCCAACAACGATAGCGCTTCACGTATTTTCTCAAGATTAGAGGCGGTGTCCTTCATCAATAGCGTGTTAGTCCGCCCATCAACTACTGCTGTACCACGATCAGAAAGCAAACCACTTTCGGCAGTCAAAAGCTCCGCCAGATCGGCTGCCTTGGCGTAATTCAGCTGCATATACTCTGTAATCAAAGGTGCCAGCTCTTCTACCTGGCGCACCGCTTCAAGCTCAACCTTCTCACGAGCTGCAATTTCTTCTGCAGGAGCAATCAACAGCACAGAACCCATCTGGCGCTGGCCCAACCCCTTAGTTTTCAACACCAAGTCTAACGCCTGATCCCATGGAACATCCTGTAAGCGCAAAGTAATATTGCCCTGTACGGTGTCAGATGCTACGAGATTAAGACCGGTAAAGTCTGCAATCAGCTGTAGAACTGCACGAACCTCAATATTTTGGAAATTGAGAGAGAGCTTTTCACCAGTAAATGGAAATTCTTTCTTCCGCTCGGCAGCCTCCTCCTCAGGCAAATCTGAGACATTGATCGATAACAAACGATCTGCTTGGTAGGCTAAGAAATCGAAGTCGGCGGTCTTGGGTTCAATAATAATCCTGGTGCTACCATCCCCTGATCGAGCGTCAACAAATTTTACTGGCGTTGCAAAGTCAAGAACATCCAGCCGCCTGCTTAACTCGTTAGGCAGTCGTACACCTTTTAACTCTGCGATCAACTTGCCACCTTCACGACGGACATCTGCGGCTGCCTTAGCATCGCTCAGTAAAATCTGAACTTGGCCATCTCCTAGCTCACCGCGACGAAAATCGATATTTACAATTTTCAGTTCACGCACAGATGTGTCCGCACTAGCCAACAAGTTACCTGAGCCTTCTGCTTGAGCTGTTTCAAAGGTCGCTTCTTCAGAGGAACGGCCAATACGCAAAAGAATCGAGTTTCCTTGCGCACTAGACTGATAATCAACTAAACGAGCCAGTTTGATAACCATTCTGGTACGGTCTTTAGCAGAAAGAACCATTGCTTCACGCGCGTTACCAGCCCCGATTTGATAGCGTTTCCCTGACAGGGTGTTTTCCACACCCGGCATATCTATCGTGATACGGGCAGGTTTTTCAATTGTATAGCCCGAAATTTCTGGCGGAGTTCCATCAAAAGTAAGCTCAATCTCGGTAACATCGCCGGGTAATGATGAAAAATTTATATCCTTCAGCGCTGCAGCCGAAGAAATAGCACTGGACAACAACGACAATATCAGTAGCGCCCACTTGTTCAATTTTATCGTCAGCATACGAAGTCTCATCTTATTCTCCTGACAACCCTTCCAGCACCATAGTGCGTGGACGCTCAATCCAACCACCCATACCATCGGGCACTATTTCAATAATGTTCATGCGATACTCAGAAACAGAAATTACACGTCCGTGATTCTGTCCAAGGTAACTTCCTTCACGAATCTTAACGACGCCACCATCTCCATCGCGCACCAAGACCCACAGATCACCGTCAGACCTATTCATCGTGCCCACCATGGCAAGTTCGGTAAACCCAAACTGTTCCAAGTGTTCTTTAGGGCGATTCAAATCAGGTTTCAGGTCAGATTTTTCGTCTTGTACCTGAACTGACTCATCTACAACAACGGGTAGTTCAAATGGAGATCTGAGACCAGCGGCGCTGTAGTTAAATGATTCATATGGTTTAAACACTGGAATAGGCTCGATACGCCCGCGAGGCTTTGACAACGTTTCGTCTACAAACGCCTTGAGGTCATCATATCCACCAGAGGACGAGCAACCACAGAGGATAGAAAAAGCACTTAAAACCACCACAAGCCTCATCACTACCCCTCCTCAGGATTGTATTGATAAGTCTTTGCCTGGATCGTCATCCTCAACTCAGAATTTTCTAGACTCTCAATATTGAAATCATGCAAGGTAACGATACGAGGTAAGGATGCCACGGTTGAAACAAAAGAGCCCATTTCATGAAACCCTCCCTTCACTTCGATGTTAATGGGAAGCTCATTGTAAAACTCTGTTCTAGTCATACCACTTGGATTAATTGCATCAAGTGTCAAGCCCGCACCTAAGGCCGAACCACTGATATCATCTATTAAACCTGGCACTTCAGTATCGCGAGGTAACTGCTTTAGCAAAGAACCAAAACTTTGCTCCATCTCCAGCAGCTGCTCTTTATATTGATCTAGATTAGCGACACGAAAAGCTTTGTTCTCAAAATCACGCTTGAGAGCCAGCTCTTGCTGCTGTTCAACCTTAAGGCGATCAATTTCATCACTAATCAAATAGAAGTAACTTCCCACTAGCAAAGCAATCGCTACCACCGCAGCAAAAAAGACGCGTCCAGGCAGAGGCCAGGAGCCCATATTCTCCCAGTCAATATTATTAATATCATCAACTTCAATTTCTTTTAATCTTTCTAGCCAGGCAGCAGTGCCAGCTCCTTTGGAACTTGTCATTATAGTTCTTCCTCTGCCTGATTAGGGTTTACCCGCTGCATACGCACTTCAAACTCTTTAACATCTTCAGAAACAGAGCGCACCGAAACCAGCTCAGGATCTGTAAACCACTGAGAGCTGTCAAAATTACGCATTAAAGCCGCGACACGCGCATTTGCTTTTGCTTTACCCTTTACAACAACTGTCTGCCCTTCAATTGAAAGAGATGTAAAAAACAGATCATCGGGCACAGACTTGGCGAGTTCGTCAAACATTCGAACAATTACTGGGCGATTGCCCTGCAGCGCCTGTATAAGCTCCATTCGCTCAATTAACTGCTCTCGAGTTTCGCGCAGCTTTCTGATCTCTTCAATTTTGGCATCAAGAACTTTCATCTCTTTCTGGATGTAAGCATTACGCTGCAACTGCTCATCGACTGCGCCACTGAAGTAATCATGCACCAGGTAGATGACAAAGCATGCAACGATAAGTACTAGACCCAACGCTTTGTAGTACTCTTGGTTACGCCACTTACGCCGCTCTTCACGCCAAGGTAGTAAGTTAATATTCGCCATCAGTTAACGCTCCTCATCGCCAGGCCACAAGCGATCATCAGCGCTGGCGCGTCATTATTAAGCAAATTGGCGCTTACTTTCTGTGACAGAGTCATATTTACGAAAGGATTGGCCACCATTGTGGCAATACCAAGCTCATCCTGGACTAGCTCAGATAAATCAGGCAGTGATGAAGTACCGCCTGCCAAAACTATGTAGTCGACGTCATTAAACTGACTGGAAGAATAGAAGAACTGCAATGAGCGGCTTACTTGCTGCACAACAGCGTTGCGGAATGGCTGTAACACTTCGGTCTCATAGTCATCAGGCAGACCGCCTTCCAACTTAGCCCGATTGGCTTCTTCTTCGCTCAATCCGTAGCGACGCATAACGTCTTCGGTCAACTGTTTGCCACCAAACAGTTGCTCACGGGTATAAATAGAACGCCCCTGGTGCAGAACACTCAGAGTGGTCATGGTGGCACCGATATCAACAATGGCGACTGTTTCTATTTCGCTACCGTCAAGTTGTCCTTCAATCAAGCCAAAGGCGCGCTCCGTGCAAAAGGCCTCGATGTCTACCACTTTGGCTTCAATATTGGCGTACTCAATGGCATCTTTGCGGCGTTCTACCGTTTCAGAGCGGCAAGCTGCCAACAACACATCCACCATGTTGTCGGGCGTGCCTTCGGTCTGCCCCTGAATTTCCCAATCGAGCGCCACTTCTTCTAATGGGTATGGGATGTACTGGTCGGCTTCAGCGCGCACCTGGAAATCCATTTCATCATCTGAAAGGTCACCTGGCATTTGCACTGTTTTAGTGATCACCGCAGAACCGGCCACGGCAATGGCACCTTGTTTTGCAGAACTACGCGACCGCCCGACAGCCCGACGAATCGCCTCACCTACCGCCTCATCATTATTAATGGCCTGCTCGACCACCGAGTTCGGTGGCAGCGGCTCACTGGCGTAGGCTTCCACCTGATACCGCCCGTTGTTGTGACTTAGCTCCAACACCTTGACCGACGTTGAGCTGATATCGACACCAAGGAGCGCCTTGCCTTTTTTTCCAAATACGCTGGCCAGCACGGCAAATTCCCCATTAAATCGCGAACTTGCGTGAACAAGCTCACTCTAATCCTATCTGTCAAAGTCATTATAAGCACATTCCTATTAAAAGAACAAAAAACCCTTATAATGCTCTAGCCCGCATAAACACTGGCTTCCTGAGGCAAGAGACGTTCTTTTAATATGGCTTCCACACACATCGCCGCGCGGATAATTCTTTGGCTTACAATGTCCACCATAGCAGGCGCCGGCTTGGTGATGATGGCAATTTATCTCTATTTTGCCCCCACCTTGCCCGATACGCAGGATCTGTTAGACACAGAACTGCAGACGCCGCTGAGAGTGTATACCCAAGATGGTCGTCTAATCAGTGAATTCGGTACCAAAAGAAGAAGTCCGATTCGCTTCCAAGACACTCCTCCACGTTTCATCAATGCGTTACTGGCATCTGAAGATGATGGCTTCTTTGAGCACATGGGCATTGACCTAAAAGGCCTTGCCCGCGCCGCTTTCGAGCTTTTAAGCACCGGCCAGAAGCGATCTGGCGGCAGTACCATCACCATGCAAGTTGCCAAGAACTATTACCTTAGCAGCGAGAAAACCTTCTCGCGTAAGTTCACCGAGATTTTACTGGCTTTAAAAATTGAGAAGGCGCTCACAAAACAGCAAATCCTCGAGCTGTACCTCAATAAAATCTATCTCGGCAAGCGCGCCTACGGCATAGAGGCAGCCGCTCAGGTCTATTACGGCAAACCGATGCGCGAACTCAATTTGGCTCAGCAGGCCATGATTGCCGGTTTACCTCAGGCTCCCTCTGCTGCCAACCCGATTAACAACCCAAAGCGCGCGCTCAAACGCCGTAACTATGTATTGGCGCGCATGCGCGAGCTGGAAATGATCAGCCAACAAGAGTTCGAGCTGGCCGCCAGAGCCCCAGTGAGTGCCCGCTACCATGGACCCGAGTCAGAAGTGTCCGCACCGTACGTCGCCGAAATGGCTCGCCAGTTTGCTGTAGAGCGCTATGGCAACGCGGCCTACACTGCTGGTTACCGCGTGATTACCAGCGTTGACAGCAAGCGGCAGCAGGCGGCTAATAATGCCTTGCAGCGCGGTTTGCTGAAGTACGACCGCGATCATGGCTGGCGCGGCCACGGCGAGGTGCTGCCGGTTGTGATGCAAAGCGCCAGTCAATTATCAGACGCTCAGCCCTCTGCAGCTGACGCCCAACCCGCTCAGATCGATTGGCAAGCGACCCTGCCCGCCTGGCAGGCGTACCTGCGCGATCAACCCGATCAAGGCGTACTCAAAGCAGCAATCGTTAGTCGCGTCGCCGACAAAGAAGCCTGGCTGTATACACGCCAAGGCGAAATTCGCTTACCTTGGTCTGGCATTGAGTGGGCACGCCGTCATGTCAACGTCGACATCATTGGTGATCCGCTAAAATCAGCCCGTGATGTATTAGAACCAGGCATGACAGTTTGGTACGAAATGCGCGATGGAGCGCCCGTTTTGGCCCAGCAACCCGAGGTCGAGGGAGCGCTGGTATCGCTGGCCCCAGAAGATGGTGCCGTACAGGCGTTAGTTGGCGGTTTTTCACCGGCCAGCAATAGCTTCAACCGGGCCATTCAGGCAGAGCGCCAGCCTGGCTCAGCGTTTAAACCGTTCGTTTACAGCGCCGCTTTGGCTAACGGCTTCACACCTGCCACCATTATTAACGACGCGCCGGTGGTGTTTGAAGATGCCAGCCTAGAGAACACTTGGCGGCCACAAAACGTCAGCGGCAAATTCTACGGCCCGACTCGCTTGCGTCAGGCTTTGTACAAATCTCAGAACCTGGTTTCCATTCGCGTGCTCAAGCGCTTAGGACCGCAAACCGCCATCGACTTTATTAGCCCCTTTGGCATTCCTGCAAGCAAGTTAAACCGCGACTTGTCTCTGGCCCTCGGCGCTTCAGCGCTATCTCCCATGGAGCTAGCCACCGGCTATGCTGTTTTTGCCAACGGCGGCTACGCCGTCGAGCCCTATGTCATTGATCGCATTGAAGACGATGATGGCCAAGTGTTGTTCGAACATCACCCTGCCCAGGCTTGCGAAGCCGTTGCAGACGACCTGCAGCAACTGGAGCAAGATATGCAGCGCTCCCTGGGGCTCAGCAGACCCAGTCCGCGATGCGCGCCGCGTGTGATTGATGAGCGTACCCACTTCCTGATTCTGACCATGATGCAAGATGTGGTGAAGCGCGGTACCGGTAAACGGGCACTGGCTTTGGGTCGCAATGACCTTGCCGGCAAAACAGGCACTACCAATGACCAAAAAGACGCTTGGTTTGCCGGTTTCAACCCCAGTCTGGCAACCACGGTTTGGGTCGGCTTTGATCAGCCAGTAACTCTTGGCCGCTGGGCCTACGGCAGCAATACTGCTTTGCCGATCTGGGTAGACTATATGCAACAGGCGTTAGATGGCGTCGCGGAACGCCCCTACCAGCAACCCGAGGGCATTGTCAGCGTGCGCATCGACCCAGAGACCGGCCTGCTGGCACCACCGCAGCAAAGCAACGCCATCTTTGAGTATTTCCGCCAGGAAAATGTGCCGACAGAGATGGCCAAGCCTGCCCCCAGTAGCGAGCAAGAGCAGCAGAAAAGCGGCATCGTGCCCGAGCAGCTGTTCTGACAGCGAGACAGCAAACAAAAAAAGCAGCCGATTGGCTGCTTTTTAATACTGACAACAAAGACAGGTTTACAAGTCGATCAGCTTACCCGGATTCATCACATTGTTCGGGTCGAACACCGCTTTCACCGCTTTCATATAGGCAAGCTCCGCAGCTGAGCGACTGTACTCCAGATACGGCTTTTTGGTGAGCCCAACGCCGTGCTCAGCCGACACAGAACCATCGTACTTAGCAACGATTTCAAACACCCACTGTGACACTCTATTACAGCGCTCAAAGAACTCTTCTTTCCCCAAGTCGTCGGGCTTGAGAATGTTCAGGTGCAAGTTGCCGTCACCAATGTGACCGAACCAAATGATGTCAAAGTCCGGATATTCGCGACTCACTACAGAATCAATGTCACGCAAGAAAGGTGGCACTTTAGAGACAACGACGGAGATGTCGTTTTTGTACGGTGTCCATTCTGAAATGGTCTCCGAGATGTCTTCGCGTAAACGCCACAAATTTGCCGCCTGGGTTTCGCTTTGACTGATCACGCCATCGGCTACCCAGCCTTGCTCCAGACACTGCTCAAACAAGGTCATGGCCGAATCTAGCTCGGCTTCGGTGATCGCTTCAAACTCAATCAATGCATAATAATCCGTGCTGGATTCAAACGGTCCCGGCACATCGCCACGAGCCAGCACTTTTTGCAGCGCTTTATCTGAGAAAAACTCAAAAGCGGTTAAATCCATCTGCGATTGAAACTGGTTGAGCACCTTCATGACGTCGTCCAGCTCAGGAACGCCCAACACCAATACAGTTAGATTCTTAGGCGGGCGCGTCAGACGCATGGTCGCTTCCGTAACAAAGCCCAACGTCCCCTCGCCACCAATGAACAACTGGCGCATGTCATAGCCAGTGTTGTTTTTCAGCAAATCTTTATTCAGGTTCAGGATCTCTCCCTGCCCTGTAACAACCGTTAGGCCAGCCACCCAATCTCGTGTCATGCCCCAACGAATCACCTTAATACCGCCGGCATTGGTACTGATATTGCCACCCAGCTGGCTGGAGCCGGCTGACGCGAAGTCCACCGGGTAAAACAACCCCTGCTCTTCGGCAAAGCTCTGCAGCTGCTCAGTGATCACACCAGCACCGCATTTTACCGTACGGTCAACGGCATTGAAGTCACTGATTTGATTCATGTAATCAAACGCCACCACCACTTCACCATTGGCAGCGACAGCACCTGCACTTAAACCCGTGCGCCCACCCGACGGCACTAAAGCCAGCTGATGCTGATTGGCCAGCAGCACGATGTCTCGCACTTGCTCAGTGGTTTTGGGAAACACGATGGCACTGGGCTTAGGTTCGTACACCTTGGTCCAGTCTTTACCGAAGGTCTGCAGTGAGTCGTCGTCGGTACGTACCTTGTCGGCACCGACAATGGCCGTAAGCTGCTCAATCAGGGCGTCTTGGGTCAGGGAGGTCATGATGGTTCCGCGTATGAAGAAAATTCACGGCAACGTGAAAAATGGTACAGGTTGATTATTTCCCTAATCCTCACGTTGACATACGCAATTATGCTAGCATACGCGCCTCTTATTTCGGAGTGGTTTTCACTCCGGGAGCCATGCGTCCGAATTCAAGGGGGAGCTCTCACAACCTCAATCACACATCATTCGCTGTGCAGCAAAGCCACTGAAGGCTAAGTGCATCGACTGTGACAATATGAGGTTTTTGGAGCTTGCCCAGGCTCTTCCGCGGTTTCCGTCATCATTAATACAGGTACCCTCCATGGCACAGACATCTCTGGACAAAAGCAAGATCAAGTTCCTTCTATTAGAAGGCGTGCACCAGTCCGCTCTCGACACGCTGCAAGCTGCGGGTTATACCAACATTGAGTATCTTAAGACCTCGCTGCCAGCCGACGAGCTGAAAGAGCGCATCAAAGATGCCCACTTTGTTGGCATTCGCTCACGCACCCAGCTTACCGCTGACATCTTTGATGCCGCTGAAAAACTGATTGCGGTGGGATGTTTCTGTATCGGTACCAACCAAGTCGATTTGAAAGCCGCTACCGAGCGCGGCATCGCTGTGTTCAACGCGCCATATTCGAACACGCGTTCAGTTGCCGAACTGAGCCTGGCTGAAATGATCATGCTGATGCGCGGCATTCCAGAGAAGAACGCCAGCTGCCATCGCGGTGGTTGGATGAAGTCTGCCGCGGACTCCTATGAAATTCGCGGCAAGAAACTGGGCATTGTTGGCTACGGCAGCATCGGCACTCAGCTGTCGGTGATGGCCGAAGGCTTGGGCATGGAAGTGTACTTCTATGACGTTGTCACCAAATTGCCAATCGGTAACGCCAAGCAAGTTGGTAGCCTGCAAGAGCTATTGAACATCGCTGATGTTGTCTCACTGCACGTACCAGAAACTGCAGCCACCAAGTGGATGATGGGACCGGAGCAATTTGCCCAGATGAAGCAAGACGCCATCTTGCTGAATGCCTCGCGCGGCACCGTGGTGGACATCGACGCGTTGGCGGATGCCATTCGCAGCAAAAAACTGCTCGGCGCGGCCATTGACGTGTTCCCGGTTGAGCCACGCTCGAATGATGAAGAGTTCGTCACCCCATTGCGCGAGTTCGACAATGTCATTCTGACACCGCACGTCGGCGGCTCAACACTGGAAGCTCAGGAAAACATCGGCCGTGAAGTGGGTGAAAAACTGTCTACCTACAGCGATAACGGTACGACCACTTCATCGGTCAACTTCCCAGAGGTGGCCCTGCCTGCCAACCCAGACGTGCACCGTATTTTGCACATCCACAAAAACGTGCCGGGTGTGATGAACGCCATCAACCAGATTTTCGCTGACAACAACATCAACATTTGCGGCCAGTATCTGCAAACCGTTGAGGAAGTCGGTTATGTGGTGATTGATGTCGCTGCCGATGTCAGCGATCTGGCACTGGAGAAAATCAAGCAAGTAGAAGGCACCATTCGTGCCCGCGTACTCTACTGATTGATGGATGGACACAAAAAAGGCAGGCTCAGCCTGCTTTTTTTGTGTCTGCCAGATTTAGTCTAGGCGCATTTCAATGCCCGCTGCGGCCATGTGCTCTTTGGCCTGCATCACTGTGTATTCACCAAAGTGAAAGATACTCGCCGCCAGCACCGCATCGGCGCCGCCATGCTGCACACCCTCGACCAAATGATCCAGGTTGCCCACACCGCCAGACGCAATGACCGGAATACTGACGGCATCACTGATGGCCCGAGTCACACCCAGATCAAAGCCGGTTTTTACGCCGTCGCGATCCATGCTGGTGAGCAGAATTTCACCCGCCCCCAGCTGCGCCATTTTTTGTGCCCACTCAACGGCATCAATCCCCGTCGGCTTGCGCCCACCATGGGTGAAAATCTCCCATTTGTGCTCGCCGACTTGCTTGGCATCGATGGCCACCACAATGCACTGCGCACCGAACTTGTCCGACGCTTGCTGTACCAGCTCAGGGTTATTCACCGCCGCCGAGTTGATCGATACTTTATCGGCACCGGCGTTGAGCATACGGCGAATATCGGCCAGCTCACGAATGCCGCCACCAACGGTCAGAGGGATAAACACCTGCTCGGCAATGGCTTCCACCATGTGTACCGTGGTTTCCCGACCTTCATGACTGGCGGTAATATCGAGAAAGGTGATTTCATCCGCACCCTGATCGTTATAGCGCTTGGCAATTTCAACCGGGTCGCCGGCATCGCGAATGCCGACGAAGTTGACGCCTTTCACCACCCGTCCTTGATCCACGTCGAGGCAAGGAATAATGCGTTTTGCCAGCGCCATCAGACCGCTGCTCCACACAGCTCGTCGGCCACTTGCTGAGCCTCGAACACATCCAAGGTGCCTTCATAAATGGCGCGGCCGGTAATGGCGCCCATAACACCACGACCCGCCACCGCGGCTAACTGACGAATGTCATCCATATTGGTCACGCCACCCGAAGCGATCACGGGAATACCGCCTTCTTCAGCCAACTGTACCGTGGCTTCAATGTTGACGCCCTGCATCATGCCGTCACGGGCAATGTCGGTGTAAACAATCGACATCACTCCGTCGTCTTTAAACTGCTTAGCCAGCTCAACCGCTTTTACCTCAGACACTTCGGCCCAACCATCGGTAGCGACGAAGCCATCTTTAGCATCCAGGCCAACAATAATCGCACCCGGGAAAGCACGACAAGCCTCAGCGACAAACTGCGGTTCTTTCACCGCCTTGGTGCCAATAATGACCTGACTAACGCCGGCTTTAATGTAGTGTTCAATGGTCTCCAGCGAGCGAATGCCACCGCCAATTTGAATCGGTAACTCAGGGTAGGCCTTGGCAATGGCAGTGACCGCATCGCCATTCACCGGCTCGCCAGCAAACGCGCCGTTTAAATCGACCAAATGCAGACGGCGACAGCCAGCATCCACCCAACGCTTAGCCATATCAACGGGCTGATCACCAAACACGGTCGAATCTTCCATACGCCCTTGGCGCAGGCGCACACACTGGCCATCTTTCAAATCAATGGCGGGAATCACCAACATAACGCTTACCTCTCTACTGAGCCTGATGGCGGCTTTACGCCTGACCATCCCAGGCGAGGAAATTTTTCAGCAACGCCAGGCCGGCGTTGTGGCTTTTTTCTGGGTGGAACTGCACCGCAAACACATTGTCCTGAGCCAGCGCCGCATCGAAGCTGACGCCATAGTGGCAGCGTCCCATTACTTGCTGAGAGTCAGCGGCCTCAACATAGTAGGAATGCACAAAATAGAAGCGGCTGTTATCCGCAATGCCTTGCCACAAAGGGTGCGCTTCTTGCTGCACCTGATTCCAGCCCATGTGCGGCACTTTCAGCTGCTGTTGCTGCACCTCTGGCTGTTCAGCAAAAAACTTTACCTCGCCGGCAAATAGTCCCATGCCCTCAACACCGCCATTTTCCGCGCTGCGCTGTAACATTGACTGCAAGCCAACACAGATACCCAGCAAGGGTTTGCTGCGACGCACCTCTTCGACGACTTGATCGATGCCCTGCGCCCGCATCTCGGCCATGCAATCGCGAATGGCCCCCACGCCAGGCAGCACCACGTGATCAGCGCTCAATATTTGCTCTGGATCACTGGTGACTAGCACTTCGGTATCGGGAGCAACATGCTGAAGCGCTCCGTGGGCGGAGTGCAAATTGCCCATGCCATAATCAATCACGGCGCATCGTTTGCTCATTACTGCCATGATGCTTCCTTACAATGAGCCTTTGGTAGAGGGAGTCACCCCCGCCATGCGCGGATCCTGCTCAACGGCCATGCGCAGAGCGCGGCCAAAGGCTTTGAAAATGGTTTCCGCCTGATGGTGGGCGTTAAAGCCCTTGAGGTTATCGATGTGCAAGGTGACATTGGCGTGGTTCACAAAGCCTTGGAAAAACTCCCAGAACAACTGGGTGTCGAAGCGGCCAATATTGCCCCGAGTGAACTCCACTTTCATGTCTAGGCCAGGGCGACCAGAGAAGTCGATTACCACCCGTGACAGCGCCTCATCTAATGGCACGTAAGAATGGCCGTAGCGCACAATGCCTTTTTTATCACCAATGGCCTGGGCAAACGCCTGGCCTAAGGTAATACCGATGTCTTCCACCGTATGATGGTCATCAATATGGGTATCACCATCGCAATGAATATCGAGATCAATCAGGCCATGGCGGGCAATCTGATCGAGCATATGCTCCAGAAAAGGCACCCCCGTATTGAACTGAGCCTTGCCGGTACCGTCCAGATTAATGCTGACGCGAATCTGGGTTTCGAGCGTGTTGCGCTCAACCGTTGCGCTGCGTGCCATGAAACTGCTCCGATCTCTCGCAAAAAAGTAGGAAAGGCATTATAAAGCAACGCGCCAAAGAAAGTAGACGAGCAGCCATATCCATCGTCAAAAACACAGGAGACCTTCGTGCCGGTACGTTTAGAGCACATCACCCAGCCCACTGAGCAAGACTGGATAGACTTGGGCAAGATCCACCAAGATACCCAGCCGCAAGGCCTTAAACTCAGCGCAGAAGAGCTGCAACAGTGGCTGCAACAACCGCATCAATGGCTCATTGCCGGCCGTTTTAACGACCGCATTGTTGGCTGCCTGTTAGCGCAGCAAAGTGAGGGGCAGGTCTCGCTGAGCCAAGCCGCCGTGCGCACCGTGACACAGCGCCGCGGCGTCATGCATCAACTGCTGCATCACGTCGTAAAGTGGGCCGATGAAGAGCAACTCAGCCTGTTGTTTACCGAGGTTCCTGCAGAGTTGAGCGAGCCATTAAAGCGGCGTGGTATTGCGCTAATTGACGATAACTATCAATACAATAGTCTAAACAAAAGCTGAACTGTTCCACTTAAAGAACAGGTAATTTGCGTAAAGCTGTCTACTCTGATGACTTCCAGGCGTCCATACTGCCCTGCATATTCATTCAACCAGAGGTCAGATTATGCGTATTGCCATGCAATCAGCGGCTTCGTTTATCGTGGTGACCGCCATGCTGCTGGCGGCCAATTTTGCCAGCGCACAACAGCCGCCCGAGCAAGTCGTTCAATCTGCCACTCAAGGCATCATTGACGAGCTGAAACGCTTACCGGTAGAAGACCGCACCGAAGAGCAAGTGCGCCATCTGGTGATGACCTACATCACTCCCGCTATCGATCAACAACGCATCGCCATGGGCGCTCTGGGTAAGCATTGGCGCCGCGCCGATAACCAACAGCGTGAACGCTTTATCGAACTGTTCCGCGACCTGCAAATTCGTACCTATGCCGGCGCCTTTAAGTCCTTTAGCGGTGAGCAAATCACCCTGGCTCAGACCCGCTTTAATCAGCGCGGTGATCGTGCCTTAGTCAAAGGGCAACTCGTGCAGAGCAATGGCCAAAACATTCCGCTGGATTTTCGTCTGTACCAGACTCGTGACAACCAATGGCGAGTTTACGATGCCGTTGTGGCTGGCCTAAGCATGGTGAAGACCTACCGCAGCCAGCTCTCTGAGCAACTGCAGTCCATGTCTATGGACGAATTACTGGCACAAATGGAGCAACAGGCTCCCTCTGCGCAGCAAGCCCAGCGCTGATCTCTATTTCCTAGTCTCTTCCTCATTGCCGGCCTTTATGCCGGCTTTTTTGTTTTCGTAACAGCATCAAACTCAGCTGCTATCCTTAGATCACCTTTTAACTAATAAGTCTGGCAAACACTCGGTTTCCAGCGGGACGAGGTTGCCTATGAGCCGGGAACTGTCGTTGACATTGACTCTGAGTGCTTTGCTGTGGTGTTCGTGCAGTTTGGCAGATTTGCATTCACCACGACTGGCGATCATGCAACAGCTCATCCGCTTCGTTAATTGGCCCCAAGGTCAGCCGCAAGGCGTGGTAGAGGTGTGCATCGTGGGGCAGGAGGTTTTGCAGCAATTTAGGCGAGTCTATTCGTTGCAGAGCAATCAAGGCATACTGCGATTGCGCTTATGGTCAAGCCAGAACGAGCAGAACTGTCACATGGTATATGTCAGTCATAAAGATTCGATTGCTTATCAGCGACAACGCCCGCCACTGTGCCAGGGCGTATTGGTGATTACCGACCAGTTGGAAAGCTTACAGCAGAGTGCAAGCCTAGCATTGCTGGGTGCGCAGCCGCCGCTGAAACTGGCCGTCAACCTTACTCAAGCTGAGCATTGTCATTTGCGCTTGCATTCCAACCTGCTGGAGTTGGCCAGCCCCATGCAGCATGAGGAGCATTGATGCATCCATTCCGTCATCAGTCGCTGCGCCGCAAACTGATCTTTATTTCATTGGTGACAACAGGCCTGACATTGCTGCTGGCCAACCTCGCGTTTATGTCGCTGGAGTATTACCTCACTCGTCAGGACAATCAAAACAAGCTCACGATTTTAGGCGAAGTGATTGCGAATCGCGCCACCGCAGCACTGACCTTTGCTGATATTCAGGTGCTGCAAAACAACCTCAATACCCTAAAAGCAGACCCAAACGTTGTCCGCGGTTGCATTTTTGATATTGAGCAGCGCTTGCTGGCGCATTACGAGAATCAAAAGGGCCTGAACTGCCCGATGAGCTTGCAAGCGCTGCAGGTCAATCGCGACCAGTTTTTCTCGCAGCTGTTCCCCATTCGTCTGGATGAAAAGCCCATTGGCACCTTGTATCTAGAAAGTAGCCGCGGTGCACTACTGGCAAGATTCAACCAGTTTGTTACGTTTTCTATCATTATCTTGGCCATTACTGTGGTTCTCGCCATGCTGCTGGCCAACCGCTTGCAAGAAGTGGTGCTCAGGCCGATGCGTGAGCTGAGTAATACTCTCAGCAATATCGTCAGCCGCAAGGATTATTCCATTCGTGCACAAAAGACCAACGCCGATGAACTGGGCGACCTGGTCGATCTATTCAATGGCCTGCTGCGCACCATTGAGGCCGAAAACCAGTCACTTAAAACCAGTGAAGAGCGCTTCCGTAAACTCACGGCTCTGTCTCCGGTGGGTATTTTCCAGATTGACCCCGACCAACAGCTTACCTATGTGAACCAGCGCTGGTGCGATATTCACATGGTGTCTGAGCAGGATCTCAGCCTACAAAACTGGTTTGAGCGCATTCATCCCAAAGACTTGCCACTGCTAAAACAACGCTGGAACCGACTGATTTGCGAGCAAGAAAGCATCGCCCAAGAGCTGCGCTTAAGTCGCCGCGACGGCAGTCATACCTGGATTCATCTACTAGCCAGTCCATTGCACAACAGCTCCGGTGAACTTTTGGGCTTCTTAGGCGCTATCTCGGATATTTCCGAGCTTAAAGCCGCTCAGATTCAAATGGAAAACCTGGCCTTTTACGACCCTCTGACCGGCTTGGCTAACCGCCGCTTGTTTAAGAATCGGTTGGAGAAATCGGTTAAAAGTGTGCTGCGCTCTGGCAACTCCATGGCGCTGATGTTTCTCGACATGGATCAGTTCAAACGCATCAACGATACCTTAGGCCACGATGCCGGCGATATTTTGCTCAAAGAAGTCGCCAGTCGGCTGACAGCTACCGTGCGTGAAAACGACACTGTCTCACGCATTGGTGGTGATGAGTTCACCATTTTGCTCACCGACATTCACCATACTTCAGACGTTTTGGTTGTCGCGGAAAAACTGCTGCAAGCGCTGGCTCGCCCGATTCGAATCAAAGGTCAGGACATCATCACCACGGTCAGCATTGGCATCACCATGACACCAGAAGACTCAACCGATGCCAATACACTGATGAAGAACGCCGATTTGGCCATGTATCGCGCCAAAGAAATGGGGCGCAATAACTTCCAGTTTTTCTCTGAAGACATGAATCACAATATCTTGGAGCACCTGGCGCTAGAGAAAGAAATCAAAGAAGCCATCGAGCGCCAGCAGTTTACACTGCTGTTCCAGCCCAAAGTCAGCATGCTCGACTACTCTGTGACTGGCGTAGAGACTCTGATTCGCTGGGATCATCCGGAAAAAGGCATCATCACACCTGGACGCTTTATCCCAGTGGCAGAAGAAACCGGGCAAATTCTTGAAATCGGCGCCTGGGTATTAGAGCAAAGTTGTCGCCAAGTAAGCTCACTGATTCGTGACAACATATTGCCAGCCACCGCCAAAGTGGCGGTGAACCTATCAGCCAAGCAGTTTGCCGACCCCAAACTGGTTGAGCACATTGGCAATGTGCTGCAAGCCACCCAGATACCGCCGGCATGCTTGGAGCTAGAAATCACCGAAAGCACCTTGATGGACGACGTCGAAGCCGCCATTGGCACCATGCAGGAAATCAAAAAAACCGGCGTATCCATTGCCATCGATGATTTTGGTACCGGCTATTCATCACTGGCCTACATCAAACGCTTCCCCATAGATGTATTGAAGGTCGACCGCTCATTTGTCATGGACATTCCCGACGACCCCAACGACATGGCCATTACCGCAGCCGTGATTGCTATGGCGCACAAACTCAGTTTGGATGTGGTCGCGGAGGGAGTTGAAACCCAGGCGCAACTGGATTTTCTGCGCAGCAATAACTGCGACGAAGGCCAGGGCTATTTGTTCAGCCGGCCGTTATCACTCGGTCAGCTGCATCAGTTTATGCAGGAAACTCGCGAGCACCGCAGCAGCGCTTACCATATCTGATACCGGCTCTGGATCGTCAGAGGACTTCAGATCACAAAGACGGAGTTCTCTGATGGTCCCCCTAGGGTGCAGGCAGCAGTCACCATAACGTTGTTGACCATGGTGAAAAGGGCGGGCCATTTCCCGCCATGTTCTGAAAGCCTGCTGCACTCGCATAGAGCTGTGCAGAATTATTCAGAGGTGCCCTTGCGATTTATAGCGTTTTTTCTAGGCGCGGCTGTGCTTATACTGCGCGCCAGATTCATCACCTCTGAAGCACCACAGCAACGTGACTTTTTCTTTTAGCGATACAGTGCTCGGCTGGTATCACCAGCATGGGCGCAAGCACTTGCCCTGGCAGCAAGACATCACGCCCTATCGGGTCTGGGTGTCAGAGATCATGCTGCAACAAACCCAAGTCAGTACCGTCATTGCCTACTACGAGCGCTTTATGCAGCGCTTTCCGGATGTGTTTGCCCTAGCCAAAGCAGAACAGGACGAGGTGTTACACCTGTGGACTGGGCTGGGCTATTACGCTCGCGGTCGCAACCTGCATGCCTGCGCGAAGGCGGTAGTTAACCAATACGACGGCCACTTTCCCGAAGACCTAGATGCACTGGAGCAACTGCCGGGCATTGGTCGCTCCACAGCTGCTGCGATTGCCTCCATCAGCATGGGCATGCGAGCCGCGATTATGGATGGCAACGTCAAACGTGTTTTAACCCGTTTTTACGCCATAGAAGGCTGGCCCGGGCAAACCGCCATCAACAAACAGCTGTGGCAGCTGGCCGAGTCACTCGCTCCCGAGCACAGCTTTCGCGAGTACACACAAGGGATGATGGACCTAGGTGCGACACTGTGTACGCGCAGTAAACCCGCCTGTGGCATCTGTCCGCTGCAGCCCCAGTGTGCAGGCTATGCCGGTGGCACCCCTACTCAGTTCCCCAACCCAAAACCTAAAAAAGAGAAGCCGGAAAAGCACACCATCATGCTGATGATTGAAAACTCAGCCGGTGAGCGCTGGCTGTATCAGCGGCCTCAACAGGGTTTATGGGGCGGACTGTGGAGTTTTCCGGAAGTGGCCAATGAGCAAGATGCTCTGGCGTGGCTGCGCCAACACCTGGGCAGTGAGCCCGAGCAAACACAATGGCTAACGCCCTTTCGTCACACCTTTAGCCACTATCATCTGCACATTCAGCCGTTGCACGTGCGCTTGCCAGGTGGCGCACACACAGTGCAGCAAGGTGAAGGGCATTGGTACAATCCAAAGCAACCATCACAGCTGGGGCTGGCCGCTCCGGTGAAGAAACTCTTGAGGAGCCAGTTATGAGTCGCACGGTTTTCTGCAACAAGTACCAACAGGAACTGCCGGGGCTGGCGCAGCCGCCCATTCCAGGGCCAGCAGGAGAGGAAATTTATCAGCAAATATCTCAACAAGCCTGGGATGAGTGGACCACCCACCAGACGCGCTTAATCAATGAAAAGCACCTCAATATGATGGACCCAGAAGCACGTAAATATTTGACCGAACAGCGGCGCAAATTCTTCGCTAATGAGGAGGTTGATCAAGTCGAGGGCTATGTTCCTGAAAACAAAGAAAAATAATTCAGATATTTTGTTGACAGAACGAAGCCATCAGGTTTTAATACGCGCCACTTGATGAGCAACGCCAGTTGCCCATCAGATTGCCCGGATAGCTCAGTTGGTAGAGCAGAGGATTGAAAATCCTCGTGTCGGTGGTTCGATTCCGCCTCCGGGCACCACTTAAATTTCTTGCTAGCCAGTATCTTGTTTTTGCTGCGCATCTTATTTTTAAATCTTTTATTTTTTAGCCCATTTACTCTCGCTGAAGATGTTTTAGTCGACCGCATTGTGCGTGTCTATGACGGCGATACCATCACCGTCGACATTGCCTCTTGGCCAGACATCATCGGCAAAGCAATCAGTGTGCGCGTGCGTGGCGTTGATACGCCAGAAATTCGTGGAAAATGCGAAGCTGAAAAATTAAAAGCCCGTGCCGCACGTGACTTTGTACGCCAAACCTTAGCAACCGATCAACGCATTCAGTTGCGCAACCTAGAGCGCGGAAAGTACTTTCGCCTGGTAGCCGATGTCTGGATCGGTGACGACAACCTCGCCGATTTACTGTTATTGCAGCACATGGCAAGACCTTACGACGGTGGCCAACGCCAACCCTGGTGCTAGCATCGCTCCAGCGACAACCGCAGAAAGCACCCGCTATAGCCCGAGATCGTAAACCACCACCAGAGGTTCCGGC
This sequence comes from Bacterioplanes sp., assembly GCA_965233665.1. GTDB lineage: Bacteria > Pseudomonadota > Gammaproteobacteria > Pseudomonadales > Oceanobacteraceae > Bacterioplanes. The sequence continues at coordinate 69,415 of CBDDTG010000027.1, read as the reverse complement.
AGCTCCAGCCCCACAGGCAAGTACCCCACCGCTCCCGGCTTTTGCAACAACTGCTGCACCAACTCCTCAGCGTCCTTCACTTCAGGCGGCGGCTTTAAACGGCCGGTAAAGCGCATTTGCGCCCAGTAAGACTGAACGCGCGCCTCAGACAAACCGATCACACGGGTATTAAAAACGGTGCGCAAATGATTCCCAGGCCGCAAAGCCAACGGCGTTAAATCTTGCCCCAACGACGCGCCCATGTAGAGGTTGCGCACCTGTTCACGACTGAGTTTTACAGGCTCTTTGATGTTGGCCACGACCACCAACCCCTCGGCCTGAACACCGAGCGCAATGCCCAGCAAGATACCAATAAGACTGTGAATCAGCTTGAAGTGTCGCATCAGAAAATCCACTCCCAGCCGAGTTGATACAAGATGGCTGAATGCTCTTCTGCGTCATAGTCTGGATCGTAAAGCCCCTGCTCAGAAGTCGAGAAAAAACCGCTGCGCGGCGAGGTTTCTTGCAGCCAAGCCACCTCTGCCTTAAGCGCCATATTCAAGCGAAAATCCCAACGTGTACCAATTTTATAACTGTCTAGGCTGCCATCTGGAATACGCTCAAGCAACTGATAGTACCCCGCTGCCACGGGATACAGCGGATTAGCAGGCTGAGCAAGCAAGGGACGCAACTCCGACTCAGCCTCGATGTCTCCGTAAGCACTGGCGGCATAGGTTGCATGCACACTGAACTCGCCAAAATACATGCCTGCCATCAAGTAGTATCCGGTTAACTCTGGCGTCAACGCAAACTCCGTGCTGGTTTGCACCCATTCGGCCTCGGCAAAATAACGCAGACTCTCGTAACTCAAAGCCGTTTGCAGCACATTGATATTGCCACGCGAGTCGAGACTGTCAGCACTGCGCTGAAAACCTGCTTGCGCCAAGCCCTGGCTTAATGCGTCCAGTTCAGGCAAATCAGTGATGTTATCGCCTTGGTGATATGACACCCTCAGACGGGTGTTATGACGACGTAAATTGAGTACCACGCCGCGCAAATCATTTACCCGCGCGTCCACGTCGACCCGGCTGCCGGCAATGTAAATATCGCCATCGAAGTTGCCGTAATACCCTTCGACGGTCAGCGCCAACTGTGGCCAAGCATGTTGATAGCTAGCACTGCCGCCATTGAAGGTCGAAAATAAATAATTGTTGTAGACCTGAGCCGGGGCACTGATCCAAGCGTAGGTATAACCAACGTCGATACCGTCGCTGTAGCGAAAGAAGGGCATGCGCAACTTGCCAACACGAAACTGCCAGGCGTTAGAAGGCCGATAGGCCAAATAAGCCCACTCTACTCCCGATTTACGCTGATCACTGCTGTGAGCCAACAATTGCCCTGTTACCGACAACTGTGGCGACACAGAATAACTTGGCTGCAGCGCCAAGAGGGTTTGCTGATCCACAGCGACAGAGTCTTCATAACCCTCATAGGATTGCTCTGAATGGTCCAGGTAGCCGGTGACCACGCGAGCGAAGCCAGAAACCTCGAACTTATCTGTGACCTCAAGCGCCATGAGCGCCGTTGGCATACCCGCCAAAATGACGATTTGAGCAGCCTGCTTGATCACAACACTCTCCAATAACTTGCGCCGCTATTGTCTACTATATGCCAGCACTGGCAGCAGCTAAGGCATTGTCACGAAGGACAGGTCTCATTCATCCACAGTTGAACTAGGCTTTAGAGGTCTACTTAGGTGTTGGCGGAGAGTTATATGGGCGTCAGGAGCATGCGCACAGCCATCATGCTGCTGGCTCTGGTCTTCATGGTCACCATTGCTGCAGCAGTGTTCACCCTCGCCATCAATGAACATCGCAACCTCTACCAGCGCTACGCCGAGAGCGATCTCAACGCCCTGTCCGATAACATGGCTAACGAGCTACTCCCGCTGCTGGCACAGCAGCAGCACTTCTTTCAGCTAAAAACCTTCCTGCTAAAACTCGACCCTTATGCCCATACCGAAGGAGCTGCGATTTACGATCCGCAGTGGCAACTGCTGGAAAGCTATTACGGCCAACGCCAGCAAGCATTGGCTCAGCCACAGCGCATCAGTTTTGTTAACTGGCCGCACCGAGATGTCGGCCTATTTCTCCAAGATGGCAATCTAGTGGCGGTCAAACCGATCGGCGACCCCAGCCTACTGCTGGGCTACCTGGTCATCATCCGCGACCTTACAGAGCCTTTAAACAACAGCACTCGCAATCTCAGCATGCAAGTTGGCCCAGCCGCCACGGCTTCCATTTTATTAATCATGTTGATCTTTTATGCCTTTGGTAACGCTTGGCTGCGCCCACTTAACCACCTATCCAATATGGCCAAGACAGTACAAAGAACCAAAAACTATGACATCCAACTTCCCGTGAGCGGCCAGTTTGAAGTGGCTTCATTAACACGCGACCTCAACGACATGCTCGCCGTCATACGCCAAGAGCACGAGGTCAACAACCAATATGTCGCCCTGCTAGAACAGCAGAGCGAAGAAATGTCTCACCTCGCCAACTATGACCACCTCACCGGCCTTGTGAATCGACAAAACTTCCGTCAGCAACTGCAACAGCGCCTGCAAATGACAAATGAGCAGTCTCTGGCGCTGATGTTTGTCGATTTGGACGGCTTTAAGTTGGTTAATGATTCTCTTGGCCATGAAGTAGGGGATCAACTACTGGCCCATGCCGCCAAACGGCTGCAACAGCTAATCCAACAACGCGGACTGGTTTGCCGCCACGGAGGGGATGAATTTCTACTGCTGATTCAAGGCTATGACAGTAAAGACGAACTTATACGACTGGCCACCTCAGTTATTGATGCCTTGACGCAAAAGTTTGCCGTCGACTCTTGGGAGATTCGCGTCAGCGCCAGCATTGGTATCGCTGAGGCCGGCGTCGCCGGCATGGCCGCCAATGAGCTGATTCGTAACGCCGATATTGCCATGTACGAGGCCAAAAACGCGGGCAAATCACGTTACAGCTTCTTTTGTCATGACATGATGACGGAGCACCAACGGCGCCTGGAAATCGCCAACTACATTGATTTTGCCCTAGAGCACGACGAATTTGTCATCGCCTATCAACCCAAAGTGCTCACCAATGGCCAACCGGTTGGCGCAGAGGCTTTAATTCGTTGGCACAGCCTAGAATTAGGCTTTATATCTCCAGCCGAGTTTATTCCCATCGCCGAACAAGCCGGCAAAATTACCCAACTGACACAATGGGTCATCAACCGAGTTTGCCAAGACCTCAGCGAGACACTTATTCCAGCAGGCTTTAAACATTCTATTGGTATCAACTTATCGGCCGCCGATCTTAAGAAACACCATTTATTAGGCAGCATTAAGGGCGCCATTCAAAAACACCGCATCACCGCACAAAGGCTTGAGTTTGAAGTGACGGAGCACTCTTACCTCGACGACTTTTCAGCCGCCAATCAATTTTTATCAGAGTTAAGCAAGATGGGAATTCGCATCGCCCTGGATGACTTCGGCACAGGCTATTCATCGCTCAGCTACTTAAATCGAATCCCGATCGACACATTAAAAATCGACAAGCAGTTTGTAGATTGCATCGGCCAATCCACCCAAGATGACGCCCTCATTATTACCATCATAGAAATGGGCAGACGCTTGGGATTAAACCTCTGTGCCGAAGGCGTCGAAAGCAAAGAGCAGCTCGATTTTTTGCGACACAATGGCTGCCACATGATTCAGGGCTACTATTTTGCCAAACCTATGCCTCTCACGGATTTTTGCGAGTTTTTACAGCAAGCCAGCAAAAAAGAAGATTCGGTAAGCAAGCAGCGCTTTTTTAAGCCTTTGCCTTAAGCGGCAGGCACAAAAAAGCCGGACAATGTCCGGCTTTTTTCGCTAGCTACTTAGATCAGATTATTCAATGATCTTAGCAACAACACCAGCGCCAACGGTACGGCCGCCTTCGCGGATCGCGAAGCGCAGACCTTCGTCCATCGCGATCGGTGCAATCAAGCTCACTTTCAGAGCTACGTTGTCACCTGGCATTACCATTTCAACGCCTTCTGGCAACTCAACAGCACCCGTTACGTCAGTAGTACGGAAGTAGAACTGTGGGCGGTAGCCTTTGAAGAATGGCGTATGACGGCCACCTTCGTCTTTGCCCAGCACGTATACTTCAGATTCGAACTGAGTGTGAGGAGTGATCGAACCTGGCTTCGCCAGAACCTGACCACGCTCAACTTCATCACGCTTAGTACCACGCAGCAGAACACCAACGTTCTCACCTGCACGGCCCTCGTCCAGAATCTTGCGGAACATCTCAACACCAGTACAGGTAGTCTTGGTGGTTTCTTTGATGCCGATGATTTCGATTTCTTCGCCAGTCTTAACGATACCGCGCTCAACACGACCGGTAACAACAGTACCACGGCCTTGAATCGAGAATACGTCTTCGATCGGCATAATGAAGTCACCGTCGATCGCACGCTCTGGCTCAGGAATGTAAGAATCCAGCGCTTCTACCAGCTTCTTAACAGCGGTAGTACCCATTTCGTTGGTGTCTTCACCGTTCAGAGCCATCAGGGCAGAACCTGGGATGATTGGCGTGTCGTCACCTGGGAAGTCATATTCAGACAGCAGGTCACGCAGTTCCATTTCAACCAGTTCCAGCATCTCTGCGTATTCTTCAGAGTCTGCGCCGCCACAGTCTTCAGCCAGCAAGTCTGCTTTGTTCAGGAATACAACGATGTAAGGTACACCAACCTGACGAGACAGCAGGATGTGCTCACGAGTCTGAGGCATTGGGCCGTCAGTAGAACCACATACCAGGATAGCGCCGTCCATCTGAGCAGCACCGGTGATCATGTTTTTCACGTAGTCGGCGTGCCCTGGGCAGTCAACGTGCGCGTAGTGACGATCGTTTGACTCGTATTCAACGTGAGACGTTGAAATGGTGATACCACGATCTTTTTCTTCAGGCGCGTTGTCGATACCGTCGAACGCAACGGCTGCACCGCCAAATACCTCTGAACATACGCGAGTCAGCGCTGCAGTCAGAGTGGTTTTACCGTGGTCAACGTGACCAATGGTGCCAACGTTTACGTGTGGTTTGGAGCGCTCAAACGTTTCCTTTGCCATGACTCAGTCTCTCTGCCAGTGATTACCAGTTTTTCAATCGCACATACACAAAAAGGCAGACCAACGGCCCACCTTTTTTGTATTTACTAAATTATGGTGCTGATAGGCAGATTCGAACTGCCGACCTCATCCTTACCAAGGATGCGCTCTACCGACTGAGCTATATCAGCGAATTTTTAATGGAGCGGGTAGCGGGAATCGAACCCGCATCATTAGCTTGGAAGGCTAAGGTTCTACCATTGAACTATACCCGCTGACCCAGCAGCCAAGTTCTGTGGCTCTTGCCTACCTGGCTGCTCCAGCAACGATTCCGATCATTGCTTTAAATAGTGGTGGTGGGGGCTGGATTCGAACCAGCGAAGCTTTCGCGTCAGATTTACAGTCTGATCCCTTTGGCCGCTCGGGAACCCCACCGAACTGGCGCGCATTATGTCGACCACCTCGGGAGCTGTCAACATTTTTTTCTTATTTTTTATTGGCTTAGCGAGTTTTCTGTCTCCGCGCACATCATTGAGCAGATGAGCAGGCCAGTTGCTGCCAGCGAACGGCATCCATTCCGGCGCTGATGCGCTGCAGTAAATCCGGGGCCAAATCTTTGCCCTCTAACTCCAGCCACAGCTCTTGCTCGCTTTCTGATACCACCCGAATGGCCACCGCAATGCCCATCTCTTTAACCTGCGCCTGCAGGTTTTCGGCGGAGCTTTGATTGCGAAATAGTCCAAGCGACACGCCATCGGCTAAATCACCCTGGCCAATGATGTAGCTGTCGATGCGCTGCGCCTGCAACTGGCGCAGTATTTTTCGCGCTTCTTCACGACTGGAGCGCGGCGGAACGTGCACCCAGTATTCGCGCGGCGTATTCGTTTGTGCCTGAATGCGCTTCACTCGTGAGCGAATGCCTAACGCCGTCGCCCGCGCCTGCGCGTCTTGCAACAATTGTTGCTCACTGAAAGGCCCTGCCACTTGGCACAAGCGCGGCTTAGGTTTAACCGGCAGCGCGGCCTGCGCCCGTGGCGACAATACGGCTCGGGCTTCTGTCACTAAGCGCAGGCGCTGGTCTGCACTTGGCACTTTGAGCTCATGTACCGCCGGTGCCGAGGCGGCTGGCTGTTGTTGCCAAAAATAAGCCAGCAATATCAGGTTGCCGAACACCAGGAGAAAAAAGATCCAGCGCATAATTGTTCCATACCATCAAAAACCAGATCCGCCACATAGCGGCATCCCTTTGCTTGTGCCAGCCATTGCCCGTCACCGCCGGTAATTAGCAGCCTCGCCGCTGGATGCTGGCGACACAGGAAATCCACTAACGCTAACTGCTGGCAGCGAATACCAGCGGACACACAGCCTAGTGTATCGGTTCCGGGGGAAAAATCCGTGGCCGGCGCCTCATCTGTGTAATGCCGCACCCGTTCGGTACTCGAGAAAAGTGCGCGCTGGGCTAACTGTATGCCCGGCACAATGTAGCCTCCCAAGTGCTGCAACGTGTCATCTTGCTGCTGCAATAAATCCACGGTTAAGGCGGTACCGGCATCCACCACGAGCCACTGTTGCTCTATATCAGGCTCAAGGGGTGACTCCATGGCTGCCGCGCCCAGCATGGCCAGCCAGCGGTCCACCCCCAAGCGCTGCGGTTTATCGTAGCAGTGCACAAAGCCCGGGTAGTTTAAACACGGCGCATGCAAGGCTTGAAAGTGCCGATACCGCGAGCGCAGCCATTGCTCCAGCTCAGCGACTTCGCGCACGCTGGCCAGCAGCGCATGCTCTGCATCTGGCCAGATTTGCTGTGCAAAGTCGTCATAGCCGCAGCTGTGGGTTTGTCCTTGCCAGCGCCACTTTATCCGGCTATTGCCAGCATCAATCAGCAGCACGGACACTGATTTCCCCTGCCGTGACGGTTTCCATGCCGCGCTCCGTACGCAACATCAACTCACCTTTGCGATTGACGCCCTTAACCACACCCTGAAGCTCTTGTTTGGGCCCAACAATACGTACTTCGCGCTCGGCAAACACATCGCGCTCACACCAGTACTGCTGGAACGGCTCAAAACCATGGCGCTGGAACTCATCGACGACCGCCAGTAATTCATCCAACAAAGCACTGGCCACCTGGTTGCGTGATAAGCCCGGTTTAAGGCTGCGCAGTTCGGCCCAGGGCTGATCTATGTCCGCTGCATCTTGCTCGCTCATGGCGAGGTTAAGGCCAATGCCAATCACCACTTGGCAATGGCTGTTATATTCGCCCGTCACTTCCAGCAAGATTCCGGCGAGTTTTTTACCGCTGGCATACACGTCATTGGGCCATTTCAACCCTATGTCGCTGATGCCGAGTTTGACCAAGGCCCGCTCGACAGCAATGGCGGTCACCAGACTGAGACCTTCCAGTGCTTGCAAGCCGCCAGCAAACGACACCAACAAGGATAAATAAATGTTTTTGCCAAAGGGACTCACCCATCGACGACCACGACGACCACGGCCACCGCTTTGCTTCTCCGCCAGCACAGCGTAGCGCTGACCCATGTAGTCACGCGCGCGATCAAACAAATAGGTATTGGTGGATGGCACATCCAGCAAAATATCCAGCCGATCCAGGCGCGGCTGTAACGCCTCCAGAATGCGCTGCTCATCCAGCAACTCGATCGCATCGTGCAAGCGATAGCCCTTCCCCTTCACGGAAGAATACGGGATATCCAGCTCGTCGAGTTTTTTCAGCTGCTTCCATACCGCTGCACGGCTCACGCCCAGCGCCTCGCCCAGTGACTCACCTGAGTGAAACTCACCATCGGCCAGCTGTTGTAAAATCTGATTCAGCATAATGTGACCTCCGGCGCTGAATATACCTGAACGCCAGATGATGGAAAGCGCCAGCCATAGCTGGCGCGGGTCACATACAGGAGGTAGGGCTACATCATGAGCCCAGAATGCGATTAGCTCGCCTGCGGCTCAATGCCCTGGCGCTGCTGTTTGCGTTGCTGAGCTTGCCGCTGCGTGCGGCGCTTCACCCACCACACATATAGGCCGCTGTAACTTAACCACAGTACCATCAGCCCAGCCACAGCCCAGATGCCTTTCGAAAGCCAGCCGGCGAAGTTGCCAAAGTGCAAGCGCCGAAAGCTGTCGTCAATGCGCCGACCAATGCCTTCGTCGCGAATATCGCTCACAACAAGACGCTGACCCGAGTGTGCATCAAAGCTGACGTTACTGGCGTACTGGCTGGTGAGCAAATGGGTGTCTTGCACATCGCCATAAAAGGTCAGCTGAGCCCCTGGCGTCCAAGGCAAGGAAATATAAGTCGTGGTGAAACCGTCGATGCTGCTTTCTGCTTGCTGGCGCAATTGCTGCAGCGACAACGAATGATCGTACATCGGCCCTTGCACAATATGCTCAGCATGATCGTCGTGTACTAAGCCCTCTTGCGCCAGGTGAATAAAGTTCCAGTAAGCACCGGTAAAGCCGGCGATGATCATCACTGGCGCCAACACCATACCAAAGCTGGAGTGGGTATCGACATATAGAGTCATGCGCGCGGACCGCCAGCGCAATCGCAGCAGGTTTTTCCAGAACTGGCGATAAATAAACAGCCCCGTCAGGCCTAGTAGCATCAAGACCGCTGAGGCAATGCCGGCAATCAGCAACCCGGTGTGATCGAGCAACAGGTGATAATGCAGCTCCAGCAGCCAATCGGTAAAGTGCGTCGTCGCCAAAGCAGGTTCGGTCAACACCTGCCCTTGATAGGCATCCACATAGACGTGCTGCCAATCGCTACTGCCATGGGCAATCAAATACACCACATCGGCGCGCTGAGGTAATTGAAATAACGTCCAGCCGGTGATCTCGTGTTGCGGGAACCGTTGCTGCACCAGGCTGCGCAGCTGATCCAAAGATTGCCGTTGCTCCAGCACTTGCTCAACGTTCACCGCCGCTGGCCGCAGTAGGCTGTCGATCTCGTACTTAAAGACCAGAATCGCACCGGTTAAACAGCTAATCAGTAACGGCAGCGCCGCCAGCAATGCTAGCCAGGTGTGAAGTTTAAACAGCCAGCGGCGCTTGCCCATGATTACCTCGTTAGTTGTACGGCGAGAAAAGTGCGTCACGTTGGCGGCATGTTTTTGCCCTGCAGCGCCACAATGATAGGTGGCATGCATACTAATTTTCCCAGCCCAAAACAGCAACAGTAATACGAACTATTAGCATATACGCCACAAAATTTAGCGGCTTGCATGAAATACTGGTTATCTTATAACATCGCCAACAATGTTATAAGATAACCAATGAGCCTCGCTTCTATGTCCCGTTTGTTGTACTTGCTGCCGATGATCAGCTTGCCTTTGTCCAGTCATGCGCTGGAGCTTGAGCAGGTGGTCGTCACTGGCGACGCCCAAGCCCGCACTGACACAGCACAACCCATCTTGATGCTAGACCCCGAAGCGCTGGAACAAGCCCGCCAACAAACCCTGGGCGAAGCACTGAGCAACTTACCCGGCGTCAACAATGCCTCCTTTGGCCCTGGTGTCGGTCGTCCCATGATTCGTGGCCAAGGCGCCAGTCGGGTAAAACTCTTGGTGAACGGACAAGACAGCAGTGATGTCTCCGCCATGAGCGCCGACCATGCCCCGATGACGGATTTAGCCGCCGCCGACAACGTAGAAATCATTCAAGGGCCAGCAGCATTGCGCTATGGCGGTGGTGCCATTGGCGGCGTAGTCAAAATCGAAAATGGCCGCATTGCGCGCAGTGCCGCAGAACAACAGCAGCTGCGCCTAAACAGTCGCCTTAGCAGTGGCGATCAAGGCCGAGCCGCAGCGGCCCGTTTTAACGCCGGCAATGAGCAATGGCAGCTACAGCTCGATGGCATGCGCCGCCGCCACGACGATTATCATGCAGGCGAACGGGTCGAAAACAGTGACACCGACAGTCACGAGTTGGGCGCTGGCTTGACCTATTTCTGGGCCCCCGGCCGCTATATCGGCGCCAGTCTAGCGGAGACGCGCTACGACTATGGCGTGCCCAATGAAGACGATGAACCTGCACGCGTGCGACCGCTGCAGCAAGATTATCAGCTGCAAGCCGGTGGCTGGCTTAACTCCAACTGGCTATCGGAATGGCAGTGGCAGCTGAGCCATCAGGACTACCGCCATGACGAAGTCAATGGCAGCGAAGTTGAAGGCCTATTTCTAAAGCGCAGCTGGCAAAGCCAAATAGAGGTGGGTCATCAGTCTTTGCTGGGCTGGGAGGGCCATATCGGCGTGCAGTTTAATCAACAGGCGCTTGAGCTGTGCCACGACCACAGTGGCTGTCGTGGTATTCCAGATTATGGCGATCAACCCTGGGATGGTAGACAAGGCGATGATTTTTTCAGCCGCTACGGCCTCGATTTTGGCCACAGCACCCCCATGCCCGCCACCATCAAACGCGATATTGCCGTGTATTGGGTCGCTCAACGCCCCTGGCAGCACGGCCAGTTTGAGCTGGGCTTGCGCCAGGAGAAGCGTCGCATTGATGCCGATGAAGATCCCATCGACCCGGGCTATCGCCGCGATCGCGACTACTACCAGCAACGCGAATTTAACCCACATGCGCTGTCGGCCGCGGCGACCTGGCGGTTAACACCGCAACAGCGTGTCGCCATCACCATAGCGCGCAGCCAGCGCGCGCCCGATGCCGAAGAAATGCTGTGGAACGGCGACCATCACGCGACCTTTTCGTTTCAGCTTGATAACGGCGAGCTGGAGGTCGAAACGGCCCACAGCCTGGATTTGAACTGGCTCTATCACAGCGAGCAACAACAACTGCGCCTGGCGCTGTATTGGTACGAATACCAAGATTACATCTACAACCGCCGCCTCAGCGTAGAAGATCCGTTTCACGGCAATGCGGTGTACCGCCATGTGCAAGAAGACGCCCGCTTTCGCGGTTTTGAAGCCAGCTGGCAAGGCCAAATCAACGACACATTGCAGCTCCATGCCAGTGCTGATGGCGTGCGCGCTCAACTGCGCAGTGGCAACAATCTGCCTCGCATTCCTCCTGCCAGTGCGCGCTTTGGTTTGCGCTGGCAGCCCGCCAACTGGCAGTTCAGCAGTGAGCTAGAGCATACCTTCGCCCAACGCCATGTGGCGGTGGCCGAAGACGAGTCCGACGGTTTCACTCAGCTCAACCTGCATATTGGCCAGCAGTTCGGTGATTTCAATTACCGCTTTGGGGTCACCAACCTCACCGACAGCCGGGGCGAGTTGCACAGTTCTTACTTAAAGGAATTCGCACCCTTGCCTGGCCGCCAATGGTCACTGGCGCTGCAACTCGAACTGTAAGCCGCATTTATTCATTTACCCGCAGGCTGGCTAAGCAAGCACCTTAGCCAGCCTGCTTTCAGGCAAATTAATTACGTTATAACAAGGAGATACCCCATGCCCGCACCGCTTTCTCACTCCACGACTTGGTTAGCCGTGTTACTAGCATCTGCCGTTCTAACAGGCTGTGGCAGCAGCAGTAGTAGCAGCGACGATGACCATGAGCAGGACAATGATCATGGCCATGATGTCGATCAGTCGTTAACCGACCTGCCCGGACGCTTGGTGATCAGCGCCGCCGATCAACCACAAGCGCTGGTCTACGACCTCGACAGCAACAGCGTGATGGACACCTTCCAGCTTGAGAACACTGCCAGCGCGGTCTACGCCTCACCGCAAGGCCGCTATGCCTTCCTGCCACAGCGGGATCAAGGCAAGGTGCAAGTGATCGATGGCGGTTTGTATCAGGAAGACCACGGTGACCACCTGCATCCTTATGCCAAAGCACCGCAGTTACTGAGCACCGTCTTTGAAGGCACAAAACCCACCCACATCACCCGCCACGATGGCCAAATGGCTGTGTTCTTTGACGGCGACGGCGAAGGCGGAGTTAACGCCAGCGTGCAGCTGTTCACTGAGACCAACATCACCAGCGGCCAGCCGTTGACCTTAACACTGGAAAACGCCATGCATGGCACCGCCGAACCGATGCACGACCATTTATTGGTCAGCTGGCGCGCCCCAGAAGCCGACTCCACCCTGCCACAACAAGTCGAGCTGTATCATGCCCATGGCGATCACTTCGACTTTGAAACCCGCTTCGACACCCTATGCCCAAGCCTGCACGGCAGCCTGGCAACCGAACACGGCGCAGTGTTTGGCTGCAGCGATGGTGTATTGCTGGTGCATCAGCATGATGGCGAGTTTGAAGCCCATAAAATCGCTAACCCAGCCGCCATGGGAGATAACCGCATTGGCAGTTTCTATGGCGACGATGACGACGAACGGGTGGTAGGCATTGCCAGCGGAGCGCTTTGGTTGGTGAACTTAGAGCAGCGCAGCATCAGCCCATTGGACTGGTCTGGCGCCGCCGAGACTGAGCTGGTCAGTTACCATTTCAGCGCCGAAGGCGACCATTTACTGGCCCTCGATAGTAACGGCGCACTGCACCGCTTTGATGGCGATGCCAACTTCGCGTATCACGGCAGTGTCAGCGTGTTGAGCGACATACCCACCTCGACGAGCCATGCGCGAATCAGCATCGCCAGCAGCGCCGAGCAAGCCGTGGCTTATGTCGCGGATACGCTGGCGAATGCCGTTAAGGTAGTGGCATTAGATACCATGACAGTCAGCAATATTGAACTGCCATTCACGCCAAACAAACTGGCCTGGGTTGGCTTCGATGATGATCACGACGATGGCCATAACCACGATGAGCATGACGAAGATCACGATCATGACCACGGCGATGAGGATCACAGCGACGACGAGGGTTAATCGCCGTCGTAGTCGGCCGCATAGCGGTTAAAGTACACCTCCACTGCGCGCTGCATTTCGCGAATGGTGGGGGTGTTTTCGGTATGTACCAGCACAATTAAGGATTGCCCATGCACGGTATGATCGCCGTCTGGGTGTGCCTCCACATGCCCCTCTTTGGTCACGTAGGCCAGCGGAGTACCCAAGTTGCTTTGCACCACGGCGTTGACTACATCGGCCCAACGCTCGCCCTCTAGCCATACCGGATAGCGCACCGGGTGATCATTGGCGTGGGTGAACATATCTTCAATCACCACTTCGGCCCCAGGCGCCACCATCGCCCGCACAATAATCTCTGGGTAAGAGCGAATCGGCCGCAAAATCGAGCGAATATCCAAGTGTTTTAAGCGCTCGCGATTGCCATCGTCGACGCACTCGGCAATCACTCGGTGACCCAAGTGGCGCTGATACAGGCGATAGGCCACATCAAAGGTATAGCTATCACTGTCGGCGGAATATTCATCACGTGCCAGCACAATAATATGGCTGGCGCGATCGACACCGGCACGACGTAAATCGTCCTCCCGGCTGGCCAGCCCCGTTACATGCACCACCCCCAATTGCCGCAAACTGTCGGGCAAACCATCGGGGAAATCTTCGTTCAGCAACATAATCGGCGCATCGACATATTCGCCACTTTCACGAATCTGGCTGATCAGGCGTAAAAAATACGCCTCACGGTTGTATTTTGGAGCATTAATAAACAGCAGGTGTTCGGCCATATTCCAATCCCAGTTGCCGGTTCGAATGCGCTCCCGCCGGGCTATGCGGAAGTCGACATAATCACTGATTAAAAACGTCATCAAAGTGATGCCGCAGACAAACATCAAACTCATGGTGGCCAGCTGGCCCGCCATGGTTTGTGCGGATAAATCGCCATAACCGACGGTGGTGAGCGTGGTCATGGTCAGCCACAACGCTGGCCACGGCGCTATGCCTTCCAGCCAAACCATGGCGAAAGCGTGCATAAGAATAAACGCCAATAACAGCAACGCGGTGCGAATTACCGCACGCTTGATACTGGCATCGGTTTGATACACCGCATGGCGCACACGCTGGCGCTGGCGAATAAAACGAGTGACTTTGTTCATGCCGGCATCATAGACGACATTGGCCATTATCAGAATCACCAAGTCCCAGCTTTGGTACACTGCCAACTTTTACTCACAACGAGGCCCACATGAGCTATCACATTTATGGCATCGGCAATGCGCTGGTGGATAAAGAATTTGAAGTCGACGACGCATTTTTCGCCCGCACTGGCATAGAAAAAGGTCTGATGACACTGATCGACGCCGAGCAACTGGAAACCAACCTAGCCCGTTTAAATGCCGACTATGGGCTGAAAAAACGCGCCAGTGGCGGCAGTGCCGCCAACACCATCATTGCCGCCGCCTACTTTGGTGCCAAGGCGTATTACACCTGCAGCGTGGCCAATGATGAAACTGGGGACTTTTTCGTCGCTGACATCAAAGCCGCCGGCGTCGACACCAATATGGATGGTGAGCGTGACGATGGCGTCACTGGCAAGTGCCTGGTGATGGTCACCCCAGATGCCGAGCGCACCATGAACACCTATTTAGGTATTTCCACCGAACTGCGTGACCATCATGTCGATGAAGCCGCCCTGGCACAGTCGCAATACGCCTATTTAGAAGGCTATTTGGTGACGTCCGACACCTCACGCCAAGCCGCCATTGCCGTCCGTGACTTGGCGCGCAAGCATGGCGTTAAAGTGGCGATGACCTTCTCGGACCCTGCCATGGTGCAGTTCTTTAAAGACGGGCTGGTAGAAATGCTGGGCGACGGCATCGACTTGTTGTTCTGCAACGAGCAAGAAGCCAAGCTGTTCAGCGGCGAAGACAGCACCGAGGCCGCTCTGGCCGCAATGCAACAAGTGGCCAAGCACGTCGTGGTAACTTGTGGTGCTGAGGGCGCGTTAATTTGGGATGGCGAAAACACCCATCGCATAGAGCCCCACTCAGTGACCGCCGTCGACAGCAATGGTGCCGGTGATATGTTTGCGGGCGCCTATTTGTACGCCATCAGTCAGGGTCACGATGCCGCAGCCGCCGGTCGGCTGGCTAGCCTGGCGTCGGCCACTGTGGTCAGCCAGTTTGGCCCGCGCCTGTCGGCTGAACAGCACGCACCACTGAAGCAAGTGCTCTAAAACACACTGGTTATTTTTTGATCAAACCAAGGCTCCGTCGGATAGCCCCTACCACGGAGCCAGTTACCAAACACTTAACCCCAATGTTATCCACAGATTCTGTGGAAAGTGATACCCGCACCTCGCACAACAAGCTGGCGATCATTATTCAAGACTTGCCAAGGCAGAAAATTTGCTTTTTTTGCCCGCCTCATACCTCTGCCTGAGGATCATAAAAAATCTTGCTAAAATACCTGTCAAGCCTTGACATGCCTGGGCTAGAGCAAATATCGACAGTGGTCAAAACACCACCAATCTAAGGCCATCGGCGTGGTTATGGCGCTGGCGACGGTTATCATGAATTTACACCCAACATTATCCACAGATACTGTGCAAAAGAATCTAAACCGGTATAAAAACAGGCATATTTAGAGCAACGGGTAAAGAGTTATTCACCGTTGCGTAGCAAGACCAAGCTGAGCTGGGAAAAATACTCGGAAAAAGCGGTAGTTATACGTCGGCGTTGCTCGTCTTGTGGGTAAACACCGGCTTTGGCCTCAGAGCTGGCACGAGTGCCACTGACCAGCCAGGCGTTTTTGATGGTTGCATCCTGCACAAAGGCCTCAAACGCCCGTGCGGCGATTTCTTCGGGTTGGCGGTAATAGTCGCAGCCTTGCGCCTGATCGTAGGCCAAAGATGCAGCCACCAGCTCAGAATCTGGCGCAAAAATCTGTGCCATACAATGCTGCCAAGCATCCACCAAGGTGTGTTCAGAAATGGGCACTTGCTGCTGATAAAAACAGGCGCTGGCAAAGGCTGGGCCTGAGCTGGGATACATGCGACTGGCGATGTAGTGATCGAAGGCGTGAAACCACTCATGAGCCAGACTGCCTGGGCCAGCATTTTTGGCCAGTGCAAAAGTGCGCGTCGCTGGTTCGTAATGCGCTGCCACGCCAGGTCGGCCACCCGAGCCATATTTCAGTGCCAAGCTGCCACGCAAAGCAATGAGTGACGATGGCAAACCGTAACGCTGCGCAGGCCCTGCCAAGATGTGCAGCAAGTCCATCAATGCATCAAAGAACCAGCCAGCGGCATGCTGGCGCTCCTCTGCGGTGACCCAGCGGCCAATCACCACGGAGCGAAAACCAAATAACGAGTGGATGCTGCCAAAGTCCGGCTGCGCCACTATTTGGCGGTGATCCGGGCCACGACGATAGCGTGCTAGAGCCACGTCACGACGGTGGGTCGATCTGGCCGTTGGTACTGCTGTTCAAGCGATACCAGCCAGCGATGGAGTAACGGTCGCGCTGTGCCGGCAACACCTCATGGGGAAATTCTTCACTTAAGAACACCACCAAGCTGCCCATGGCCGGCACCACTTTAATGCCTTCTTTATCGTCGTCGTCACGATACACCACCAGCTCGCCGCCATCGTCGGGTTGCCAGTCATGGTTGAGGTAGGCCACCACCGTCAGAACGCGATTGGCTTGGCCACGAAAGGCGTCGTAGTGACGCTTATAAAAATGCCCCGCGCGGTAATAGGCGTAATGGCTTTCAAATGAAAACAATCCTAGAAATAGCCGCCGATTCAGATAGGTTTGCAACGCTTGCGTCCACTTGAGCCAGTCAGCACCGGCCTCGCTGCTGCCGTTAATCCAACAGATGTCATCGTTGCGCACAAAGCGGTTTTTCACGTGGCTTTGGCTACGGCCAATGCCCGCGCGTTCAAATGCCTCATGGTTCAAGGTATGAACTTCTAACGCCAACGCCTCGGCTAACTTAGGCGGCAGCGCCAGCGGCTGAATGCTGCAGCCTTGCTGGCGCAGATCATCGGCAATGCGGGAGAACATGGGTTCATCAGAGTTGCCGTCGAAAGGCGGCAGTTCAGTGGCCAGAGCGTTCATGGCAAACCTCACAAAAGAATGCCGGCATTATATCTCAGCGATCGCGATTGCAGCGTTTTTCTACAACGCCTTCTACAAACGCCTTATGTAGCGGGGGATTACAACGGCCACCAGCGGCGCAGCGGTGGCATGGCGGTTAAGGCGATCAACTGCACGTAGCGCAGCGGCGTCAACTCGCGGTACATTTGGGCATCCACCTGCGCCAACTGCTCTGGCGTCGACATATCCACCCCTTGCAACTGCGCCAGGCCAGTAATGCCAGGCCGATAAGAAAATACCCCCTGCTGTTGGCGAGCTCGAGTGAGCTCAGCGTGATCTGGCAAGCCTGGACGCGAGCCCACCAAGCTCATCTCACCTTTCACCACATTCCACAGTTGAGGTAACTCGTCTAATTTAGTGGCGCGCAAAAACCGCCCTAATCTGGTGATGCCACCGCCGGGCAATTCGTGCGTCGGTACCGACGGCGTGCCCAATGCCATGGTACGAAATTTCACCATGGTGAAGGGCTTTTGATCTTTGCCAAGACGACGCTGGCGAAACAGCGGTTGCCCTTGCGGCCAAGCATTGATGGCACACAACAGCAACAGCACTGGCCACAACAACAGCAAGCCTGTACCGGCGAGCAGAATATCGGCCCATCGCTGCCAGGCCGGGTTAGCCGGCGCCATGCAGTCATGCAAGGCCATGCGCGTGGTGCGCTGCGGTTGCCACTGGAGTAAATGGCGAGCCTTGCTGCTATCAATCAACAGCGGCTGCTGCAATTGTTGCAACGCCGCTTCTTTACCCGCCAGTGCCGCTAAGCGCTGCAGCCAACTGGCTGGCATGGGCAGCAGCCGTGACCAGCGCCGGCCCTTGGCGTGCTGTAGTTCACGAATGGTATCGGCCACAGGCAACGCCGGCTCATCGGCCAAGTGAAAAACCTGACCCGCCGCTTCCTCTCGCTCGACACAAGCCAGCAGCGCACCGGCCAAATGCTCCACATGCACCATCGCGCGCGGTGCGGTTAAACCCGCAAACGGCAAGGGCAAACCGCTGCTCACCAGCTTTTGCAACAAGGCAAAGCTGCCTTTAAGCGGTGCGCCTTCTGTGCCGGCGCCATACACCAGTGGTGGCCGCACAATGCTCCACTGACAACGCTTCAAATTCGACACCAATACCTGCTCAGCCGCCAGTTTGCTCGCAGCGTAGTCGGTTTGTGGACGGGTCGGCGAGGTTTCAGTCAGTGCCTCGGCGGCAGAGCCACCGCACACGCCAATGCTGCTCACCAGCACCAGGCGCTTAACGCCTTGTTGCTCACAGGCCTGTGCCAGACGTTCGGTCAACGTCACATTGCTTGCATGCAACAAAGCTGGCGTACCCTCGGTGCATCCTGCCAGATGAATCACGCTGTCATAACCCTGCACGTCTAGCAGCCCTGCTTCAGGCCACTGTTTAACTGGCCATCGCTGCTCGCTAAGGCTGCGCTGCAGTGCCGTGACGCTGTGTCCGGCTTGCTGCAGTTGCCGACATACAACCTGCCCAATAAAACCATTGGCACCGGTAACCAGAACTTGCTGAGACACCTTTAAGTTCCCTGTTGATAACGTTGCTGACGGCGCCAGGCATAACCGGCGATATGGGTGAGGCTGCTCCACCAACCCAGACCTTCACGCTGATGATAAATATGCCACATAGAGCCGATATTTCGCATTCTACTGGAGGATACCGAGCCAGCCTGCAGCCTATAGCACGCCAATATCTCGGGTAGCCCCAGCAGGGTTTCCCCGCGGCGCAACAGACTTAACCAGAGGGCATAATCTTCGTGGCCACACACAGGAAACTCAAACGTCGGTAATTGCTCCCGATCAAGCATCACCGTCAGGCAGCCCGCCGTATTCTGGCGTAGCAAATCGTCATAGTTGGCTTGCAATGGCGGAATCACAGCCGGCTTCTGACCGTTGGCATCGAAGCGACGATAACCACAGCAGCTGATGGCGGCCGCAGATGTACGCATAAAATCTAACTGGCGTTCAAGCTTGGCCGGTAGCCATAGATCATCGGCATCCAGAAAAGCGATATAGCGCCCGCGAGCCTGCGCCAATGCCGTGTTGCGTGGCCGTGCTGGGCTGCCACTGGGGGTGTTATGGCGCAGCAAGCGAATGCGGCCATCTTGCCAGGCTTCTACCCGGCGGGCCGTATCATCTGACGAGCCATCATCCACCACCAACAACTCCCATTGGCAGAAGCTTTGCGCCACCACCGAGCCAATGGCTTCATCAATCGTCGCCGCGCAGTTGTAGGCGGGCATGCAAATGCTGACAAGGGGTTCTGTATTGCTCATTGCCCCACCGATTGTTGCAACAGCTGGTGGGCGCTGTGCTCCCAGGTAGGCATGGAGAGCAATGTTTCTGTATTACTCGCGGGCTGTTGTAAAGCTACTTGTATCACGTCGATTAATTGATCGTTGTCTGAAAAAAACATCGTCGCAGGTGGCGCGACCTCACGAAATACCGGCAAATCACGAGCAATCACTGGCAACCCACGACGCGCTGCTTCGATCAGGGGCAGGCCATAGCCCTCGCCCTCACTGGCCGCTAACAGCCACTGAGCACGCTGATACCACCATTCTAAACAGGCATCATCACAGTCGTAGTGCCATAGCAACGGAACGTCGGGCGATCGGTGGGCTTGCTGCAACTGAGCAACGGTCGACTCAACCCGGCTCGTCGGACGACCGACTATGACCAGCTGCACGTTAACCCCTAAGTGCCAAAGTTGTCGCATGCTTTGCAACACCGCCTCGTAGCCTTTGCGCGGATCAATGGTGCCGACCATCAGCAACACAGGCTGGTCAGTTAATTTATTGGTGATTTCTGGTGGGGGTTGCTGTGGCGTCACGGGTAAATCACTGCCCAATGGGAAATGATTGATCACTGGCACACTCACATGAGCAGCCTTCAGCGTTGCCTCTACCTCCTTCGCGACAGTGGAAGATATACAGCTAAGGTGATCGCCTAAGCGGGCCATTCGCAACAGCCATTGCTGCATTTCGCTGGCAAAGGCGGCGGGAAAATACTGCGGCAAAGTCAGCGGTAGCAAATCATAAATCACAAAATTCAATCTCACACCTTGCTGGCGCCACTTCTGCAATAGCGGCTCCGTGCGCTCTAGCATCGGCATGGCCCAATCCAAGCCGACAAACACATCACCCGACTTAACGCTGACAGGGTGATCGCGCAGCTCTGACGGACACTCAACGCCGAGCCACTGGCAGGTATAGCGACGGGCATAATAATAACGCCCGTGATACTCAAACACGGGCTCCACCTGCCAGGCAGATGCTTCGTGAAGCAACCAGTGATGGAGCACGTTGCGCACCACCCGCTGAATGCCGGTGTGCAAATCGAAGCGCACTAAATCTGAGACATCCACCAGCAGCTGACGACGGGGCCAAATCACCTCTGCAGGTGGCTGACCGAGCAAAGCGGCATAGCCGCCACACCAGAATGTTTGCAAACTGTGCTGTGGTAACTGCTCTGCTGCGGTGAACTGAATATGCCACTCCGGCCAGTCCGATGCAGGCTGCGGGCGCGGCGCAGCACGATTTTCGACCCAGTCGCGCAGCTGGTTGCGCAACCAAGGCCAGCGGTCGACCCAAGTCATCAGCCACGGGTACAGCCGAGGCGAGCGACGTACATAATTAAGCAGTCGTCGCACACACAGACCTTAGAGTCAACCGTGTTATATCAGACGAGTAAACTATCATACGTCGCTGAATGAAAAACTGGCCGCAGACCGTTGTGACAACCAGATACTAAAGAAGTAGACCAACACGTCTCCAATAGTGGTCAGCAAACGTCCTGCGACTACCAACAAGAGCACCTGCTCTTCTGCCATGAACCCTGAGAGCCCCCACAGCAACACCAACTCGCGCACACCTATGCCACCTGGTGCTCCTGGCACTACAAACCCCAACAACCACGCAGCTGCAAACACACCCGCCAGCTGGCCTATGTGTAACCAACTGACGGATACAGCTCTAAAGCTGAAAAACAGAGCCAGCATCAGCAGCACAAATACGAGTAAAAAAGCCAACTGCCAATACATAGCCTTTAGCGTCGCCGTATGGCCAACACGAACCAACAATAGAGAAAAAAACAGTAGCAATGGCAGCATAACCAATGGCAGATATGGCGCAGCAGTCGGCCACAACAGCGACAATGCCAACAAACCCACCCAAGCAGCCACCATGGCCTGACCTGCCAGCTCCCACAACGTGGTCGCCAACACCGGCCTCGCTGGCAGACCAGCAGCCATTGCCATGGCCTGGCGTCCGGCAAAATGAAAAATATTTCCTGGCACATATTTGGCCAACTGACTACGCCCATGTACGGATAGTCCCCACACGGTGGCAACCCTAATGCCTTGCTGCCTGAGCAACGCGCACCAGGCCGCTCCCAGAGCCATACCACCAGCCACATACAGAACAGGCAACACCAGCCACCAAAGCTGTATCCGCTGCTGTAGGCTATGCCAGCTATTGTCATCGACAAGCTGGGTTAGCTCTCGCGCAATGATTAAGACACCCGCCAGGCTCAGCAGCCGCCCCAGCCATTCAGCAGCAACTTTAAAGTTACGGCGATCAATCTGCATGTGACGAGTTAGAAGAGTCCAGTTCTGCTTTACGGCTACTGTAACGTAGTTCCTCCAATAGTTTGCGATTGACCGAGAGCAAATCAGCAACAAATGCCACAAGCACTGTTTGGAACCCCATCCCCATCAAAACAGAAGCCAGAATCAATGATTGAATGTGACCATCGCCATTGCCGCCAAGGTAGAACCACAAAAAGCGCAACCCCAGTAAAAAGCCCAGACCAAATAGTACGCCCCCAATGGTCAGGAAAAAGCGAAATGGTTGATACACCACGAACATACGTACAATCGTCATCATCGACTTACGCACATATGATGGAATGCTAGACACCAGTTTGGAAGGGCGTAAGTCTTCATTCACTCTCACCGGTACAGACGCGATGGCCATGCCTTTCTGGCCAGCCTGAATGACAGTTTCCAAGGTGTAGGTATACTCACTAAAAACAGAAAGCTGCATAGCGCATTCACGACTCATGGCACGGAAGCCACTGGGTGCATCAGGCACGCGACTTCGAGATGCCAAGCGCACCACCCAACTGCCCAAACGCTGCAATGCTTTTTTCACTGGCGAGAAGTGGTCAATGGTAGCAATTGGACGCTCACCCACGACATAATCAGCTTGCCCATTGATCACTGGTTGAACCAGAGCTGGGATATCGTCTGCACAATATTGATTATCTGCGTCTGTATTTACGATTACATCAGCTCCTTCCTGCAAACCACGTTGCAGACCGGCAATAAAGCCTTTGGCTAATCCTTGGTTGGGGCTAAGGCTAACGATATGATCGACACCACAGCGCCGGGCGACCTCAACCGTATTGTCGGTACAGCCATCATCAATGATCAGCCACTCGACGGTATCAAAGCCCTCAACTTCTCGTGGTAGCTGTGACAAGGCGATTTCGAGGGTTTGTTCCTCGTTGTAACAAGGGATTTGAATTATCAGTTTCATGGTATTTCTTGCAGGAAGTGGTGAGTTCAGCCGGCAGCATCTCGCCCGACTTTGAATGGCCTGATATTACTGGATTCAGCAAAGTCAGTAGCGGAAGTATCCGGCAGCTCAGCAGGCCGGTAATTCAGCGGGGCGCGGAATAATAAGTGAATAATGCGTTCACGATCAAATTCATGGCTGGCGCGGCTGAGTTGTTCCAGCAACTCGGCGACCTGGTGCCAAGGTTCCGCATGCTCGCGCGCCATCATAATGCGTGGATGGAGGGTGCCTTGTGGGTCGTTGCCAATCAGCAACTCTTCGAATAGCTTTTCACCAGGGCGCAGGCCAGTAAACACCACCTCGATATCACCGCCTGGGTTGCTCAGGGTTTTCTCCGTTAGCCCCATCAGGTGGATCATTTTACGGGCTAAATCAGCGATCTTGACTGGCTCACCCATATCCAGAACAAACACCTCACCGCCACCTGCCATATTGCCTGCCTGCAGCACTAACTGAGCCGCTTCGGGAATGGTCATAAAATAGCGACAAATATCCGGGTGGGTCACAGTGACAGGCCCGCCCTCACGAATTTGCTCGCGAAACAAAGGCACCACTGAGCCTGACGAGCCCAGCACATTGCCAAAGCGCACCATAGTAAAGACAGTATCACTTTGACGCATGGCCAAGCCCTGCAACACCAGCTCCGCCATGCGCTTACTGGCGCCCATAACATTGGGCGGACGCACGGCTTTATCGGTAGAAATCAAGACAAAACGCTTTACGCCGGCTTCAATCGCCGCTTCTGCGGCATACCAGGTACCAAATACATTGTTTTGCACGCCTTCAATAATATTGTGCTCCACCAAAGGCACGTGCTTATAAGCTGCGGCGTGGTAAACCAGCTCAATGTCATTCTCACTCATCACACTGGCGCAGCGGCGACGGTGCAGCACGCTGCCCAGTACCGGAATAATCTCTACCTGACTGCTATCAGACTGCAGCGCCTGGCGCAGCTCACGTTCAATTTGGTAAAGCGCAAATTCAGATTGCTCAAAAAGCACCAGTCGTCGTGGTCTTTGACGTAATATCTGTCGGCACAGTTCGGAGCCAATCGATCCGCCCGCCCCAGTAACCATTACGGCGCGATCTGCTATGGCCGCTTGTAACTGTGTGTGGTGAATATTGACCGGCTCACGACCGAGTAAGTCCTCAACATCTAAGTCACGAATGTCACTGATACGCACCCGGCCCGACACCAGACAAGACACCGACGGTACCGCTTGCACAGGTACCGACAACGCTTCTAGCTGATTCAGCACCTGCAAACGCTGGCGAGAAGACAGCTCGCCCTCGCTGCGCTGTGGCTCATCTAAGGCAAGCAAAATTTTCTTTAGGCCCAGCTCGCGCACCGCGCGCTCTGCATGGCCGAGTTGGTAGACAGGTGTCGCAGCAATTAGAGATAAATCTGCCACGGGTTCAGGTGAGAAAAAAGCGGCCGGGCGAAACTCGGTGCCCTGATGCAAGGCTGAGGCTAGCTGACGCGCAGTATCGCCCACCCCCACAATACCTACTGGCTCTTTATTGCGCAGACCAGGGCGATTAATCAGTGCCCGAGTGCCAAAGCGTGTGCCGCCAACGAATAAAAACGCCAGCGTACCGTAGGTAACGATCACGGCTGAAGACACCGGAATATCTAAAGCTTTAGCAAATAGCCACAGTGAAGCGACAGAGCACAAGCAACCGGCAGAAATGGTCAAAATGGCGCGATCACTGAGAAAGCGCAGCACCGCCCGATATAAACCCAAGCGAATAAAGACCGTCACCGTCACCGTTAAGGTCAGCAGATACAGCAGCACATCGGGCTGCGACGGGGCATAGAGCTGATCACGATGCAGAGAAACCGAGCCCCAAAGCGCCAGGCCCAGCACCACAATGTCCGACGCTACCGTCAACAGGCGTTTAACCAAGCGTGGCCATTGCAGAAAGCGCTCGAACATGAAAATCCCTGAAAGTGGTGTCCGCCAAATAGAAGACGCAATTGCCGACATTATGCCAGCTGGCTGCTAGTGCACAAGCTCAGCCGGCAACCCTTACTTGATGCTAACACAGCGCTGACGCAGCGTTTGCCGCTTTGCCGGCTTTGGCAATGGAGAAAAACTAACGCACCAACCAATAACGAGGTCTCTCAAGCACCTGTCGATCTGACATTGTTCTAAGCTGCTCTATCGTTGGACGATCGAAAGGACCAATGCGTTCACTCGGCCAATTATGTGGAGCCCATAACATATCAACTTTGGGAATAACCACTGCATCGACTTCCCCTTGCTGCAGAGCCGTAGCGACAGACTTTGCATACGGAGATTGAATGCTGCCACGCCCTAACGGCTTCATCCAGTCGGGCCAATGCTGTGAGGCTTGCTGCACATTTTTATCACCACCTATGTTGAGTGATCGCACTCCAACTGCCGGAGCAAGGTAGTTTGCTGCGAAGTCATTTCCCCAAGGTAAAAACACCACGATTTCACCGGGAGCCACGTCATCCGCGAGTGGCTCACGAAACTGTTCATCGAAGTTCTGAAAATCCTCAAAGTACTCACGATATTTTTCAATGCGCTCTGGCACATTGGGTAAATAGCTAATGACCAAAAGGCTGCCGATAAAGGCCACGCTTAGACGGGAGCGCTTCACCATCAATATGACAAGAGTAACCCAAAGCATAAACACCAAGAGACCTGTCCAACGGTAACTTGCACGCATAGCTGAAAACCCAGGGATGTTTTCAGAAATGATATGGCTGCCGGTAGAAAATCTAGCGTACTCTGCCGCCATCCCCCCGCCCAAGACAATGCCTTCGGGTTTGTACGATGCCAGCTTAAAGGATGGTCCCATTGCCATGTAGCCCGCAAACAGCATGGCTAAGACTGCACCAAACAACCACGAGCGAGGTACAGCCCCCATTTCTACTCGGTTCAGCCTATTCAACACCAGCAATACGACCAAAGCTAATAGCAGTGGAAGAATGAAGGTAGTTTCCCAGACTGAAAAATCGCCAAAGTGCTTGGACATGTAACGCGGCTCACTCAGGTTGAACACATCCGCAAGCCAATGCATGCCTTTGCTCGGTTGCAACCAGTAAGTGAGATCCACTCCCCAGCCGCGGAAAAAATCCATTCCTGAAGGAGCATATTGAGTCGTGCCGATATAGCTGGTGTAGCACGCATAAGCCAGGCCCATTGCTAGAATGTGCCCAACAATTAATTCAGCATTTAAGCGACGCTGCTGATACATATGAGCTGCCAAAATAGCACTCGCTCCTACGGCGAATAGCATAAAGCTATAACCATCCATAAACAGCGAAAACAGGGCAGCTAGCGCGTATAATAACCAGTAGCGACGCCCTCGATTCAACCACCACCATAACGACAGGAAATAGCAACTTAGCAATGCCATACCACTCGCCAGCATTGAATAACCCTGATGATGTATGATGATTGGCTGAATTAACCACACCGTGGCAAGTAGCGAGGCGAGCCATACATTAGCTCCCCACTCTTTAGCAAGCTGCCTTGCCGAAAAGAACGCCAACGATAACCATGCCGCGACCGTAAGTGCGTACGCCGACATAGGTTCGATACCTAAGCGCATCAGAACGCCGCTCAGCCACGCCCCGGGTAAGCCAAAAGCCATGGCTGCCGGCTGTGGAATACCAAAATGCACAGCATAAAGATTGAACCAACCTTGCTGCTGCATTGAATCTGCAAAGCCTAAAACCCATCCTGCCTGGCCTGCCGTAGGCAGCAGCAAACCGGGAATGGCGCCATTCAATAACAAGACAAGTAGCAATAAGCCACAAGACCAAAACCACCCAAGTGAACGGAACATCAACATCCTTAACAATACAATGGAGCAGGCTAAGAAGCCCGCCCTGAACAGACACAAAGGGGTGGGGAGTATATTCGCTAGTCGGGTTCAACCCAAGTCGAAACACCGTCTGCGGCAGTGGGGTTGTTATCTTCAGGATCACGCACCAAAAGCACAGGATAACCCGCTTGCGGATTGTTTAAATCACTGACTTTTCCCAAAGTGAAGTTCACTCCAAGCTTCAAGTCTTCTGCATTAGGACTATCATCTGAAACCCAATATGTTCCCTGTTCAACGCTAGTAAATGCGTCATTCAACACAGTAGGAGAAAGGCTAGCATCAGGGCAGCCCTGCCAAATATCCAGGTCGCCAATCTGCTCAGTGCCACCATGGATGTCGTTGCAATATACCAAGCTACTCAGCTCTTCCAGTGTTGGCAGGCGAAAACCATCCTGATCGATATAACTGATCGCCACTGGCCATGAGGTAGCTTGCGCACTGCCCATGCAATTAGACAAGGCATCATCCCAGCGCTGACCAAGCGAACACCGCTTCCAAACTAGGCTGGTAACAGTATCTTGCAATAGCGCTTTATCGTCCCCCAAAGGCTGATAACGCTCTCCAATTATCGTCCCATTTGGGCCCGGCAATGGACGAACACCTTCGTCACTGCTTCCTCCCGACGAGCTGCCACCACATGCCGTCAAAAAAGTTGTCACAGCTATTACTGAACACGCTAATACTCTCATACCCAAACACCGTCAGACTTTTAAAATTTTAGATTGTCATCATCTTCAAACAGGTCATCAAACTCCACCGGTTTACAGTCTGTTTGCATTTTCGCCACCGCATTACTCAATTTGACCAGGCCAGACAAGCGATGCTCAGATAACAACTGGGCATAAGCGATGGACAAAGCGCCCGACTGATTTAACTGCTCAAGTTCAGCACCTTGCAGAGCTTTTAACTTGGCCTCGTTAATATGAAATAAACCAGAGAGGGGAGTTTCTTCATCCGAGTCATCGTTCAACGAAACATGCCAAGGTGCGATGACATCACTGTCTTTTAGAGCCTGAATACAAGCTTGAAGACGCTGCCGACTCATTTCAAAACGCTGAATAAACTCCACCTGCTGCTGTGCACGCTCCGACAACTGGCCATGTTCCAGAAAAATAGGAACGCTGCCATCGGAATTGGCCTCCGTCACCCTATCACTGTCTAGGTCTATGCACACCACGGGTGTCTGCTGCGTCACGGCCACAGACAGGGGGTGACAGCGATACCAGGCCGGCATATAGCCACCCACCCACTTTCCATCAGGAGAAATAAACAAGTTTTTGGATGGTGAAAGTGCTTGCAGAGCGACCAGGTCGTAGCCGTTGTTTGTGGCAACAAAAACAACAGGCGTCATGGCGATGATGTTTGCCAGTTCTTCTGCAACCACAGGCACTACGGCAGGCCTCGCGGTGGGTGCGCACCAAGCTTTGAGCAGCCGCAAATGCGCATGCTTTTGCTTAGACAATGCAACGATATTCGACATTTAACCTCCGAAATAGACAAAAAAAAGCCCCGCACAATGTGCGGGGCCCGACAATCGTCAATTAATCGTGAAGATTAACCTACCAGAATGTCATTGGAAGCAAAGTCTACGTTAGCACCGAAGTCCACGGTACCAATCAACTGAGCTGCAGTGAACTCTTGAGTGTCGTCTGCAGAGGTCAGTTCGAAGAACTTGTACTCACCAGCGTTGTTATCGTTTTCGATAGCAACGATGTGCTTACGATCATTGCCCAGGATGTTCGCCAATGCGGCAGCCGCATCGAAGTCATCATCCAGGTTACCGTAAGCGTTGGTGTTGTCTTGGAAAGCGTTCAGCACGTTAGCGGCTGTCATCGCATCCCAAGTTTCACCCGCAACAGCTGTTGAGTCGAAGCCAGTGATTTCAGTCACTGAGTTCGCAGCAGCAGTGTTCGCAGCACCAGCAACAATAGCGTCAACACCGGTAGTAGCAACTGCAACAGCAGACGTTGAAGAGCCAGAAGCACTGGTTTGAGTGGTCAGGTACGCAGTCAGGTTCAGCTGGTCAATGCCAGTACCTGCGCTATCGTCGAAGTTAACGATGTGGTTAGTACCCAGACCGTAGCCAGTCATAACGATTTCATCGTTGCTGTTGGCCTCGGTGCCCAGCACCAGCACATCATCAGCACCTTGACCCAGGTTGATAACGTTGTTGCTTTGCAAACCACTTGCAGCACCAACGATGTCAGTACCAGCACCGTCAGATGCCAAGTCAGGGTTAGTACCGTCTTGTGCAGCGACTGTTGCAGCGTTGGCTGCTTGAGCAGCACCGAATACCGCAGTAGAGTCACCTGCAAAGTTCTGGTAAGCAGTGATAACGCCTGCTGCAGTTGAGCCATCGATGGTGGTAGACGTTACGTTGTACACCAAGTCGTCAGCAGCAAACTCGCCGTCGATCAAAGATTCGATCACCAGAGTGTTATCTGCACCGTCTTTCGCCAGCAACAGCTTGCTCAATACAGGGTCAGTATTGATGGCTTCTTTGATGGCTTGGTTGATGTGACGCTGGTCCACTGCGTAGTTATCGGCAGTAGGAATGTCAACTTCAATCGACTCCCAACCAACCGTGTTTTGCGCAGCAGCTGCTGCCGCAACACCACCACCAGCGGTTTGTGCGCCAGAGAAGGTAACGGTCAGCTTGCCTTCGTACAAGAACGCAGGCGCCAGTGCATTACCCGCCAGGTCCGTTACATCGTCAGCCGATGCACCGAATACCCAGTGTGCCTTAGCAGCATCATCTGCAGTATCAGTACCTTCGACGTCGCCATTTCCATTGGTGTCGGTCAGAATGTAATTTACAGAGCCGCTGTTATCGGTGTAAACAGTATCATCACCAGCACCCGTGCTGATGTTCATGTCGCCCTGACCAGGAGTGCGAACGGTGTCGTCACCAGCGCCGGTGTCGATGCTCACATTGTCCTGACGCTGATGATCAGCATACCAGTTGGCGTTCAACACAGGGTCAGAATCAACCAAAGTCACTACAACCGTGTCTTCACCAGCACCGGTGCTGACAGTCAAAGTAGCGTCTTCATACGCAACTACTTCTTGTGCGAAGTCCAGGTACAACAGGTCATCACCGCCACCGAAGGTGTACATGAAGTCGCTGTTGTCGGTTGAAGGGTTGTTTTGGTTGTCGGTCAGGTTGAAGTCACGCGCGATCACGTCGTGAGTAACGTCAGCATCGATACGGATGTTACCGTTGAAGCTACCTGCATTGAATTCGCGAACGTCTTCAATACCTGCTTCATCGCCAGCACCGGTAAATGCGCTGTAACCAACCGCACCACCAACTTGCTCTTTACCAATGTGGAAGTTGTCAGCACCACCAGTCAGGTTGATAACTTCCAACTTGTCCAAGGTACGACCACGCAGAGGCTCTGAAGACAGCTCAGTCAGCCATACTGCAGTACCATCTGCATCGATGTTGAACTCTTGAACACCTTTCAGAGACGCTGATTGGCCAGAGATGTTGATTGAACCACCTTGTGAACCAAAACCAATGTTGTCCAGTTCCAGATTGGTTGCAACCAGAGAGCTGGTTACAGAGGTGTCAGTTACGTCCTGACGAGCCGCCAAGTCGATGTTGCGATCCGCACCGGCTTTTTCACCCGTTTGGAAGCCACCACGGTCCAGCACTTGGCTGCCCTTAGCTTCGATAACGATCTGAGTACCGTTCAGCAGCGCACCAGTGGTCGCCTGAGTGTCTGGGTCGGTTTGCTCACGCTGGAACTGGCTGCCCAGGCTAGCTTCAACTTTGTCGTTAATACCCAGATCT
The DNA here is from genome assembly GCA_965233665.1 of Bacterioplanes sp. Classification (GTDB taxonomy): domain Bacteria; phylum Pseudomonadota; class Gammaproteobacteria; order Pseudomonadales; family Oceanobacteraceae; genus Bacterioplanes. The sequence goes on along the minus strand of CBDDTG010000027.1, from coordinate 39,122 downwards.
GTAAGACCTGCTTGAACCGCTGCCAACACTTCGTCATAAGATGAAGCGTTCAGCAAATCTGCTGATTCAATAACGTAAGTAACACCGTCGATTTTGAAGCTGAAAGACTGGATTGCAACGAATTCCAGAGCTTCCGCGTCAGTAGCTGCATGACGGTCAATCAGTTCGACAACCAGAGAGTTACCAACTGTGGTGGTGGTGTTGGTCAGTACTGGGCTCAGGAAGTAAGCCTCGTAGTCACCGAACTCACCTAACTGATTGCTCAAGTCAAAGGTGTAGTTCGCGCTAATGAAGCCTTTGCCTTCAGCCATAGCGTTGTAGCCAACGTTATAGATTTTGTGAGACTTAGAAGTAGGCAGGCTATCCAAATCATCACCGATGTCAGTACCAACGTTGCCGATGTCAGCGTCGTCTTCCCAACCTTTAACGTCAGAGTCACCAGGCGTGGCATCGAACGTACGGTCAAGGTACTCGTCATCAGTAGGAGTAACAGGACCAGTTGAGCCAAACGAACCGTCGTCAGTCGTCAGGCCAGCTTGCTCAGCTGCTTCAACTTTGCCTGTTACCACAGCGCCGTCGTTAGCTGCTTTAGTCGCTTCTTGTTGGAACGCCAACAGAACCTGGTCTTTGCTGAGAGCCAACAGGCCCTGAGACGCTGACATCAAGCCAGTCCAGAACTCCAGACCACCGGCATCAGGCTCGCGACCCAGCAGGTTTTGGTACAGTGCAGTGACGAATTCTGTGTTGGTTTGAGTATTGCCAGCAATCAGTGCTTCAGCAAAATCAAATATGTTTTCTTGATCGAATGCCGCTTCCAGCTCAGCTTGCGTCGGCGCTACGCCTGTGTAAGCGATATAGCTGCGAATTACATTCAGCTCATCAGTGGTAAAAGCCATTTACGTTTTCTCCATTAGCTTTGCTAACAAATTGATCAATTTATTACTGCGTAGAAGTCAGGAGCGATCACTTCATGCATGATGATGCGTTCCTGCTCCCATAATCGTGCAGAATCGCACTGCAACGCAGCGAATTCTAGGCACAAGCCATAAGGGTTGTAAAGAAGTCCTTCCGTTACTCCCCTACCTTGCAGCGTTCGCTGAAAGGTGCCTTCTAGGACACAAGCAAGCAAGGTAAATGAACGATGCTGCCACGTGACGAGGAGTTGAATAACTTCTCAATCCTAGAATCGGCGTTGACAATGCCACCAGCAGTTAAGCACGTCAACTGCAAAACTGCGTCGTTTAGTGCGCCAACTCAAGCTCTGTGAGGCATTGCACAAAGGGCTGCGCACAGACCGACCAATCGTAAAGATTTTCTGTAGAGGCCCTTGCACTCTGAGCCAGACGCTGGCGCTGCGAGACAGAAAACTGCAAAAACTCATCAATTTTGTGCGAAAAACCACCAATGTCAGCAATGATTAAATCTTGCAAGTGAGCAAAATTTAACCCCCGCAAACCGAACTCGGTACTGATGACATTGATCCCTGAGGCGGTGTAGTCGAGCATTTTTAAGTTAGTACCAGAACCACTGAGCATTGGGTTTAACGCTAGAGTCGCGGTGGCCAACACTTGTCGACGCAAACTTTCATCAACCATACCGAGCAAGCGAACATTACCTGGCACTGACAAAAAACTTGGGTGAGAGCACACACTGCCCATCAGCCAAAACTCGAATTGTGGCAACTGCTCGGCCATCAACATCATTTGCTGGGCGGCTTCCACATTAGGTGGGTGACGGCTCCCCATAAACAGCACCACGTCGTTATCAATGCCCAGTTGCTGCAAACGCTGATAGCGCTTTTGCAAATCAACAAACGGCAACGCACTGCAGTCGGTGCCATTGGGCACCACCAAGGTGGCGACGGGCCTTGAGTAAAGTTGTTGCAAACGCTGGGCATCGGTATCGGCACACACCAACACGGCGCGGCTGTCTTGCAAGCAGTGTTTCTCTAACTGGTAAATACGTTGCAACACATGCCGACTTTGCGGCGTTTTTTGAAGCGCCGGTGTTTTTACGTCGTATTCGACGTCTTGTGCCTCATAGACCATAGGCCCTTGCCATACTGCTCGCACCGCACGATGCAAATAAGGGTGACTGACCACCACCAAAGAGGCCGAGGCACAACAACGCTGCAGTGCATGCATGTAATTTAAATTACTGGTGGCAGTTATGTGTGCCAAAACATCGCTGATTTCTGCACCCGTGGCGTTATACACACCGCCGCTGATGCGGTGCTGACTGTCGCTATAGGGCCGCACAATTTGCCGAAAGCCAGGCGCTAACCATTCATCACGACTGTCTTCGCCCAATGCCACCAAGGTGACCGGGCAATGCCGCGCGACTTCGCGATATAAATGATACAAACGCGATTGCCCACCGCCCTGCACAGGCCAGGCCGGCAAAGTGGCAGCAACAACAATATGCGGTGTTTTATCCGCCCGAACCGAGGGAGGCGCAAGCATCAGCTCACTGCAATGAAGTAACTGTTGCACCGCTCCGGGCCAATTGATGTGTTGAGCACGTTGCTTACTCACACGCCCAAGCTGACGACATAACTGTGGCCGCTGCAACCAACTGTCCATAATCTCAGCCAAAGCCTGCGGCATTGGCTCGCAGATACGACCATTAACGCCGTCTTCTACTAGCTCGGTGACACCTCCAGCATCGCGGGTGGTTAATACCGCTTTGCCAGCATGCATTGCCTCCAGGGTAATTAAGCCGTAGTCCTCATCATCAGGCACAAAAGGAACAAACAAGGCCTCGCTGTAACAGCGCTGTAACTCAGCCTCATTAATGTGCCCTAGCCATTGAATACGTGGGTCATTTTTCGTTTGTTGCTGCAGGCGCTTCAGCTGTGGACCCGTGCCAGCAATTTTAAATGGCACATTACCCGGTACTTGCTGATAAGCCTGCACTAATAAATCTAAGCGTTTGGGCTCATCAATACGACTGGCGGTAAACACGTACCGCCCCCTTCCCGGCTTGGGCTGCTTGCCACTGACCGGCGGGTGAATCACACGCACATTCGCACCCGACGGGAAATACCCCTCGCGACTGGCGACCGTACCAGAGATGGCAGCGTAATGCTTTATCGCTCCTGGGCGCTGAGCGATGGCATCGAGTTTATGAATAACAGCGCGGGTAAGCGGCCCAGGAAATGCAAACAAGTGTGGGTAGCGCTGCAAACCCTGTTCGCACAAATCAAACAGCGGCTCAAGCAAGCTACGTTCCGGCTGAGCAGCCAGCAGGGCATGCAAGGGTTGCAACAATGCCGGCAATGGCGGTAGCTCTGTCGGCAGGCCGGTGCGCCCGTAGGTGTCGTATAAACCGCGTAACTTGTGCAGCACATAGCACACATGATGTGGGTGATCGACCATCCAGGCCGGATATTTGCCACTGACAACCACATCAAAATGCGTTAAATCCAGTTCACTGAAGGCGCGATAGCTGGCCAATAATTGGCCGAAGGTTTTTTCTGCACTGGGCAGTTTAATCATTTCTACCCGGTGCGATGTATGCTCTTGAATAGCCTGCTGCAAGCCATGCCATAAGTTCTCCGCACCACCCGGGGTGTAGGGCACCGGACTTGGGGCAATAAGGGCAATGCTTAAGCTCATATTTAATCCTGCAGCAGGGTATCAACGACATTGGCCCAGCTTAACTGCAACGAGCGATAGCGCTCTAGGCCAGACTCGCCCATGCGGCGGGCGCGCTCACGGTCGTACCAGAGTTCATCCAAGGCAGCAGCCACTGCCTGTGGCTCAGGTTCTACGACTAAGCCGGTCTGTTGATGCCCAACAAACTCCAACGGCCCACCGGAGTCACGACACGTGATCACAGGCTTGGCCGCTAACATAGCCTCCAAGGTGATGTACCCCAAGTCTTCATCTTGTGGGCCATAAAAAACGCCTAAGGCGTGGGCATAGGTGGCGATTTTCAGCTCATCGCTGATGCGCCCCATCAGCTCGATACGGTCACCCAACCCTAAGCGCTCAATTTGCTCGCGACACGCCGGCAGCTGGCCGCCATCGCCTGCAATTAAAATACGTAGCGGTGAGCGTAAATATTGTGCCGCTTCTATTAAGAGCCATTGACGCTTGAGTGTTTCGACGCGACTGGGAAAAAACACATAATCCCAAGCATCGGCGCCGTAGAAATGAGATTCCAGCGCCGGTGGATGATACAAAGGCTGCGAGTCGATGCCATTGTAGTGCTGCAAGCGGCGGCTGACGTTGGCAGAGTTACTGAACACTGCCCGCACCCCCCGCAAAGCTGCGGTATCAAATTGGTGAATTCGTTCTCGTAGCTGCGTCTCCGCTTCTGTTGCTACATCAGCATCGTACAGCTCATAAGCTGAACGGTGCTGATGCATTAACCAGACCCGGTGGTCAGGGTGCTGACAGCCAAACAAGGGGAACTGCAATGAGATCAGCTTATCAATCTTGTAACCGTTAGGGCTAGACAGATCCAGCTGCTGACAAAAGTCCATGCTGTTCTGGATTGCTGCCGGCGGACTAAACATGAACGGAACCCTGATCAGCTCGACCTCATGCCCAGCCTCAAGCAAAGCTACCTTTAAACCATTTACATGAAGGTCGGCTCCACCAACAATAAAAGGGACCTGAGTCGCAGCAACCAATACTCTCACAACACCATCTCTCAGGCCTGCTTACGAGCGACGACAGCATAATCCTGCGGCCCACAAAAATGGCCGTTGATACGTGCTGTGACGTCATCGTCTCCCGGCAATAGCGCTTCTTGCGGGTAAGGATTAAAGCGATGCAGCTCAACCTTCTCGAAACCTTGATATTCGGCAGTAAACTGCAGCAAATTCGGTGTTACCGGATTGCGATGTGTTGGGTCATGATAGAAGGTGTGGCTGGCCACCAGTAGGTTTTCTGGATTTGGCGTTTCTAAGATCAGCACGCCTTGCGGGCGCAAAATACGATAAGCCTCACTGACGACTCTCAGCAATACATCGAAGGGCAGATGCTCAACCAGATGGAAAGCACTGACTACAGTGAAAGCGTTATCTTCTTGCTGTTGCAACCAGTCGAGCAAATCATCTTCATGAACATGAAGGCCTAGGTCGGCACAGTGATTTCTCATCAGCGGATTGGCGTCGACACCCTCTACTAGGTAATGATGCTCACGCAACAACTCCAGCCACTCACCGCGGCCGCACCCCAAATCCACTGCACGGGCTTGCTCCTCCGGTGTAATGGACGGCAACAGGGGCAAATAATGGTGCAAGTGTGCTCTTAGTTCATGCCAGTTGCCCCGATATTTATGTTCGAACGCCATATAGAAAGCATCCATTTCAGCGTTACTAGCAGCCGGGGCTCCATTAGCTTGTTTAGCCGCTGGCATTGACTGCGACTCCAGCACCCGCACGCGTTGCTCCAGCGAGCGAATGCGAGCAATGCTGCCCCAGCCATGGGTACTGATTTGGTCCAGCATGGTCATCAGTGCATCACGCACGCCACTGATAGTGCTTAGGGCTAAATTGATTTCATCAGCACGAATGGCACGAGAGCGTTGTTCATATTGCTCATATTGCTGGCGATAGCGCTTGTTCGCCAACTTAGCTGCCAACTTTGGCAGCAAGCGCTGCCAAAGCTTCTCAGGCATTGGCCGGAAGTCTTCCAACCCGTCAATTTCTATTTGGTGCTGGGCACCTTCTTCTGTGGCCAATAAGGCTTCGATGATTTTGATTTTGTCCTGACAAGCACGCAGTTCTAGCGTCCAAGATTCCAGGCCACTAACATCTGGCTCACGATGCAAAATTGCGCGAAATGCATTGCGGATAAACTCTTTATCGTCGTACTTAAACAACTCTTCCAAGGCGTAACGATCACGCATAGGCAGTTTGAGCTCGCTGGTCAGCTCGGCATCCAATGCCACCGGACTCGGCTGGTCACGCTCAAGAATATTCAGATTTAATTTTTGCGATTCCAGTAGCAGCTTATCCAGCAGCTCTTGTGTCGTCATTGCGTTTCATTCCCTTCGGTACTGATGGTGCTAATCGTGGTTGTCAGTGCGGCCACACCAGAAAAGGCTGGCACGCGTGAGCCGGCCACTTCAAAGCGAATATAATTATCCACCCAGTGATAGCAGTGTTCTAAATGATGTTGCTCGCTGTGCAGTGCCAGCGTTACGGTGTATTTACCAGCGGCCAAATTCATCGGCAAAGCAAATTCCAACACCTGTTGCTGGCCCGGTGCCAGCTCGAAGTCATGCTCCAGATAATGACTATTGGTGCCGAAAATATCCTGGCCAAAGCGGTCGCGTATCATAAACCCTAGGGATAGAGATTGTGTCGGCTGGTGGCCTTGTAGCGTGACCTGGATACGCACAGGTTCGCCTGTGGCCACGCTTTTGGCCACACCGTGCTCACCCAAAATGCGAGCATCTATAATTTCCGCTTCTCGGCTACCGAACTCATGGCGTTGACCTTGCTCGGCAGCCACCTCAGGGTCACCGTCCAGGCGCGCCATAATGCGATTATAAGTATTGACTGCACCTTCGGTATCGCCATCAAATGCCACATGGCCGTCATCCAGCACGATGGCTCGGTCACAAATTTGCTTGATGGCGTTCAGATCATGGGAGACAAAAATAATTGAGCCTCCCTGATCGCGAAACTCACGAATTCGCTTCATGCACTTTTGCTGAAAATGGCCATCACCGACAGACAGCGCTTCATCCACCAAAAAGCACGCCGGGTTAGCATGAATGGCAATAGCAAACCCCAAGCGCATCATCATACCCGAGGAATAGGTGCGCAAAGGTTCATCGATAAACCGGCCTAACTCAGCAAACTCAATAATGCTGCTTTCATGCTGGCGAATGTCGTCGGCGCTCATGCCAATCAACAAACCATTGTTAAGAATGTTCGCCCGCCCAGTTAAAGCGCCATCAAAACCGGTACCCAACTCGAGCAAGCCCGTCACCCGCCCCTGCATATCGACTTGACCATGATCCGGCAGCAACACACCGCTGAGAATTTTCAGCAAGGTCGACTTGCCAGCACCGTTTTGGCCAATGACGCCCAATGTCTGACCTGCTGGTACGACAAAGGAAATACCTTTCAGTGCCTCAAAGCGGCGGTGATAAGGTCGACGTAAAATGATTTCGCGCAAACGGTCTGACGGTTTTTGATACAGCCGAAAACCTTTATGTAACTCTGTGACCCGAATCATCAAATGAAATCCCTGATATCGCGCTCAAGGCGCTTGCCTATATAGCGCGTCAACGCCAACAGCACTAGGCTACCGAACGCAATAATCAACAGCGGCATAAGTGGCGGAGCCTGTCCTTCAATCAACACCAAGCGAATGGCGCTGATCAAGTGAAACATTGGGTTGCCCTCAAACAGCCAGTGCCAAGATGTATCGATCATATCGGCGACATAGACGATGGGTGTGGCCCAAAAAGCAATCTGCATCACCAATCCAACCAGCTCACGAGTATCACGAATAAACACGTTGAGCACTGCAGCTGCCAGCCCCAAGGTAAATGCCAGCAACATGACCAAAGCCATGATCACTGGCAACCACAACCAAGCCCAGCTGAATGGGAAATCGACCGCCAGTAAAAACAGGGTGAAAAACCCCATACCGATAACGTATAAAATGCTTTCTGTCAGCGGGATGTAAAGTGGCAAACTTAGCAAGGATAACTGCACCTTGCTGATCAGGCTGGCTTTTTCCTGGTAGACGCCCACACAGCGATTAACGGTGTTGGCAAACGCCAGCCAAGGCAACAAACCGGCGATTAAGTAAATACTGTAGCTATACTCGCTGGCTGGCCCCATACCCATGGCTTGCAACTTCATACCCATGACTTTGGAAAACACCAGGCTAAAGATCAAAATCTGCGATAACGGCAGCAGCAGTGTCCACAAAGCTCCTAAACTGGAGCCGGCATGACGGTCGATCAGGTCCTGGCGGGTAAACTGCAGCAGCAGAGAGCGGTTCATGGCGGTTGCGTCTTCCCGGGCTGGCTATAAAATGGCAGCGGATTCTAACACACCCCCCTGCCTTGAAAAGGACACACGATGAGAACCCTGTACATTGACTGCAGCTCGCTGATTGAGCACGTAGAGCTGAATACTGGTATTCAACGTGTAGTCAGGCAGGCCGTTCGCCACCTTCAGACCATTGCACCCGAGCATGGCTATAAAGCCCAACCCGTTGTCATCAGCCACGGGCGCTTTTTATCTATCACCGAAGATCAGCTGTACCCGAAAGCCAAAGCACCGGTATACGAATCCGCTGAAGAAGAAGACGAAGAGCCGGACACACAAGACACACAAAAAGAAGATGACAATGGTTTGCAAGCCTACGCCTCTGCCCCTGAAGGCCTTAAGCGCAAAGTACTGGCGTATTTGTATGGTGTTTACAGCGGCTCGCAGGCTTTTCTATTAGGGCTAGCAGGCAATACTGATGCCGCGCGCAACTTTATTTTTGCCCCAAGACAGCGCTTTGGCCTGAACTGGCTGGTGTACAACAGTGTGGTTGCTCCAGTCAAAGCAGTGCGCTCACTGCTCACACGCCCACAACGCGATACCATTGCAACAAAAGTACATAGCCATGGTGACGCTACAAACGGCCAGGATACGGAGTCTGCCGGAGACAGTCGCGCACAAAAAGAACACACGGGGAATGACTCGTTCAGCGTCGTAAATGACGGTGATATTTTGCTGCTACTGGATTCCAGCTGGCACAACAACATCTGGCCCAGCGTTGAATCGATTCGCGATAACGGCGCCAAGGTGGTAGCGGTGATCTATGACCTGATTCCTATCACTCATCCGCAGTTCTGTGACGCTCATCTGGTGAAAGTCTTTAACAGCTGGTTTAAAGATTCCGTCGGCATGGTGGATGGCTTCGTCGCCATTTCTGATACCGTGCGCCAGGATGTACAGCAGTTTCTACAGCAACAAAAGCCAGACGCCTTCACACCAGAGCAGTTCGACTACTTTTGGCTTGGCACTGACTTCAAATACACAGAGAGTGACGAAGAAGTTCGCGGAGCCATTACTCAACACCTAATGGAGCGCCCAACCTATTTGATCGTATCCACCATCGAGCCACGCAAAAACCACAAGACAGTACTCAAAGCCTTTGAACAATTATGGCAACAAGGCCGCGAGGTGAACCTGGCGTTTGTTGGCAAACCCGGCTGGAAAGTCGAAAAGCTGCTTACTCGAATTCGCCGCCACCCAGAAAACGGCAAGCGCCTTTTTCACTGGCAAAACCTAAGCGATGCAGAGCTGCAATACTGCTATGAAAATGCCCGCATGCTGATTTTCCCATCCTATGCAGAGGGCTTTGGTCTGCCGATTATCGAAAGTCTGGGCCACGGTTTGCCTGTGATGGCCAGCGACATCCCGATTCATCGCGAAGTCGGTGGCGAGCGCGTAGCTTATTTCCCGGTCGAAGACGAACAAGCGCTGGCACAGATGGTCGCCAACTTTGAAGATAACGGCATTCCCGATGCGCTGCGTGTACCTGAGGATTTCCAATGGTTAAACTGGCAGCAAGCGACCCAGCAGCTGATGAATAAAGTGGAAAAGCTGGCCAAATAAGGCCAGCTGTCGGAGGTCCCGAGTAATTCGCCCAGCGCTAGACCTGAACCTTACACGAAAGGCGGCTAGGCGTTATTTGATGCCACTCGCTGACGCCAATCTTGCAGCACATCGCTAACGATGTGTTGCAAGTCAAAGTGTGGCTGCCAACCAGTCAACTCACGCAATCGCGTCGCATCACCAGCCGCCAGAGGAATATCGCTGGCCCGCAGACGAGTGGGGTCGGTTTCCACAACGACTTCTATCTTTGCCTGCTGCAGCAAAGTATCTAATACCTGCTGTACCGGAGTCGCCGAGCCACTGGCAATATTAATTGCCTCACCACTTTGCAAGGATGAATCAGGCATCAACAACTCTGCCGCCAGGGCGACATAGGCAGCCACGACATCACGCACATGCATAAAATCGCGCGCCGCCTGTAAGTTGCCTATTTTCAGCCCCGCTAACTGCCCTGCTTCTATTTGCGCAATTTGCGCCGCAAAGTCGGGCAAAACAAAGCCCAGCGCCTGACCTGGCCCACTGTGATTAAACGGACGCGCACGCGCCACGCGCACGCCAGAAGTGGCTGCCAATGTGCCCGCCGCCAAATCTGCCGCCGCTTTACTGGCGGCATACGGATTCAAGGGCTGTAGCACATCCTGCTCAGTTAACGGCCGCCCTAGACGAAAGCTACCGCCATAAACATCGGAGGAGCTGACATACAACAAGGCAGTGGCAGGCAAAGTTGCCAACGCATTAAAAACATTCAGACTGCCTTGCAGATTGACCTGCCAAGTAAGATCGGCCTGACTAAAACTCAGCCCAACATTGGCCTGAGCGGCCAGGTGAATGGTGAGGTCTGGTTTAAGCTCGTTGACACATTGCGCGACAGCCTGCGCATCAAGGATATTCAACTGATGCCAACGGCACTCAGCAAGGGGTTCTGGCAACTCAGAGGCCAAACATGTGGCCTCGAGTTGTGCCTGAGGCCAGCGCTGTCGCAGCGCTGGCAGCAGATACTGACCGACAAAGCCGGAAGCCCCGGTGATTAAAATAACCGGTGACGACATGACGGTTCCTTAACGTTGGCCAGCTAAGCGGTCGTAGTCCGCCTGGTACATTTCTTCGATCATTTGCTCGAGGCTGGTTTCTGCCTCCCAACCTAACTTGGCTTTGGCTTTATCAGCATTACCCAGCAAGATTTCTACCTCAGCTGGACGGAAGAAGGCCGGATCAATGACCAAGTGCTCGTCCATATTCAACTCAGCCGCCTCAAACGCAATACGACACATATCACGCACCGTCGTGGTACGACCGGTAGCGATAACGTAGTCGTCGGCTTCATCCTGCTGCAACATCAACCACATGGCTTTAACGTAATCACGGGCGTGGCCCCAGTCGCGCTTAGCGTCGATATTGCCCAAACGCAGTTCTTTTTCCAGACCCAGTTTGATACGAGCAACACCATCGGTGACCTTGCGCGTCACAAATTCAAGGCCACGCAGTGGCGACTCGTGGTTGAACAGGATGCCGCTACAGGCATACATATCAAAGCTTTCGCGATAGTTGACCGTCATCCAGTGGGCGTACAACTTGGCCACGGCATAAGGAGAGCGCGGGTAAAACGGCGTGCTTTCGCTTTGCTTTGGCTCTTGAATCAGACCGTACATCTCTGATGTGGAGGCTTGATAGAAACGCGCTTCTGGCTTAACGATACGAATGGCTTCTAATACATTGGCGGCGCCAATGCCCGTGGATTGCCCAGTAAGCAAAGGCTGATCCCACGAGGTTTTAACAAACGATTGTGCGCCTAGGTTGTAGACTTCATCAGGAGCGGCGTACTGAACAGCGCGAATCACGCTGGATAAATCGGTTAAATCACCGTCAATCAACTCAACGTCTTTATCAATTCCCAGCCACTCTAAACGCGCCAGGCTAGTGTCGGTAGCACTGCGACGCGGTGCCAAGCCAACAACACGGTATCCTTTAGAAAGTAACAATTGAGCCAAGTAGGCTCCGTCCTGGCCGGTGACACCGGTAATTAAGGCACTTTTCGTTGTCATAGTTCTTTGCAATCCAATTCATCAAGGGCCATTGGCCATAGTCAAAGCGCGTTAGGATATCAAACTTAGCCTTGCCAAACAGTAAGTGAAAAGCAAGCCGTAAACTTACTGCGATTCATAGCAGTATTAGAGTCAGCCCTAGACCAGCTCCGACCAAGTTAAACAGCATGTCGCGCCAACAGAAGCCCGAGCCATAGACGTGATCCCATACCTCCTTCAGCAGTCCTATCAATATGCAAATGAGCAAGGAGGCTACCATCCCAAACAAGACACACAGTAGCTGTATAAGAACCAGGCTAATCAAAAGGTGCTGTAGCTTGTCTGGCTCCTGCCATCCGTCAGACAGCCATCGTAAAAGTGTGTAATACATCTTTCCTCCTATAACTAATCGCGGTGCAAGTCACGTTCACAACGTTGGTGGCTATCAGCACAACCTGTATACTCTTGGGTCAAACTTTGGCCAACAACCTTTGTCGATAGGTAACCATGAAAAACAAGCCAGACACTGACCTTCAAAGCATCACTTTAGATGGAACACAATACGCGTTTGATACGCTGAGCGATGAGGCTAAGCGGCTTGCAAGACAAGCAACGATGACTGCTGATTACATTTCACAACTAGAGACCAAAGCTGCCATTGCTCGGACAGCCCAATCTCGCTACATCGATAGCCTTAAAACAGTCATTCAAAACGATCAGAAGAAGTAATCGACCAACTGCGAGATATTTGTCATGACAGACACAAAAAAGAACACTCCGAAAGCAAACAAATCCAGTAACTCTGCACCTGCAGGCATTGATACTGTAGAAATCGATGGGCGCCCGTATCCTGTTAGTGCCTTAAGCCCTGAGGCCAAGACCCAACTGAACAATCTTCGGGCCACTGATCGCGTTATTCAAGAACTAGAGCTAGAGCTATCGATTGCACAAACCGCAAAAGCCGCTTACTCCGAAAACATGAAAAAAGCGTTATTGAAAATGGCTGAAGATAATAAGAAAAACAGCCTGCAGTAGCTCAACCAGGCTCAGATTACGTCCCACTGAAAATCAGGGATGGCTTTACGCCATCCTTGACCTCCAGCCCTCACTGAAGCCTCTGCACACCCTCTGCATTCAGTTCGCCAACAAGGCTAAGCAGCTCGGCATAACGTATAGAACTGGCATAAATTGCACTGACCAACTCCTGCTCTACGCGTGAGCGACGCTGCTGAGCATCCAGCAGCTCCTGTAAGCGACGCACACCCGCACTAAAGCCTTCTTCTGCTGCATTTTCTGCCGCCTGACTGGAAGCCAGTGATTGAAATAAGGCATTAATATTGTCGTGCAAACCGTCAAGCTGACTGGTTAAGCGCTGGACTTCGGTTCGGACCTGGCGGCGGGAGTAATCCAGCATCGCCAGAGCTTTAGCCTCACGCTCTGCCGCAGCGCGGCTGCGAGCGCTGGTGGCACCGCCCGAATAAAGCGGAATGCGCAGCTGCAGCTCAATTTTGGCCTCTTCACGCAAACTGGTGGTGACGGTATCGTTTTCACTGTAGCGCCCACTCAAATACAACTCAGGATAATGATTGGCGCTCTCGTAGGAGTGGCTGGCGTCGGCCAACGCTACTTCGGCCTCTGCCATATTTACTCGCGCTGAGTGACTCAATGCCGCACTGAGCCAGTCGCGTTGCAACCGCTGCGGTATTTCTTTCCAGCGGTTTTCATCCAGCGGCGCCACTCTATCTACGCTCTGACCGGTTAATTGCGATAACTGCTGCAGGGCCACTCGGTGACTGTTATTGATTTCTACCAAGCGGGCGTTGATTTGATCCACCTCAGCGCGCGCATCCAACACTTGCGCCAGAGTGGTTAAGCCACGCCCCAGCATGTCTTCCATTTGCTTCAGGCGATACAAGTGGCTGTCTTTTTCAGCGGTTAAGATCTCTTTTAAGCGTTGATTTTTAATTACATCGACATAGGCCTGCACCACTTCAACGCCGGTTTCATACTCGGTACCGCGTGCTCGCATTTCAGCCAGCTCCGCCGCGCGCTTGGCACGACTAATGGCCGTAAAATTTTTGTGCGAATACAGCACCTGATTTAACGACACGTCGTAACGGTCGTAGGTGTCAATTTGAAACAGCTCACCCTGAGCAAAGTCTTGGGTAGTGCGTGCCCGGCCATAGGCGGCAGTAACATCCAGCTTAGGTTTTACACCCGCCCAGGCTTCATCAACGGAGGCGCGTTCAGCCCGTACCTGGGCGCGCTCGCCTTGCAGCTTGGCGTTATAATCCAGAGTGGCCTGGTAGGCCTGCTGCAACGTCATTTGCGCTTGTGCCTGTTCCTGAGTCTGCTCCTGTGCTTGGGCTATGGGCACACTGAGCGCCGCTGCCAGAGTTAGCCAGGTAATGGGTCGACGAATAAATTGCATGACTTATGCCTCCCGGAATGCTTTTTCTGAGATGCGAATCACCGGCCCTAACAGGTAGTGCAGTACGGTACGCTCACCGGTTTTAATCATGACTTCTGCTGGCATACCAGGCACAAAGTACATATCTTGCTCTTTCATGGTGGCCAAGCCTTTTTCCGTGACGTGCAGGCGGGCTTCGTAATATTGCTCGCCAGTTTTTTCATCGGTAAAGGCATCCGCCGAGACGCGCAACACTTCGGCCTCAATAATATGCGCAGCCTGGAAGTTAAAGGCTGATAAGCGTAGATCCGCCATTAAGCCTGCGTGCACTCGGTCGATGTCATTGGCTTGAATACGCGCCTTAATAGCAAACTCTTGCTCATTGGGCACCACTTCCATAATGGTGTCACCGGGTTTGATCACACCGCCGATGGTGCGAGCTTTAAAGCCCACCACTTCACCTCGTGCTGGTGCGCGAATATCCAAGCGATTCAATGTGTCAGACAAAGCAATTTGACGCGCCATCAGATCGGCTTTTTTCTGCTGAGCTTCACGCAGCTGAGTCACCACTTGCTCAATATATTCTTCTTTTTTCAGCGTCATTTCGGAACGAGTCGCGCTGATTTCAACTTCAGCTTTGGCGATGTCCGATTCCAATGAATCACGCTCGCCTTGCAAACGCAGGAGCTCACGACGCATTTCGTTTAAGCGAATGCGGTCTGCCAATTGGCGCTCGTACAAATCCTGCCATTCGTCGACTTCCGCTTCGTAGGATTGAATGCGCCCGACCAAGTTGTCGCGCATAGAAGTCATTCCACGGATTTGCTTTTCCAACGCTGAAATTCGCTTTTGGAATATCTCAACATTGGATTTATATGATTCACGTCGTGCATCAAATACTTGGCGCTGGCCATCAATAATGGCCTGCACGCCCGGTTGATCGGCGAGTTCTTTCAGCTCTTGAGGGAAGCTCACCTCTTCGCTACCGGCACGTTCAGCCAGTAAGCGGGCTTCAGACCCCCAGATTTCACGCAGCTGCGACTCAACAATTTCCAGCTCAGAGCGCGCACGGGTATCGGACAAGCGCAGCAACAAATCGCCTTGCTCAACGATATCGCCGTCTTCTACTAACACTTCGGCAATCACACCACCTTCTAAGTGTTGTACCACGCGATTTTGTGAGTCAGTCACGACCTGGCCGATGCCAATGGCAGCACCGTCTAATTTGGCCAAAGCCGCCCAACCACCAAAGAAAACGAAGGTAGCAATGACCACCCACCAGCCAAATTTAGAGCGGCCTTTATGATCGGTTTCGATATGGAGTTCGTCGGCGACGTCCACTTCCGGCATTTCACGCATATACTCACCTTGGACGACGCCATCTTCGCCCACCACGACGGCAGATTCGCTGTTTTTGCGCTGATCATTCATGGCTGTGCCTTTTTCCTGTTGCGGGTCACGCTGACTCATTTGGCACCTCCAGCCGCCAGGGCAGGCTTGGCAGCGTTACCCAGGTTTAATTTGCCTTCTTGCAGTGCGCGCATGACGTTGTCACGCTCGTCAAACATCACCACCTCACCCTCAGACAGCACCAGCATTTTGTTGACCAGTTTCAGAATCGGCTTGCGGTGAGAGATCAGCACCACCGTCACCTGCTGCTCACGCAAACGTTCCAGCGTTTCCAGCAGTGCCGCTTCACCTTGATCGTCCAAGTTGGAGTTGGGCTCATCCAGCACCACCAAACGTGGCTCACCATACACAGCACGCGCCAAACCAATGCGCTGCCGTTGCCCCCCAGACAGGGCACCACCGCTACTGGTGATTGGCGTATCGTAGCCTTGCGGCAAACGCAAAATTAGCTCGTGTACGCCGGCCAACTTGGCCGCTTCTACCACCTTCTGTGGATCAACTTCACCAAAGCGGCAAATGTTTTCGCTAATGGTACCGTCAAACAGTTCGATGTCCTGCGGCAGGTAGCCAATGTAAGGCCCCAGCTCCGCTTTATTCCACTGATGCACGTCGGCACCATCGAGCCGCACTTTACCGTTAGATAAGGGCCATACGCCCAGCAAAGAGCGAGCAAGAGTAGACTTACCAGCAGCACTTGGGCCAACGACTGCCAGCATATCGCCTTTATCCATGGCGAAATTCACACCACGCAATGCAGGGGCAGCAGCACCGGGGGGAATTACAAACAGGCTTTCCGCACTGAGCTGGCCTTCGGGCGGCGGCAATGGCATGCCCGGTTCTTGCGTTGGGTAAGCCACAAACAATTGATTCAAACGCTCATAAGCTTGGCGTGCGGAGGCAAAGCCTTTCCACGAGCCAATCAGCAAATCTAGCGGTGCCAGAGCACGGCCCAACAAAATAGAGCCAGCAATCAGCATGCCTGGGGTAATCTCCTGGACGATAGCCAAATAACCACCCAAACCTAAAATCAACGACTGGAACAGCATGCGCAAGGTTTTGGAGACATTACTCAACACCGCCGCACGGTCACTGGCGTCAGATTGAGAAGACAAGAAGCTTAGGTGACGCTCCAGCCATTTTTTACGCAGGCCAGTTTCCATGCCCATCGCCGCGACGACTTCGGCGTTACGCACCGCCGAGGTGGCATATTGAGTCGATTGCACGTTTTTCTGACCGGCATCGGCAAGCAAATCTTTGGTGGCCTTTTCATTGGCATAGGCCAGAGCAATTAAAATGAGCGCTGCCACAATCGAGAAAATGCCGTACCAAGGGTGGAACATAAACAGCACAGCAATGTAGATAGGCAGCCACGGACCATCGAAGAAGGCGAACAAACCCTGGCCGGTTAAGAACTGACGCAACGAGGTCATATCCGAGATGGGCTGAGCACTTTGCTTGCCTGGCTCATTCACCGATTGCTTGAACATGGAAGCAAACAGTTTTTGGTTCATGCTCTGGTCGAGCTGGTTGCCAACCCGTACCAAAATGGTCGAGCGCGCGACTTGCAAAAGCGCCAGGGAGACAAACAAACCTACCAATACCAAGGTCAACATCGACAGTGTTTCAACACTGCGGCTACCCAAAGCACGGTCATACACCTGCAGCATATAAACGGCAGGAACCAGCATTAACAAGTTGATAAATAACGACAGGAAACCAGCTGACATAAAGCCGCTTTTACAAGCCTTAAGGGCTTTCTGCAGCTCTGTTAGCTCCTGTTCATCTTTTTGAGGAAGCTTGCGCATTGAGTTTTCCAATTGCGGGGTAATGTGGTGTCGCGGCAGCGTGGACTACAACTCTCAAACACTGCCCGGTGACGACGACGTTTTTGCGATATTGTTGCTGTCAATGGGGGCGAAGGGCGAAAAATTCTAGGGCCCGCCGCGAATCAGTGTCAAACAGCGCACCCGAATGTGACGCCGCCCCAATACTCGCTTACCACAGGGCGCGCACAGCGCCGAGGCGGCTATACCTAACTGGCTAGACGCGACCATAGCGATCTTCCAGCCGCACAATGTCGTCTTCACCTAAATAACTGCCCGATTGCACTTCGATCATTTCCAGCGGGATCACACCTGGGTTTTCCAGCGCGTGCACCTGACCCACCGGAATGTAGGTAGAGCAATTTTCTGTCACCAAGTAGGTGTCGTCACCGTTGGTGACCTTGGCGGTGCCCGAGACCACGATCCAATGCTCAGCGCGATGGTGGTGCATTTGCACCGATAACTTGGCGCCAGGATTCACGGTAATGCGTTTTACCTGGTAGCGCTCACCGCTGTCGATGGAGTCGTAGCGCCCCCAAGGGCGATAGACCTCACGATGCTGAATATGTTCTTCACGGCCCTGCTCACGAATGTGACCAACAATGTGCTTAACGTCCTGTACTTTATCTTTATCCGCCACCAGCACCGCATCCGGCGTGTCAATCACCACTAGGTTATCCACACCTAAGGTGGCGACCAAACGACGCTCGCTAAACACCAACGAGTTGCTGGTGTCTTGCATGATGGCGTGGCAATCCGCGCCGGCACCCAAGCAGGCATTGCCGTGCTCGTCTTTCGGGCTGATCTCCCACAGCGCAGACCAAGAACCGACATCGCTCCAGCCAGCATCCAGCGGCGCTACCACAATGGGGCTGTTCTCACCTGCGGTCAGTGGCTCCATCACGGCGTAGTCGATGGAATCGGACGGGCTTTGCGCAAAGGCGTCGTTATCAACACGCACAAAGTCCATGTCGGCGCAGGTGTGGGCCATGGCTTTTTCGCAGGCGTCGTACATCTCCGGTTGATGCTGACGTAGCGCCTCTAAATAGCGGTCGGCACGCAACATAAACATGCCGCTGTTCCAGAAATAGTCGCCGCTGTCGACATAGGCCTCGGCGGTGGCTGCATCCGGCTTTTCAACGAAACGCTCCACTGCTTGCAAGCCGCCAGATTGGCGAGCACCGGCTTTTAAATAGCCATAACCGGTCGCAGCTTCCGTGGGTACGATCCCTAGGGTGCCAAACTGACCGTCGCGCACTGCGGGTAACAATGAGGTCACCGCTTGTTGGAAAGCCTCGGTGTTTTCAATCACATGGTCAGCGGCCAGCACAAGCAATACCGCGTCTTCTTCGCTGCGCTGACGCGCTTGCAAAGCCGCCAAAGCAATCGCAGGTGCGGTATTGCGACCACAAGGTTCCAGCAGAATTTGAGCATGAATGTCTTGCTGGCGCAGTTGCTCGGCCACCAAAAAACGATGCTGTTCACTGCACACGACGATGGGTTGCGCCATCTCCATGCCATTTAAGCGCGCCGTGGTTTGCTGCAACATGGTGAGCTGGCCAGCCAGTGGCAGAAACTGTTTCGGAAACGCAGCGCGACTCAGCGGCCATAATCGGGTCCCTGAACCGCCGGCGAGAATGACGGGGATCATGCGTGCAGGTCCTCTCTTTAGCAGGATATAAAACGACGCGGGAATATATCACGATGCGCGAAGCCAACCCAGACGCGTGGCCGCTGCAAAGTGCAGGCAAAGTGTAAAGGCACCTCTGAATAATTCTGCACAACTCTGCGCGAGTGCGTCAGGCTCTCAGAGAAGGAGGGACCCTTGTCAGCATCGCCTAGAAGGCTATGGAGGCCTGCCACCCCGCGCCCGACAGGGACCACCAGAGAACTCCAGCTCTGTGGCGCCGGCTCTTGCTGTAGCTGGCTAGAGCGGCAAACCGGCTTGGCGACCTGGAGCCCTCTGACGATCCAGAGCGGGCACCGAATTATTCAGAGGTGCCCAAAGCCACGAGTAGGTCGCACTCGATAATGGGCTTAACGATGCTCGTGCTCGCCGCGCGGAGGAAAGTCGACATCGCTGCCGTCGCTGAGCAACACCCTCACTTGCATGTCATCAATGTCATCCGCTAATTGCAGCTCACCCATGCCATTGCCGTTTAGCAACGTGCGCCGCCCTTGGCGTGGATGCGGGTAGCGTTGGCGAATGCGCATAGCGCGGCGTTTGGTAAACCAGTTCAACGGTGAGCGGCTGGCATAAAGCCAGCGATTGAAACGATCAAACCAGCGCAGCAAGCCCGCCGGAAAAGTATTCTTCAGGCCACTGGCGGTAATCTGCAAAATGCGCGGGCTGTGGCGACGATGCTTAATGCTGACATCGTAAGCAAAGGAGTAGTGCACATCGCCGGATAAAATAATGAACTGCGGCGGCGTGCGCGGATGGCGAAAAATATTCAGCAGCACGTTGGCCGCACCCGGGTGCGCCATCCAGTTTTCGGCATCCACCATCAGTGGCTGACCAAAGAAGGTAAACACCCGCTGAATGACCTCAATCAACTTGACCCCAAACACCGGCGCCGGCGACACCATAATCACCTGTGACTGATCCAGCAGCTGTTGCTGCAACTCGCTCAGGCTTTCCCAGTCCATTAAGCCTGAGGGCTTGCCCGGGCTGCTTTCTGAGCGCCAGCGATGGGTTCGGGTATCCAGCATCACCACTTTGGGGTGGGTCGCCAAAACAAAATGCCAGTCGCTGTAATCTAACAGCTGATCGATCAGCGCCTGATGGTCATACGGGCCACGTTGCCCCAGACATTGCTGCGCACAGGCCAACACCTCCGCATGGCGCTGTGGCTGATTGCCCCAGCCCTGAAACAGCCAATACCCCAACAAGGCATTGCCAATGATGCGGCGCGAAAACTCATGACCATAGGCGGATTCTTCCCAGCCACGGGTCAGGTTCCAATCATCGGTGACATCGTGATCGTCAAACATCATGTAGCTGGGCACATGCGCCAGCAAACGGCGCACACGGCCAAGGCCACTGGCGAACGCTTCGATTAATGGCAGTTCGCGCTGATAGCGTTGCTGTTGCTGTTGCTGTTGCTGTTGCTCAGCGCTAAGCTGCTGGGGTACGCGCGTGATGTCCACCAGCTGCCAAGGCACATCGGACCAAGCCAGCAGGTACATGGCGATGACTTCCGCCAGCGCAATTAAATGGTTATCGGCCCCGGCGGAGGTGAAAATCGGTTTTCGAGCACCTTGAAAGAAGGCATCCACCAGATCTTGACTGGCGTTATCATCCGGCAGCAGATGCGGTCGCTGGTAGTAACACTCGGGATGTTCGAGCAGCTCCGTCAGTGTGCTGACATCGGCCCCTTGCCAGTGCTCGTCGTGCAGGCCTAAGCGAGCGATCAGCTGATGAATCGCCACCAGCATGGGGCCAGCGACATCGTCGGCGTAGATTTGATCGCCCGTCATCAGTAGCAATGCGGGCAAGGGTTGATCATTGTGCAACCGCTGCTGGGCACTTTGATCTGCGCGTACCAAGGCATCAGCACCGTCGTGATGGGGTTTGCGACACGAGCCATGCCAAAGTGTGTCGAGCTGGGGCTGAAAACCCAGACTCGGTGCCGGCTGCTGGTCATAGCAAAGTGCAGGGTCTGCCGCCAACAAGGATTGACCTTGCTCTAACAGGTCGTAATACAGCCGCTCCCCCGGTGTTAATGGCAACTGCGCCTGCAGCTGGTACAAAAAGCAAAATTCTCCCAACGGCAGCTGCTCGGTCACCACGGCATCTGCGTCAAACACAGCGGCTTGCAGCTGAGTTTCATGCTTTACCCAGAGCTTGAGCTCCGTTTGTGGCGCTAACGGCCGTGAGGTGACCAGCATTAAGGTGGTACCGTCAGCATGGGTATGGCGCAGCCAGGGGCCAGCCAGAATCAGTGGCAGCTCGCTCATGGTCATAGCTCCGGCAAGCGGTTGGCAGCCAGCTTTTTATGCGCCGCTGCCTCGTTGTTTGCCAGCCAACGCCAGTCGCTGACCAGTTGTCGAGCGTATTCCAGACTCATGTTCATCAGCGACTCAGAGACCAACGCCATGCTACTGGCGACCGCTTGTTCAAAACGTTGGCTGCGGCGATCACCGCGACCGTGGGCCAATGCCAACGAGGCACCGCAAGCACGGGCGTACTCGCTCAAACCGCCGGCGACGGCGCGCTCGCCGCAGGCAATGTCTTCTGGGTCTAGGCCAACGCGGGCATGATGACGCGAACGCACCAGCCAATGTGCGCCGTGCCACTCGACGTCATCCAGAATCAAATCCGGTGCCCGCTGCATGCGACGCTGGCAAACCACCGTTAGATGAGCAGGGCTTAACTGGTTGCCAGCATGCAGGGCAGCAAACGCATGCAACGGTGCTGCCGGACGCTGCTGTTTAACTTCAACGATGTGGCACAGCGGCCAATCGTGCTCCGTCGCCATGGTCGGGCCCACCAGCAAGTAGTAACGCTGCAGGTTATGCGAGCCAGTGCCAGCGTCCAAGCGGCGAACGACATCAATAATGTCATCGTCAACATAGGGTGCAAACGCCTGCATCACAGCCGTTTGCTCGGCATCAGACAGGCGTTCAAAGCGCTCTGGTCGCGATTGAAAGCGCATGCTGGTCAAATCAACCGCCTTGGCCAGCGAGCTTTTGCGGGTAAAATCTTTGCCGCCGCGAACACGACGCCGTGCTTTTTTGAAGGCTTTGCGCAGCAAATGGCCTTTGCCGATGTGATCAAGCGCATGATCGTAGTCGATTTTGCCTTTCACCAGCTGCTGGCAGGTACGCTCATAGGCATCGAAAAACGCCTGCAGTGCTCGCGTCACCTCTTCATCATCGACACACACTTGCGCATCAATGGCCGGAGCGTCGAGGTAATCACCGTTCAACACGCCCTGGCAATGATCCGCCGCCAACACCAAACTGATGGCAAAGCGCAGTAAATCCCAGCCAGCATGGCCAAAGCAGGCGTCATCGAAATCGTTGGGCGCAAACACAATGCAATCGCCGTGAGAGCCCTCTTCGCTAAAAAAGCCAAAGTTGGACACATGACAGTCGCCTTGTACCAGGGTCAGCGGCCATGGCGACATCGCCTCTGGCAAGCTAATTACGCCTTCGGCCAGGTCTTGATAAAACAGGCCAGCACAGCCACGCAGGAAATAAAACGGACTGATGGCCATTTTTTGGTGCTTACCCAGGCCACTGCCCGGAGCCACACCATCGACCCGCTGCATAACGGCCAACATACGCTCGGCTGCGATCATGTCGTTACTCCTTGGCTACCTCGGGCGGCTCAGCAGTGCCGGCATGGACACACTGTCCGCTGTTAAAAGTGCCACCATATCGCTGACCCGTACCGGCGACAATGCCCGCCAAGCTGAGTCCTTATTCAACGGCACGCAATCCGGCACCTGCTTCCGCAGCGGCGCTGAAAACGCCCGCTGATCATTCACTTATTAAGTGTATTGCTGACAGTCGCCACCCTCTGCAACATATCTAAATTACTATGAAGCAAATCAGGTGGCGTGAAGGCAGTGCCCTAAAACTGCAACGACGCTCCCAGCATCAGCTGACTGAGTTTGCTGCGCAGCTGATAATAGCCATCACGTTCGCGCCAGTTGTAGTAGCGATACTGATATTGCAGATCAATTGAAGCGCGCTGCCATACCAACACTGGCACGCCGACTCCCGCCATCAGTGAAGCACCGTGGCGCTCTAAGGCATCGGCATAATGCCAGCCGGCGCTGGTGGTGAGATACACAGGTTTAGGCAAACCATCTGCAGGCAACTGCAGCCGCAGCCCCAGCTCAGCCCCGACGACGCTGTCGTTCACCTTTTCGACGTCCTGAAAGCGGGCGTAGTTGGCGCTGGTGATGAAGTCGATGCGTGGCGTCAGTGACCAAGCATGGCCAGCGTAGAAACTGTGCCCATCCCCCTTTACCCGAACCGCACCGTTATCGCTATCGGCACGAATCGAGGCCGTACCGCTGCCAGCAGCCATGACCCAATAATTATCTTGAGCTTGCGCACTGGCGGCCAATAGCAACGCCATAGCCAGTCCGGTTACACCTGCTTTTCGCAACACCGCCATACATCACTCCACCGTTCGAGTCCTAAATCTGGACGCTACATTAGCACGACGTTTAACAAATGCCTTAAACACGCCAGGCTTATTACTCGCTGTATCACTATACTGAGGGCACGCTGGCAATGTTGGATGGCTATGGATGCACTGAACCGCTGGGCCTTTCCCGTTATTTTGACCCTGCTCGCCGTCGCGCTCTGGCAAAGCAGCGCCTTTCAGGAAATTGCCGCCGGTGTAGCGCTGTTTCTATTTGGCATGTTGTCACTCGAGCGAGGCTTTAAAGCGCTCAGTGGTGGCGTTTTACAACAGTGGCTGCAGCGCAGTACCGACCGTATTTGGAAGTCCCTCAGTGTCGGCGTCATTACTACCACCTTAATGCAGTCCAGCTCGTTGGTATCGGTATTAAGTATTTCATTTATCTCTGCGGGTTTGATTCCTCTAGCCGCTGGACTCGGCATCGTTTTTGGTGCCAACTTGGGGACCACCACAGGCGCTTGGTTAATTGCCGTATTTGGCCTCAAGGTCAAGCTGTCGGCATACGCTCTGCCGCTATTGGTCTTTGGCATTGCTCTGCAATTTCAGCGCCGTCGACGCTGGCAAAATATCGGCCACATATTAACCGGCATCGGCTTTATCTTTTTTGGCATTCATTTGATGAAGCAAGGCTTTAGCGCCTATGAAAGCCTGTTGATGCTGGAAGGCATCGATAGCCAACTGTGGTTGTCGCGCTTAATGTTTGTCGCCATTGGCATTCTGGCCACCGTTATCATGCAATCCAGCCATGCCACGCTGATATTGATTCTCACCGCCTTAACCAATGGCCAGATCGATTATGAAGCCGCATTGGCGGTGGCGATTGGTGCCAACGTCGGCACCACCATCACTGCTTTGATCGGTGCCATGGGGGCTAATAATGCAGGGCGCCAATTGGCCGTTGGGCATTTGCTGTTCAACCTAGTAACAGGCTTGCTAGCGTTATTACTGCTGCCTTGGCTGCTGGCACTGACGGAATGGCTGGCGCACGGGTTGGGCCTGCCGCCGGATAGCGCGACGCTGCGCTTGGCGCTATTCCATACCTTGTTTAACCTGCTGGGCGTGGTGCTGATGACGCCCTGGATTCACGCATTAGCCAGTCTGCTGCAACGTTGGATTGTGGCCAAGGAAGCCGATATCAAACGCCCTCGGTATTTAAACGAGGCAGCGTTGGCTTCGCCCGCCTCGGCCCTGCACGTGAGCCAGCGCGAAACTCTGCGTCTGTACCGCTTTTGCCGCGACACCATGATTCATGCCCTGGGCTGGCGCAGTAGCGATTTTCGTTTGCAGCACAGCCTGATAAACGAGCCTGACGCACAAGATACTGAGCAGCAGCACCAGCATTTACAGCAGGCCTATCAGCACAGGCTAAAACCGGTCTACAGCGCCATTGTCGAGTTTTTGATTCAGGCGCGCAGCCATGCAGGCATCGCCCAAGAAGAACAACTGCGTCGCGTGCGCAGCGCAGGCTTTCACCTGTTAGAAGCCATCAAAGGCGTCAAACATTTGCTCGACAACTTGACCCACTACCTGCACCAAGGGCCGGTGGCCATGACCGCCAGCTACCAGAGTTTGCGCACGCAAATCGCGGCAACACTGGCGCTGTTAGATCAGGCTCTAGAAGGGCAAGATAGCGACGATATTCAACTGTTGCTGCAGCGCCAGCACTTGCAGTTGCAACGGTTTAGCGATGACTTTGACCAGCAACTGGAACTGTTGATCCAACAGCGACAAATCGATGCCACCATGGCCACTTCATTGATGACAGATAAAAGCTATTGCCTGCATGTGTGTAAACGGCTGCTAATGGCCATCGAATTTCTGTGTGTGCCCGCCGTCAACACCGACCCCGACTGGTCACTTAGCGATGAAGACTACCGCCAGCTGGCACGCGATAGCCAGGAGGAGCGTTGAGGTGAAATATAAAAAGCTGATGCGCCGCATCCAAACCTTGTTTGATGAACCAGAACGTCAACGCCGACAGCAACGCAAAAAACTGCAACACGCATTGAAAAAACTGCGCAAAAAGCAAAAACAATTGCAGCATAAACTGGAGCATGCAGAAGGCTTAGAAGCCAAACACGAGCTGCGAGACAAAATCGCCTTGTTACAGCTGCAGCGCCGCAAGCTGGTTTCCGCGCTACAGGAGCTGAGAACGGAAGGTTAACGGAATAACTAACCAAGCATATTCAACCTGTTATTTTCCTAAGCTGCCATCACTTTGCTGAGCCTTTGCTAATCTCCAACAACGGTCTGAGCGCGTCAGACTGACTGTCAGGTTGCGGAGAGCCTTATGCCGATACTCACCATCAAAGCTCGCATTATTTTGCTGAGCACCCTTCCTGTGATTTTGTTAGCCATCATCATGATCGCTATCAAGCTGGTCTCCAGCGCCGATGAAACCCGTGCCAGTATCGACTCCATGCGTGAACAAGCGATGGCGCGCAAATCGGCCGAACTAAAGAACTACGTACAAATGGCACTGTCCGCGATCAAACCGATTCTGCAAGATCGCAGCCTGAGCCCGGATGCAGTACGAGAGCAAGCGATAGAGGTGTTGCATCGTTTTCGCTTCGACAACGATGCCGGCTATATGTTCGGATACGACTTCAACGGTGTCGCCAGAGTGCACGGCACCCGGCCGGATTTGATTGGCAAAAACTTAATCAACACCAAAGATAAAAACGGCGTGTTTTTTATTCGCGACCTTATTAATGCCGCCCGCAGTGGTGATGGGTATGTGCAGTACGCTTACCCAAACCCAGCAACCGGTAACCCCAATGGCTTGAAGCTGTCCTATGCCGAAGTGGTTCCCGAACTGCAGTGGATGGTAGGAACAGGCTTTTATATCGACGACATTGAGCAGGAGCTGGCCAAAACCGCCAGCGAAATTAAACAACGCAATCAGACCTTTCTTATCAAAACCTTGATCACCGTGATGGCAATGCTCGCCATCATTACCACGACAGCCCTGTGGATGGCGCGTTTAATTGTTAACCCTTTGAAACGTGCCGTAGCGGCGATGGAAGAGATTTCCAGCGGCGATGGCGACCTGACGCGTCGTATGGAAGCCAGCGGCCACGATGAATTAGCACAGTTGGGCGGTGCCTTTAACCGCTTTGCCGACCAAGTACAGTACTTGGTTCAAGGCGTAACCTCATCCAGTCGCACCCTAGTTGAAGCCGCATCGCAACTGCGCCAGGCCATCGACAACGCGCGCAATGGCGCTGATCGCCAGCACCAGGAAAGTGACCAGGTCGCCACGGCCATGAATGAAATGTCAGCGGCAGCGACCGAAGTGGCGAGCCATGCCAGCGCTACCGCTGATGCCGCCAGCAGTGCCGATGAACAGGTGAAAGACTCGTTACAGGTATTGCGCCAGTCCATCAGCGTCATTGATGGGCTGGAAAGCCAGGTGCAAGAAGGTGTCACAGTCATCCAAAGTTTGGGCAAGGATTCCGAAAACATCGGCAGCGTGTTGGATGTGATTCGCGGCATCGCCGAGCAAACCAACTTGCTGGCTTTAAATGCCGCCATCGAAGCCGCCCGCGCAGGCGAAGCTGGGCGAGGCTTTGCCGTGGTCGCCGATGAAGTGCGCTCACTGGCCAGTAAAACGCAAAGCAGCACCGATGAAATTCAGTCCATGATTACCCGGCTGCAACAGGGTGCGTCTGATGCCGTACGCGTCATCAGCAGCATTCAGGAGAGCAGCAGCACCAGCGTGAAAGAAAGTCGCAAAGTCGATGACGCGCTGCATACTATCTCCAGCGCTGTACAGGTCATCAATGACATGACCACCCAAATCGCCAGCGCCGCCGAAGAGCAAACCAGCGTCGCTGCAACCATCAATGAAAACGTTCATAGCATCGTTAGCATTGCCCGCGACACCGCCGAAGAAACCAGCCGCTCCGATGCCAGTAGCCAAGCGGTAGAAAATGTCGCCCAAGAAATGCAGGCTATGGTGTCGCAATATCGGGTTTAGCCAGTATCGGGGGGAAAGTGGCGCCGCCGTCTCACCACCAGAGCAGCGCCACGGTTCTGGCTTGTGACTCATCGCCTTGTTATGATCTCCATCGTCTTGGGGGAGTAGCCCGCTGCACTGGCACACGCCAGTCAGTTCACTGGTCAACATAGTCAGGCAACAGCCTGTGGTCAGTGAGTATGAACACCTTCATATCGGCGAGACCTAAGGCAAATACCCACTCCAATTGGCGGGAGGTGGGCATTTGCCTTTGGTTGTCATTCCCGCCTGGATTCTCTTATGGATGCTTTTCTAACCTCTGTCACCACGGTCGCCCTGGCCGAAATGGGTGATAAAACCCAGTTATTATCTTTGCTGTTGGCCGCTCGTTTTCGCAACAAGCCTGCGATTATCGCCGGTATTTTGCTGGCAACCCTGCTGAATCATGCGGCCTCTGCCTGGCTTGGTACCTGGCTCGCTGATTTGCTCAACAGTCATTGGGTCGACTGGCTGTTAGCGGCGAGCTTTATTCTGCTCGGTTTGTGGTTGCTGATTCCGGATAAAGACGAAGACGTCAGCCACCGCTTTGATCGTTTAGGTGCGTTTCTCGTAGCGACTGTGCTGTTTTTTCTGGCCGAAATTGGCGATAAAACCCAAATTGCCACCGTGCTGCTGGGCGCACAGTTTAGCGATCTGCTGTGGGTTACCCTCGGCACCACCTTGGGCATGTTGATCGCCAATGTGCCGGTGGTGTACATGGGCGATCATTTGCTTAAGCGCTTGCCCATGCGCGCACTGCACCTAGCAGCCAGCGCACTGTTTATTGGCGTCGGCCTTTGGGTCTTAATCGGGGGTGTGGCAGACACATTGCCATAATCCCAGGATGCGGCTTAATGTCCCAACGGCGACTGCGCCAGTGTCACCGACGGATTCTCACCAAACAGCTGCTTGTAATCGTGGGCAAACTGGCCGGGGTGCCAGAAGCCCCACTCGGCAGCGACGCGGCTAATGACAATATCGTCGCTAGGCTGCGCTTGCGATAGCACACGCCGCACGCCATTGAGGCGCGTGGCGCGCAAGTACCGCGCCGGGCTAATGCCCAAAATGCTTTCAAAGCTGTACTGCAAGGTGCGCCGACTAACGTGTGTTAGCTGGCACAGCTCCGTGATGGTAACAGGCGCATGGCTATTGGCCTCCAGGTAGGCCTGCACTCGCTCGACCACGGCTTTGCGCCGGCCATAACTGCTTTGCCGACGTTCTTGCACCGGCGCTTGCTGCAACACCTCCAGTGCGGTGGTGAGTAGCAACTCCTCTTGCAGGCGCCCACCAACTCCTGTGTGAATCGGTGTCAGCCAGCGCTGTAACATGTAGCGCAAGGCATTTAACCGCTGCGTTTGCCATTGCTTGCGTGGTTGCAACCAGGCACGAGCATCTAGCTCGATGCCATGACTGTCTGCCACGCGCAACAGCGCAGGCTGGCTGATGACCACACCAAAAATATCGAAGCCCTCGGGTGTGACCAATTCAAAATCACAGTGGCCGGGCCGCACCATGACTTGGTCTGGCGCCACCTCCATACCATTGATGCGACAGCTTTGCTGTTTGGCAGCAAATCCCAACCAGACAGAATCCGGCCACACGTTGCAATGCTGATGCAGCGCTTGACTGGTGTGCTCGGAAAACACCTGCAAATGCGCCAGATCCAGCTCGTCGATACGACCAAAAAAATGGCCATCACTGAGTTGATCATATTGCTGCTGCCAGTTGCGTAAATTGTGTGCGTGCAGATCCGCATCGGTTGCTTCGCTTCTGCACAACACTGGTGCGTCATTGCTCACTTACAGTGCTACCTCCGGTATCAGCCTCACCCGATTGGCTCAGCCCAGTCTCTACAAAACCCCACGAAAGACCAGCAACCCATTGTTTTTATTAACTTTTTTAAACTTTGCCAAAATCCGATAGGACATCGGAACAGCCTTCGCTGATGGTTATTCATCGCTCACTCAATGTGAGTTCAGCAATGCCACCAAGGTAGCAACTTTTATTCCCTTGGTGAGGCCTTTTATCCCCTTGGTAAGGCTAAGCAGGAATAACAATGACGAAACCCTATCGCTACACCCTCGGCAGCCAGACCTACGAATTCAGAAATTTGGCTGAGTTGATGGCCCGCGCCACCCCGGCACGCTCCGGTGATCGCCTAGCGGGAGTGATTGCACGCTCAGCAGAAGAACGTGCCGTGGCACAAATGACGCTGGCCGAAGTCCCGCTAAAAACCTTTTTAAGCGAAGCGCTGATTCCCTATGAAAAGGACGAAATCACCCGCTTAATCATGGATGACCATGATGCTCAGGCGTTCGCCCCCATTGCTCACTTAACCGTGGGTGATTTTCGCAACTGGCTGTTGTCGGACCATGCCAGCCCCGCTCTGCTGCAACAGGTGCGAGCCGGCATTACGCCCGAGATGGCAGCGGCGGTCAGTAAAATCATGCGCAATCAGGATTTAATTTTGGTGGCGCAGAAGTGCCATGTAACCTCGGCGTTTCGCAACACCATTGGCTTGCCTAAGCGCCTCTCCACGCGCTTACAGCCGAATCACCCCACGGACGACATGAACGGCATTGCCGCCAGTATTCTCGACGGTTTGCTGTACGGCAGTGGCGATGCGGTGATTGGGATCAACCCCGCCACCGACAATGTGCCCCAGGCCACGCGCTTATTAAAACTCATGGATGAGGTGATCCAGCGCTATGACATTCCCACCCAGTCCTGCGTATTGACCCACGTTACCAACACCTTGGAGTGCATCGAACATGGCGCTCCGGTTGACCTGGTATTTCAGTCGATTGGCGGCACCGAAGACACCAACAGCAGCTTTGGCTTTAACTTGGCAACCCTGGCGGAGGCCGAGGCGGCAGCGCAATCCTTGGGTCGCGGCACGGTGGGCAATAACGTCATGTATTTTGAGACCGGCCAAGGCAGCTCGCTGTCGGCCAATGCCCACCACGGTCTTGACCAGCAAACCTGCGAAGCCCGCGCCTATGCCGTAGCCCGCAAGTTTAATCCGCTGCTGGTGAACACAGTGGTCGGTTTTATTGGCCCTGAGTATTTATTCGATGGCAAAGAAATCATTCGTGCCGGCTTAGAAGATCATTTCTGCGCCAAGTTATTGGGCCTCCCCATGGGCTGTGACGTTTGCTACACCAACCACGCCGAAGCCGACCAAAACGATATGGATAACCTACTGACCTTGCTCGGCACGGCGGGCTGTTCATTCGTGATGGGCATTCCCGGCTCCGACGACATCATGCTCAATTATCAAACCACCTCCTTCCATGATGCGTTGTATGCACGGCGCGTACTGGGTTTGGGCGCGGCACCCGAGTTCGAAGCCTGGTTAGAGCGCATGCACATCATGAGCAATGCCCCGGCAGCGTGCTTGAGCGATGCCCTGCCACCGGCGTTTGCCGAGTCACTGCAAGGGCTGCCCGCCAACTCAGATAGTAGCGACCACGATGATCAGGAGGCACACCATGGTTGATCAACCAGAGCAGCCAGCATGGCAGGGGGTGGTTGATAACCCCTGGCGCCGTCTGCGGCAGTTTACCGCCGCCCGCATCGGCCTAGGCCGCAGCGGCGTCAGCCTACCCACCCACGAAATGCTGGCCTTTCAGCTGGCACATGCCCAAGCGCGCGATGCCGTGCACACACCGCTGGATTTTGCTGCGCTCACCCAGCAGCTGGAACAACTCAGCGAGCAACAGCCATTGCTGAGTGACGAACCACCGCTGCATGTGCACAGCCAAGCCGTGGATCGTATGACCTACTTACAGCGCCCAGATTTAGGCCGTCGGCTGGACGAGGCCTCACGCGTACTGCTGCAACAAGAGCAGCAACAGCCGGAGCGCCCTTTCGATTTAGCCATCGTGGTGGCCGATGGCTTGTCGGCCACGGCCATTGCACACAATGCGCTGCCCTTTATCGACGCCCTGACACAGCAGCTAGCGGATGACGCCGAGCCTTGGTCTCTGGCACCCATCACGTTAGTGGAGCAAGGCCGAGTGGCGGTGGGCGATGACGTTGGCGAGCTGCTCAACGCGCGCATTGCGCTGGTGCTGATTGGTGAGCGCCCAGGCTTAAGCTCGCCCGACAGCCTGGGCTTGTATTTAACCTTTGCCCCACAGCGCGGCCTGCATGATGCCCGCCGCAATTGCATTTCCAACATTCGACCAGAAGGCCTGCACTACGCCCAAGCAGCCGAGCGCGCTGCGTATTTATTGCGTGAATCGCGCAGGCTGCAAATTTCGGGTGTGGCGTTAAAAGATCGCAGCGGTGCTTTAGAAAACACCAGCGATACCGACGACCCCCAAACCATTGATAACAATAACGACAACAACATGCCCACCGAGGGCACCCCCAATACTTTTTTATTGTGAGAGGACGGAGCTATGTCACACACGCATCATGAGTATCTTGCCAAACGGCAACTAAAGCGCGGCAGCGCCGGCTGGATTTTATTAGCCGGCCTGGGTGTGTCGTATGTAATTTCCGGTGATTTTGCCGGTTGGAACTTTGGCATCGCCCAAGCAGGCTGGGGCGGCTTTGCCATCGCTGCCGTGCTGATGGCCACCATGTATTTCACCCTGGTACTGGCGCTGGCAGAAATGTCGGCCGCCATTCCCGCCGCAGGTGGTGGCTACAGTTTTGCTCGCCAGGCCATGGGTCCGGCGGGTGGTTTTTTAACCGGCCTGGCGGTATTAATTGAATATGCATTAGCGCCAGCCGCCATTGTGATTTTTATTGGCTCCGCCGTAGAGGCATTAATCGGCGTTAACGGCCCCTGGGTATATGCCGCCTTTTATTTGGTATTTGTCGGCATTCATTTAGCCGGTGTCGGCGAAGCATTAAAAGTCATGATGGTGATTTCCGGCTTGGCCGTATTGGCCATTGTCGCTACCGGTGCCGCCCTACTGCCACATTTTGATAGCGCCAATTTGTTTGATGTTGCCGCCAGCGGCGGCAGTGAATTTTTACCTTTAGGCTGGTATGGCGTATGGGCCGCCTTACCGTTTGCTATGTGGTTATTTTTGGCCGTCGAAGGTGTGCCACTGGCAGCTGAAGAAGCCAAAGACCCAGCCAAAGATGTGCCCAAAGGCATCATTGGCGCCATGGTGTTTCTGTTATTTACCGCCACCTTAGTCGTGGTATTAATTCCGGGTGCGGCTGGCGCTGTTGCCATGGGTGACAGTGCGGTGCCGTTAGTCGATGCACTGAATGCCGTCGGTGCAAGCCAGCTGGCGACTTTTGTTAACGTACTTGGCTTGGCCGGTTTAATTGCTTCATTTTTCTCCATCATTTACGGCTACAGCCGCTTGGTGTTTGCTTTGTCGCGCGCCGGTTATTTACCCAAAGCGCTGTCTGTGACCTCGGCACGCAAGGTGCCTGCACGCGCATTAATCGTACCGGGCGTATTGGGCTTTCTGGCTTCACTCAGCGGTGAAGGCGATTTAATGCTGGCCATGGCGGTGGTGGGTGCCACCGTCTCTTATGCCTTGATGGCATTGAGCCATATTTTGTTGCGTCGCAATCAGCCTGAGTTAGAACGCCCATACAAAACGCCAGGCGGCGTCATCACCTCTGGCATTGCCCTGCTGTTATCGCTGGTAGCATTGACTGGTGTGTATGCCTTTGACCCACGTGCCTTCTGGTACACCGCTATATTATTTGCCATCGGAGCAGCCTATTACTTTGGCTACAGCCAGCATCATTTGGTGGCTAAATCTGCAGATGAAGAATTTGCTTTGCTGGCAGCGGCAGAAGCCGACCTCAACCAGGACGAGGATCAAGACACCACACCCGCAACGCAAACGGTGTAAGTCACCCAACAAGTGCCCCGTAATCTATGGGGCACTTCTTTTTCGACAGTCGCTGTAGTGTAATGCAGCGGCATATCAATCAAACAAGGATGAAGAAATGACTTTCAAAACACTGCCTTTTGCCCTAGTTGCTGCCGTACTGGCTGGTTGCGGAGGTGACGACAGCAGCTCAAATAGCGGTACGGATATCGTCATCAATGAAGCACTTAAAGGTCCAATGACGGCTCCTGCACTCACCACCCAGCAGGTAGGCGAAGGCGACTCATTGGTGCTTAACAGCCGATCTAGTGGATCCATCAGCGCGGATGCAAGACTGCGTCTGAATTACATGCCAGATCAAACAGGTACGATTGTATTGAAGCTGACGTCGTCCTCAGACGACTTGGACATTGATGTTCGATCTTCCAGTGGTAATACAGCAGAGTATGATGGCGACTACTGGGCCGTGCAGGATGTTGAACAGGGCGATGTCGTCAGGGTCTACATTTACTCCTTTTCAGACAATGACGAAGATTTTGAGTTGACCTTGGCCGAGGCTAACCGCGAAACGATTGGCCTGAATGCTAACGAGTATGTGTACTCCATGACTTATAGCGCCAGCGAAACATGCGTTGTCGGTGACGGTACCCCAGACGAGTACAATTACACTGGCGTCGATCAAGCCATCGTGAACGTTAGCGAAGGCTACCTTAAAGCCTCCAATGGCGAAAAAATCAACTTTTCTTCATCAACTGAAAATACGTTCACAATCACCAACCGCGACGGCAGTGATTTTCACGTGACAGCGACTTTTTCCATTGATCCCTCCACAGGTGCGCTGTCATCCAGTCAAACCAGTAGCCAGTACTTCCCAGAAGACGATG
This sequence comes from Bacterioplanes sp., assembly GCA_965233665.1. Taxonomy (GTDB): domain Bacteria; phylum Pseudomonadota; class Gammaproteobacteria; order Pseudomonadales; family Oceanobacteraceae; genus Bacterioplanes. The sequence continues at coordinate 5,009 of CBDDTG010000027.1, read as the reverse complement.
AGCAGTGTGATATGACTCAACAGTCCCAGGGTAGCATTGTGCTATAACAGATACTTCAACGGCAGCAACTGACTTCCGGTTGCTGCTTTTTCCATTGAACAAGAAAATCAACCGTGCCTTCCTGCCCTTTATTCATTGCTCAACGGTTAATCATTCCTTGTTTGTCTCTGGCAAGCGTCTATGACAACACACTCAGCATTTAACTGGTGGCAAGACCCTCGCTGGTGGCTGGCTGTTTTACTGCCGCTGCCGCTGTGGGGCGCTATGGTCTGGTTAAGTCCGTTTTGGCCAAATCCAGCTTGGACAAATGCACCCTCTTACCTGTGGATTCAGCAAGCGCCATTAGTGTGGCTCAACTTAGTGATACTGTGGCCAGTGGCTGAAGAGTTGCTGTTTCGTGGGGTATTGCAGGGAAGGTTGTTGCAGCACTGGTCTGCGAACAAAGCGATGTTATGGCTCGGCATCAGCCGCGCTAACCTGATCACGAGCCTGTTGTTCACCGCCTTGCACTGGGCTCTGCAGCCTGGCTGGCTGGCGCTGGCCGTCATATTGCCATCGTTTATTTTTGGTTGGACAAGAGAGCGCCATGGCTCGCTGCTTAGTCCTTGCCTGCTGCATGTAATGTATAACGCTGGCTGGTTTTGGTTGCGCCCACCTGACGGTTTATAACCGCTGGGTGGGCGCACTTTTTGGCGCCCGTTACTGACGCTTGGGCCGAGGGTGGGACAGCTCTACGCGCTCAACAAACGGCAAAGCTTGCACCGCGGGCAATTGCTCCGCCGGTACCGATGCGCTAACAATCGCGCCGGTAATGCCGCCGGTATTCACGCCCAGTTGCCGCAGCTGCTGCAGTTGCGCCTCTGTTGGCGGTTGCTGCAAGCGCAGCAGCACTGCTTTGGTTGCAGAGCTGTTTTTATTTGCCATCGGCGCTGTCTCCGCACTGGCCTGAGTTTGACCGCCTGCTGTGCTACAAGCAGCCAACACACACGCCATCATCAGTAGTATTACCCTCATAACACCCCCTCACGACGCGGACGCAACAGCGCGAAGGCTGCCAGTATCAGCAAAACTGGCAGTGTTGGGTCTAATGCAGTAGCGCCTGAGGCCAAGCTACAACCGCCACCACCGCTGCCACCCGAGCGAGCCGGTTCCTCGGTGCTTGGCTCCTCGGTATCTGGGTTTTCCGTTCCAGGAGTGTCGGTGCCGGGCTCCTCGGTACCTGGCTCTTCTGTCCCCACATCGGGTTCACTGGCATTCACCGCCTGATCCACCGCCAATACGCCATAGCCCCAGGTGTAATCTGGCTGTGCAGGCTGATTGTTATCCGAGCTAAACGTGGGCAGCTGTGCCGGCGTATGTGCCGTGGTTTTGGTATTTCCCAGTAAGCGCGCCCGAATTTGCAGAGCGCTTTCTTCCGGGAAAGATTGCCACAGCAAAGCAATGGCACCAGCGACGTGCGGAGTGGCCATACTGGTACCATAGAAAGTGACATAGTTACCGCTGCTTGAGGTCTCTTCGGTGTAAGGATGCTCATAGTCATGTGCTTTTGCCGCCATAATGTAAGCGCCGGGTGCAGTGATTTCAGGCTTCATCACATTCGGGCATTTGCTGCTGTCGCTGCAGCTACGGCGTGGGCCACGACTGCTGAAGTTAGAGATATCATCCAACGCTCCAAAACCGTAACCATCTAAATCCGCATCGTACGTACCGTCTTGGCCATCCCAAACGTAGTTGGTGTTATAACTGGCCACGCCGATCACCTGGGTGGCGCTGGCAGTATCAGTTAATATTTGCCGAGTTATGCCATCGGCGGGATCGCGATCTAAGACTGCAATGTCACCCATATTTTCAGCGGTTATCATATTGTACTCACTGGTAGGCTGGCCACGGCCAGCATCAGGGGCTGACAGCGTTAAGCGCCAGGTACCGGTCACTAAGGGCTGACTATCGCCTTCCAGTAGATACGCGCGAATCATGCGATCGCCGTTGTCAGGATTAACTGCAGTGGCGTACATATCTATGTAGCCGCACGCGGTTTCTTCATACCACTCTGTTATGTTCCCAGAAACCGGAGCTTCTAGTGTCGGTGTTGTGCCGCAACCGCTGGGCCCAGTCAAAGAGATCGCGTAGCGACTATCCCCTGAGTACCATACTTCAATTGAGCCTTGAGTAAGGCCTTCTGGTACCTCCAGCTCAATGGTATCGCTGCCACCGGGTGCGATGGTGCCGCTGGTGCGAATACGTGCATCCCCCTCGTTGCCCACCGCTGCCACAATGAGCAAGCCGTCATTGTCAACGAAAGAGTCCAATGCCTGCTCAAACACAGAGGTGCCATCACGGGCGCCGTAATAAGAGCCCAAGCTCAGATTCACCACTGCTTTTTTGCCGTGCAGTTTGGCCTGATCACGAATAAAGGCGATGCCATCGATGACAGTGTCCGTTCCCATCTCTACGTTCAAATCAGAATTGATGCCGTTGACAACCACCAGGTCAGCCTCGGGTGCCATGCCCACATGCTGATAGGCCTCTTGTGTGTCGGCACCGTTACCCGCGGCAATACTAGCGACATGTGTGCCATGGCCACCGTCACTTGGCTGAGTACAAGCTGTGACCGTTTCATTGGCCTCGGCTTGCGCAATGGCTTGGTTAATCATGGTCGCCGTGCATACACCGCCGTAGTTAAACCCTGAAGGCGGCGAGCCTGCAGCACTGTCTAGCTGGTCCCACAAAGCCAAAATACGGGTACTGCCATCAGCATGGCGCAGCGAGGGGTGTAAAAAATCGAAGCCATCATCGACCACACCGACAATCACACCTTTGCCTGTCAGCCCTTGCCACTGCGGTGGCGTTTGCGTGCGCAAGCTGGTGGCACCAGTGGCGGCCACACTTTTGAACAAGCGTTGTGGCAAAGGGCGCGCACCTTCTAAACGTTTGACTTCAGCTAAAGCGGCTACTTTGGCCAGCGCCGAGCGCGGCACCTGCACCGACATCACGCTGCCCGTGCGCGAGCGCACTTGCACCCCCATGGACTGCAAGCCTTGCTCTACAGCCTGAGCATCTGCCACGTCAACTAACTGCAGCAAGGCTGAGACATAAGGCTGCTTTTGAGCAGCCTTCGCCGTGCTCGCTTTGACATCGCTGTGCTGCCAAGCACGCTGCAAAGCTGGGTCCAGCTTGGTGACAGAAGCCTGTGCTGCTGTAGCACAGCCCAGCAGCAATGCACTGGTTAAAATTCTCTTAAAAATGGATGCCATCCGTATTCATCTCCAATGAGTTTGCCGGCAGCCTATTCACATTGAGTGAACCGCAGCTGAACAAACTTTATTATTAATCTTCACACAGGCTACATAGCCTAGTTGTTCCCTGTGCAGGTAAGCGCATCAGCCAGTCATCAGGCAGTTCAGACACTGGCGGGATTCGACCCGCGCCTGACTTTCGTGTTACATAACCTGAAGATTCACCAAGCAGGAACATCCGGTGCCACGAACCAACGCTTTTCCGGTGTATTTTCTTATCAACCAACAAACCCATCTATTGGACATGGCGGGGCCATGCCAGGCTTTCCATGAAGCCAATGATCGCGGTGGTCAGTTCGATTTGCACTTTGTTAGCTTCGACAGCGACGCCAGCTGCTACCAAGGTCTGACGTTGAGCCAGTTGCAACCGCCACCGGCACATTTACCTGGGCGCGCCATTGTAGTGGTGTGTGCATCAAAATATCAGCCCGGTGTTTATACCGACGAGGCCGCCGTCAAAAGTGCGCATTGGCTACGTACCGCACCGGCTGACGACACCTTGATTTTGGGCATATGCACAGGTACGTTTTTGCTGGGCCGCGCCGGACTGTTAGACCATCGCCAGTGCACCACCCACCATAGTCTGACGGCCGAACTGGCGGAGCAATATCCACGTGCCAAGGTGATCGCCGATCGTATTTATCTGCAGGATGGTCATCTATTTACCAGCGCAGGCGTTACCGCAGGTATTGATTTGTGCTTGGCGCTCATCGAGCAACTGAGCAACGGCCAATGTGCCACCGAGGTGGCTCGAGAACTGGTAGTCCATCGTCGACGCATGGCCAATGACCCACAACTATCGCTGCACGTGCGTTACCGTAACCACGTCAGTCCGTTGGTGCATGCCGTGCAGGATTACATAGCCAGTCATTATCGGCAGCATTTAAGCACCACCGTTTTGAGCCAACACTTTCGAGTGTCACAGCGCCACTTACAGCGACTGTTTAAAGAATACACCGGGGTGACCATGAAGGAGTACATCACTCGCATTCGCCTGGAAGAAGCCAAAAACCTGCTCGATGATTGCCAAACCATCGAACAGGCGGCTTATTTAAGCGGCTTTTCTCAGCCCTCCACCTTTCGTGCCGCCTGGAAGAAATACCTCGGCGGCTTGCCGGGCGAGTGCCGACAGGGGTAAAGGCAACCACTAGACATTACTGCAGCTGCTGCTGAAAAAAATCGGTGGCAGCAGTTTTTGCGCGCCAGGCGGCCAGCGGGTTGTATCGAATCGGTACGTATCCACCCGCGCCACGAAAGGCGAAAGGGTCATAGAATTCGCTGGCTGCCCGTGGCAACTCAAACGCATGGGTGGCGAAAGGCAAGCTCAACAAACGAACCCGTTGGCGGTCCGCAGCAGGCAGAGCATCTATCTGCTTGCGACAATCCTGCGGCGCATCGTACAAATCCTGCCCTCCTGAAATGATCATTAGCTGTCGACCATCAACCACCCGAGTAAATTCATACCCGGGAACCTGGTTATAGGCCCAACACACCGGATAATTAGCCACCAAAGCTTTTAACGGTTGTGCTTGCGGCAGCTGCTCGGTTGCCATCAGCATGGCCACCACGCCGCCCCAGGAAAAACCAATTAAACCAATGTTATTGCGATCAATGCGTTTGTCTTGCTGCAAATACTCCAACGCAGCATAAATATCCGGCAAGGTATCGCGCACGTGCTTAGGGCGAGATAACCCACCTTGCAGACCGCGAGCA
>CBDDTG010000026.1:0-40256 GCA_965233665.1 Bacterioplanes sp. | reverse complement strand
GTGTATGACACGCGATAAACGTCTAGTTGCCCGCCAGTTCAGCCGCGCCGCCGCCAGCTACGACGCTGCTGCCGCCGTGCAGCAGTATGCTCTGCAACAACTGCTGGCGCTGCTGCCCCAGCGACTGCAAGGCCATTGGCTCGATATTGGCTGCGGCACAGGCGCAGCGGTGGCACCGCTGTTAGAAAAAGGCACACACCAATTAACCGGCATCGATATGGCCGCTGGCATGTTGCAGCAAGCGCAACACAAGTATCACAACCCGCAGCTGCACTGGCTGCAGGCGGATGCGGATCAGCTTCCCTTGGCCAGCAATTGTGCCGCGGGAATTGTTTCCAGCCTGATGCTGCAATGGAGTGAAAATCCCACCACGACGCTACGCGAATGGCAGCGTGTGCTAAAGCCAGGCGGCTGCATTGCCGTCGCCAGCTTATTGCCCGGCACCCATCAAGAAATGCAACAGGCCTGGCAAGCCATCGACCAGCGCCCACACGTCAATCGCTTCAGCAGCCAGGCCGATATGTGCCAGGCCATCGACGCTGCTGGCCTGGTATTAACGCAACAACAACAGCAATGCTTTACCCAGCAGTTTGCCGACATGAGCACACTGCTGCGCAGCCTCAAAGCCATCGGCGCCACCAACGTCAACCCTGGCCGCGCCAGTGGCCTTGGCGGGCGTAAGGCACTGCAGCAGTTGCAATATCACTACCCCAAAGACGCCCAGGACCAGTACCCAGTAAGCTACCAACTGCACTGGTGGCTGGCCCACAAACCAGACGAGTAACTCACCATGGCCCGCTATTTTGTTACCGGCACAGATACCGACGCCGGCAAAACTCTGGTATCCGCCGCCCTGCTGCACAAAGCCCATCAGCAAGGTTTGAGCACCTTTGGTCTTAAACCCGTTGCCGCCGGTTGTGAACAGCGCTCAGGCGAGTGGCAAAACGACGATGCTCGCCTGCTGCGCCATTACAGCAGCTTGCAACACGCTTACCATGTGCATAACCCGGTTGCGCTGCAAGCCGCCATTGCCCCGCACATTGCTGCTGCGCAGGAGCAACGCGCGCTGTCGGTCAGCCAGCTATTAAACGCTTGCCAGCCATCCCTGGAGATCAACGCCGACTTGCACTTAACCGAGGGCGCAGGCGGCTGGCTGGTGCCGTTCAATGATGGCAGCCAAGGCGATATAGAGACGTTGGCAGACTTTGCCATACGCTTGGATACACCGGTGATATTGGTCGTTGGCCTGAAGCTGGGCGCCATTAACCATGCATTGCTCACGGCACAAATGCTGCTAGCCCATGGCCGCCAGGTCGCCGGTTGGGTCGCCAACGCCATTCAGCCAGACATGCAGGTGCAGGCAGAAAACATTCAGTTTTTACGGCGCTGGTTCAGCCAGAACAACATTGCTTGCCTGGGCGAGGTGCCGCATTGCGCGGGCATTGATGCCTTCGACAGTCGACAACTGGATGCCGTCGCAGCGACACTGACGTTGCCAGAAGGATAAGAAGCTTCTTGAACCAGAAGGCTCGTCCTTTGGGTCAGGACACTGCGGCTTTGCTATGCTTGCTTAAGTGATTAAAAACAGGCTTGGCAGTCATGACCACACCCTCGGCACCCGATCCAACAGCACTGGTCACCCGGTTGCAGCACTTTGTGCCGTTTGATGATCTTTCATCGGATGCCGTTGCCGAGCTGTTGCCACATTTTCAGATCAGCAAATGGCCTTCGAAAAAAATCCTGTTTAAGCGCGGTCAAGAAGACAGCAACTGCCACTTTTTGCTGGCCGGCTCTGTCGACTTGGCCGATGAGCAGTTTCATATCGAAACCCTGCAGGCCGACGATGACGAGAACTTTCTCGCCCTCGATGGCAGCCACCCAATTCACCGCTGTGCTGGCATCACCCATACCGACAGCACCGTCGCCTCCGTTCCTAGGCAGTATCTGGAGCTGATCACCACTTGGGCGGAGCTGCGCCAATCGTACGAGCAATACGATCAACAAGACGAAGACACAGACTGGTTGGAAACGCTGCTGACTTCGGCGCTGTTTAACCGCATTCCACCCGCCAACATTCAGCAACTGCTAAGCCGCTTTGAGGAGCGCAGCGTGCAGCTGGGTGAGGTCATAGTGCGTGAAGGTGAGCCCGGCGATTGCTGCTACGTCATTCGCCACGGCAACGCCATCGTCAGCCGCGGCCAAGGCGCGCAGCAAGAAACGCTGGCGGCGCTCGATCGCGGCGCGCTATTTGGTGAAGATGCCCTGATCAGCGACTTGCCCCGCAACGCCACTGTCACTATGAGTTCGGCGGGTGAACTCATGGTCTTAAGCAAAGAAGACTTCACCACCCTGCTCAAACAGCCAGTGCTTGAGTACGTCAATGAAGCCGATATTCCGGCCCTGCAGGAGGAGAGCGACACTGGAGTGGTGCTACTAGACGTGCGCAGCGAGCGCGAAGCAACGATTCAACCGCTGCAAAAAGCACGGCTGATACCACTCAGCCAATTGCGCAAACGCGCCAGTGAGCTGGCACCGGATTTTATCTACTTGTTGCACGACGACAGCCGTGGCGAAGCCGCCGCCTATCTGCTGAGTGAAGCCGGCTTGCAAACCCGCATTATTCGCCGTGCTGAAAGTGATAGCTGACAACGTTTAAACAGGCACAAAAAAGCCCGCATAGCGCGGGCTTTTTCACGTCAAACTGTGCTTACAGCTTGTCGCTCTCGGTCGCCAGGTACTTGGCCACACCTTCTGGTGATGCGTCCATACCTTTGTCACCTTTGCTCCAGCCAGCTGGGCATACTTCGCCGTGCTCTTCGTGGAATTGCAGTGCTTCAACCAGACGCACCAGCTCATCGATGTTACGACCCAGTGGCAGGTCGTTGATGTTGGCCGCGCGTACCAGGCCTTCTTTGTCGATCAAGAAAGCACCACGCAGAGCAACACCGCCAGCGGTTTCAACGTCATAGGCTTTACAAATGCCGTGATCAACGTCAGCTGCCATGGTGTACTTAACTTCACCGATGCCGCCTTTGTCGATTGGCGTGTTGCGCCATGCGTTGTGAGTGAAGTGTGAGTCGATTGACACAGAGATCACTTCTACGCCCAGTTCTTTGAACTTATCCATACGGTGATCCAGAGCGATCAGCTCAGATGGGCACACGAAGGTGAAGTCCAGCGGGTAAAAGAATACCAGCGCGTACTTGCCTTTGGTGGCTTCAGCAAAGTTGTACGAATCTACGATGGTGCCATCGCCCAATACCGCAGGTACGGTGAAATCTGGGGCTTGCTTACCTACTAATACGCTCATATCAATAGCTCCTTGTGGGGTTAAATCGTTGCGGATCAACCGGTAACACAGTCACCGCTTACTGCAAAGACTGGCTATCATACAATGCGTTTTGGGCTAATCCCACCACCACTATCAGAATCAGGGGTTTTGATTAGTTTTGCCAATACTACTCATAGTACAGAGCTATAAAGAGGACTGGACGGGCGATCAAGTCCGTGCTCCGCAGCAACATCCACAGCTTGGTTTATAGCGTGTCATTGCGTCGTCGTATTGCTGCTCGCCAACCCTGGCACCGACGTCTACGCGTGCTGCTGCTGATTGGCATTTCGGCAGCGCTGCATGTTTGGTTGTTGGCCAACATCGACAGCGATATCGACGTTGCAGCCACCGAGCACGCCCAGGTACAGCTACAGCTGCAAACGCGCAGCCAACCACCCATGCTGCACCAGCCCGCACATACATTGCGCGGCCAGCCGATAAGCACACCGGCACAGCCAGCTCAACCGACTACACCTTCAGAACCGGCCAGTCCTAAGCACCCTGCACAGCCCGCAGCGCCAGCCACCATCGCTCGTGCGAAAGCGCCGCGTTTGCTATCAACCAGCCCATCGCCCCAGTCCGCCCGCACCGCCAAGCCCACGCAGTCACCGCGCCAACCGGTTAAACCCGCCAGCGCCGCACGCCCCTCAATACCTCGCTCGGCAACCTCACACCCGGTAGTTAACGAGGGGGAGCAACAATGGAGCAGCGATCCGCGTGAGCGCAGCTACCAGCAACAAATTATGGCGCACTTGCGCCAACACTTGCTGGCGCCGGTTGGCCTGCAGGGCAAAGTGCGACTGGAGTTGCACATTCGCTACAGCAGCATCGCCACGCACGTGCAAGTCATCGTCAGCTCGGGCTCACGTCAGTTAGACGACTGGGCCGTGCGCGCTGTGTTGGCAGCCAATCCGTTTCCACCGCTGCCAGATGATCTAGAAGAACCCTTTATCTTTCGCCCGACCCTCAGGATTGCAGCGGCGGATAGGGATCACGGATAACCTGATAAGGATCGCCCTGGCCGCAAATGGCCGCCCATTCTTCGGCATTAAGCCAATCTTGCGGATCACGATCACTTAAGCGTGCCAGCGCCGCCACGGCATCGGCCCAAGTACAGCGGTTAGCGAACAACATACCGTCGCTGTCGAGGGTGCCGCCTTGATTGACGTAACCCAGTGCCAGCGTGTGCTGCGGCCCCAGATCCAACATACGAGCGTGGCCCAGCAGTACTTCCGGGCGGGTATGACACAAAAATACGCGCTGCTGCACACGCGCTGGAAATAACGATTCAAATACCGAGTCACTGGCCAGCACTCGCGCTTCGAACTCATCGCGCGCCACCCGAAAACGGCCCGGTTCGAGCAAATAAATCAGCGAGTGCGCTACTTCTAGCTCGCGCAACCGATCACTGGCCAACAGCGCTTGTTGCAACTGATAAGCGCCGCAGGCGACCAGCTGTAATTCAGCTCCGCAGTGACCGCGCAAACAAATGGCGCCGTCTTGTACCAAGGTTTCTGCCTGGCGTGCATCCATCACGGCGGGCATGGTTGACTTGGGTACCACCAAATTCCAAACCGTGCCTAAATCGCCGTAACACGCTTTTAACGCCGCCATGGCGCTGTTGGCATCGGCGGGAAACACCACCCGCGCCATATCAGACATCTCGCCGAGCAGGCTTTCCGCCAGCGATGGATCTTGATGGCTTTGCTCGTTTTTGCCGTTTTCCCAGACATGAGAGGTTGATATCACCGGCAGGCCCAACCAGCTCGCTGGGTCGTCGACTTCTTTTTGATGGCGGGCAAAGATAATCGCTTGGCGCAGAGCCCCCAGCATTTTATTGGCGAAAGCCTCATACGACACCACCAGGTTGAGGCCAGCCTGATTGGCCAGGCAAGCACTGACCACGGCCTCCTCATTTAACGCGGTAATGACCGCGCCATCGATGGACTCAGCGACACCCTGTTCTGGCTCAGTGACCCTATGATGCAGGTGATCCAGGGTTTGATTCATGCGATTCGAGCGTAGCTCATCTGGGTTGCCCACCCGCACCCGCAGCTGTGGGTTAACCTCTACCAGATCGACAAAGTACTGATCGATGGCAGCCATCGGCGACACAGGCTTGTCACGCCAATGAGGTTCGTGGCGGTTAATGGTAACGGCCGCCGCACGCCAGCTCGGCCTTGGCTGGCTCAGCTCAGCGCTGGCCGCCTGCCACTTTTCTACTGGCTGATATAAAGCTCTGGCACCTTGATGGAAATAACGCAGGGCGTCAGCGTCTTGGCGAGGATTACTACCCAGCGGTAAACCATGGGCAGCGTTAGTGCCGGCACCGGGAAAACCAAAGCCTTTTTCGGTATCAGCAATGCAGTAAGGCATGGGCACCGGGTAGCTGGCTTTGCCGGCTTGCACACTGTCGCCGGCATGCTGCAAATGCTGCTCCATAAAATAAATGGCACAAACAAACGCCGCCGGATCGCGTCCATCGATCACAAATGGGTTAAAGCCTTGATGACGCAAATGCTGCACAAACCAGTCCACACCGCCCTGCTGTGCCACGGTGGTGCGCTGATCAATACGGCGGCCATTGGCAATCATGATAGGGCTAACCAGACCGCAGTCTTCTGCCCGCCACCAACGCGCGGCCCAATCGCTACCGCGCTGCTCTTCAAAAGCACCGTCGCTTAAAAATGCTACCAGGCGCTCACCCGGCAGCGGCTGATGCACATACTGCAAGCCAGCAAAGCCTAAATAGCCGCCTTCCAGCCTCGCGCCCGAGGTGAGTACGTTGACGTGCGAGCCTAGAGGCGACAACGGTTTGCCATCTGGGCGAATGCGATAATTATAAAAGTCGGCAACAAACTGGCTCAGGCCATCGTCATTGAGCGCATATTGCTGGCGGCGCTCTGGCAATGCCGTGCCAGTCAACAGCTGCAACGCATCCACCGCCGCCACGCAATGCCCCTGCCCCATCAGCCAATCGCGGTGAGTCTGAGTTAAATGGTTGACCGCCAGCATGCCGGCATAAGCCGGCACCATATTCAACGAACCGCCAGTATGGCCTTGAGGATCACGCTTAAAATGCTCCGCTGCCAAATCGCGGCCATCGAGAAATACCTGTTTGGCGTAGGTCATGTGCACCACCAGCCACATGGCTTGGTTGCACAGCTGATCCAACGCCACCAGTTTGCGATAACAGTCTTCTCGCTTGGCAATGTGGCCGCTTTCGACCAGCGCCGTGGCCAGCTCGTAGACCTGTAACTGAGTGCGATCACTGTGCTCGATCACACCACAACCCGCCGCCCAATGGGCAAAATGTGGGTCGTATTGACGGTGTTGCAGGGCCTGAGCAGCGATTTCTTCCTGTTGATAACTCTGCTCTGCTGTCATGCTCAGTGGCATGGCGTTGAAATGACTCATAACGACCTCCTGATCTGTTCCATCAGATCGCTGATCGCTGGCGCCAACAGGCCAGCGGTGGCTATGCGATTGGTAGGGTGAGGGATGCAATCACAGCTGACGATATCGGCAATGGGGCCGGCACGCATTTCCTGCTCGGCTCCATCGGCAAAGACCGCATGCACGGCAATGCACAGCGGCTTGGCCAAGCCTTGCTGCACCAACTGCTCAGCCGTACGCAACATGGTACGGCCGGTAGAAACAATATCATCCACCAGCACCGGCGTATGCTGTTGATAACGGCGAACATCGGGCACTTCGATGGCCACCTCGCGATCGCCACTGCGTTGCTTGTTAAGTACCAAATAATCACAGTCTGCGGCCTTGGCGACCGCTGTCGCCCATTGCTCACTTTCGGCATCCGGGCCTATCACCAAAGGCTTTGCCAAGGTACGCAAATAATCACCAATGGCGTCTGTCGCGTGCAATACCCGGCTGGGAATGCCGTAGATTTCATCCAAGCTGTTGTAGCGATGCAAATGCGGATCGATGGTGATCAAGCCATCCACTGCTTGGCTGATCAGCTCGGCAAAGTACTTGGAAGTCAGACATTCACCGGGCTGAAAGCGAATGTCCTGACGCATATAGGCCAGATACGGTGCCACCAGAATGATATTGCCGGCACCCATATCGCGCAGATGGCGAGCCAAAAACCAAATCGCCATGGCCGGATCATTAGGCTGATGCAAGTGACACAGCAGCACTATGTCTTCACCGCTGACGTCAGCCGGCAAATTGAAATACAGCTCACCATCGGGAAAGTGCCTCTGCTCCAACGGCAGCTGCTCTGCCCCTAGCGCACTGCTGAGCGCGGTCGCCATGGCTTGGTGTTGATCGAGACAAAGCAACTTCATCACACCAGCTCCTCTTCAATACGGATCACGTCGGTATGACCATCGAGAAAATCCAGCGCGTAAGCCAGCTCGCCCACGGCTTGGGCATACAAGGTAAACAAGGGTGCACCGGCACGCACTTCATCACCCAGCCGCACGTGTAGCTCGATGCCAGCACCCGGCGCATTCGGCGCCCCTGCCAGTGACGCCAAACGCGCCAAAAAGCGGTTATTAAAATAGGCCACGACGCCGCCGTGGGTGGCATAAATACAATGACTAAAGGCGCCGAGCTGAGGTTGCTTGAGACCCCCTTGAGCCTGACAAATGCGTTCAAATTGCTGCCAGGCAGCGCCGCTGAGCAAGGTGCGTTCGGCCAGCTGATGGCCACTGCCCGGCTCAGCAGCAGCGCCCATTTCCAGCAGTGCTGCCGCCAGTTGCAGCGATTTTTGCCGTAAATCCTGTGGGGCATGTAAATCGTTTTGCAACACTTGCAGTACGTCTCTGGCTTCCAGTGCCGGGCCTATGCCGCGACCAATAGGCTGGCTGCCATCACTGATGACGGTGCGCACTTGCAAGCCCATGGCCGCCGCGGTGGTCTCTAACAGCTGTCTGAGCTTGTGGGCTTTTTCTTCGCTGCGTACTTTGGCCGTTGGCCCGACGGGAATATCAATCAATACATGGGTGGCACCCGCCGCCACTTTTTTGGAGATAACGGAGGCCACCAGTTGGCCTTCGCTGTCGAGATCTAACGCTCGTTCTATACGAATGATCATATCGTCAGTGGGGCTGAGGCTGACAGAACCGCCCCACGCCAGACACGCGCCGGTTTTCTCAACCACCTGTTGCATTTGCTCAAAGCCAAGCTGGACATGGGTGAGCGTCTCCATGGTGTCGGCGGTGCCCGCCGGCGAGGTAATGGCTCGACTAGAGGTCTTTGGCATGAGCAAACCATTGGCGGCAACAATGGCGACCACAATGGGCGTAGTGCGGTTGGCCGGCAAACCACCGACACAGTGTTTATCCAACACCACGTCGTTGTCCCACTCTAAGCGCAGGCCACTGTCGACCATGGCGCGGGTAATGGCGATGGTTTCATCGGTATCTAGGCGATCACCGGCACAAGCGGTGACATAGGCCGACAATTGAATGTCACTGTAAAGGCCGGCGCTGATGTCATTAATAATGGCGCGCGCGCGCTTCTGGTCGAAGCGTTCGCCATAGAGTTTGCCACGCACGTACGACATGGACTCCACCGGGTGCGCATGATGCAACCAAGCTTTTTCGCCTTCCGGCGGGCAGCCCAGGCGTCGCCATGCCGCTTCCGACAGCGCTGCCTGCTCACACGGCAGGCGATCGTTCGTTACCAGCACCAACTGCGCGACCAGCCGCTGATCCGTGGTGTGTATTTCAACCCGGGCATTGGCGTTAAAGCCTTCGGCAATGGCAACGTGACAATCGCTGCGAATAAACACCACAGGCTGTTGGTGCGTATCGATGCCCATGCGCACAAGATGCAAATAATCCGCTGCGGGAGAGGTGTTACTGTCCATGGTGACTCGTACATTGATTTGTTATGTCAGCCAGTGTAGGGACTCATCTCGACGCTGTTATTGCCATGCGTCAACACTGCCGTCGCCGCCTAGCCTTATGCTGATCGAAGTCATGAAAAGGAGAGCATTATGAGCAGTTCCTTCAGTGTGCAGTTTATTGGCGCGACCGGCACGGTGACCGGATCGAAGTACCTGGTTCGCTACGGTAACCATCGCCTTTTAATTGACTGTGGATTGTTTCAGGGCATCAAAAACGTGCGCCGGCGCAACTGGGCGGAGTTGCCGTTTCAACCGTCCGAGCTGGATGCCGTATTACTCACCCATGCCCATATCGATCATTCAGGTTACTTACCGGCCTTGATGAAGCAGGGCTATCACAAAAACATTCACTGCTCTGAAGGCACCAAAGCGTTGTGCAAAGTATTGCTGCCCGATGCCGGCTACTTGCAGGAAGAAGACGCCAAGTACGCCAACAAAAAGAAATTCAGCCGCCACCAGCCGGCCGAGCCCTTGTATACCGAAGAAGACGCACGCAAGGTGCTGCGCCAGTTCAAAGCCCAGGCCTTTGCGGAGCCGTTGCAGTTGCCAGGCGGAATAACGGCAGAGTTTTTCCCAGTCGGGCATATTCTTGGAGCCAGCGCCATTCGCCTCACTTACCAAGGCAAACGCATTATCTTTAGCGGCGATGTCGGCCGCAGTGACGATTTGATCATGTATCCACCCAAGCCGCTGCCAGAAACTGATTATTTGGTGGTGGAATCGACCTATGGCGATCGCCGCCATGAAGACGGTCGACGAGCACCAAGTCATCGCCGATATTATCAATCGCACGGCTGCCCGCGGCGGCATTGTGTTGATGCCAGCGTTTGCCGTCGGCCGGGCGCAAATGGTGCTGCACATTTTGGCCCAGCTACGCCAGCAGCAGCGCATTCCCACCATGCCGATTTACCTGAACAGCCCCATGGCCATTCGCGCCACCGAGATCTTTTTTGATCTGCATGAGCGGCACAAGCTCAGCCGTGAAGACTGCCAACAGATGGATGACATCACCACCTATGTGAAAACGGTGGAAGAGTCGATTGAGCTAAATAACCGCAAGTATCCGGCGGTGATTATTTCTGCCAGCGGTATGGCTAGTGGTGGCCGGGTATTGCATCACCTGAAAACCCTGATCGGCGACCCTCGCAACAGCGTATTATTTCTTGGTTATCAGGCCGCCGGCACACGCGGTGATGCCCTCACTCACGGCGCTGATCACGTTAAAATCCACGGCCAATACTTTCCTGTGCGGGCGGAGGTGCACAACCTGCAAGCACTCTCCAGTCATGGCGACTATGTAGAAATTATTGATTGGCTAAAACATTCGTCGTGTCAGCCCAAGCAGGTGTTTGTTACCCACGGTGAAGACTGTGCGGCCGATGCCATGCGCTTAAAAATCGAAGATGAGCTGGGCTGGCGCGCCCAGGTGCCTGAATATTTGCAAAGCGTTGAGCTGTAAACGCTACCTGCCAAAGGTAGCGTTCTGTAACCAATGGGTTCGCAGGCTCAGATACCGGCTTCTATAGTAGCCAAACAGCCGCTGTGAAATGCCGTTATGGACGTATCGAGCCTGACCTACTTGCCCACCATACCCAACCGGCCGAATAGCCCCAACGGCGCTGTTGCACCCTCATCCAATACAACCAATGCTACGCCAAACCAGTGACAACCGCGTCGGTGCGGTGGAATACATTGCCAAAACTGACCCGGACCAGCCTCCGCCGCAGCGACAGCGCGGTCGTAATGCCGTTGAAGACACCTTTTTACAAGTCGAACAAGGCGACAGCGCCCCGCGCCCAGGCCAACTGCTGAACATTCAGGCATAAAAAAACCGCTGCAAGGCAGCGGTTTTTTGTTTCAAGCCGTTAGAGCGGTTGACCCGATCTTATTGCTCGACGCCTTTCATGGTCAGCTTAACGCGACCTTTAGGATCTACGTCCATGACGTGAACCTTCACCTTCTGACCTTCGCTCAGGTGGTCGGCCACATTCTCAACACGTTCTTCGCTGATTTGCGAGATGTGCAGCAGGCCATCTTTGCCTGGCAGAACGTTAATGAAGGCACCGAAGTCAACGATCTTGCTAACGGTACCGTCGTAGGTCACGCCTACTTCAATCTCCGCCGTGATGGCTTCGATCATGGCCTTAGCCGCGTCAGAACCGGCTTTATCGGCAGCAAAGATTTTGATTTCGCCGTTGTCGTTGATGTCGACAGAAGCACCGGTTTTGTCGGTGATGTCACGGATGGTGGCACCGCCTTTACCAATCACGTCACGAATCTTGTCAGAATCGATTTTCATGGTGGTCATGGTCGGCGCGTTGTCAGACAGCTCTTTGCGTGGCTCAGCAATGATCTGGTTCATGCCTTCCAGAATGTGCAGACGCGCAGCTTTGGCTTTCTCCAGCGCGATCTCCATGATCTGCTCGGTGATGCCTTCGATCTTGATGTCCATTTGCAGCGCGGTGATGCCTTCGTCGGTACCCGCTACTTTAAAGTCCATGTCACCCAGGTGATCTTCATCACCCAAGATATCGGTCAGCACGGCAAACTTGTCGGCTTCTTTCACCAGACCCATGGCAATACCAGCCACTGGCGCTTTGATCGGTACACCGGCATCCATCAGTGCCAAAGAGGCACCACACACAGACGCCATCGATGACGAACCGTTAGATTCGGTGATTTCTGATACCACACGAATGGTGTACGGGAACTCATCTTGGGTTGGCATCATGGCTTGGATACCACGACGGGCCAGACGACCGTGACCAATTTCACGACGACCTGGAGAGCCCATGCGACCAGCTTCACCCACAGAGAATGGAGGGAAGTTGTAGTGGAACAGGAACGGATCGTCTTTGGTGCCGTGCAGGAAGTCGATCATTTGCGCATCACGGCTAGAGCCCAGCGTGGTGGCAACGATGGCCTGAGTTTCGCCACGGGTGAACAAAGCAGAACCGTGTGAACTGGTCAGTACGCCAGTTTCAATGGTCAAAGGACGCACGGTGTCGTTGTCACGACCGTCGATACGAGGCTGGCCGTCGATTACGCGCTGACGTACCACTTCGTACTTCAGCTCACCGACCATAGAGGCCACGTCGTCAGCGGTTGGGCCTTCTTCGCCTTCTGCGGCTGCCAATTTTTCAACCGCAGCGGCTTTGATTTCATCGATGCGACCGTAGCGCGCCATCTTGTCAGAGATGGTGTAAGCCTCGCTCAGCGCGTCAAATACTTCGCCTTTAACGGCGCTGTACAGAGTTTCGTTACGTGGCTCGGCTTGCCAATCCCACTTTTCAACGCCCAGCTCAGCGGTCCACTCATTGATGGCGTCGATAGCAGACTGGAACGACTTGTGAGCAAACAAAACTGCGCCCAGCATTTCGTCTTCGGTCATTTCATCGGCTTCGGATTCCACCATCAGTACCGCGTCTTTGGTACCAGCAACCACCATGTCCAGCAAAGAATCTTCCAGCTGGCTGTAGGTTGGGTTCAGCGTGTAGCCGTCTTCGTCGGTGAAGCCAACGCGCGCCGCACCAATTGGACCGTTAAACGGTACGCCAGAGATCGCCAACGCTGCAGATACAGCGATCATAGCCAGAATATCTGGATCAACGTCTTTTTCAGAGCCGATCACCGTTGGGATGACCTGAACTTCGTTCATAAAGCCATCGGCGAACAATGGACGAATCGGACGGTCAATCAGACGTGAGGTCAGGGTTTCTTTTTCAGAAGGACGACCTTCGCGCTTCAGGTAGCCACCAGGAATACGGCCCGCGGCGTACATTTTTTCTTGGTAATGAACCGACAGCGGAAAGAAGTCCTGGCCAGGTTTTTTGCTTCTCGCGGCAACCACAGTCGCCAGCACCTGGGTTTTGCCCATAGTCGCAACGACCGCACCGTCAGCCTGACGGGCCACACGACCGGTTTCTAAAGTGACGGTTTGACCGCCGAAGTCGAAGGTTTTGGTTTTAGCAGCAGGAATGATGCTCATAATGTTTCGGTTTCCTTAAACAAATTGACGTCCTGCATACTGCCGGTGCTTCTAAGCATTCGCCTTCACCGCTCAAGGCAAAGACACATGCTTAGAAGCACCACCGCTCACACGCGGGGTTGGCACCACAGTAGGGGCAGGAATTGGAAAAACAAACGGCAGGCAGTGTTCAGATACAACAAAAGCCCCGAAGGGCTTTTGCTGCACAGCGAGATCTTAGCGACGCAGACCCAGGCGCTTGATCAGCTCCAGGTAACGGTTTGCATCTTTACGCTTCAGGTAGTCCAGCAGCTTACGGCGCTGGTTAACCATGCGAATCAGACCACGACGAGAGTGGTGATCTTTGCCGTGCTCTTTGAAGTGGCTTTGCAGGCCCACAATGTTGTGAGTCAGCAGGGCAACCTGAACTTCTGGAGAGCCGGTATCGCCTTCAGCGGTTTGGTACTCTTTTAAGATCTCAGCTTTTTGAGCAGCTGTTAATGCCATTGTTATTACTCCACAATGAATGTGCATAAAATTGGCATCACCACCGTGCACATTAACAGTGGCATGCATTGTCACCTGCGGTGACGGTTAATCCTCGAACTGCAACAGGCGCTGCGGGCGTATGCCGCGGCGTTCGATCCGGCCAATGCCGATCAGCTGTCGCTGCCCTGAATCAACGGCCCACAATTGTACTGAAGGACAATCGGCAAGACCAGTACTGATCGCCTGACCTTGGCGGATTTTCGCGCTTTGTTGCGCATCCAGTTCAACCACCGGCCAACTGTCAGGTATTGCCAGCGCCATGGGCAGTAATAGCGCATCTAAAGCGTGGGTATCAGCTTGCTCCGCCAATTGCTCCAACTGCTCCAGCGTCACCGCCTGAGTCAGATTGAACGGGCCTGAATGCGTGCGGCGCAAATGCCCCACATAAGCACCACAGCCCAGGCCATTGCCAATGTCTTCCACCAAGCTGCGAATGTAGGTGCCTTTAGAGCAACGCACCGACAGCTCTAGCTCCGTCGCACGCTGGGCATTGAGAGTGAGCTCGTGAATGTTCACTGTGCGACGCTTTTTATCAGCAATGGCTTGCGCCTGCTCAGCCGTCATGCCCTGACGAGCCAGCTCATACAGCGGCTTGCCATCGAGCTTAAGCGCCGAAAACATCGGCGGTACCTGCTCAATCGGCCCGCGCCATTGCGCTAACACCTGTTCTACCTGAGCCTCGGTCAGTTCAGGCACGGGATGCGTTTCCACCACCTCGCCTTCGACATCGCCGGTCGAGCGAATTTCACCCAGTACGGCGGTGGTGTCGTAGGCTTTGTCAGCGTCCAGCAGCACTTGTGAAAACTTGGTGGCCTCTCCCAGGCAAATGGGCAACACACCACTGGCTTGGGGGTCTAGGGCCCCGGTGTGACCGGCTTTGCGCGCATTGTAAAAACGCTTCACCCGCTGCAGCACCTGATTGGAGGTCAGCCCCAGAGGCTTATCAATCACCACAATGCCGTGCACCGCACGGCCTTTGTTACGTCGCGCCAAGGTTAATCCTCGTCGCTGTCGTCTTGATGACGTTCATCATCCTGTTGACGCGCCTGGCGAATCAGGCCGGTCAGGTGATGGCCGCGCTCCAGAGTTTCATCGTAATGAAAGCGCAGCATCGGCGTCACTCGAGTTGTCAATATACGCGCCAGTTGCGAACGCAAATAGCCGGCAGCATCGTTCAAAATGGCTTCGGTTTGCGCGCGAATTTCGGCGTCGGTTTCGCCTTTGGCACCCATCACGGTGAAATAGATGTCGGCGTAGCCCAGATCCTTCGCCACCTTCACCAGGTTCAGGGTCACCATGCCCAAGCGCGGATCTTTCATTTCGAACTGAATCATTTGTGCCAGTTCGCGCTGGATTTGCTCACCCAGGCGCGAGGTACGACTGTAATCTTTTGGCATAGTTTATTCCTCAAAAACGAGCCGCCCAGAGACGGCAAAGCCCGGCTATCAGAGCCGGGCTTCTTGCAGCAACAAGCGCTGGTTACAGTGTACGTGCAACTTCGCGCACGTCGAAGACTTCGATCTGATCGCCGGGGCGAACGTCCTGATAGTTCTTCACACCGATACCACATTCCATGCCCTGGCGAACGTCTTGTACGTCGTCTTTGAAGCGACGCAGAGATTCCAGTTCACCTTCGTAAACCACGACGTTGTCGCGCAGTACACGGATTTTCTTGTTACGGTACACAGTGCCGTCAATCACCATACAGCCAGCAATCTGGCCGAACTTAGGCGACTTAAATACGTCACGTACTTCCGCCACACCAACGATTTCTTCGCGCAGCTCAGGTGCCAGCAGACCAGCCATGGCTTGCTTCACGTCGTCGATCAAATCGTAGATCACGCTGTAGTAGCGCATATCGACGTTGTTGTTTTCGACCACTTTCTTCGCCGCATTGTCGGCACGTACGTTAAAGCCGAAAACAACGGCACCGGAAGCAACCGCCAAGGTGGTATCGGTTTCGGTGATACCACCGACGCCAGATGACACCACGTTAACCTTCACTTCGTCGGTAGCCAGTTTCTGCAGTGATGCAACGATGGCTTCCAGCGAACCACGTACGTCGGCTTTCAGAACCACGTTGAGGCTAGAGACTTCACCTTCGGCCATGTTGTTAAACAGGGCATCCAGTTTCGCCGCTTGCTGACGCTGCTGTACTTGCTCTTTCATCTTGGTTTCACGGAATTCAGCCACTTCGCGGGCCTTCTTCTCGCTTTCCACCACCATGAAATTATCGCCCGCATCCGGCGTACCGTTCAGGCCGAGAATCTCAACCGGGATAGACGGACCAGCGCCTTCGGTTTGCTTGCCGTTTTCATCCAGCAACGCACGAGCACGACCGTAACAGGTACCAGCCAGTACGATATCGCCTTTGTTCAGCATACCGTTTTGTACCAGCAAGGTAGCAACCGGGCCACGACCTTTATCCAAACGCGATTCGACAACAACACCCTGTGCTGGGCCGTCAAAGTGCGCTTTCAGCTCCAACAACTCAGATTGCAGCAGCACGGCTTCTAACAGCTCGTCGATGCCTTGACCTGTGTGTGCAGAAACCGGAATGAATGGCACATCACCGCCCCAATCTTCTGGAATCACGTCACGCGCAGACAGCTCGTTTTTCACACGATCTGGATCGGCGGTTTCTTTGTCCATCTTGTTGACGGCCACCACGATCGGTACACCGGCTGCTTTGGCGTGCTGTACCGCTTCTTCGGTCTGCGGCATCACACCATCGTCAGCCGCTACCACCAGAATCACCACGTCCGTCGATTGCGCACCGCGGGCACGCATGGAGGTAAACGCGGCGTGTCCAGGCGTATCCAAGAAAGACACCATGCCATGGTCGGTATCAACGTGATAGGCGCCGATGTGCTGGGTAATACCACCCGCTTCACCCGACACCACGCGCGATTTACGAATGTAATCCAGCAGCGAGGTTTTACCATGGTCAACGTGACCCATCACGGTCACCACAGGTGCACGCGTGGTTTCTTCACCGTCGTAATTGACCGATTCTGTTACCGCTTCTTCTAACTCATTGTCAGAAATCAGCTTAGAAACTTTATGGCCCATTTCTTCAACCACTAGGGTTGCAGTGTCCTGATCCAGAGTCTGGTTAATGGTCGCCATCACGCCCATTTTCATCAGCTCTTTGATCACTTCACCGGCTTTAACGGCCATTTTCTGTGCCAGATCACCGACGGTAATCGCTTCTGGCAACTCAATGTCTTTAATCACTGGCGCAGTCGGCTTAGTGAAAGCGTGCTCATTCGCCTGCTTAGATGCACGGCGATTGCCACCCTTCAGCTTAACCTTGGCTTTGCGGTTGCCACGGTTGCCGCTGTTGTCACGATCCATAAAGCGGCTGTCGTCATCACGATCACGCTTTTTATCGGTTTTGCCTTTTTTACGGCCTGCACCTTCTTCCTGACGCTTGGCTGCCAGCTCTGCTTCAGCACGTTTTTGTGCCAGCTCTTCTTCAGCTGTTTTAGGCTTAGCGGCTTCTTTTTTACCGGCATCAGCAGCTTTGGCTGCAGGCTTAGCTGCGGCGGCTGGTTTATCTGCTGCTTTTTCTGCACTGGCCTTTTCAGCCGCCGCTTTTTCTGCGGCCGCTTTTTCAGCTGCGGCTTTTGCCGCTGCTTCGCGTTCAGCGGCTAAGCGTGCTTCTTCTTCCTGACGTGCTTTTTCTGCACTGGTGTCGACTTCTTCGCGCTTCACGTAAGTGCGCTTTTTACGCACTTCAATGGTGACGGCCTTGCGACCGCCTTGACCCGTTTTTAACGTGGTCGTTGCTTTACGCTTCAAAGTAATCTTTTTCGGTGCTTCAGCTGCTTCACCGTGACTTTTTTTCAGGAAGCTCAGCAGCGTTTGTTTTTGCTCATCGGTCACTGTTTGTTCTGCAGAAGTCTGCGGCAAACCCGCTTCTTTCATCTGCGACAGCAAGCGATCAACGCTGGTTTTGACCACGTCGGCGAGTTCTTTAACTGTTACATCTGCCATACGTTTCTCCTATGCCGAGCGAATGGTTTATTGAGAACCCTCAAACCAGGGCTTACGGGCCGTCATAATCAACTCGGCCGCTTTCTCTTCTGTCATGTCGTCAATATCGAGCAGGTCGTCTACCGATTGCTCTGCCAGGTCTTCCATGGTGCAAATACCTTTGCTGGCCAATACCAGCGCCAGGTGCTTGTCCATGCCATCCATACCCAGCAAATCGTCGGCCGGCTGTGCCTCCTCGAGCTGCTCTTCGGAAGCAATGGCTTGAGTCAGCAACACGTCTTTCGCACGGTCACGCAACTCGGCTGCCACTTCCTCATCCAGCCCCTCAATCGACAGCAGTTCTTCCATCGGCACGTAGGCAATTTCTTCCAGCGTGGTAAAGCCCTCTTCCACCAGCAAGGTGGCAAAGTCTTCATCGATATCGAGGCTTTTAATAAAGCTGTCAATGAAACCCGACGCTTCAGCATTTTGCTTTTCAGCCGCATCTGCTTCGGTCATGACATTAATTTCCCAACCCGTCAGTTCCGACGCTAGGCGCACGTTCTGACCACCACGGCCAATGGCTTGGGCAAGGTTTTCTTCCACCACAGCAACGTCCATGGTGTTGGTTTCTTCATCCATAACAATGGAGGCCACTTCAGCAGGTGCCATGGCGTTAATCACGAGCTGTGCTGGGTTGTCGTCCCACAACACAATATCGATACGCTCATTGCCACCCAATTCGTTGGTCACTGCCTGCACACGCGCGCCGCGCATGCCAACACAGGCACCCACAGGATCGATGCGCTTATCGCTGCTTTTTACCGCAATTTTTGCACGCGAGCCCGGATCTCGAGCGGCGCCTTTAATTTCGATAACTTCTTCAGCAATTTCTGGCACTTCAATGCGGAACAGCTCAATCAGCATCGCTGGACGAGCGCGGCTCAGCATTAATTGTGGGCCACGATTTTCTGGGCGCACATCGAATAAAATGGCGCGCACACGGTCACCCATGCGCATAATTTCGCGACCAATTAATTCTTCTTTAGGCAATAAACCTTCGGCGTTATTACCCAGGTCGACGATGACGTTGTCACGCGTGACCTTTTTCACCGTGCCACCAATTAACTCGCCCACACGATGTTCGTATTGTTCAACCACTTGTGCACGTTCGGCTTCGCGAACCTTCTGCACTATGATTTGTTTTGCAGCTTGCGCCGCAATACGACCAAATTCAGGATTTTCAATCTGGGTTTCGTAGGTGTCACCGGGCTGCAGATTGGTATCAATTTCGAGCGCTTCTTCCAGAGTCAGCTCATCGCCTAACCCAGGAACCACATCGTTACTGACCACCAGCCAACTGCGGAAGGTTTCGTAATCGCCTGTTCTGCGATCGATGTCAACGCGAATCGTGGCGTTTTCATCTTCATAACGTTTTTTCGCTGCAGCGGCCAAGGCCGATTCGATGGCTTCAAAGATAATTTCTTTGGAGACGCCTTTTTCGTTGGATACCGCTTCTGCGACCAGGAGAATTTCTTTGCTCATCTTCTCGCCTCGCTGTGCAACTTAGTCCTTAAACTGTGGAACGACACGTGCCTTTTCGATCAGTTCAATGGGCAATAAATATTCATGCCCATCAACGAACAGCACGACATCTTCCTGCTCCGTACCAATCAATTGGCCCTTAAATTTACGACGACCGTCGAATGGCATACGCAAACGCACATCAATAATGTGGTTGGCATACGCCTGAAACTGCTCCAGGGTAAATAAAGGACGGTCCATGCCAGGAGAGGAAACTTCCAGGGTGTAATCCTGGGAGATCGGGTCTTCTACATCCAGCACACTGCTCAGCTGGCGGCTGACATCGGCGCAATGGTCGACGGTAATACCATTTTCATGGTCGATAAACACACGTAATACGGTGTGTTTACCCTGCACCAGGTATTCCAGCCCCCAGTATGTGAATCCCATAGATTCAACCACCGGTGCTAGCATCTCTGTTAACTGTGCTTCTTTTGCCAACCGTTTACCCTCGTTACAAACAAAAACTGGGCATAAATGCCCAGTCCGCTAAAAATTTCTGCAGACCGAAGGCCTAAAAAGCCTTCGTCAGGAGCTACCTGTTACCGCCTAGCGGTGACAAACAGCTACTAAAAAGCCCCTGACTTGAGGGGCTTTTCAACTCACTCGGTGTCTGACACCAGACTGCCTGATCAAAGCGCGCACATTATAGGCATTTTGGGCTTAAATTGCGAGCTGCCTGATCACAGGTCAGTTTTACTGAGTATTGGTGCGGATGGCGAGACTCGAACTCGCACGAGCGTAAGCTCACCACCCCCTCAAGATGGCGTGTCTACCAATTCCACCACATCCGCACTTCTGTGGGCTTGTTAGCCCAGCCGTCAGCCTTCGTCTTCAACTACCGGTTGTTCGGTATTAGAAGCGTCCAGCTCAGGAGCATCTGAAGAAGGCGCGTATTGTTCCACAACTGGTGCCTCCTGCTCAAGCGTTTCTAACGCTTCTTGACTAGGAATTCCCAAATCCGACGCGGAAGTGGCTTTTTGCTTGGCATAAACCGCCAAACCCAAGCTGGTGACAAAAAATGCTGTCGCCAGAATGGCCGTTGACCGGCTTAAAAAGTTAGCACTGCCTTGGCTACCAAAAACGGTTTGCGAAGCACCGCCACCAAAAGAAGCACCGGCATCCGCACCTTTGCCTTGCTGCATCATTACAAACGCAATGATGCCGACAGCCAGCAAAATGTGAACGATTAAAATTACCTGTTCCATATATAAGGACCTATGAACGACAAATGGCCAAAAATTCTTGGGCGTCTAATGAGGCGCCACCTACCAAGCCGCCGTCGATATCCGGCTGGCTAAATAATTCTTCTGCATTGGCAGCTTTCACACTACCACCGTAGAGAATGGACGTACGCTCTGCGACCTCAGCAGACACCTGCTGCAGTTGCGAGCGAATAAAAGCATGCATCGCTTGAGCTTGGGCCGGCGTTGCCGTTTCTCCCGTGCCGATCGCCCATACGGGCTCATAAGCAATAACAATATGTTGCCAGTCAGCGGGAGCCAACTCCGTTACCAGACGACGCAACTGTTGCGCAACAACTGCCTGCTCATCACCGGCTTGACGCTGCGCCAGTGTTTCCCCGACACACACGTATGCGGTCAACCCAGCGGCCAATGCCTGTTGAGTTTTCGCCAACACCGCATCGTCGTTTTCAGCAAACAGCGAACGACGCTCGGAATGCCCTACCAAGACATGCCGGGAGCCGATGTCATGCACCATACTGGCGGCAATTTCACCGGTGTAAGCACCGGATTCATAAGCGGCACACGTTTGCGCACCCACACCAATTTGACTCTGCTTCGTCAATTCGACGGCCAGTGCCAAGTAAGGCGCAGGCGGGAAGACCACCACGTCTTTGCTGTCATCTTGAAACTCACTCAGCGCTTGTAACAGTGTGCGAACACTGTCAACACTGGCGTTCATTTTCCAGTTGCCAGCAATCAGGCGACGCCGCATAACCCATCCCCAAACTTAAAGAGCGCAGATACTATCCAAGTTGCGCCGCTGGCACAACCAACAACACAGCTGGATATGGGCTATATCACAGCCGTTAACTCAGCGCCTGCTCTACCGCCTGCGCTAATTCAACAGCCAACGTCTGCACTAACTGAGCATCTTCGCCCTCGACCATTACCCGCACCAGCGGCTCTGTTCCTGATGGACGCAACAGCACCCGGCCGCGTTGCGCCAAGCGCGCCTCCGTCTCCGCCACGGCTTGCTGAATGTCAGCATTATCATGGATATCGATATCACGCTGGCGCGCAACATTGATCATGGTTTGCGGCATTTTGCTCATGCGCTGCGCCCAATCGTGCAATGACACGCCACTGTCACGCAATGCCACCATCACCTGCAACGCCGACACGATGCCATCGCCCGTGCTGTTGGCATCCAAACACAACAAATGCCCGGAAGACTCACCGCCGTAGCGCCAACCCAGCTCACTCAGCATCTGCATAACATAGCGATCGCCGACCTTAGCGCGACGAAACTCGATACCAGCATCCTTTAACGCCAACTCCAGCCCCAAGTTGCTCATCAAGGTGCCCACCACACCGCCATTTAGGCGCTGTTGCTGCTGGGCATGACTGGCAACAATAAATAACAGCTGATCGCCATCTATCAGTTCACCGCAATGATCCACCATCATCACTCGGTCACCATCGCCGTCAAAAGCGATGCCTAAATCTGCCTGCTCGGCCAACACCCGCTGGCGCAGCGCTTCCGGCTCTGTTGAGCCAACATCGGCATTGATGTTCAAACCGTCGGGTTGGTTACCCATGGCAATGACTTGCGCGCCCAACTCGCGAAACACCGCCGGTGCAATCTGGTAGGTCGCCCCGTGAGCACAATCCAGAACCACTTTGAGCCCGCGCAAATTCAGTGAGTTGGCCGTGCCTTTGCAAAATTCGATGTAGCGCCCGGCAGCATCGTCGATACGCTGTGCTTTACCCAGCTGGTCTGATTCGACACAAGTCATTTCTTGATCAAGCCAGTATTCAATCGCCAGTTCGGTTTCGTCGGGCAGTTTTTGGCCATCGGCCGAGAAGAACTTGATGCCGTTGTCATAAAACGGGTTGTGCGAGGCACTGATCACGATGCCAGCCTGGGCACGAAAAGTACGGGTTAAATAAGCGATGCCAGGCGTGGGGATAGGCCCCAGCAAACCGATGTCCACTCCCGCCGCCGATAGGCCGGCTTCCAGTGCAGACTCGAACATATAGCCTGAGATGCGAGTATCCTTGCCGATTAAAATGCGGCTTTTACCCTGCTGGGCAAATACCTTGCCCGCAGCCCAACCCAGTTTCATTACAAACTCTGGTGTAATCGGCGCCGTGCCGACACGACCGCGAATACCGTCGGTACCAAAATAGCGTCTAGCCATGTGTCATCCTGTTGTTCATTGCCAGCTCGAAGGATGCTGGCTGGCGTTCCATACCGCCAAGGCATCGGCGGTCGCACGCACATCGTGTACTCGTAAAATGCGTGCGCCATTCATAGCGCACAATAATGCCCCTGCGACACTGCCAGCGATGCGTTGATCGGCCTGGCTTTGTCCAGTGACGTCACCAATCATGCGCTTGCGCGACAGGCCTGTCAGCAACGGCAACTGCAAGCGTTGCTGCAGTTCTTGCAAACGTTGAATCAGCTCGTAGTTGTGGCGAGTTGTTTTACCAAAGCCAAAGCCTGGATCAAGCATTAAGCGAGTGCGTGCAATGCCCGCCTGCTCGCAAGCCGTTATGCGCTCAGATAAAAAGTCGCAGATATCATCCAAAACCGACACATAGCTGGGGTCGAGTTGCATGGTCTTTGGCTCACCTTGCATGTGCATCAAACACACCAGCATATCGGTGGCCGCTGCCGCCTCTAACGCACCCGGCCGACGCAAGGCGCGCACATCATTGATCATATGTGCGCCCAGCGCAGACGTTTCGCGAATCACGGACGCCGTGCTGGTATCAATCGACACCAATGCATCCGTTTTCGCCAGCAAGGCTTCAACCACCGGCACCACGCGATCCAACTCTTCCTGCTCACTCACAGGCTCAGCCCCGGGGCGAGTTGATTCTCCACCCACGTCGATCACGGTTGCGCCATCGAACAGCATTTGCTCAGCATGCTTAATGGCGACATCTAGGCGATTAAAGCAGCCGCCATCAGAAAACGAATCCGGTGTCACATTCAGGATGCCCATTATGTGCACCTGAGATAAATCCAGCGTACGGCCAGCGCCGGTTACTATCATGGGTATTTTCTCAAACAGAAAAGGCGGCCATTGGCCGCCTTATGATTTAGACAGGATTACTGGCGCTCGCCAGCCGGATCACCGACGATGTCATCGTCGCCATCTTGGGCCATGTCACGGCTGTCTTCGGCTGGCGCCGAAGGACCAGAGGAGTCATCGCCACTCCAGGATTTAGGCGGACGCGGCTTGCGGCCTTCCATGATGTCGTCGATTTGATCTGCATCGATGGTTTCGTACTCCATCAAGGCATCTTTCATCAGCTCAAGCTTGTCGCGATTATCTTCCAGAATTTGATAAGCGCGTTGGTAGCAGCCATCCAGCAACTCCTTCACTTCAGCGTCAATCAAACGAGCCGTTTCATCAGAAAGATGAGACAACTGACCACCGCCAGCAGCGCCCAAGTAGCTCTGCTGCTCTTCTTCGGTATACAGCTGTGGTCCAAGCTTTTCTGACAAGCCCCACTTGGTGACATAGTTACGCGCATACTTGGTCGCACGCTCAATGTCATTGGAAGCACCCGTGGTGACACCGTCTTTGCCTAAGGTCATTTCTTCGGCAATACGACCACCGTACAGCGAGCAAATATTGCTTTCGATACCGCGTTTGCTGATGGAGTTTCGGTCTTCTTCCGGCAAAAACATGGTCACACCTAACGCGCGGCCACGCGGAATAATCGACACCTTGTACACAGGATCATGTTCCGGCACCAGACGACCAACAATCGCGTGACCCGCCTCATGATAAGCCGTGTTGGTTTTTTCTTTCTCCGACATCACCATGGTCTTGCGTTCGGCGCCCATCAGGATCTTGTCCTTGGCCTTTTCGAACTCTTCCATGGTGACTAGATTACGATTGGCACGCGCCGCAAACAGCGAGGCCTCATTCACCAAGTTGGCCAAATCCGCACCCGAGAAACCTGGAGTACCACGAGCAATCAACGATGGTTTTACATCGTCGGCTACCGGCACTTTGCGCATATGCACTTTAAGAATTTGTTCACGACCACGAATATCAGGCAAGCCAACGGTTACCTGACGGTCAAAGCGGCCTGGACGCAGCAGCGCTGGGTCGAGCACATCTGGGCGGTTGGTTGCAGCGATCACAATAATGCCGTCATTAACCTCAAAGCCGTCCATTTCAACCAACAGTTGGTTCAGGGTTTGCTCACGCTCATCGTTGCCCCCCCCGATACCGACACCACGGGAACGGCCCACAGCGTCGATTTCATCAATAAAGATGATACAAGGCGCTTGCTTCTTGGCTTGATCGAACATGTCGCGTACCCGTGAGGCACCGACACCGACAAACATTTCAACAAAATCAGAACCTGAAATAGAGAAATACGGCACCTTGGCTTCGCCGGCGATGGCCTTTGCCAGCAAGGTTTTACCGGTACCAGGCTGGCCCACCATTAAAACACCGCGCGGAATCTTACCGCCCAGGCGCTGATACTTGCCCGGATCGCGCAGAAACTCGACCAGCTCTTTAACGTCTTCTTTGGCTTCGTCGCAGCCAGCAACATCATCGAAGGTGGTTTTAATCTGATCTTCGCTGAGCAGCTTGGCTTTGCTTTTACCAAACGCCATCGGCCCGCCACGACCACTGCTGCCGCCTTGCATCTGGCGCATAAACAGCATGAACACAGCGATGATGATCAAGATCGGCAATGACGCCAGCAGTAGCTGCGACAAGAAACCCTGCTTCTCGGGTTTTTCCCCGACCACCTGAACACGGTTTTCTAGCAGCGTATCCATCAGTTTGTCGTCATAAACCGGTAATACGGTTTCAAACGACTCACCACTGGAGCTGATGCCTTTGATCGATTGACCCGAGATGGTCACCTTTTCGACCTGGCCGCTTTGCACAGCCGTGATGAACTCGGAGTAAGAGTAACTAGCACCCTGCCCGACGTTCTGAAAATTGTTGAACACCATCATCAGGACAGCAGCAATTACTGCCCATAGAATGAAATTTTTGGCCATATCAGGCACCACCTCAATTAAATGCCAGTCCTACAGGACGGTTGCCAGGAGCTTAAGCTTAGCAAGCTAGCTCAGGCCCGGAAACCTTTTGCCACGATGTAGACCTCCCGTGAACGGGCGCGGGAGGCCTTGGGCTTGCGGATCAGGACCTTTGTAAAGGATTGTTTGACCTCGGCAAGATAGTCGTCAAACCCTTCGCCTTGAAACACTTTGGCCACAAATTCGCCGTTCGGTTTCAGCACCTGGCGAGCCATATCCAACGCCAGCTCGACCAGATACATCGCGCCGGGTTGATCGATCGACGCCATACCACTCATGTTGGGGGCCATATCTGAAATTACAAGATCCACTGGTCTGCCATTGATGACGGCCATCAACTGATCAAACACCGCTTCTTCGGTGAAGTCGCCTTGAATGAACTCGACATCGGCGATGTTATCCATGGGCAGAATGTCTGACGCGATGACCAAGCCTTGGCCATTGAGCCGCTTTGCCACCACCTGCGACCAGCCACCCGGAGCACTGCCTAAATCCACCACGGTCATACCCGGGCGCAACAGTTTGTCGCGTTCATCCAGCTCCAACAATTTGTAACTGGCACGTGTGCGATAGCCATCTTGCTGGGCACGTTGCACATATTCGTCATCAACGTGTTCTTTCAGCCAACCGGCACTACTTTTTGAGCGCGCCATAGGGGTTTTTCTCCTCATTCAGGTATACTAGTGCCCTGATTCAGAAGTTCGCATGCTTTCAGCGGGCCATCCAAGTTCTTCTGGCGAGGCGTGCCTCACCGGTAATGGTGGCTCCATTGACAAGAGGCAGAACGAAGCCAGAGGGCTTGAAGGGCGCAACGAATGGAAAGCCCCATCACGGCGTTGCTGCTCTTGAAAAGATCCCGATATTTCCTGCGAACAGCGCCTTGTACTAGCGCTTTCCATTCGCTCTGAAAATATACGATCTTCTGACTCAGGACACTAAGTTTACCATTGAAAACCTGAGTAACCGACTCCGCATGACACTAAGCAACGAGCAAAAAAAGGCCTATCGCGCCATCGGCCATCGCCTCAATCCCATTGTCACCATCGCTGGCAACGGCTTATCAGAAGGCGTCATGGATGAACTCAACCGCGCTTTAGACGATCACGAGCTAATCAAGGTCAAGCTGGCGGTGGGCGATCGTGAGATCAAAAAGGCTGTCATTAAGGAAATGGTTAAGGCCTGCTCCGCTCAATTGGTGCAGCAAATTGGCAACACCGCATTGATCTTGCGCCGCAACCCCAAAGCCAACCCGAAACTCTCTAATCTGAGTTAACCTTGGCATCGCGCTGGCGCCGCACCACATCCAGCGGCGCTAACCACAGCCACACCAAGCCTAAAACACACATGGCGTGTAACACCATCATTTGCAGCTTCCACCAAGGCAGCAGAGCAAAATGGCCAGCGGACAGCGCTAGCATGATCAACAGCAGCCGCGACGGCAGCTGACGCCAATCAAAGACTCGCCGCACCAACGCCATCAGCAACAGCAATGTGCCCGCCACCGCACCGATCCCGACCATGGCATTCATCACTTCGACACCGTGATGAGGAAAGTACCCTTTATGCTCTAGTAAAGGCCGCACAACGTAGGCGCAACTCCACAAACCACCAAGCCAGAAAGTACGCAGTAAAATCAAATAATGTCGCATCGCATCCTCTAGGGAACAGTGCATTCACTGAGGCAGCTACGTTAGGCCACCGCAGCAACGACCGCAATGATCGGTATCAGAACACAGTTGCGACTAATGGGGTGTTGGAAGGGGCCACCGTTCTGGGGATAATGGAGGAATTTTCCGTCTTCGGCATTGATCAGAATTTAAGGTTGCGCAGCGCATGTCAGATATTGTTATTTCCGGAACCGGCTTGTTTGTTCCTCCTCACCAGATCACCAACGACGAGCTGGTGGCGGCCTACAACGCCTATGTAGAACGCCACAACGAGCAACATGCCGAGGCCATTGCCGCTGGCGAGCGCGAAGCACTGTCACCGTCAAGCTCGGAATTTATCGAGAAAGCGTCTGGCATTAAAGCACGCTATGCCATGTATAAAGATGGCATCACCAACCCTGAGATCATGCATCCGGTGTTTGAGCCGACCCAAGAAGGTCGCACCCCAGAGATGGTAACTATGGGCATTGCTGCCGCCAAAGAAGCCATGGCACAAGCCAACAAAAAACCCGAAGACATTGACCTGGTCATTGTCTCCAGCACCTTTCGCCAGCGTGACTACCCCGGCATGGCGGTAGAGATTCAGCGCGACCTGGGCATTCAAGGCTCGGCTTACGACATGGGCATCGCCTGTTCATCCGCCACCTTCGGCATGATCAACGCATTTGCGGCGCTCAAAGCCGGCATCGCACGCTGCGTATTGTTTGTGAACCCAGAGTTCACCACGCCAGGCCTAAACTTTAAGTCGCGCGACAGCCACTTCATTTTTGGCGACGTAGCCACTGCCGCCATTCTCGAGCCTGCTGACACATGCACCAGCGATCAGGCCTTCCGCATTGTTAACACCAAGCAGTTCACTCAATACTCTGACAATATTCGCAGCGACGCCTCCTACGCCGACTACTGCTTTAAAGACCTGCCAGAAGATCGCCCTTTCTTTAAACAAGAAGGTCGCAAAGTGTTCAAAGAGCTGCTGCCCCTGGTCACACGCTTTATCACTGAGCAATTAGCCGAAAATCAACTGGAACCACAGTCACTGAAACGCATGTGGTTACATCAGGCCAATATCAACATGAACAACTTTGCGGTGAAAAAACTGCTCGGCCGCGACCCGGTAGGCGATGAAGCGCCGATTGTGCTGGATGAATTTGCCAACACCGCCTCCTCGGGTTCGGTGATCGCTTTCCATCGCTACAAACAAGACTTCGAGCAAGGCGATAAAGGCCTGATCTGCTCGTTTGGTGCCGGTTACTCCATCGGCAGCCTGCTGGTTGAAAAGGTTTGATCTGATCGTTTCAGGCCACACTGCATAGGTCCAAAACGACTTTATTGCTTTTTTTTCAAAAAACCTTCATTAGGCGAATGTCCTCTCATGTGTCAGTCTGTGGTTAAAAACTGACACATGAGGAACCTCAATGACTCAGCCCGCTTCCTTCGATCGCGAACAACTACTGGCCTGCGGCCACGGCGAGATGTTCGGAGAAGGCAACGCCCGCTTGCCGCTACCCAATATGCTGATGATGGACCGCATCGTCCATATCAGCTCTGAAGGTGGCGCTTACGGCAAAGGCGAAATCGTCGCCGAACTCGATATCAACCCAGACTTATGGTTTTTCGACTGCCATTTTGAAGGCGACCCAGTCATGCCCGGCTGCTTAGGGCTAGATGCCATGTGGCAGCTGGTCGGCTTCTTTCTTGGCTGGCGCGGCAACCCGGGACGCGGACGCGCACTGGGCTGCGGCGAGGTGAAATTCCGCGGTCAAGTATTGCCCAAGGCGCAAAAGGTCACTTACCGCATCGACATGAAACGCGTGATGGAGCAAAAACTGGTCATGGGCATTGCCGATGCGC
The DNA here is from genome assembly GCA_965233665.1 of Bacterioplanes sp. Classification (GTDB taxonomy): domain Bacteria; phylum Pseudomonadota; class Gammaproteobacteria; order Pseudomonadales; family Oceanobacteraceae; genus Bacterioplanes. The sequence goes on along the minus strand of CBDDTG010000026.1, from coordinate 11,181 downwards.
GCATGGAAGTGGACGGCCGTGAAATTTACCAGGCCAAAGACTTGCGAGTGGGCTTGTTTACCTCAACCGAGGATTTTTAAACGCGCTTCAGCAACCACAAAAAAGCCGGCAAACGCCGGCTTTTTTACGTCAGGCTGAAATCAAACGTGCTTAACTTCGTCGATTTCGTACTCAACCGCTCCGGCTGGCACCTGCACAACGACAATGTCGCCTTCTTCTTTACCAATCAGCGCACGCGCAATCGGGGATGAAATCGAGATGCGGTTATTTTTAATATCCGCTTCATCGTCACCCACGATCTTGTATTCAACGCTTTCATCGGTATCACAATTAATGATGCTTACCGTGGTACCAAACAGCACTTTTCCGCTGTGCGGAATGCTGGTGATATCAATGACCTGAGCATTAGATAGCTTGCCTTCGATGTCTTGAATGCGACCTTCAATAAAGCCCTGCTGCTCACGTGCCGCATGGTATTCCGCATTTTCCTTCAGGTCGCCATGTTCACGAGCATCGGCAATGGCCTCGATGACCTTAGGACGCTCTACACCTTTGAGTTGTTGCAACTCATCGCGTAAAGCCTGCTCCCCTTCTTTGGTCATAGGGTACTTTTGCATAAATCACTCCTTTTAGACGCGCCCATTAAATGGACGCGTGCAGTTCTTGTAAACGACGAACATCGGCTGAGCCTTCGGACTTCAATGCCTCTACCACGGCTTCGGCACCGGCCAGCGTGGTGGTGTAATACACCTTGTGCTGCAGCGCGCTGCGACGAATATCCGCCGAGTCAGCAATGGCCTGCGCACCTTCGGTGGTATTCACGATCAACGCAATTTCATCGTTCTTAATCATATCAACAATGTGCGGGCGACCTTCAGTCACTTTATTGACTTTATCCACCGCCACACCGGCTTGTTGCAATACTTGGCAAGTCCCCTGCGTAGACACCAGGGTAAAGCCACATTCAATCAGGCCTCGCGCCACATCCACCACACCGGCTTTATCGGCATCGCGCACCGATACAAAAGCAATGCCTGAATGCGGAATGCTCGCACCCGCACCCAGCTGAGCTTTGTAGAACGCCTCGCCAAAGCTGGTACCCGCACCCATGACCTCACCGGTGGACTTCATTTCAGGGCCCAAAATTGGATCCACACCTTGGAACTTATTGAACGGGAAGACCGCTTCTTTCACCGAGTAGTAGCTCGGAATGATTTCCTCGGTAAAGCCCAGCTCGGCCAGTGTTTTGCCCGCCATGACTTTAGCCGCAATCGCTGCCAACGAGGTGCCAATGCACTTGGACACAAACGGCACGGTACGTGACGCACGCGGGTTGACCTCGATGACGTAGATTTCGCCATCTTGCCAGGCCAACTGAGTGTTCATCAAACCAACCACACCCAGCTCCAGCGCCATCTTGCGCACCATGTCGCGCATTTCGTCCTGCACATCGGCAGGCAAGCTGTAGGGTGGCAGCGAGCAGGCCGAGTCACCCGAGTGAATACCCGCCTGCTCGATGTGCTGCATAATGCCGCCGATCACTACTTGCTCACCGTCGCACACGGCGTCGATATCGACTTCCACCGCACGGTTCAGGAAGTAGTCGAGCAAGACTGGTGAATCATTAGAAACCTGAACAGCTTCGCGCATATAGCGGCGCAGCGACTCTTCATCGTTAACGATTTCCATGGCACGACCGCCCAACACGTAGGAAGGACGCACCACCAGCGGATAACCAATGTCGTTGGCTTTGGCGATGGCTTCTTCCGTTGACGTTACGGTAGCGTTCACCGGCTGCTTCATACCCAAGCGCTGAATCATTTGCTGGAAGCGCTCACGGTCTTCTGCACGGTCAATCGCCTCTGGCGAGGTACCAATAATCGGTACGCCTGCCGCTTCCAGCTCGTTGGCCAGCTTCAGTGGCGTTTGGCCACCGTACTGCACAATCACGCCCTTAGGCTGTTCTTTATCGACGATTTCCAACACGTCTTCCAGCGTCAGCGGCTCGAAGTACAAACGATCGGACGTGTCGTAATCGGTAGAGACGGTTTCGGGGTTACAGTTGACCATAATGGCCTCGTACCCTTCTTCTTTCGCCGCAAAGGCAGCGTGCACACAGCAGTAGTCAAACTCAATGCCTTGACCAATACGGTTAGGACCGCCACCCAGCACGATGATTTTATCGCGCTCAGACGGTGCTGCTTCGCACTCTTCTTCATACGTTGAGTACATGTAAGCCGTGTCGGTCGCAAACTCCGCCGCGCAGGTATCAACGCGCTTATACACAGGGCGTACACCCAGCTTTTGGCGCTGCTTGCGAAACGCTTTTTCGCTCACACCCAGCAAGGTTGCCAAACGCGCATCGGAGAAGCCTTTGCGCTTCAAGCGATAAATGCGATCGGCATCCAGCGCCATCAGGCTGCTGGCGGCAATTTCCGCTTCTTCTTTGATCAGGTCTTCGATTTGCACCAGGAACCAAGGATCGACGGCGCAGTGGCTAAATACTTCTTCTATCGTCATACCCAAACGGAAGGCGTCAGCGATGTACCAGATGCGCTCGGCTCCTGGGGTGTTCAGCTCCGCCAATACTTTTTCGCGCGCGTGCTCACCTTCAACATCGACCTTAGGATCAAAGCCAGCCACGCCCACTTCCAGACCGCGCAGTGCTTTTTGCAGCGATTCTTGCTGGGTACGGCCCATGGCCATGACTTCACCGACCGACTTCATTTGCGTGGTCAGACGAGCATCCGCTTGCGGGAACTTCTCGAAGGTAAAGCGTGGAATTTTAGTCACGACGTAGTCGATCGACGGCTCGAACGAGGCCGGTGTGGCACCGCCAGTAATGTCGTTTTGCAGCTCATCCAGGGTGTAACCCACTGCCAACTTGGCCGCCACTTTCGCAATCGGGAAGCCCGTGGCTTTCGACGCCAGCGCCGATGAACGTGACACCCGCGGGTTCATTTCGATCACCACCACACGACCAGTTTTGGGATCAACACCAAACTGTACGTTGGAGCCGCCGGTTTCAACACCGATCTCACGCAATACCGCCAAGGAGGCATCACGCATCAATTGGTATTCTTTGTCGGTCAGGGTTTGTGCAGGCGCAACGGTAATGGAGTCGCCGGTGTGCACGCCCATCGGATCGAAGTTTTCGATCGAGCAAACGATGATGCAGTTGTCGTTTTTGTCCCGCACCACTTCCATTTCATATTCTTTCCAACCGATCAGAGATTCATCGATCAACAACTCGTTGGTGGGTGATAAATCCAAGCCACGCTGGCAGATTTCTTCAAACTCTTCCTTGTTGTAGGCAATACCGCCACCGCTGCCGCCCATGGTAAAGGACGGACGAATGATGCACGGAAAGCCCAAATCTTTTTGCACTTCACGCGCTTCTTCCAGCGAGTGAGCAATACCGGCGCGCGGACATTCCAGACCGATGTTTTTCATTGCCTGGTCAAAGCGGTCACGGTCTTCGGCTTTGTCGATGGTGTCCGCGTTGGCGCCAATCATTTCAACGCCGAACTTCTCTAACACACCCGCTTGCTCTAGGCCCAGCGCACAGTTAAGTGCAGTTTGGCCGCCCATGGTTGGCAGCAATGCATCTGGGCGCTCTTTTTCAATAATTTTGGCCACCGTATCAACGGTGATCGGCTCGATGTAGGTCGCATCGGCCATCACCGGGTCGGTCATGATGGTGGCTGGGTTGGAGTTCACCAAAATGACACGGAAACCCTCTTCACGCAGCGCTTTACACGCCTGCGCACCGGAGTAGTCGAACTCACAGGCCTGACCGATCACAATCGGACCAGCGCCAATAATCAAAATACTGCTGATATCGCTACGTTTTGGCATGGCTGAATCCTTAGTTACGGGCTTTTTCAATCAATTCGATAAACTGGTCAAACAGCGGTGCCACATCGCGCGGGCCTGGGCTCGCCTCTGGGTGCCCTTGAAAGCTAAAGGCCGGCTTATCTGTGCGAGCAATGCCCTGCAAAGTGCCATCAAACAGCGACTTGTGCGTTGCTTTGAGGTTGGCCGGCAAAGTGCTTTCGTCGACGGCAAAACCGTGGTTTTGCGAGGTAATCATCACCACACCTGTGCCTAAATCTTGCACTGGGTGGTTAGCACCGTGATGGCCGTGACCCATTTTCACCGTTTTAGCACCGGAGGCCAGCGCGAGTAGCTGATGCCCCAAGCAAATGCCAAACACCGGGATGTTGGTCTCTAGAATTTCTTTAATCGCGTTAATGGCGTAATCGCATGGCTCCGGGTCACCCGGGCCGTTGGATAAAAACACGCCGTCTGGATTCATCACCAGCACTTCACTGGCTGGGGTTTGCGCCGGCACCACGGTCAGTTCACAACCGCGCTCCGCCAGCATGCGCAAAATGTTGCGTTTAACACCGAAATCGTAGGCAACGACTTTGTATTTGGGTGCGGTTTGAACGCCATAACCGCGCTCCAGCGTCCACTCGGATTCGGTCCAACGGTAGGCTTCCTTTGTGCAGACTTCTTTGGCCAAATCCATGCCTTTCAAGCCAGGAAACGCTTTGGCTTGCTGCAACGCTTCATCAATGCGCGCCTGATCGTAGGCATCATCGGCGGCCAGTAAGCAACCGTTCAGCGAGCCCTTTTCACGCAACACACGAGTTAAACGACGCGTGTCGATGTCGGCGATGCCGAGGATGTTGTGCTGTTCGAGGTAGCTATCCAGCGCCTGCTCACTGCGAAAGTTAGAAGCCACCAGCGGTAAATCACGAATCACCAGACCTTTGGCAAATATCCCGCGCGACTCTTCGTCTTCACGGCAGGTGCCGTAGTTGCCGATGTGCGGGTAGGTCAGGGTAACAATCTGGTTGGCATAGGATGGGTCAGTCAGAATTTCCTGATAACCCGTCATAGAGGTGTTAAAGACCACCTCTCCGACCGACAACCCGGTGGCACCAAAACTGGTGCCTTTAAACAGGCTGCCGTCCTCAAGAGCAAGAATGGCTGGCGTAGGCAAGGCTCAATCCCCGAAAAGATACATTGAACAGAATGGTCAGCATGCAACTGGAGCGCGCCGTGGCCGGCGGCTAATCGTAAAAAAGCGGAATGGCGACTGAGAGACACCATTCCGCTTTTTAAAACTGGTTCGGTGCCCCACTGCTGGGCTGCACCTCTGTACATGCTGGACTTAACCCTAAATGATACTCAAAAGTGCTTTCTCTGTCCACGCCAGCAGCCGATGAAGACGCAACGCAGGGACACAGTTACAAAAATGACAATGTCGGGGCGTAATCACCTTTGCAGCTAATGACAGCCGTCGCAGCTGGTTACATAATGTAACAATACTGTTAGACAAACTTACACTCAATTTTACTTAACAAAGCCCCCCTATCGTTCTTTATCATTATTGACTGCTTTAACTACTGACATTCAATTAACTAGCGCCCTATTCTGGCGCAGTTCCATGCTCCGACCATGCTGTAGGCGGGCCATGCAGATAACACAATAAACAGCACCCGAGGATGACGTGAGGATCTTATTATGCCTGTAGCCGTAGACGGACGCCGTCGACTGCAACCCGAAGAGCGCAAACGCTTATTGCTGTCACACGCCGTGGAAGTATTTGCTCAGCGCGGCATTGGCCGCGGCGGCCATACTGAAATCGCCGAGTTGGGCGGTGTTTCTGTTGCCACCGTCTTTAACTATTTCAAAACACGCGAAGCATTGGTGAGCGATGTACTGGCGGAAGTTGAGCAGTTTTTGCTGCAACTGGCCGAAGATATTTATAAAGAATATGACGACCCAGTTGAGGCCGTACGCGCGCACATCAAAGCCTTTTTGCAAGCATGCGATGAGCACCCCGCTTACATCAAAGTGTGGCTGGAATGGAGCGCATCCGTACGCGATGAAATTTGGCCCGGCTACCTGGAATTCCAAAACAGACTGCTGGAATTGATCGCCAAGCAAATTGACAAAGGTGTTAAAAAAGGCCAGCTTGAGCAAGGCCTGCCACCGAAAGAACGAGCACGTTGGGCCTTGGGCAATGCACAAATGCTGGTTTCTATGGTGTTTGACCCGAATGGCAAACCGCGCGGCATGGATCGCATGGTCGAGCGTGGCTTCGATCACTTGCTCGGGGTTAAAGCCTAAGCAGCCTTGGTGATTCAAAGCGAGCAACGAATGACTCAGATGCTCCTTAAATAAAAAAACGGGCCAAGGCCCGTTTTTTTATTGCTCGTACGGGCTTAAAACCCCAGCACATCCGACATGTCATACAAGCCATTAGGCTGATTCACCGCCCACAATGCAGCTCTCACCGCACCCTTAGCAAAGGTCATACGGCTTTGCGCTTTGTGAGTGATTTCCACCCGCTCGCCTTCGGCTGCAAACATCACCGTATGGTCACCGACAACATCACCGCCGCGAATGGTTTCAAAACCAATTTGCTTATGTGGACGCGCACCTGTGTAGCCGTCACGACCATAAACAGCCACTTCGTTTAAATCCCAGCCCAGGGTGTCGGCCAATACCTCGCCCATACGCAATGCGGTACCCGAAGGCGCATCGACTTTATGACGATGGTGCATTTCAATCACTTCAATGTCGCTGTCCTCGCCCATCACTGATGCGGCCATGCGTAGCAAGTTCAGGCACAGGTTAACGCCGACCGAATAATTGGCAGCAAACACAATGGCTTGATCTGCCGACGCGGTTTGCAACTGGGCTTTTTGCGATTCATCCAACCCGGTTGTGCCGATAACGATGGCTTTACCCGCCGCACGACACAACTCGACATTGGCGATGGTCGAGGCGGGCGACGTGAAGTCGATCAGCACGTCAAAGTCATCCAGGTGATCGGCAATGGCGGCACGAGTAGGTAACTCCAGCACCTTTCCTAGCCCCGCCAAGGCGCCAGCATCCATGCCCAACATGGGATCTTCAGGCAGCACAAAAGCGCCATTCAAGGTGGCTTTTTCATGCTGATCAACGGCTTCGATCAGCACCCGCCCCATACGGCCAGCAGCACCGGCAATTGCAATACGTGTCATAGCTTGTCCTATGTGATGGCGGCCGCTGTGCGGCTACGCCGACACTTGGTCAGATTTCTTCGAAAAACTTTTTCACACCATCAAACCAACCGGTTTTCTTCGGTGAGTGCTTTTCGCCCGTCAACGAGGCTTGGAACTGACGCAAGAGCTCTTTTTGCTCACTGGTTAAGTTCACCGGCGTTTCCACCTGCACCCGGCATAGCAAATCACCCGGCGCACCGCCACGCACAGGCGTGACACCTTTGCCGCGCAAACGGAACAACTTACCGCTTTGGGTTTCCACTGGGATCTTCAGCTTCACTCGGCCATCCAGTGTCGGTACTTCCAGCTCTCCGCCCAGCGCCGCATCGACGATGCTGATCGGTACATCGCAATACAGGTTGCGACCGTCACGATGGAACAGCTCGTGCTCACGCACACTGACCTGAACATACAGATCACCGGCTGGGCCTCCCATGGCACCCGCTTCGCCTTCACCTGACAAGCGAATACGGTCGCCAGTATCGACGCCCGGTGGAATCTTCACCGACAGGGTTTTGGTTTCTTCTTTGACACCACGACCGTGGCAGCTGGTGCACGGATCATCAATCATGGTGCCCTGACCACGACAGCTTGGGCACGTTTGCTGCACCGAAAAGAAGCCCTGCTGCATGCGCACCTGCCCCTGGCCACCGCAGGTGTTACAGGTTTTCGGTGAGGTGCCAGGCTTGGCGCCGCTGCCACCACAAGGCTCACACCCTACCAGGGTTGGTACCTTGATGGTTTTTTCGATGCCGCGCACGGCTTCTTCCAGCGTTAACTCCAAGGTGTAGCGCAAGTCAGATCCACGCTGCGGGCCGCCGCGGCCACCGCGACCGCCGCCACCACCAAAGATATCGCCGAACACGTCGCCGAAAATATCGCTAAAGCTGGCACCGCCACCGCCAAAACCGCCACCGGCAGAGTTCGGATCAACACCGGCATGGCCGTACTGATCATAAGCGGCACGCTTTTGCTCATCGCCTAACACTTCGTAGGCTTCGGTCGCCTCTTTGAACTTGGCGTCGGCCTCTGGGTCATCCGGGTTACGGTCCGGATGGTATTTCATCGCCAATTTACGATAGGCGCGCTTCAACTCTTTGGTGTCGACGTCACGCCCGACACCCAGAATTTCGTAATAATCTCGTTTCGACATATTTCAGTATCCTGCAGATACACAAAACGCGGCCCCCAGGAGACCTGTGGCGCCGCGTTGCGTCCAATCAGAGCGGGCCCTGATTATTTGTCTTTAACTTCCTCAAACTCGGCGTCGACAACGTCGTCATCCTGAGCAGAGCTTTGCTCACCATCGGCACCAGGCTGACCCTGCTGCTGCGCTTGTTCAGCGTACAGCTTTTGTGCCAGCGAGCTGGAGGCTTCGGTCAGCGCTTGAGTTTTCTGCTCAATGGCTGCTTTGTCGTCACCTTTCAGCGCTTCTTCCAACTCAGAAATCGCAGTTTCAATCGCCTGCTTTTCTTCATCGCTGGCTTTGTCGCCGGCTTCTTCGAGAGTTTTCTTGGTCGCGTGAATCAGACCGTCGGCGGTGTTACGCACCTGGATCATTTCTTCAAACTGCTTATCCGCTTCAGCATTGGCCTCGGCGTCCGCTACCATTTTCTCGATTTCATCATCGCTCAGACCAGACGACGCTTTAATCACGATCGACTGCTCTTTGCCAGTGGCCTTGTCTTTGGCGCTTACGTTCAAAATGCCGTTGGCATCGATGTCGAAAGTCACCTCAATTTGCGGCACACCGCGCGATGCCGGTGGAATATCGCTCAAATCAAAACGACCCAAGGATTTGTTCTGCGCCGCTTGCTTACGCTCACCTTGAACCACGTGAATGGTCACCGCAGTCTGGTTGTCGTCTGCCGTTGAGAACACCTGCGACTTCTTGGTCGGAATGGTGGTGTTCTTGTCGATCAGCGGCGTGGCCACGCCACCCATGGTTTCAATACCCAGGGTCAGAGGCGTTACGTCCAGCAGCAATACGTCTTTAACGTCACCCGACAGAACCGCACCTTGAATCGCCGCACCCACAGCGACCGCTTCGTCTGGGTTAACGTCTTTACGCGGGTCTTTGCCGAAGAACGCAGCGACTTTTTGCTGCACCATTGGCATACGGGTTTGACCACCCACCAGGATTACTTCATCCACTTCGCCAGAACTAACACCGGCATCTTTCAGTGCGATGCGGCATGGCTCCAGTGAGCGCTCAACCAAATCTTCTACCAGGCTTTCCAGCTTGGCGCGGGTCACTTTCACGTTTAAGTGCTTAGGCCCGGTCGCATCCGCTGTGATGTATGGCAGATTCACGTCGGTTTGCTGCGCTGAAGACAGTTCAACCTTGGCTTTTTCTGCCGCTTCTTTCAGACGCTGCAGTGCCAGCGGATCGTTGTGCAAATCGATGCCGCTTTCTTTCTTGAATTCTTCTGCCAAGTACTCGATCAAACGCAGGTCAAAGTCTTCACCACCCAAGAAGGTGTCACCGTTGGTGGCCAGTACCTCAAACTGCTTTTCACCGTCGACGTCGGCCACTTCGATGATGGAAATATCGAAAGTACCACCGCCCAAGTCGTAGACCGCGATGGTGCGGTCACCGCCTTCTTTGTCGATGCCGTAAGCCAGCGCTGCCGCCGTTGGCTCGTTGATGATGCGTTTAACATCCAAACCAGCGATTTTACCGGCGTCTTTGGTCGCCTGGCGCTGTGAATCGTTGAAGTACGCAGGCACGGTAATCACGGCTTCAGTTACCGCTTCGCCTAGGTAATCTTCAGCAGTCTTTTTCATTTTTTTCAGCACTTCGGCTGAAATCTGTGGTGGTGCAAATTTTTCACCGTTTACCTGTACCCAGGCATCGCCGTTGTCGGCTTCGATGATTTTGTACGGCACCATAGAGATGTCTTTTTGCACCACATCGTCACCAAAGCGACGGCCAATCAGGCGCTTGATGGCGAACAGGGTGTTGTCAGGGTTAGTCACTGCCTGGCGCTTGGCTGGCTGACCCACCAAGGTCTCACCGTCGGTGTAGGCAATAATCGACGGGGTGGTGCGATCACCCTCAGCGTTTTCAATGACTTTGGCTTTGTCGCCATCCTGAACCGCCACACAAGAGTTCGTGGTGCCCAGGTCGATACCAATAATTTTACCCATAGCTATTGTCTCCGATCACCGCTCTGGGGCGGTTAACTCAATTGTTCAATGACTCGTTTGCTGTTGGCCTGAAAGAAATTCAGCGTTAACCCTTATGTATGTGCGTTAATTCGCTTTTCAAGGCCTGTTTCTGGCTTTTTACGCCTGCTCGTCGACTTTGCCGGCACCTTTGCTCACCATCACCATGGCTGGGCGCAACAGACGACCGCTAATGGTGTAGCCCTTTTGCATCACGGCAATCACGGTGTTGGCCTCAACGTCTGGGTTGTCGACCATCGACATGGCCTGGTGCAGCTCAGGATCAAACGGCTGGCCTTGTGGATCCACCGCATTGACCTGGAACTTCTCCAGCGCCGCCAGCAAACCGCTCAGCGTCATTTCCACGCCTTCTCGCAGGGCTTGCGTTGCTTCATCGTCCCCAGCAGCGGCCAAGGCGCGCTCCAGGTTGTCCACCACGGTGAGCATTTCACTGGCGAACTTTTCCAGACCAAACTTGTGGGCCTTTTCGACGTCCAGCTCTGCGCGGCGGCGAACGTTTTGCATTTCCGCCTGAATACGCAGCTGCTGCTCTTTCAGCTCGGTAATTTCGTCTTGCGCCTGCGCTAAGGCATCGTTTTCTGTGGCCGTTTCAGCCGCCACGTCAGCGTCAGTCTCTTCAGCCACAGTGTGCAGTGACTCATCAACCACAGCTTCGTCTTGTTTGTGCTCGTCAGACATCTAACTCTTCCTCAGTCTTGCTTCAGCTCGGCTGTATATGGGACCGGTTGCTAATCTTTCAAGGGCTAACGTGACCTTCACTTGACAGAAACCAATACTGTATATAAAAACACTGTATATCCATTCAGATAGGGGCAGGGGTATGCTCAATCATCTGTTCATCCATCAGTTCGCTTTGGTAGAGCAGCTGGAATTGGAATTTCGCCACGGCATGGTGGTCATCACAGGTGAAACCGGTGCTGGTAAATCC
>CBDDTG010000025.1:0-22694 GCA_965233665.1 Bacterioplanes sp. | reverse complement strand
TTTGTGGTGTCGTCTAATCCGGATTTGACCGCCGCTGAAATTACCAGCTGGTGCCGTGAGCGTTTAACGGCTTATAAAATACCGCGTCATATTGAGTTCCGTGACGAGCTGCCCAAAACCAATGTGGGCAAAATCCTGCGCCGCGAATTACGCGATGAGGAGTTGAAAAAACATAACTAGCGTCACGGTTATGGAAAAGCAACGCCCTGAGCCTTCTCGGGGCGTTTTTATTTGTTCAGGAGTCCGCCTTGCAGGCATCCACTCAAGCCGATATCAAAGCTCTGCATCAAGCCATTGATCAGTGCTTATTAAAAGATCAGTTTGCTGCGCGTCGCAGTGTGAAAAATATTCAGCAGCGCTTGCAGCAAGGCAAAGCCATTGATCAGGCATTGCAGCAGTTGTTAAAGCGTATCGAAACCAGCCAGGCCGCCCGTGCTCGGCGCAGTCAGCCGCTGACGTTAACCTACCCCGAAGGCCTGCCGGTCAGTGAGCGGCGTGAAGATATTTTACAGCTGCTGCGTGAGCATCAAGTCATCGTGGTGGCCGGCGAAACGGGCAGTGGTAAAACCACACAGTTGCCCAAGTTATGTTTAGAAGCGGGCTTGGGACAAGCCGGTCGAATTGGCCATACGCAACCGCGCCGGTTAGCTGCACGCTCTGTTGCCCAGCGCATTGCAGATGAGCTGCAAAACGCCATTGGGCGATGTGGTGGGCTATCAGGTGCGATTCACTGACCAGAGCAGTGATGACACTCGCATTAAGTTAATGACTGACGGTATTTTGCTGGCGCAGACTCAGCACGATCGCTTTTTAAACGAATACGATGCCATCATCATCGACGAAGCCCACGAGCGCAGCCTGAATATTGATTTTCTGATTGGTTATCTCAAGCAGCTGCTACCGAAAAGACCCGATTTAAAAATCATTATTACGTCTGCAACCATCGATCTAGAGCGTTTTTCTCAGCACTTTGATCACGCTCCCATCGTTGAAGTGTCTGGGCGTACCTACCCGGTGGAGACGCGCTACCGTTCTTTGGTGCGTGACGATGAGCAAGCCGAAGACCAAACCCTGTTTGAGGGCATTGATGCGGCATTGGCTGAGCTGCGCGAGGAAGATAAGCGCAACGGTCAGCCGGGTGATGTGCTGGTGTTTTTACCGGGTGAGCGAGAAATTCGTGAATGTGCCGATTATTTGCGCCGCCAGTCTTTACCCGCAACGGACATCCTGCCGCTCTATACTCGCCTCAGTGCTGCCGATCAGCAAAGAATTTTTCGCCCCCATGGCGGTCGGCGGGTGGTGTTATCCACCAACGTGGCAGAAACCTCTCTGACGGTGCCTGGTATTCGCTATGTGGTCGACTCCGGCGTTGCACGATTAAGTCGTTACAGTTATCGCAGCAAAGTACAGCGCTTACAGGTTGAGGCCATATCACAAGCCAGTGCTAACCAGCGCGCCGGTCGCTGTGGTCGTACCGCACCTGGGGTCTGTATTCGCTTGTACGAAGAAGACGATTTTAACGCCCGCCCAGAATTTACCGACCCAGAAATTCGCCGTACCAATTTGGCGGCGGTGGTGCTGCAAATGCTGCACCTGAAGTTGGGTAAGTTGCAGTCATTTCCGTTTGTCGATCCGCCCGATGAGCGTTTTATTCGCGACGGTTACAACTTGCTGGCGGAGCTAGAAGCAGTGGACGCGCAGCAGCAATTGACGCACATCGGCCGGCAAATGGCGCGCTTGCCGCTTGATCCGCGTGTATCGCGCATGTTGCTTGAGGCGCAGAAACAGCAGTCCTTAACCGAAGTAATGGTGATTGCAGCAGCGCTGTCGGTACAGGATCCGCGTGAGCGTCCGGCTGAGAAAAAACAAGCGGCGGATGAAAAACACCGTCAGTGGCGCCATGATGATTCTGATTTTCTGACCTTGGTTAACTTGTGGCAGGGCTATGAGCAGCAGCGTCAGGAGCTGAGTCAGAATCAGCTGCGTAAATGGTGTCAGAAAAATTATTTGTCGTTTATGCGCTTGCGTGAGTGGCGTGATACGCACCGTCAGCTGCATATTTTATGCAAGCAGCTGGAGTTAAAGGAAAACTCCGAACCTGCCAGTTATGAAGCGGCCCACAAGGCCTTGTTGGCGGGTATGTTGAGCCAAATTGGCTTTAAAACCGAAGGCAGTGAATACCTGGGCGCGCGCAACCGCAAGTTGGCCATTTTCCCTGCGTCTGGATTGTACAAAAAGCGGCCCAAATGGATTATGGCCGCCGAGTTGATGGAAACCTCACGCTTGTTTGCGCGTGAAGTCGCCATGATTGAGCCGCAATGGGTCGAAGATATTGGTCGGCCGTTATTGAAGTACCAATATTCGGAGCCCCACTGGCAGCAAAAGCGTGGCCAGGTATTGGCATTTGAGCAGAGCAGTTTGTACGGCTTGGTGGTGAATCCACGCAAGCGGGTCGACTACAGCAAAACGCATCCGCAAGAGGCGCGCACCCTGTTTATTCAGCATGCGTTGGTGGAGCAGCAGCTGGGCAGTCAGGTCGCTTTTTATCGCCACAATGTGGAGTTGCTCAAAGAAGTGACCGAGTACGAGGAAAAATCCCGCCGCCGAGATCTGGTCATAGATGACCAAGTGTTAGCGGATTTCTATGATCGCCATTTGCCGGCAGACATTTGCTCACGTCGGCAATTAGAAAGCTGGTGCAAAAAACACCCTAAAGAGCAGCAGGCGTTAAAATTTTCTCGCGAGTTTTTGCTGAGCCCAGAAGCGGCGGGCATTGGTGTGGCAGATTTCCCCACTGAGCTTGAGTGGCAGGGTATTTATTACCCGCTGAAATACAGCTTTGCACCAGGGGCTGAGGACGACGGTATTTCGCTGCAAGTGCCTGTGGCCATGCTGCAGCAATTGCCGGGTGCACGAATTGAGTGGCTGGTGCCTGGTTTTATCCAGGAGAAAGTCGTGCAGCTGATCAAAGGCTTGCCCAAAGCCAAGCGCAAACAATTTGTGCCTGTGCCGCAAACGGCTGAAGCATTTTTGCAGCACGTGGCCTTCGGTCAGGGCAGTTTGCTGCAAAGCTTATTAGATTTTCTCAATCGCACGGCGTGGCCGAAAGTCGAGCGCGAAGAGTTGTCGGTAGCGGATCTTCCTCAGCATTTGACGATGAACATCCAAGTGATGGATGACGGCGAGCTGGTGTGTCAGAGGCGAGATTTAACCGCGCTGCAGCAAGAGTTTAGCGGTGCCAGTCAGTTGCAAGTGCAAACCCTGGGGCATGCTGACTATCAGCGCGATGGCATTGAGCGTTGGGATTTTGGTGATCTACCAGAAGTGGTGGAAACGGATCTGAACGGTTTGCCGGTGCGCGCTTTTCCATGTTTGTTATTGCAAGGACATGATTTGTCGCTGACGGTGGAAGCGGACCCAGGTGTGGCTGAGTCGCAACATCGACGCGCGGTGGTGCAGCTGTACCGAAGAATGTTTGCCGCTCAGGAAAAAACTTTACGCAGTGATTTGCAAAAAGCTGTGGGTTCACGCTGGCTGCAAGCGAAGGGATTAGGCACTCAGCAACAATTGGCAGAGTCGCTATTATCCGCTGTGTTTCGTCAGGTGTTTGTGCCGTATGAGGAGCCGGCGCCGCGCATGCAGCAGGTTTTCGAGGAGCGCCAACAACGCCGTGCGCAACTGCTTGAGCAGGGCAGTGTGATGATCGAGCAGTTTGATCAGTGGATGACGCTGCGCCATGGCATTCTTAAGTCGATGGGCGGGGCAGTCAGCCTTGATCGAGCGATGGCTTACAGCGACGTGAAAGCACGCTTAGAAACTTTGCTAGCCCCCGGCTTTATGGAGCAAACGCCATGGCAGCATTTGCAGTGTTTCACGCGTTATTTGAAAGCCATGGCCTATCGTTTAGACAAGTTGCAAGGCAATCTGGCGCGTGACCGCCAATCCATGCTTGAGTTTGAGTCCCTTGAAAAGCCCTATTTGGAACTGATTGCTGGCCATGATGTGCCGCCGCTGAGTGACGTGGCGGAGTTTGGCTGGCTGCTGCAAGAGTGGCGGGTGTCCTTGTTTGCTCAGCCGCTGGGGGTGCGCGAGCCGGTATCACTGAAACGGCTGAAGGCGCGTTGGGAGTCTTTGGATAAGACGCTGTAAAAAATCGATCATTGTCTGTAAGAAACGCCGATGCGCATCGACTAAGATGGTGTCGGCGGCGTTGAAGCCGTTTTTCAATAACAACAGGCAAGGTTAAATCACTATGGCGATTAAAACAGCAGCAGCGGCGTTAAGTGCCGCTTTCTTAGCATCTTTGGCCACCGCTCCAGCACAGGCTGATGCGCCCGCTAACCCATTTGCATCACAAACTTTAGACAGCGGTTATCAGCTGGCTGGTGATCATGAAGGTAAATGCGGTGAAGGTAAGTGCGGCGGCAAAGCCGAATCTGAAGGCAAGTGCGGCGAAGGCAAGTGTGGCAGTAAATCAGAGTCGGAAGGTAAATGCGGTGAAGGCAAGTGCGGCAGCAAGTCCGACTCAGAGGGCAAATGCGGCGAAGGTAAATGTGGTGGCCACTCCTGAGGGTTGATGTATGAGTTTTCCAGTACAGGGGGCTGGCCTGGGCTTGCGTCGAGGCTTGATGGATGAGCTTAAGGCGGCGCTGCCTGCGCAAGTCGATTTTATGGAAATCGCGCCAGAAAACTGGATGCGCATGGGTGGGCGCTTGGCGAAATCGCTGCGCGAGTTTACTGAGCGCTACGATTTTTTATGCCACGGTTTGTCTCTGTCGCTGGGAAGCCCAGACCCGTTGGATGAAGACTTCATTCGCGATGTGGGTGCGTTTTTGCGCACCCACAACATTAAGGCTTACAGCGAGCATTTGAGCTATTGCGGTGCTGGCGGTCATATGTACGATTTGATGCCCATTCCCTTCACCACGGAGTCGGTGCGTTACGTCAGTGAGCGCATTCAGCGGGTGCAAGACATTCTCGGTCAGCGTTTGATTATCGAGAACGTTTCAGCTTACGCCGAGCCGGGTAAGCGCATGGAAGAAATCGAATTTGTAACCGACATTCTAAAAAGCGCCGATTGCGATTTATTGTTGGATGTAAATAACGTCTTTGTGAACAGCCGTAACCATGGCGGTGACCCTTATGAATACATCGCGGCAATGCCGACAGAGCGTATTCGCTACTGCCACATAGCGGGGCACTTTGAGGAAGCCGATGATTTATTGGTGGATACCCACGGTATGACGGTGAAGGATGATGTCTGGCGTCTGCTTGAGTTTACCTATCAACAGCACGGCGTGATACCGACCTTGCTTGAGCGTGATTTTAATTTCCCGCCCTTATCTGAGCTCCTGCAAGAAGTGGATCGCATTCATGCGATTCAGGATCAAGTAGCGCGAGCGGAGCAAGTGGGATGAATGCTAGCCAAGAATTGCAACAGCAGTTAGCTGACAGTATTCGTGGCGCCCAGCCCTCGATGCCTGAAGGCGTGAGCGAGCGAGCGCTGGGGGTTTATCGCGAACTGTTTTTTAATAATGTGCTGGGATTTATCGACGGTACTTTTCCTGTGTGTGAACAAGTGGTCAGCGCGCAGCAGGGGCGCGATGTTTGGCTTGAGTTGGTGCGCCATTTTTTGCGCGATTTCAGCTGCTCCTCGCCACTGTTTGTCGATATTCCGCTGCATTTTTTAGAGTATTTGCAGCAGCAAGGTGAGTCGGCTTTGCCAGCGCATTTGCAGGAGTTGGCCCATTACGAATGGCTGGAGCTGGCCGTTGATATTGATCCTGCAGCGGTATCAGAGCGGGTTGAACCGAATGGTGATCTGGCGAAGTGTGTGCCAGTTTTGGCGGCAGCTGCGCAAGGTTTTTTATACCAATATCCGGTGCATACCATCAGTGTTGATCACCCGTTGCCGGAGCCGCAGCCGACGGCGCTGATTGTCTTCCGTGATCGTCAGGATCAGCCAAAGTTTTTACACACCAACCCCATGACGCTCGCCTTGCTGGTCGAGTTGCAACGAAGCTCACAATCGGGCTTGGATTGCGTAAAAGCCATTTTGACGGCGGCTGGCCAGGCGCACAGTGATGCTGCCCTACAAGGCGGGCTGCAGGTGCTACAGCAGTGGCATGGAGAGGGCCTTATTATTGGCGCTAGGGCAACAGAGTGTCTTTGACTCTGTTTGCCGGCCTCGACTTCGCTCGACCTCTCTTGTTTTCTCGGTCATGGTGGTTGCTGTGATGTTGTGTGGCTTTAGTTTCCTCCCCAGAAAGGCTTTTCAGCTGTGAGTGGAGCTGCTCTAATGGCGGCGTCATGAATCCACGGTCGAGTACCATGAAATCGATAGTAAAATATGGCTGGTTGATGCTGACTTTAGCGCTGCCTGTGCACGCGGATGAGTCTCAAGACCCGGACCCTTGGGAGGGCTTTAACCGGCGTGTGTTCGCTTTTAATGAAGTGATGGATCGCTACGTTGCTAAGCCGTTAGCGCAAGGCTACCAGGCAGTGACGCCGCAAGATGTCGATGACTCGGTAACGCACTTTTTCTCCAACCTCCAGGACGTGATCGTTATCGCCAATGATTTAGGTCAGCTGAAATTTGGCCAGGCGGCATCCGATACGGCTCGATTTTTGGTGAACAGCACCGTGGGTTTTTTTGGTGTGTTTGATGTGGCCACCCACATTGGCTTGCCCAAGCACAATGAAGATTTTGGTCAAACCTTGGGTTTTTGGGGCGTGGGTACGGGGCCTTATTTGGTGTTGCCAGTGCTTGGCCCCAGTACTCTGCGCGATACGGCCGGCGATGCGGTGGGGACGCTGTCGGGGCTGGATTATTTAGCCATTCCGGATACCAATGCCAAAAAGCTCGGCGCTTATACCTTACGTAATGTCGATGTGCGTGCTGACTTGATTGCTTCAGAAGGGTTGGTGACGGGGGATCGCTATACCTTTATTCGCAGCTTTTATTTGCAGCGACGCGAATACTTGGTCAATGACGGTGAGTCGGCGGACAGTTGGGAAGATGACGGCTGGGAAGAAGACCCGTGGGTAGACGATGAGTTTGATGACGCATGGGACGACGAGGCCTGGCAAGATACGCAAGAATTTCAGCAGTAAAAAAAGCCGCATAATCATGCGGCTTTTCTTATGGCGCTCTTATTCGTCGAGCATTTCCTGCATCGACATGGCGCAGCTGTTAAAGCCGCCATCCACGTAGATGTTTTGTGCTGAGATCCCTGAGGCTAAATCTGAGCATAAAAAAGCGGCGGTATTGCCAACTTCCAAGGTGGTGATGTTGCGACCTAAAGGCGCGCGGTCAGCATTGTGCTTGAGCATTTTGCGAAAGCTTTTAATGCCCGAAGCAGCCAAGGTTTTAATTGGACCGGCGGAAATGGAATTCACCCGAATGCCATCTTTCCCTAGACTGCCCGCCAAGTAGCGTACTGAGGCTTCCAGTGAGGCTTTGGCCAACCCCATAACGTTGTAGTTGGGTAGGGTTTGTTGTGAGCCGTGGTAGCTCAACGTCAACAATGAGCCGCCCTCGCTGAGCATGGGTTTGGCGGCCTTAGCCAGTGCGACAAAGCTGTAAGCGCTGATGTCATGGGCAATGTGAAAGCCCTCGCGGGTAGTGACGTCGAGATAGTCTCCGTCCAGCTCGTGACCAGGAGCGAAGCCCACCGAATGGATGATGATGTCGATGTTTTGCCAGTGCTCGCCCAGTTGTTTGAAGGCGGCGTCGATTTCTTGGTCGGAGCTGACGTCGCATGGGAAGCACAGCTCAGAACCCCAGCCAGCCGCCATTTTCTCAACCCGATCTTTCAGTTTTTCGCCTTGGTAGGTGAACGCCAGCTCTGCACCTTCGCGATGGAACGCCTCGGCGATGCCGTGAGCAATGGAGTGTTTGCTGGCCAGGCCAACAATCAGAGCTTTTTTACCGGATAACATTCCCATAGTGGATACCTTATTCATGCGATTCACGCGTTGCGTTGAGTGTGCGAATGGAAACGTCCTGGGCGCGGCGCCTGTCAGGACGGGACAAAATAGCGTTGCGTTGGCGACCATCGATGTAGAGATAGCCGCCGTGGTTTAGGTCAAAGGGGTCGGCGGACGGTGCGCCGTCCGGCAATTGTAGCCAGTTCCAGGCCAGCACAGTCTCAGGCTGGCTAGGCAGTGGCCAATGTGGTCTGTGCAGATGTTCAGGGTTTTGTACGTGGCTAACGATGATGTCGGCGTTGCTGCTTTGCTCCAGCAAGCCTGCACTACGCACTCGCACCTGAAAGCCTTGTTGAGTCAGAAAGTTGGCCAAGTTCAGGCTGTCGGCTTGCAGTTGTCCCTCTGGGTGAGCAAGTTGCACCGGGGGGTGGAACTCCACCGCTGGGGCGGCTTGGCCAGCAAAGTAGCCCTGCAGCTGCTGCGCCAGAACTGAGTCGCGCGTGTGGTCATCGCCTAACACAACATACGGTGGCGCATCGCTGTGTTGCTGCCAGATTTGCATTCGGTAATTGCGAGCGCGTTGGCGTAGCGGGCTGAGGTCCTCTAGATGACGAAAGCTCAGCCAGTCGATATCGCCTCGGATCAGAGCGGACCATTGCTGGCTCACATCGATTTGCTGCAAGCGAATGCTGGCGATTCGAAACCGCCCGGCAAACTGTTGTGCGGCCCACCAGTTGGGTGTACGCCGCAATACTAGGGTTTGCCCCGGCAATACCGAGTCGATGTAGTAAGGGCCACTGGTAGGCTCAGGCTGCCAGCGCAGAGCATCCGGTGAGGCAGCATAGGCTTCGTAATAATGGCTTGGCAGTAAGCGCAGTGCCGCCAGCTGATGGATGTGGTCTGGCGAAAGCTGGGTAAACAGCAACGCCACCTGCTGCTCTGAGTACACTTCGATGGCGGCCAAGCCCGCAAGCGGATGTTGTTGCAGGGTAAACACCAAGTCGCGACTGGTTAGGCGAACACCATCGGACCAGCGGGCGTTTTGGTGTAATTCAATAAAAAATCGCTGCTGGTGTCGGCCCCAGCGTTGTATTAGCCCGCTGCGCCAGTGGTTTTGCTGGCCCAGTACTAGGGGCATTTGCAAGCGCTCTAACCAGTCGCTCTGCTGGGGAAGTTCGCTCAGGCGTTGCACTGCCGCTGGAAAGCGAGTCAGGGCCAGTCGTACAACGCCGCTGCTGTCGGTTTGTTTTTGAGTGCCAGGCGTGGGTGCGGGCAATGACTGCCAATCGACTGCGGGTAGGTCGTACAAATAGTTCACGGGCACTTGAGCCCATGAGTTCGAAGTTAGGACAATGATTAACAGCAGGAGCAAAAAACGCATGGCGGCCATGGTAGTCTCCTGCTGTTGAGGTAAGCAATCCCTGCTTTTGACACAGATTCGTTCCTGCTGAGAAAAAGTTAGCGGGTAACGTCCACGTAGAGCGTTAAGCGCTGCCCGGGTTGCAAATACTTATTGCTCGCCAGTTGGCGATTCCAACGTTGCACGTCGGACAGGCGTACATTAAAGCGGCTAGCGATGCGTGCCAGTGAATCACCATTGCGCACGGTATAACGCACTTTGCGGATAACTTCGCGTTGCGCCTGGGTAGGCTGGCTGTTTTTGCTCCAGATGGTGAGTTTTTGACCGGGCTTGATCGGATCGCCCGGAGCCATGCCGTTCCAGCGAGTGATTTCACGCACGCTGACATCGTGCTGGCGGGCGATGCTCCAGAAACTGTCGCCGCTGCGCACCTGGTAACTGATGCGTTGGCTGTTGCTGGAGGGTTTGCGCTGCTCTTTTAACCTTTCTAAGCGCTGTGGCGCGCTGTAGGCATAGTTGGCTGCGGGCTGCATGGCTGATGGGATGAGCAACGCCTGTCCTGCGCGTATAACGCTGCCACGCAGGTTGTTGGATTGCTGCAGCGCGGCGGGCGTCGTATGAAAGCGTTTGGCGATGGTGCTTAAAGAATCGCCTCGGCGAACCACGTAACGCTGCCATTTTAGGCGGGCGGAGTCCGGCAGCTGCGCTAGGTTCTGGTCGAATACCGCGGCGGCCTTATGAGGCACCAAAACTTCATGCGGGCCTTTGGGGTGAGTCGCCCAGCGGTTAAAGCTAGGGTTGAGCTTGTAGATTTCATCCAGCGGCGTGTCGGCCAGTTGTGCTACTTGGGATAAGTCTATCTGGCCGCCAGTATCGACCACAGCAAAATAGGGCTCGTTTGCCACTGGCTTGAAACGGACGTCGTACTTTTCAGCGTCGCGTAGCAGGCGCGCTAAAGCGATGAGCTTGGGCACGTACGCGCGGGTCTCGCGTGGCAGCTCCAGCGACCAGAAGTCGGTAGGCTTTCCTAAGCGGCGATTTTTGCGAATGGCTTTGCGCACGGTGCCGCCACCGGAGTTATAGGCTGCCAGCCCTAACATCCAGTCGCCATTAAACTGGCGCTGCAAACGGTCGAGGTAGCTCAGTGCGGCTTCCGTTGCGGCGCGGATATCGCGGCGACCGTCGTGCCACCAATCTTGTTGCAGTCCAAAGCTGCGGCCGGTCGAGGGAATAAACTGCCACACACCCGCGGCGCGCCCGTGCGAGTAGGCAAACGGGTCGAAGGCGCTTTCAACGATGGGCAGCAACGCCAACTCGCCCGGCATGTCTCTGGCTTCGATTTGTTCGGCGATAAAATACAAATAGCGTTTACTGCGCTCGGATACACGATCCAGATAACCCTGGTGAGACTTATACCAGTTCAGCTGTGACGTGATGCGTTGCTGATCTTGATCGATGTCCAGGCGGTAAGAAGCCAGTATGCGTTGCCAAACGTCCTGATGCTGAACGGTGGTTTCTGATGGAGTGGGTTGTGCGATGATCTCGACAGGCGAGTGCTGGGTTTGCTCTGGCTGAGTGAGGGTGGTCTGCGTAGGATGCTGCGCGCAGCCACTGATGGCGCCCGCCACCAGCCATAGTTTGATGATTCTCATACCGTTACAATGCTTGTTAAAACTGGCAGTCTAAAGGCCTGCTTAGGGGCAGGCAACTGCGCAACTGTCAAGGAGGAGCATGGCTCATTACGGCAACCGCATCGATCGGCATCATTATGCAGATTGGTTACAGAAGCCTTCGGCGCAGCGTTTGCTGGCCCTAGAGGCCGGCTGGCTAGGCGATTGGCTGGCGCAACTCGATGGTGAGCAACTGTTGTATGCCGGTGCTGACCCATCGCCGCGTTTTTTGCGTCACAGTCCTATGTCTCACCGTTTTACGACGGCGCTGCCCTGGCAGCCGCTGGAACAGCCGGCGGCCATGCGTATGAACCCAGACGCATGGCCGCTAATGGATCAGTCCCTCGATTTGGTGGTGCTGCAACACACTCTGGATATGAGCCGAAGGCCTCATCAGTTGGTGCGTGAAGCGTCTCGCTGCCTGGTCAGTAGCGGCTACTTGATCATCGTCGGTTTTAATCCCTGGAGTCTCTGGGGGGCGCAGCGCTGGCTGCGCACGTTTTCTTCAGAGCTGCCTTGGTTAAGTAACACCGTATCGGCCGGGCGGTTGTGTGATTGGCTCACTTTGCTCGACTTTCGCATTGAGTGTGTGCAAAACATGGCACACGTTTGGCCAATCAAAATGGTTAATGAAGGCCTTAGTCGGCGCATAGATCGTGTATTGATGGGAAGGCGCTGGCTACCAGGCAGTACCTATATGTTGGTGGCCAGAAAAACTATCGCGGGTGTGACGCGTATCCGGACACGGCGCTGGCGAGTCGCCGATAATGGCTTTACTATCCCGGCGCCGGCGGGACGAAGTCCGCTGTCTTGAGCAGTCAAAGAGAGCAGCATGAAAGTTGAGTTATACACGGATGGCGCCTGCAAAGGTAATCCAGGCCCTGGTGGTTGGGGCTGTTTGTTGCGCTACGGCCAGCATGAAAAAGAGCTGTTTGGTGGTGAGGCACATACCACCAATAACCGCATGGAGTTGACGGCAGCCTTGCGTGGTTTGGAAGCGTTGCAGCGCCCGTGCCAGGTGGTGCTGACGACGGATTCGCAGTACGTCAAACAAGGCATTCAGCAGTGGCTGGCGGGCTGGAAGAAAAAAGGTTGGAAAACGGCCAGTGGTCAGGCAGTAAAGAATCAGGATTTATGGCAAGCGCTCGACAGTGCGGTGCAACGCCATGATGTTGAATGGCGCTGGGTAAAAGGCCACGCGGGCCATGCAGACAACGAGCGCGCGGATGCATTGGCCAATCGCGGTGCGGCTGAGCATGGTGCTGGTAAAAAGTAGTAGGCAAGAGCGAAAACATGAGACAAGTTGTACTGGATACAGAAACTACCGGTATCGGTGATGGTCACCGCATCATTGAAATTGGTTGTGTTGAAGTGGTGGAGCGCAAGCTGACCGGGCGACATTTTCATCGCTACATTAACCCGCAGCGCGCCATCGATGTAGAAGCGGCTGAAGTTCACGGCATCACCAATGAATGGTTGGTTGAGCAGGGAGCGCCTGTTTTTGCGCAAATAGCCGATGAGTTTCGCGAGTTTATCGCCGGAGCCGAGTTGGTGATTCACAATGCCCCGTTTGACGTCGGCATGATGGATGCGGAGTTTAGCCGCCTGGGGCAGTCGTCGACGCGCGACTTTTGCACGGTGCTAGATACCCTGGTGCTGGCGCGGGACATGTACCCTGGGGCACGAAACAGCCTCGATGCGCTATGTAAGCGCTATGATATCGATAACAGTCATCGCGAGCTGCACGGCGCTTTGCTGGATGCTGAGATCTTGGCCGATGTCTACCTCATGATGACGGGCGGCCAAACCGACCTGATGCTGAGCGTCGATGATGACGACGAGTATGACGTTGCGGTCGAAGATAAACTGGGGCAGGTGGATGCGGCGCATGTCAGCCTGCCGGTGATAAAAGCAGGGGAAGAGGCATTGCGAGCACATGAGGCTATGCTGGATTTAATCGATCGGTCCAGTGATGGCGCGCTGTGGCGAGGTTTATAGCCATTGATCCTGTTACTATGACGGTTGGTCTGGTACGGCAAGGCGTGTCGCCAGCGGTCTGTATAGTTTTTGCTTGTGGGTGGCAGCGTGAGCTGTCGCACTTTCGGTACATAGTCGAGCTGATGCCGGCTGCAATAAAAGTTGAATAGTAGAATGGCTGACATAACAACAGGAAGTGAAGTATCCCAGTTTGCAGCGTCCTTTGAATCTGGTGCGGGCCGAAGTGGCCAATGCCCTAGATCAGGCTGCATTGCAGTTGGATACCTATTCGGAGTCGGGTGATGCAGAACAGCTAAAGGCCTTCTTGGAAGAAATCCAGCAGGTACGCGGCACCTTTAAAATGCTCGATTTCCGTGCGGGTGAGCGTCTGTGTGAAGAGCTGGCGGAAACTGGCCGGGCGCTGAAAGGGCGCATGATGCCAGAGCAAACGCTGTCCGTGTTTACCCAAGCTGTGCTGTTTCTCAAGCGCTACATCGATTTTGTCATCAGTGGCAAAGCCGTAGCACCGAGCCTGTTGTTGCCAACCATCAATGAAGTGCGTGCTGAGCGTAGCGAAAAGGCGCTGCCAGAAGCCTATTTCTTTCTGGTGAACTTGCGCCCGCAAATCAACTCTCCAGCGGCGGAGCCGCAGGCTAGGAATTTTTCGGTTCGCAGAGCGCGTCAGTTGTACCAGCTGGGTTTGATTGGCCTGATTCGCAACGATGGCCGTCGAGGTCCTTTGCAGGTCATGCTGAGAGCGGTGCGTCGATTTGAAAAGGCCAGTCGTTCACAGGCGTCGTGGCCGTTTTGGTACGTAGCCACGGCAGCGCTGGAGGCCCTGTCTGAAGACGCGTTTGATATGACGGGCGCACGCTTGCGCTTGATGGGCTTGTTGGACCGTCAGGTGCGTCGCATTCAAGACACCGAAGGAAAGGCATTCAATGAAAAGATGCCCGACTGGTTGTTAAAAGAACTGCTTTACATCGTGTCGCTGGCTGAAGGTGGCGAGCCAGTGGTGGATGCCGTCCAGCGCACTTTCCGCATCGGTAGCGGCGTTAAAGAGCGGATGCTGTCGGAGTCGCGAGCGCGGCTGCATGGGCCTGATCAGTCTGCTTTAGAGTCTCTGTCGCATGCATTGCAGGAAGAAATGCAATCTGTGAAAGATCAAATTGATTTGATTGAGCGCACTGAGGCATCCGAATCCTCTCTGGGTGAGTTGCTGGAATCTCTGGATCGCATTGGCGACACCTTGCTGGTAACAAACCTGAACGATGCGTCGTATCGCACGCAACAGTTGTGTGAGCGTTTAAAGCAAATTGGCGTCAGCGGTTTGGAGTCGGAGTTGCCTTATCTTGCTGACGAAGTCATGACCATTGAGCAAGATATCTTAGGGCTGACGCAGGACAACCTAGAAAGCGAAAGTCTGGTGGATCCCATCAGCTTGAACGAAGCTCGTATTGCTGTGGTGTCTGAATCCATGACGGCGCTGACGCTGATTAAACGTGCTGTTGGCTCCTTCCTCGACTCCAGTGGCGATAAGCTTCACATCAAAAATGTTGGTAAGAGCTTGCGTGATGTCGCAGGCGCGTTGCTGTTTTTAGAAAATGAGCGCGTCTGCAAAATGTTGCATGAGCTGGATGATTTCATCGCCTCTGTTTTGGAAGGCAAGGTGGAGCCGGGCGAGGCGCAGATGGAGGCTTTTGCTGACGCCGTGACCGGGATTGAGTACTTCCTGGATTCGTTGTCTGGTCAATCTGCCTCGGCGGATGACGCTTTGGCCTTGGCGGCAGACAGTCTTGAGCAGCTGCGAGCGCACTGATCATGTTGTTGCATGCTTTGACGGGCGTTTTAGTCGTCCTGGTGCTTATTGGGTTGTTCTTGGTAGCAGGCTTCTGGCGTGGCGATGGTTGGTTTCGGCAGTGGCTGAAGGGAACAGCAGGCATGCTGGCGCTCGTAGCTTGTGTGTGGACGATTTTGGCCTTGTTGGATGTTTGGAGCTACCAGCAAATGCAGCGTCAGCATCCATTGGCGACCGTCTCCACCTTTCGTGTCGATGATCAGCTTTACGATTTAACGATTGTTGATGAGCAAGGCAATGAGCAGCGCTTTGAGGTTCGAGGTGATCAGTGGCAACTGGATGTGCGCTTATTGCATTGGCGCGGACCCGTCGCAGCTCTAGGTGGCGCGCCGCTGTATCGGCTAGAGCGCCTGAGTGGTCGTTACCTGACTTTGGAGCAAGAGCGCACTGCGCCGCGTTCTGTGCATACTTTGGAGCAATCGCGCTGGGTAGACGTTTGGCAGGTGTTGCAGGGACTGCCGCTTTGGCTGCAGCCGGAGTTTGGCAGTGCGGTTTATATGCCTTTGATTAACGGGGCCGTCTATGCCGTTGAGGCGGGTGGTCGTGGTCTCACCGTTAAACCGGT
Organism: Bacterioplanes sp.; assembly: GCA_965233665.1. Lineage (GTDB taxonomy): Bacteria > Pseudomonadota > Gammaproteobacteria > Pseudomonadales > Oceanobacteraceae > Bacterioplanes. The sequence continues at coordinate 7,335 of CBDDTG010000025.1, read as the reverse complement.
CAACGATGTCGCAGCCGCGGCAGTGAATCAATGGTGATTCACTGCCTTAGCGATTAGTCGCGATTGCGGCAAGAAATTAGGGTGTTTTCCAATAGTTTTGCCCGCGTCATTGGTCCGACGCCGCCTGGTACGGGTGTGATGTGGCTGGCGCGCTCTGCGGCCACGTCAAATTCTACATCGCCAATAAGCGTTCCCTCTTCGGTGCGGTTAATGCCAACATCGACCACCACTGCACCGGGCTTGATCCATTCGCCTTTAACCAATCCGGGTTTGCCGACAGCAACAATGACGATGTCGGCTTGGCTGACAAAATATTCCAAGTCGTGCGTGAAGCGGTGACAGGTGGTAACTGTGCAGCCTTTTAGTAGCAGTTCCAAACTCATGGGGCGTCCAACAATATTGGAGGCGCCAACGATGACGGCGTGTTGGCCGCGTACGGGCTCGCCGGTGGTGTCGAGTAAGTCGACAATGCCAGCCGGTGTGCAGGGGCGTAGCAGTGGCATGCGTTGAGCTAAGCGACCGATGTTGAATGGGTGAAATCCGTCAACATCCTTGCTGGGGTCAATGCGCTCGAGTATCTCGTCGGCTTGCAGTCCTGCGGGCAGGGGCAGTTGCACTAGGATGCCATCAATGTCGCCGTCGTTATTGAGCTGGTCAATGAGGGCTAGCAGTTCTTGCTGAGAGGTGCTGGCGGGCAAGTCGTAAGCGCGGCTTACAAATCCGACCTGTTCGCAGTCTTTGCGTTTATGAGAGACATACACCTGTGACGCAGGGTCGCTGCCGACCAGGATAACCGCCAGTCCTGGCGCGCGCTTACCCGCCTGAGTTCGCTCGATTACCTGCTGTTTGATGCTGTCCCGGATTGCGGCTGCCCGGGCTTTGCCGTCAATTAACTGAGCAGTCATGATTGCACAATTACCTGTTCATAAAGAGAAGGCGCGGATTTTCTCATGGGTGCCGGGTAAAACAAAGGCGCAACCGCCTGAATGCCTTTGAGAGTGGGGGAAGCGATTGTTTTTAAAGAAATTTTTAAAAAAGCGTTGACGACCTAGGTCGGCATCTATAATATGCGCAGCCACTTGCACGGGGTAACTCGTCAAGCAGAGATCGGGGTATAGCGCAGTCTGGTAGCGCGCCTGGTTTGGGACCAGGATGTCGGGAGTTCGAATCTCTCTACCCCGACCATTTAATTGCAAAATTAAATGGCCATGCGCCCGTAGCTCAACCGGATAGAGCATCGGCCTTCTAAGCCGAGGGTTGCAGGTTCGAGCCCTGCCGGGCGCGCCACGCGCTGGTAGTGGTTTTAAAAATATGGTGGCTGTAGCTCAGTTGGTAGAGCCCAGGATTGTGATTCCTGTGGTCGCGGGTTCGATCCCCGTCAGCCACCCCATTTTTTCTAGCCTTTCAAGTTAATCCTCACTAACAGCACCCCATTTCGGAATATGATTTTCGGAATATACAGGCTGTTCGTTCATACAGTTCAAGCTTGCCTGATATTTCCTCATTGATCATCCTGTCTTGATTGGATATATTCTAGTTCGCCTTAGGAATAGGGCAGCAATCGTCTCTTGCTACTAGCGGAAGCTGTGGAAGAGGCGCCTCAAAATAGTTAAGCCCTTGACGGGGTAGGAGCTAACATGACGATGCAAACTGGATCATTGGGTAGTGGTTCACTCAATTTGGGCGTCCCCTCCAGAACCATGTCTCAACTGAAAAGCATTGCTGACACTCTGAATAGAGCAGCCAATGAAGCAGGCAATCTTATACGCGGCGTCGAGTCCGAGCTGGCTGATTCTCAGGTTGGAGTCGAGTTTTGGTCTGATTGTGTCCTTTATGAAGGCGATCTTTCAGAAGCGGATGATACTCTCGAGAGGCCGCGGTACCGTGATTTTACCGTTATGGGTTATGCAAAAGTTGATGGAGAATGGTGCTTAGCGGCTAAGAAGAAAGTTCGCGAAAGCGGCTTCCATGAAGGCCATGAAAACCAGCGATACAGTTCCGTTTCGGTAAAGAACGTTCCTGATGCAGTGCAACCTCTCAGGAATGCGAGTCGTGACATACGACTCAATGCTGCCGCACAAATGGACAACTTCTTGGACGCGTATCTCTTATATCTAGAAGAAATGGCCAGTGCTTTCTAACAACAGGGATCTACCTTGTTGCTTTGCCTTTCTGAAGGGATAAATCATACAGCTCGCGCATGCGGGCTGTTCTGTGCCCCAGGTCCTTGCCGTCGCTACCGGCTTTCTTCTTCAAATCGTGAATGTTGATCCCTGATAGTCCTGTTTCTTTGCGCAGTTGCAGCCAGGCATTGTGAGCCGCTGACCGGCTGACTCGCTCGCCGCGTGTGTTGCGCACCAGTGGCCGACCTGTAAGTGGTTCTACCTTGCCGACAGGGTGCATGCTGATCGCCGCGTGTATGGCCTTACGGAGCCTGTCGGATATTTCTATCAGTTCACCCCGAGAGCCTTTGCCGCGACGGACACGCAGATAGCCTGCTTCTCCCTCTGGGTCGATATCCTCCAGATTGAGCGCCGTCACTTCATGCAGGCGCAAACCACACAGGTATGCAATTTCGATGAAGGCAAACATATAGGGCCGTGAGCCCACCAATGCAGCATCCAGCAAGGCCATGTATTGGTCGTCTGTAATCAGCACTTTGCGCTGCTTCTCTGGGAATCGAATGATCCCCTCAGCTGGGTTTGATTCGATGCCCGGCAGATACTGGCGCAGCCATTTGAAAAACGTCTGCAGGCAGGTTAGGTGCCGGTTGGCCGTAGTCGTTTTGCCTGGTGACTCGATTACGTCGCCATTGCTTTTGGTGACGCTTCTCGGACTGGCCCAGTAGTCCATGTATTTGCGGATATGCGTTGGCTTCACTGCTGCCGGATTCATGTTGCCAAATACATGGCGTATGCCGTTGTGCGTCGCCTTGCTGCTGGCGCTGGAAGGATCAACCACGACCTCGATGTATCGGCGGTAATCCTCTTGCGTGTGCTTGCCCAGGCGCTGGAACTTTTCCGATGCCATGAACTGGCTCAGCCAGTAGCTGACGTTCTTGGGTGAGCGAGCCGCGATGCTGGCTTTCTCGTATTCAGCCAGCACGGCCTTCATGACTTCTGGTGGCTCGATGATTGCGCCGGATTCATCGCGCACCAGTGGCGCCAGCTTTGTGCACTTGCCGCCGGCTGGTCGAAATTCATAAGCCGACTTGCCGCGATACACTCGCGGCGGTAGCCAAGCGTCGGCGGGGTTGCTGCGTTTTCTACCCATGTTTATTTCATCACCATTTAATTACGACCAGTATTGAGGTCTTACACCTTACAAATTGAACCCATCATTCATATCAAGCGGGTTAGAGCCGATTGGCTCCGCCGCCAAGTTGAGCGCAGCCGCCACCGCGACCTTGGGCACTGCTGGGCGACCATCACGTCGTTTGAAGTAGCGCACTCCGTACCCATCCAACGCCGCGCACTGCTCGCGCTTGCGGGTGTATCCAGTCAGCTCAATGAGATCGTCTTCGCTCAGTATCTCAGCCATGGTCTTTGGCCCTCGCATAGTGCCCGCGGTCGTTTTTGGTGACCGCACCCATCTTTATCAAATCATTTAGAACGTCACTGGCTTTAGCCTGGGATACGCCCAGTAGGGTACGCACCGAGCGCACGGACGGGGACCAGTGTTTGTTGTTACTTAGGTGTTGCAGTACGGCCCGAGTCTCGCCGGTAACGCTTGGTGGCTCGTTGGTAGCGACTGGTGTTGATACCGGCTCTTCAGTAACGCTGCCGTTATCGCGTACCGGTTTGCCGTACTCATGCGTTACTGGCTGCGTACTCCGCTCATGGCGCAGTAGTAACACGCCGGCCATAGGTATCAGGTCAATCAGAGACGCAATGGTGAGCCACAGCGCCCAGCGCCACTCTTGCAGTGCGTTACCGGCAATGGTTGCGCTGCTTGTACTCGCGGCCGGTAACGTCGTCAGTTGCGTTACCAGCGGTGCCAGTTCGCTCTCAATCTCAGAGGCACGTAGCCGGTACTGGCCGGCGATCCAGTCGTTACCGTCAGCCTCTGCCTTATCCGCTTGCGCCTTTAGGCTGTCGATACTGGTTTGCTTGCTGCCGATCAGTGACGTGACTGCCTGGTAACTGTCGCTGCCGGTACGCTCTTGCATGGACTCGCTACTGAAGCGTGACTCAAAGTACACCGCAGTAAACCAGATGCTCAGCGCCATTAGTGCCACGGCCAATACGCCCATAAACCAGCGACTCGCGTTACCGGTACGTACCGCGCCATCGAGCAAAAGCAGCTGGCCAAGCACCAGCGCCAAAGCCATCACCACGGCCAGCGCTTGATCCAGCCTTGTCTCTGCGAGCGACAGAAACAGCAGGATTTCGCAGGCGATGGACACGACCAAGCCTGGAAAAATCAGCAAGGCGGGGCGCCAGGTCATGCTTTGTAACCCCCGAGCAAATCTGGTCCACCATCGGTCGACATGCCTGCGTGTATCTGCGCTTGTTGGCCATGCTTGTATCCAGCTTGTGCGCCAAACCTTCCTATCGAGTCGTCTAGCGCTGACTTTTTGTCACCGGCAGCCTCGACGGGCTTTTTGAAGTGGGCAGATATGCGGGACTCGTGCTGTTCCTTTTCTGTATCGGTCAGCGGCGATGCAAACTCCGCGACTGTTTTTGCGCAGCCATACGCCCAGCCTTCAGCAAAGCCTTTCCCTAGCCTCACTGCCGCGCTCTTATCGAGACTGCACCTCGACTTTATATCGGCTATGTATTGCTTTTTGTTCTGGAGTGGTTGCCGTTCAAGAACTTCAACTGCGTAGCCGGCCACCTTTGGTGCTGGTTCGATCCCTACAAACACCGGATTGCCTCCAACGTGAAAGCAGGAGCACTGAAACGCATCGGCTACAGTGCAATGTAAAACAACCTTCCACCGTGGCGGCCGGCGGTAGTCATTGCCCATCTGGTGGACTTCTAGCTTCGATGCCTCAACGTCACCCAGGCTCAGGTTGTGCTTTTTCATCAGTGCCTGGGCTTGTCGCAAAGCCGCCGCCGCTTCGTACTCATTGTCTGATTTGCTCAATTCAAGGCACTTCATGACCTTTTTAAGGATGCGGTCGTTGTTACTCATGCCGACTGCTCCTTGCGTTTTGTGGTGTAGCTAAAAATTACCGAAACCTCGGCGTCGAACTTGTGGTCGCATCGCCAGCAATCGACCTCCTCTGTGCGCCCGTCCTCATAGGCCCAGCTATCGTCAGATGTGTCTATCTCAGCATCACAGTATGGGCATTTAACTTTATTCAGATCCTCATAATAATATTGGTCGAAATCCTCGTCCGAGGGCATCACGGCTAGGGCTGCTTGCTTTCGCTCTTCGTGCTCACGGTCGGCGCAGTGCTTGCACTGCCACCCATTTTTGCCGCCCCAGGGTGGTTCGGTCAGGCTTTCACGTGAGCAACCGCAAGTGCGGCACACGTTGTGTTTTTCGCACTCTACGTAGGTCGTCCAATCTCGGGGCCGCCCGCAACACTCCGCGCAATCATTCACCCACCACCATTCGCCATCGATCAGCTCCGCGTGTAAGTGTCTCTCTGGTGGCTCAACATGAATGGTGTCCGGCTTGTCGTGCATTATCACGTTCGGATCGCGGCCCCCGCCCTCAGTGCGGTATCGCTCCCAGTCCCGGTGATCGCGGCCTGTGTAAAATACTTGCGTTGTGCCGTTACGCATCCTCTGGCCGTAATCCTTCAGCCTTGGGTCGTCGATTTTGGCGACTTTGATCATTTGCTTAACCCTATCTATTCGGTTCATGCCGCTTGCTCCTGTGCTTTTAATAAGACGGCTTCAGCAAACTCATAGACGTAGGGGGTTAAATCCATTTCGCCGTCCGGCTGCTCTTTGAGCTTGAAGCCAGACGCTAGGGCGAGCTGGTAGATTTCGTCGCGGTTCAGCCATAGCCTGCCGTTTGGCTCAAACTCTTTAAGATCAGCCCAGTCAGCGCCTGTTATTAGAGTCATGTCGGCGTCGTCCCAGCAGTCGCAGTGCCAGAGCTCTCCCTGCCAAGTCTTCATTTCCAATGCCGAAAAGGCTTGGTCGCAACCGCAGCTGCACGCATAAAGCGGCTTCGCGTCTTGAATCTTTTCCCAGCGTTCTGCCCCGTCGTACACTGTGCCGCCGGTAGTTTTCCATAGCTGGCCGTCTTCGGTGTGGCCGATGCAGCCAGGCACCCACATGCCAGGGGAATCAATGTCTTTGCTCCAGCCGGTGACTTCAATGCCGTCCTGCTGGCTAAAGAAAAACACAACGACGCCGCCATTATTGCCGCTATTGTGCTGGCGATAGCTCGCTGCCATTTGGGCGATTTGTTGGCGCTGTTTGGGGGTAAGTTTCATGTCGCCACACCCCTCAATAAAACCTAACGTGAGAATTCACCAGATCTTTTGTCTCTGGCAGAACGTAGTGGTCGTACACGCTGCTGCAAGGATCTTGAGTGGCTTCACTGGCAGCTGCGCTGCAGTCTTTTGTTATGCTCAGGAAGCTATTAATAAACTCGGACTCTCGTTGCATGTGCATTGCTTGTCGCGATTTTCGGTATCGCAGATCTGCTAACGCCTTCTCGTGCGAGTCTTGCGCAAATCGTGAGCCGGTTTTATAGATTCGCTTCACTTTTAAGCCGAGCTCTTTCGCCTTTTTTAATGGCGACTTTTGCTCGATTGATTGGGCTCTAAGGTCATACATATGCTTATCCCAACCGGATAGGCAGAAGTGGATTTGTTCGGACTCGTGGATTGAATACCACTTTTCGTACACAACGCTCAGGCCATCCTCGTCTGGGACTAGTTTTGCGCGGTAGTAGACTGTGCTTTCGATGTGGTTGCTCATGCCATATCCTCCCCATAAATCTCATCATGGGTTTTCACAATTGCCCATGCGTGCGGGAAAAATTGGGGTGATGACGACATTTCCAGTGCTTCGGAGCTAGCTTTGTTTAGGTCGTTGGCCAGCTCATGTGCCTTGTGCTTTTTCATCGGGCCGTGAACGTCGTCTGGTCCGATATGATGGACGTAATAAACAGGGTCTTTACTGTGAATAGTGATGTCTGCTGATTTTCCGCTCGACAGTTCAATATCGTGCTTGGCCTCGGCGCCTGTAGCGGATCTAACAAAGCCAACGAAATTCCCCGCCAGTTGTTGAAGCGTTTTAATTTCATCTGCTTTTGCCATTTCGACAATAACCTGCTGCAGGTCAACGACTTGCTCCCCAGTAGAACGCTGCTCCAGCATCTGCCAGACAGTTTCATATTCAGGCCAGTCGCTTTCTACAACTACGC
>CBDDTG010000024.1:2500-16273 GCA_965233665.1 Bacterioplanes sp. | reverse complement strand
ATCCTCTAGTGCCCGAGGCAGTAAAGCCAAGCGGCCGGCGGTGCGCAAATTCTCTTTTGGCGCTGGTTTTGGCGCCTATCGGCGGTGTTTAGCGTGTTGCTGGCGGCGTATCTGGTGTATCTCGATGCCCAAGTGCGCGAGCGCTTTGAGGGCAACAAATGGGATTTGCCGGCCAAGGTGTATGCTCGGCCACTGACGCTATACCCAGGTCTGGCGCTTTCGCCGCAACAACTAAAAGCCGAACTGCAGTGGGCGGACTATCGCAGCAGTGCCGATGCCGCCGTGGCTGGCAGCTTTGCTCGCCGTGGCGATGATTGGCTGATTTATCGCCGTGCCTTTCCTTTTTGGGATGGTGCTGAGCCCGCCCGCCAGTTGCGTATTGAACTTGAGCAAGGGCGAGTCGCGCGCATCTGGGACGCCCAGGGCGAGCAGGCGTTGGTGCGGCTGGAGCCGCAATACATTGGCGGCATCTTTCCCTCGCACAATGAAGACCGTGAGCTGGTGCGGTTAGACAATGTGCCGCCCGAGTTAATCGCGGCGCTGATCATTACCGAGGATCAGAGCTTTTTTGATCATTGGGGCATTTCCCGTGCGCGGCATTGCCCGCGCCATGTTGGCCAATATGCGCGCCGGCGGCATGGTGCAGGGCGGTTCGACGCTGACCCAGCAGCTGGTGAAAAACTTCTTCTTAACCTCGGAGCGCACCCTAAGTCGTAAGGCGCAAGAAGCATTGATGTCGATTTTGCTGGAACTGCACTACGACAAAGAAGCGATTTTGCAGGCTTACTTGAATGAAGTGTATTTGGGCCAGGCAGGGCGCCGCGCCATTCATGGCTTTGGCCTGGCGGCGCGGTTTTATTTTGGCAAGTCCGTACGCGAGCTCACGTTGGCGGAGTCAGCGACCTTGGTCGGCTTGGTAAAAGGCGCGTCCTATTACAATCCGCGTCGTCATCCGCAGCGCGCCAAGCAGCGCCGTGATTTGATTCTGGGGCTGATGGCACAGCATGGCATTATTTCCGAGCAACAGCGCATTCGCGCCCAGGGCCAGGCGCTGACCACGGCCTCACCGCGCCGCGCCGGTCAGCGTGAGTACCCGGCGTTTTTAGAGCTGGCGAAAAAGCAGCTGCAGCGCGATTACCGCCTGGCGGATCTGCAAAGCGAAGGGCTCAATATTTTCACCACCCTAGACCCTTGGATTCAGCACGCCGTTGAGCAGGCAGCGGATGAAGAACTGCAACGTCTGGAGCGGCGCCACCCCAAGCATAAAGATCAACTGGAAACCGCTGCCGTCGTCACCAGCGTCGATGGCGGTGAAATCCGTGCTTTGCTGGGCTCGCGCAAAGCGGAGTTTTTTGGTTTTAACCGCGCGTTAAATGCGCGCCGGCAAATGGGCTCACTGGTGAAGCCAGCGGTGTATTTGGCGGCTCTACAAAGTGGGCGCTATCACTGGGCCACGCCGATCAGCGACCGGCCGGTGGTGGTCACTGGCCAGGGCGGGCAGCGCTGGGCGCCGAAAAACTACGATATGCAAAGCCACGGCGATGTCACGCTGGAGGCCGCATTGCGTCGCTCACTCAACCAAGCCACGGCACGTTTGGGGATGAACATTGCTTAGAAACCGTGGTCAGCACCTTGCGCCAGCTGGGCCTAGAGGGCGACATACCGCCGTATCCATCGATACTGCTCGGCTCCATTGATACCAGCCCCTTGGAAGTGGCAGGTTTTTATCAAACCATCGCCTCGCAAGGCTTTCATATGCCGCTGCGTACCATTGAAGCGGTGACCACGGTAGACGGACACACCTTGTCGTCTTATGCCATCGAAGCGGAGCAACGCGTTGATCCAGCCTTGATGCAGTGGTTGCGCTATGGCTTGGAGCAAGTGGTGGACTCGGGCACGGCTCGGGCATTGCAGCAGCAATTTAATGTGCCGCTGGCGGCCAAAACCGGCACCAGTGATGAGCAGCGCGATGCCTGGTTTGCCGGTTTCGATAATCGTCATTTGGGTGTGTTCTGGGTCGGGCGTGATGATAACCAACCCATGCCAGTGGCGGGCAGCAGTGGCGCGCTGCCGTTGTGGCGCAATGCCTTTGTCCGCATCGGTGTTGAGGCTTTACCTGAGCCGGCGGCATTGCAGTGGTATCCGGTATTGGCCGATGGTCAGCTGCTGCCGCAAGGGTGTCGTGATCGTCGCGCCAGCGAGTATCCATTTACCGCACAAGCGCTCAAAACCTGGCAGCCGGGACGTGGCGGCTTGCCAGTCGGAGGCGTCACCAACGGAGGAAAAATCATGGTTCGATTGGTTGTTCTAGCAGCGCTGCTGGCCTTGCTGGCGGGTTGTTCTAGCCAAGCGGTACGCCCGGTAGCGATGCAGCCAGAGGTTGGGGTGGAGCAGTTGCCGCGCTGGCATAGCGGCATGCTGGCGGCGCTGGATCAAGGCCAGCATCACCCGGCGGTGGCCGCTTTGTTTGCTCAGGCGGAGCAGGCACGCCAGCAACAGCAATGGCAGCGTGCACTGACCTACCTCGACCAAGCCCGACAGATTCAGCCACGCAATGCCGCCATTTTGTATCGTCAGGCGTGGGTGAGCTTGCAGCTGAATGAGGCCAACCGTGCCGAGCAGCTGTTGCGCCGCGCGCTGGTATTCAGTCAGCAGCCAGAGCTGAGTCAGCGGCTGCGTTTGTTGTTGGCCGAAGCCCTGGATGCCCAGGGCAAAAGCGACGTCGCCGAGCAGCAGCGTCGGCGGGTGGTCAGTCAGAGCTAGCCTCAGGCAAGCGGCGCACGGCGGTTAACACGGCGCCGCCAGCCGCTAGCCACAGCCAAAGGGCGGCATGCTGTGGCATGTTCAGCGCCCAGAAACTGGCCAATACAAGCAACCACAAGGGCAGTGCCAGCCAACAAGCGCGGCGCTGCTGCAATGCTCCCCACAACAAGCCTAGCCCTGCAACGATCAACACCAGCAGTAGCCAGTAATGCAGATACGGGCTGGTACGCAGCAGGGCGAATACGGCGCAAATGGCCAGCAATGCCCGCCCCCAAATCAAGCGGCTAAAGAAGTGACCCAGCTGCTCGGCCACCACAATGGCGGCCAACAGCGGCAATCCGGCGTATAAGCTCAGTTGCAGCAACAGCTGTGCGGCTTGGTGCAAGTCACCCGTTTGTGTACCGGTGGCCACGGCATTCAGCAGCCCGGCGGGCAGCAGGATCACGGCAGCGCAAAAGCGTCCAGCGTCGCCGCCGCTCCAATCCGCGCGTGGGCGTGTCACCCAAGCCATGGCCAACGCTGTGGCCATGGCCAGCAGGCTTCCGATCATCCACATAGTGCTGGCCTACAGCGTCGCCATCACTCGCTCGGCAGCGGCGATGGTATCGTTGATGTCTTGCTCGCTGTGCGCCGCTGACATAAAGCCGGCTTCAAACGATGACGGTGCCAGGTAAACACCTTGCTCCAGCATGCCGTGGAAGAAGCGGTTAAAGCGCTCGCCGTCACAGTGCTCAGCGACGTCTTTAAAGCAACTCACTTGCTCCAGCTCGGTAAAGAACAAACCAAACATGGAACCGGCACGGTTCGTGGTAAAAGGCAGACCGTGTTTGTTGGCGGCTTGCTGGAAGCCGTCCGTCATTTGCTCGACGCGGGCGTTGAGCTGCTCGTATAGGCCAGGTTTTTGAATCGCTTTCATCATCGCCAGGCCGGCCGACATGGCCAATGGGTTGCCTGACAATGTTCCTGCTTGATAGACCGGGCCGAGCGGGGCCAAATGCTCCATGATGGCGCGCTTACCACCAAACGCGCCTACTGGAAGGCCGCCGCCAATGACTTTGCCTAGGCAGGTCATGTCAGGAGTGACGTCGTACCAGGCTTGGGCGCCGCCCATCGCTACGCGAAAACCGGTCATGACTTCGTCAAAAATCAGCACCACGCCGTGCACATCACACAGCTCGCGCAGGCCCTGTAGGAACGACTTGCTCGGTGGAATGCAGTTCATATTGCCGGCCACTGGCTCAACGATGATGGCCGCCACTTGATCGCCGACTTGAGCAAAGCATTCGCGCACACTGTCGAGGTTGTTAAACTCCAGAGTAATGGTGTGCTCGGCGACGGACGCTGGCACGCCGGGAGATGTCGGTACGCCTAAGGTCAGCGCGCCTGAGCCGGCTTTCACCAATAGCGAGTCGGCGTGACCGTGGTAGCAGCCTTCAAATTTCACCAGTTTGTCGCGGCCGGTGTAGCCGCGGGCCAGGCGAATGGCGCTCATGGTGGCTTCGGTGCCGGAGTTGGTCATGCGCACCATGTCCATGGAAGGCACCAGTTTGCACACTTCGTTGGCCATTTCGGTTTCGATGCCAGTGGGGGCACCAAAGCTCAGACCCTTGTCCATGCGCTCGCGTACGGCGTCTAAAATTTCTGGCGCGCTGTGGCCCAAAATCATCGGCCCCCAAGAACCCACGTAATCGATGTAACGGTTGCCATCAACGTCAAAAACATAAGCGCCTTTGGCGTGATCAAAAAAGATGGGCGTACCGCCCACGCCTTTAAATGCGCGCACCGGCGAGTTCACACCACCAGGAATATGTTGCTGAGCGGCATTAAATAAAGACTCGGATTGGGCAATGGAATAGCTCATAAACAGCTCTCAATCAAAAGGGTTTAACGACCGCCAGAATGACGACGGCGATCAAAATGAAAACAGGAATTTCGTTAAACCAGCGATAAAACACATGCGAGCGCTGGTTTTGGTCGTTGAGGAACACCTTACGCAAATGGCCGCAGTACAGGTGGTAGCCCACCAAGGCCGCTACCAAGGTCAGCTTGGCGTGCATCCAGCCGGCCTTAAGGTAATAGTCTGGGCTAAAGCTGATCAGCCACAGCCCCAGCGCGATGACCGCCACCATAGACGGCCACATGATGCCGCGATAGAGCTTGCGCTCCATGATTTTAAAGCGCTCACGCGAGATTTCATCCTCAGCGCTGGCGTGGTAAACGAATAGACGAGGCAAATAGAAGATCGCAGCGAACCAAGTCACTACGGCAACGATATGAAAGGCTTTGACCCACAGCATCAGGGCTCCGTACGCATCGGTTGATAGCGGTAGAAGTGTTCGATTTGTTCGCGCGACAGCAGGCCAATGCACTGCGGTTCGCGTTCATGGCGTGTTACGGCCAGCCATTGTAATTGAGCCGACTGCATTTGGTCTAAGGCATCCTGCAGATTTGCTCGCAGGGCTATCCACTCGGTCGGTTGGCGCTCGCCTGGTATCGCTAGCAAATCTATTTGCTCTGGCATCTGCTCTTGCTGCTCTAGCCAGCGCGCCAAGTCGACGGCGGGCAACAAGATGCGCTCTTGCTGTAACAGCAGCCAGTCAATGCGCTCGGCTAGCACCCATTCCGCGGTGGTCATGCCAATGTGGCGGTCAACGGCAACAAAGGAGCGCTGCAGCAGCGGCGCCACCCAAGTGTTGCGCAATAGTTGCTGCACTGGGCTGGGTTCTGCGTTGGCAGCGGGCTGCAGTTTGAAAACAGAGGGCAAATGAAACACTTCGCTGACGACTAAGCTGGCGATTACGATGGCGAGCATGCCGGGCATGATGACATTGGGGTTGGCGGTTAACTCCAGCAACGCCACCAGCGCCGCCAGCGGTGCCCGCAATGTGGAACCCATTAAAGCGGCCATGCCGAGCAGGGCATAAAAGCCGATACTTACTGCGTAATCTGGGTACCACTGCAACGATAGGTGTGCCAGCAAGCTGCCCAGCATGGCGCCAATAAACATCACTGGGCCAATCAAGCCCGCGGGAAAGCCGACGCCGGCCGCCCATGCGGCCAACACCAACTTGCCAAGCAATAAAATGATCAGCGTCGAGATGGCGACATCACCCAGCAAGGCAGCATCCACTGTGTCGTAGCCAATGCCCAGTAACTGCGGCCAATACACGCTCACTGCCGCCGTGGCCAGGCTTAATCCACCCCAGCGCAACCACAGTGGCCAATGTTGCAGTGCTCGAACGCGCCGCACTAAGGCAATAAAGCCGGCGGCGGTCAGTCCGGCTAGTAGGCCGAGCAGCAAAATGAATGGAATTTCCTGCAACGAGTGCATATCCAGTGCCGGTACAACAAAGGCGGGCTCGGCACCAAAGATTGCCTCGCTCACCAACGCTCCGGCGACGGAGGCCAAAATAATGGGAATAAAGCCGCGGATGCTGTACTCCAGCAGCACCACCTCCATGGCAAAAATAACGCCTGCCATCGGGGTGTTGAAGGAGGCGGCGATGGCACTGGCAACGCCGCAACCAGTTAAAATGCGCAGTCGATGGTGCGCCAAACCGGCACGTTGGCCGATCTGGCTGGCGACGCCGGCGCCGAGGTGAATGGCCGGCCCCTCGCGACCAGCGCTGTGACCGCTGAGCAAAGCCACGATGGCGGCAAAAAACTGCACGATGAGATTGCTTAACGGCAAATAGCCTTGGTGCTGTTCCATGCGCTCCAGCACATGGGCGACGCCGACTTGGCGTCGTTGGGCAGGCAAGCAGTAAAACAGCAATAGCAACAGCACACCGCCGAGCAGCACCATGCCCGCGCGCAGCCAGGGGGTGAGGCTTTCAAAATCTTCCGGGTGAGTTAGCGACAGCCATTGCACTAACGGCCATTCGATGGCGAGGCGAAACAAGGTGATAACCCCAGCACTGGCTAGCCCGACCAGCAATGCCAGCAATACCAAACTGACCTGGCTATCGGACAGGGCGATCTGCTGTTGCCAATGTTGGCGCAGGCCGGGCCATCGCATAAACATTCCATCGGTTGCGGGTAACAGGGGCCGGTGTGCACCGACATGCATAAGCTATATTATACGCTTCTTTTATAAGCATTTGGTTGAAGGGGGACGCTGTGATCAAAGTCGGTATTGTAGGCGGAACGGGATACACCGGAGTCGAGTTACTGCGTATTTTGGCGCATCACCCTCAGGCTGAACTGCGTGTGATTACCTCGCGCAGCGAAGAGGGGGTGGCGGTTGCGGATATGTACCCTAACCTGCGCGGCCATACCGACCTTGCGTTCAGCGTGCCTGACAGCAAAACCCTGGGTGAGTGTGATGTGGTGTTTTTTGCCACGCCCCATGGTGTGGCCCACGCGCTGGCTGATGACGTGCTGCAAGCTGGAGCACGCATTGTTGATTTGTCTGCTGACTTCCGTCTGACGGATGTGCCTACTTGGGAAGCCTGGTACAACCAAGAGCACGGCGCTCCTCACTTGTTGCCTGAAGCCGCTTATGGCTTGCCAGAGCTGTATCGCCAACAGATTGTTGAAAGTCGCTTGGTGGCGGTGCCGGGTTGCTTCCCGACCTCGATTGAACTGGGCTTGTTGCCGCTGGCAGAAAAGGGCTTGTTACAGGATCAACGCATCATTGCCGACTGCAAAACCGGCGTCAGCGGCGCTGGTCGCGGCGCCAAAGTGGGCTCGCTGTTGTGTGAGGCCAGTGAGTCTTTGCACGCTTATGGTGTTTCGGGTCATCGCCACTTGCCCGAAATTCGCCAAGTGCTCAGCCATGCCGCGGGCAGCCCCACGGATGTCACCTTTATTCCACATCTGGTGCCTATGATTCGCGGCATTCATGCCACCCTGTATTGCCGCAGCGAGTTGAACCAAGTGGAGCTGCAGCAGCTGTTCGAGCAGCGCTACGCCGATGAGCCGTTTGTGGATGTGATGCCTGCCGGTAGCCAGCCAAGCACGCGCAGTGTCAAAGGCAGCAATGTGTGCCGTCTTGCGGTGCATAAGTTGATCGATAGCGATCAAGTGGTGATCTTGTCGGCCATCGATAACTTGGTCAAAGGTGCTTCCGGCCAGGCGGTGCAAAACATGAATCTCATGTTTGGCCTGCCAGAGAACACCGGTTTAGAGCACATCGCTCTGATGCCTTAAACCCGCATTGATAAGGATGTAGCGACATGTCGGTAGTAAAAGGCAGCCAACAAGACCGCTTGGTGATTCGGCATTACCAGCCAGGAGAGCGGTTACGACGGTTCTTCTATTTCATCTTATTGCTGACTCTAACGGGCGGTGGTGGCTATTTTGGTGGCACTTATCAAAGCCTGGAAAAGGTTAATGCGCTGACGTTACAGCGCGATAGCTTGCAGCAGCAATTGATTGAAGCCGAGCGCTCAATGGTGGAGTTGAGCCAGCGCGTTAAAGTGCTGGAAAAAGGCGGCGAAGTGGATCGCAAAGCGGCGGAGGACATTCGTCAAACCGTTAAAGCACTGAAAGCCCAAGTCGCAACGTTAGAAGAAGAAGTCAGCTTCTATAAAGGCATTATGGCGCCCAGCTCTGGCGATGAAGGCTTACGAGTCAGCAAAGTAGAAGTGGGTAACCCGGATGGCGATCGCATTGGTTACTCGATCATGCTGACCCAGGTTGCTGATAACTCCAGCTACGTCAGCGGTCTGGCAGCGGTGAACGTGATTGGTCGCCAAGGCAGCGAGCAAGTCATTTTGCCGTTGCGAGATCTCGACTCTGACGTCACCGAGCTGGGTATAAAGTTTCGCTTCCGCTACTTCCAGGAAGTCAAAGGTCAGCTGACCTTGCCCAGCGGCTTTCAGCCGCAAAAGATACAAGTGGTGTTGCAGGCCACGGGTAACAAAGCACAGCGCGTAGAGCGCACAGAAGATTGGCCGCAACCTCAAGGAGAGGCGTAATGTTTAGTAGTAAAGACAAGGGCAATAGCGCCCATTTTGATACCCTGGTGTCGTCGAAAACGGAAATTGCCGGCGATCTCAAATTCACCGGCGGCTTGCACGTCGATGGCGTAGTGAAAGGCAATTTGTTGGCCGAAGCCGGCTCCGGTGCCATCGTGCGCATCAGCGACAAAGGCCGGGTTGAGGGTCAGATTCATGCCCCCAATATCATCATCAATGGTGAAGTGCATGGCGATGTGTACGCCGGTGAGTACATCGAGTTAGCGAAAAAAGCCCGGGTCAGCGGTGACGTGTATTACCACGCCATGGAAATGGTATTGGGTGCCGAGGTTAACGGCAAACTTAACCATCAGGCCAAAGGCCAAGCCAAAAAGAAAGGCCAGACACCAGAGCCTGTCGCCATGGGCAATGACAGCAGCGCACCGGGTAAAGTTGACTGATTTGGTCGGGTAAGTCGATAATGCCGCTCTTACGGAGGCGAGCCCCGTGACCGAATTAATTATCCAGGCCCATCGGGCCTGCAAGCGGAGTCCTTATGAGCGCTGTTGAACAAGCTGCCCCTTTCGAACTAACTGAGGCTGCCAAGGACAAGGTGCGTGAGCTGCTAGAAGACGAAGCCGATGACGAGCTGTGCCTGCGGGTATTTGTCACCGGCGGTGGTTGCTCTGGCTTTCAATACGGGTTTACCTTTGACGATGAGCGTGCCGACGATGACGCCTTAATCACAGAAGGCAATGTGCGCGTATTGGTGGACTCTCTCAGCTATGGCTACTTGGTGGGCTCAGTGCTGGATTATAAAGAAGGCTTGGAAGGTTCACGTTTTACGGTGGATAACCCAAGCGCGACTTCCACCTGTGGCTGCGGATCGTCGTTTTCTGTTTAAAACAACTGCCGGAGGCGGTGTATGCGAGTATTGGTATGTTGCTTGATGTTGATGACAACGTTTGTGGTAGCAGAGCCCGCCTCGCAATCACTGATGCCACAGGTGAGTGCACCACAGAAACTGCAGGCGCTGGTGGAGCTGCATACCGCCGATGAGCTGCAGCAGCTGCTCAGTCGGGCAGAGCAAATCGCGGGTGGTGAGGGTCAATACCGCAGCGAAGAGCCCATCGCCATCGTCCTGCATGGCAAAGAAATTCAATTGTTCAAACGCAGCCAATACAGCACTCACAAATCGCTGGTCGATCTGGCTGCGCGCTTGGACGCATTCAATGTCGTCGATTTGAAAGTGTGTCAGCGCTGGATGGGCGATCATGGCGTTGTGGCCGAAGAGTTACCCGCCTTTCTTGAACCTGTGCCGTTTGGCGGCGCTGAAGTTCAGCGCCTGCAAGAGGCAGGCTACGCATTTTTCTAGGCCGGATAAATCCCACCTAAAATTCGCCCACCACGGGCGCCGGTGACCGACGCTAATGAGCCGGCCTGATGCGCCAGCGTTTGCTGCGCCAGCCAGGCAAAGGCCATGGCCTCGACCCAGTCCGGATCCATTCCCAGTACTTCTGTTGAGGCCAGCGCATGGTGTGGCAGTGCTGTCTGCAATGCTTGCATCAGTGTGGCGTTGTGCACCCCGCCGCCACATACCCACACTGGCCCTTGTGGCAAACCGTAGGCATTAATTGCGGCGGCGATGCAGGCGGCGGTGAATTGCGTGAGTGTGGCCAGCGCATCGGCGGCGGCGAGTGAAGTCAGCTGCGGATAGTGGGCCAAATGAAACAGCTCGCGGCCGGTGCTACGTGGCGGTGGGCGCTGGAAGAACTCGTGCTGCAGCCACTGCTCGACCAACGCCATGTCGGCTTTGCCCTGAGCGGCCAACTGGCCGCCCATATCGCAGCGCCCCAGCTGCTGTTGCTGGCAATATTCATCCAATAAGGTGTTGCCTGGGCCACAATCGAAGCCATGCACATGATCGCCTTGCAGCACGGTCAGGTTGGCGATGCCACCAATATTGAGCACCATGCCGCTGTGTTCAGCCATCATGGCACGATGAAAGGCTGGCACCAGTGGGGCGCCTTGGCCGCCGGCGGCAATGTCACGGCGTCGCATATCAGCGACCACGCAAATGCCAGTGTGCTCGGCAATCCAGCTGGGGT
Organism: Bacterioplanes sp.; assembly: GCA_965233665.1. Classification (GTDB taxonomy): domain Bacteria; phylum Pseudomonadota; class Gammaproteobacteria; order Pseudomonadales; family Oceanobacteraceae; genus Bacterioplanes. The sequence continues at coordinate 5,502 of CBDDTG010000024.1, read as the reverse complement.
CGTCCAGTTGCCAACTAAAACCCTGCGGTTGCGGCCGGTGGCGCAAAGTATGCCCATGGCTGCCGATTACACTCACCTCGCTTGCTGTGACGCCAGCGCTCTGCAGCAAAGCATGAACACTATGAACACTGCATTGCGCCAGCTGATGCTGAACGGCCATGAGCTCCTCGACGGCCACCTGCTGAGCCAGTGCTAACTGGCGCAACTGTTGGCTTAGCTCGCAAGAGTAGCGGTGGCTATGGCTGGCAATCAGCTGAGGTTGTGGGTCGAGTTTAACCAGCGCGGCATCCAGGCCATCGGCACTGGTGCCTGACATCAGGCCAATGGCCAGCGTCATGGCTGGCCATCCGCTGTGGCCAACTCACTCAAGCCAGACTGCAACCAGGATTGCATGTTCTCGGCATGCTGCAAAAAGGCAGTTTTTTGTGCTTTAGGGATAGAGCGTGCTTTCGGCAGTTTGACGCGCAAAGAGTCGCGGTGCACACCATCCACACGGAACTCATAGTGAAGATGCGGGCCCGTTGCCAAGCCGCTGCTGCCAACATAACCAATAACCTGGCCTTGTTTGATGCTGCGACCTTTGCGTGCGCGGCGATGAAACTTGCTCATATGAGCGTAAAGGGTTTCATAGCGCGTACCGTGTTGAATAATCACCACGTTACCAAAACCGCCTTTACGACCCGCAAAGGTAATCTTGCCATCCCCCGCGGCTTTGATCGGCGTGCCCGTTGGCGCCGCATAATCGGTGCCTTTGTGCGCACGAATGCGGTTGAGTACTGGGTGCTTGCGGCTTAAGTTGAAGCGCGAGCTGATGCGGAAAAAGTCGATGGGGTTGCGTAAAAACTCTTTGCGCATGCTATGACCATCGGGCGTGTAGTAACTGCCATCGCCGTTATCATCCTCAAAGCGCACAGCGGTTAAATCACGGCCGTTGTTCAAAAATCGCGCGATCAGGATGTCGCCGTTACCAATCTTGTTGCCATCTAAAAAGACTTCCTCGTAGATCAGGCTGAACTGATCGCCTTTGCGAATATCCAGGGCAAAGTCGATGTCCCAACCGAAGATCCCGGCCAGTTCAATCAGAATTTCTTCAGGAATACCGGCATTGGTGCCATCGACAAACAGCGAGTTGTTGATGGTTGCTTTAGCGTGGCTGGGGCGATATTCGGCATCACGCTCCAGTAATTGATACTTCAGTGCGCCTTGCTCGTCGCGCTCAAGGCTATGGCGTGCGAGCGGCGAGATGAGAATTTCTAAGTGCTGAATACGGTCATCTTGCGTGCGTACCCAGCGCAGGGTTTGGCCGGGTTGCAGTTTCAGCGCGTCCTTGGGCAGTACGGCAGCCACTTCTAACATATCGGCGGCGCGCAACTTCTGGCGTTCAAAAATCGTCGACAAGCTATCGCCCGAGCGAATCTTGGTATCTTCCCACTGCAACTGTGGTTGGGTAATGACCGGCTCCATGGCGGATGGCTCAGCGACGGTTGGCGTTTCCGTCGTGACTGAATCCATCGTGACTGAATCTGTTGCGACTAGAGGTGAGGTATCTTCTGTGTCTGCCGTTGTGTCCGCAGCGGCAGTGTTGGTATCGCTAACTGAGGTGTTGCTCTCAGTCAGACTTATTTTACTGGAAACCGAACGTTTCTCAGATTGTGGCGAGGGCAAAACAAAAACAATGAAAAGAACAAAACACAATAAAGAAGCAGCAATCAGGTGTGGAGCGGGGAAATACTGCAAACGTCCCGGCAGCGGCATATCAGTAACCTTATAATCATTCTGACAACACCGGCAGTGTAAACAATCCGTTGAGGAATTACCGCAATCGCGACGGCTGGAATGGTTCAAAGTGTCAAGGTGACCGCCTAGACTGCCGCGTTCGCGCGGTGCTAGCTTGATTTTACCCTTTGTTCAGGTATGTTCAGCCTCCTTTCGAAAAACACAAGATTGAGTGCCGATATGACCGCTGCATTGATTGAAGACCTCAAAGCCCGGGGCCTGATTAACCAGGTCACAGCTGATGAAGAATTATTGGATCACCTGAACTCAGGCTCGCGTGCTTTGTATTGTGGCTTCGATCCCACCGCCGACAGTTTGCATTTAGGTCACTTGGTGCCGTTGCTGGTATTGAAGCGCTTTCAACAAGCCGGCCACAAACCCATCGCGCTGGTGGGCGGTGCTACTGGCTTGATCGGTGACCCCAGCTTCAAAGCGGCAGAACGTCAGTTGAATACGCCTGACATCGTCGCTGGCTGGGCCGATAAAATTCGCGGCCAAGTGAGCCAGTTCCTGGATTTTGACGGCGTCGATAACCCGGCCATCGTTGCTAACAACCTGGATTGGACCGGCAGCATGAGTGTGATCGACTTCCTGCGTGATGTCGGTAAGCACTTCTCCGTCAATGCCATGATCAATAAAGAGTCGGTGCAGCAGCGTTTAAATCGTGACGGCGCAGGCATTTCCTTTACAGAGTTCTCATACGCGCTGTTGCAGGGCATGGACTTTGCCGAGCTGAACCGTCTGCACGACTGTACCTTGCAAGTGGGTGGTTCGGATCAGTGGGGCAACATCGTTGGTGGTATCGACTTGGCGCGCCGTCAAAACGGTGCCCAAACTTTCGGTTTAACCGTGCCGCTGGTGACCAAATCCGATGGCACCAAGTTCGGTAAAACGGAATCCGGTGCTGTGTGGTTGGATGCAACGCGTACCTCGCCTTACAGCTTCTACCAGTTCTGGATGAACACCGCCGACGCAGACGCTTATAAGTTCCTGCGTTACTTCACCATTTTGCCGATCGACAAGATTGAAGAAATTGAGCGAACGGATGCCGAAATCGAAGGCCGTAAAACTGTTCAGCCGATCTTGGCCGAAGAAGTCACCCGCCTGGTGCACGGCGAAGCGGCACTGCAGTCCGCAAAACGCATTACCGAAGCCTTGTTCTCCGGCGATATGACCGAGCTGAGCGAACAAGAGCTGGAGCAAATTAAACAAGACGGTTTGCCATC
>CBDDTG010000023.1:0-48645 GCA_965233665.1 Bacterioplanes sp. | reverse complement strand
AGCGTTTGACCCGCAGCGTGATTCGCCCAGTCGCGCATAGAGGTGAGTGATGTCTGAGCAGCAGCGTGGAATTCGTAAAACTCTGTGGCAGCTGTCTGGGCTGTTGGCATTGATGGTGGTATTCACCATTGCGCTTGTGCCGCTCTACGATGTGTTTTGCGAAGTCACTGGCTTGAACGGCAAGCCAAGACGTGTGGATGAGGCAGCGCTGCAAGCGGCCTTGGCTAGCTCGCAGCAGCGCCCCTTGCAAGTGCAGTTTGTTACTCGGGTGGGGCAAGGCCTGCCGATACGTTTTCAGTCTGCTTTAGGTCAGCAGTCGCCGGTATTGGGGGGGCGTAATCAAACTGAGTTTACTTTTGAGAACCACGGCGACTCAGATTTAACTGTGCGCACGGTTCCCAGTATTAGCCCGCCGGAAGCCAGCCCTCATATTCTTAAAATTGAATGCTTTTGCTTTCAAGAAATGGTGCTGAAAGCGGGCGAAAAAAAACAGGTGGGCCTGATGTATTTAGTCGGGGCCAAACTACCTGATCATGTGGCTGCGGTCACCCTTTCTTATACGGTCTATCCGGTTGCTGACGCGCCGGCTGTGGCTCAGGAGGCGTCTTTATGAGCGGTTCATATTATGTACCAGCGGCCAGTCATTGGCCGATTGCTGCTGTGGTTGCCATTGCCTTAATGGCTGTGGGGGCTGGCAATGAGTTGGCATATGGGCGCGGCGGTATGCTGCTGGTGTTCGGTTTGCTCGGGATCTTGTGGGTGATCTTTCACTGGTTTGCCGATGTTGTGCGTGAATCCAGATCAGGCTTGTACGATGCACAAATGGATCGCTCTTTTCGTCAGGGAATGGGTTGGTTTATTTTCTCTGAAGTCATGTTTTTTGCTGCCTTTTTTGGCACCTTGTTTTATGTGCGGACGTTTGCATTGCCGTGGTTGGACGGAGAAGGGGCTAAGGGCGTCACGGCCTTGCTGTGGCCAGATTTCACTGCAAGCTGGCCTTTGATGTCACCTCCTTCGGCAGAAGTTAAGGGGCCGACTGGCACGGTTGATCCCTGGCATTTGCCGCTGATTAACACCGTGCTACTGATTAGCTCTAGCGTTACGCTGACTTTGGCGCACCATGCCCTGAAGGTCGATAAGCGCTTCACATGCTTAAACTGGTTGGGTCTGACTCTGGTGTTAGGTGCAGTGTTTCTGGTGGTGCAGGGCATTGAATATGTAGAAGCCTACCAGCAACTGGGATTGACACTGCAGGCGGGTATTTATGGCGGTACTTTCTTTTTGCTTACTGGCTTTCACGGTATTCACGTTACCTTGGGCGCAATTATTTTGGCCGTGATGTGGCTACGGCTGATGAATGGGCACTTTTCCGGCCATCAGCATTTTGGTTTTGAGGCGGCAGCCTGGTACTGGCACTTTGTCGATGTGGTTTGGATCGGCCTGTTCTTATTTGTGTATGTTTTTTAAAAATTACAGCTGGCCGCTGCTAAAGCCATAAATAAGCGTTATCACCAGCAGCACAGCACAACCAATGCGCCATTTCAGCGAGGTTAACAGGCGCTTTGATTGACCATTGTCACGAAGTAAAAAGCCGGCGCCAGCCATTAGGCTGGCCAACATAATAAGGAATAAAACGGCGATGATGGCATGTAACAAAATATCGTCCTTTTTAATTCAATGGCTGTCACAGTAGGCATGACGGTGTTTTTTGGGTCAAGCCCAGCTTGGCCTATCGGCCGCTATCTTTGGTATCTGTTTTGGTGCTCGTTGCTGGCGCTGGGTTTGGTGTTGGCTAATTGGCAATATCAACGCGCGGCTGACAAACGTCAATTGCAATCTCATGGCGACCTATGGCGGCCAGATCAAGCCGCGCAAAGTCAGCCATCTTCTGGACAGGAAGTCGAGGTTCAGGGCCGTTGGTTGTTGCAGCACAGTTATTGGCTAGATAACCGACAACATCAAGGCGCAGTTGGAGTGGCGCTGATTACTCCTTTGATAACGGCCACAGGGCAAGTTTTTCTGATAGATCGCGGGTTTGTGGCCACGGGTGGCCATCGCCAGGCGTTGTCACTGCCGGTTGAAGAAGGGGCCGAATCGGTGCGGGTTCGCGGTGTTTGGCAAGCTTGGCAGGGTAAGCAAGCGCTGGTGCTTGGAGATGTGCTGGAGGGGAATCGATTACAGGCGTTGCAGCCGCAGGACTGGCAGCAGCGTTTACATCCTTTAGAGCTGGCTTATCCGGGGGTGCTGCATCAGCACAATGGTGCGCGCCCAGCGTGGTGGCAGCCACTTGCTATGCCACCGGAGAGGCATCTGGGTTATGCGATGCAGTGGCTACTACTGGCGCTGCTGGCGATGTTGATGGCGTTGATGGCGGATCCATGGAGGAAAACAAAATGTGGCGACCAAGAATAAAGCTGTTGCTGTTGCTACTGGTATTAGCAGCGCCGGTTCCTGTGGCTTGGGCCATGTGGCATTGGCAGTGGATGGTGCCTGAGGGCGTGGGGGTGGAAGCCCAGGTGCAGCCGCAAATCGCTCCGCTCACGCAGTGGCTGCCGGAGTTTGGCGATGAGCATCAAGCGGATTTTTATTTGCTGCTGAACTGCCAGCAGCAGTGTCCGGCTGAGCGCATTTGGCGTATTCATCGAGCTTTGGGTCGCGATGCTGAGCGTGTGTGGCGCTGGCGTGTGGGTGAAATGCTGTCTGAGTCTGGGCTTCCTGGTGAATCCCTAAAAGCAGTGCCGGCACCGTTTAATGCACCGTTAGCACTTGCCGATCAGCAAGGTCGCATTGTGTTGCTGTTCGAGAACTTGGACGACCGGCAAGTATTGCGAGATGTACGCTATGTGCTCAAACGAGTGCCTTCTAAGCCGGATTACTGGCAGGAGGGTGATGATGATTAATCCTGTTCGCACGATTCGCGCTATTGCCTTGGGGGGCAGTATCTTTTGCTTTGTGGTGGTGCTGGTGGGCGTGGCCACGCGCTTGATGGATGCTGGCTTGGGGTGTCCGGATTGGCCCGGCTGTTACGGTCGACTGGTGGTGCCTGATGCCGATACGGCCGCACGATTTTCGTCACAGCCGTTAGAGCCAGTGAAGGCTTGGATGGAAATGATTCATCGCTATCTCGCCAGCTTTCTAGGCTTGATGGCAGTGGCGGCGGCGTTGCTCGCCTGGCGCGTTCGTCGCCAACAACCTTCGGTTTTTCGTTGGGCCCTCGCTTTATTGCTGATGATGCTGGTTCAGGGCGCATTTGGCGCATGGACGGTAACGCTGCAGCTATGGCCGCAAGTGGTGACGGCGCACTTGCTGGGTGGGCTCACTTGTTTGTCGTTGTTTGTCAGTCTGTATTGGTGCGGCAAGCGCTCAGAAGCGCCTGGCGCGCGTTTGCATCAAGAGTCACAGCGCTCGGTGCGTCGCCGTTTGGCAATGGTGCTGTCGGTATTGCTGCTGCAAATTGCCCTGGGTGGGTGGACGTCCAGCAATTACGCCGGTACGGGCTGTGTTGGCTTTCCGACTTGCAACGGTGAGTGGTGGCCGGCCATGGATATGTCCGAAGGCTTTCATATTACCCAATCCATTGGCCCGCATTATCTGTATGGCCAGTTACACGCAGAAGCACGCACGGCGATTCATTTTATGCATCGTCTTAATGCTGTGTTGTTTGGGGTGGTATTGCTATTTGCCTGGCACGGTGCGCGTCGCTGTCACAGTCAGGCGCAACGCCCGTTGAGTTGGATGGGCGTTTTATATGGTCTGCAAATTATTTTAGCGGCCGTGCTAGTGACCCAGGGAATGCCACTGCTGATCGCTTTGGCGCATACCGCTGTTGCCGCAGGTTTGCTGATGTTGGCGCTGTATGCCTGGCGCCAGGCTGGCCAATTATATGAAAGTCAGGATTGCTCTTTGGCGATGGCGGAGGTGACGTATGAATGATTCGGTGTTAGCGGTTCAGCGCCGCACCAGTTGGCGTGATTACTGGGAGTTAGGCAAGCCCCGGGTGGTGGTCGTGATGTTGGTGTGCGCGCTGGTGGGCGCATTATTGGCTCGGCCCGGTGTGCCGCAACTAGCGCTGCTGCTGTATGCCATGGCTGGTATCGGGCTGGCATCGATGGGGGCGGCCGCATTTAACCATCTGTTGGATCAGCGCTTTGACCGCCTGATGGTGCGCACTGCGCGCCGGCCTTTGGCGCAAGGTCGATTATACCCCTGGCAGGTGTTTGCTTACGCCAGTGCTTTGTCGGTGTTGGGGTTATGGTTGCTGGCGGTTTGGGTCAATGAGCTAACGGCGGCGTTAACCGCAGCGTCATTGTTGGGGTACGCGCTGATTTATACCGCTTTTTTAAAGCACGCAACGCCACAAAACATCACCATCGGCGGTCTGGCAGGTGCTACGCCACCGCTGTTGGGTTGGACAGCCGTGAGTGGTCAGTTCGAAGGCGATGCCATCTTGTTGGTGCTGATTATTTTTGCTTGGACGCCATCGCATTTTTGGGTGTTGGCGCTGCACAAACATGAGGAGTATCGCCGTGCCGGTGTGCCGATGCTGCCGGTAACGCACGGTTTGGCGTTTACACGTTTGCAGGTGTGGTTGTACGCCTGGCTGACGGTGGCGGCGACGCTGATGCCGTTTGTGACAGGCATGAGCGGCTGGCTCTATCTGGCCGCGGTGCTGCTGCTCAATGCCCGCTGGCTGTGGTTTAACGGGCGGGTGTTTTATCGCCCGCAAGACACAGCCGTGCCGATGCAGGCTTTCTGGTTTTCAATTCGCTACCTTCTCTGGCTGTTCGCAGCTTTGTTGTTGGACCACTTCGTGGCTCTGGCCTTGATGGGGCGCGGACTCTAACAGGCGTCCGATTTGGGCGTCTTTCTTCTTCCAAATTTGTGATGTCCATTGCTGCATTTCAGCGCGCAATGCAGCGTCGTTTTGGTAGTCGCCCTGGCTGAAGTGCGCAGGAATGGGCAGCTCTTCAATCACTACCACGACCTGACCGACGCGGCCGCACATCAAATCCCAGAAAGAGGGGATGCCACCTGGATAGGCAATGGTGACGTTGGTCAGCGCATCGAAGCGCTCGCCTAACGATTGAATGGCAAACGCCAAGCCGCCCGTTTTAGGTTTTAACAAGTAGCGATAGGGCGATTGCTGTTGGCTGTGCTTAGCCGGTGTCAGCCGTGTTCCTTCTAGAAAGTTCATCACACTGGTCGGCGTGCGCGAAAACTTTCCGCAGGCACGCTGTGTTTCTAATAAATCTTGGCCGACTTTTTCCGGATGCTTGCGCAGGTAGTCTTTGGAATAACGGCGCATAAAGGGAAAATCCAGCGCCCACCAGGCTTGCCCGACAATGGGAAGGTAGCCTAATTCATGTTTGATAAAAAACTTCAGCAGGGGCGCTTTGCCAAGATAAACCTGATACAAAGCAAAGATATCGACCCAGCTCTGGTGATTGGCGGTGATCAAATACCAGTTGTCGGCGCGGCTGCGCTCTAAGCCGCGAATGTCCCACTGCACTTTGGCAACGTGATTGCTCCACCACAAAATGCCTTGAATCCACAGGCTGGCGATGGCCACAATGGCTGGGTCGGCGATGCGTTGGCGCAATGGTGGCAGCAGGATTTTTACCGCGATCATCAAATACAAAAATACGCCGAGAAACACGGTGTGTGCCAGTAATGCTATGCCGCTGAGTAGGCCGAGCCAGGCAGAGCCACGATGAGGTAAAGATGCGTTGGCCATTGCAGAATCATCCTGTGATAAACCCAAGGTGGATACTACTGTTTTTTTGCTGCATATCAATTTGTTGGGTGCTGTTTTGAGTGAACTGTTGGTCATTTATTGCGAGTTGCTATGCAACATAGAATTCAGATAGATCCCGGCTGTCTCACTATCGCAGCGCCCATCGCAGAGACGGATCTACATCAGCATACCTGCTGGCAAGTGGTGCTTGGCGATGATTGGCAGTTGCTGCTTGATGATCAGACGTTAACTGGCTCCTATGTCATCGCCGTAGCGCCGGGTACAGCGCATGCTTTAAGGCTGTCTCAAGGAGTGGTGATGTTGCTCGAGCAGCAAAGTGCAGTCGGACGTTGGTTAAAACAGGAGGGCGCAGGGAGGGAGTATTTTCCATTAGGCTGTGACTCGGCGTTAAGTTCTGATGGGTTTCGCCTCTGGATTGAACAGCAAAGCCAGCATCAGGAAGTCGCCATAGACACTCAAATCAGTCAGCTGTTGGCACAGTTGGATGGCTGCTTGGTGGCCGATTGCATTAAGCCACCGCAGTGGCGAGCGGCACAAGTAGCGCGGCAATTAGGCTGGTCTGAAAGCCATTTTTTGTATCGCTTTAAACAGTGTATGGGAGTGCCTTGGCGACCTTATTTAAAATGGCGGCGTTTGCAGTGTGCCTTGTTAGCCTTGCAGCGGGGGCAGTCGGCCACGGACGCTGCTTATGCGGCTGGTTTTTCCGACAGTGCGCATTTATCACGCACTTTTCGCCAACAGTTTGGCATGACTATTCGACAAGCGTTGCGCCAGTTTTTGTAAGCGTTCATCGCCAGTTTATTCAAGTAAGTTGTCCCTCAGCCTCGTAATCTGGTGGCATGTTACTGGAGGCAATCAATGAGCGATTATCTCACACCCACGGATATGCTGGATTTTCAACATGCTGAATTGCAAACGCTGATCGATCAACGCGGCTGGCGTCAGCTCGATCGTTATGCTGCCATTGGCGCTGCGTATGAGTTTGTGCGCGACGAGATTCTCTTTGGCTACAACGCCAATGATGAGCTGAAGGCAAGCCAGGTGCTGGCCGATGGCTATGGTCAGTGCAACACCAAAGGCACTTTGCTGATGGCGTTACTAAGAGGGTTGGGTATTCCCTGTCGCTTGCATGGCTTTACAATTTTTAATCGCTTGCAGCAAGGTGCCATTCCTAATTGGTTAATGCTATTTGCACCGGAGCGTATTGTGCATAGTTGGGTGGAAGTCTTGTACCAACAGCGTTGGATTAACCTTGAAGGTTATATCATCGACCGGCGCTATTTAAATCAGATTCAGCGTCACTTTGCCAAACAGGGTGGCGGAAATCGTGAAAGCTGCACGGCATTCAACGGTTATGGCATAGCGACTACCTGTTTAGCTAAGCCTAATATCAACTGGCAAGGACAAGACACTTATATTCAGCGCGAAGGCATTGCCGATGATTATGGTGTTTTTGTCCACCCTGATGATTTTTATCGCCAGCATCGAAACTTAACCGGTGTAAAGCGTTGGTTTTATTCCTACGTATTGCGTCATGTGCTTAATCGCAATGTTAGGCGTATACGGGAGCTTGGGCTTGACCTTCGCTGAGTGCTTTTAACGTAATGTGTTGCTGAAAACGCAATAAAAAGCCCGGCGAATGCCGGGCCTTTTATTGCGCTAGGTGTAACTGCTAGGGATTATTTATCCGATGCAATCACTGCCGTTGCCGCTTTCTTGGTGTACTGATCCATCTGATCGAAGTTCAGGTACTTGTAGATGTCGGCTGACATGCTGTCTAACTCTTTGGCGTACTCCATGTACTCGTTAGGTGTCGGCAGTTTGCCCAAAATGCCACCGACCGCTGCCAACTCGGCAGACGTCAGGTAAACATTGGCGCCATCACCTAAACGGTTAGGGAAGTTACGCGTTGAAGTAGACAGTACGGTCGTGTTCGGTGCGACTCGCGCCTGGTTACCCATGCACAGAGAGCAGCCTGGCATTTCAGTGCGCACACCCGCAGTGCCGTAGATGTTGAAGTAGCCTTCTTCCATCAGCTGAGCTTCGTCCATCTTGGTCGGTGGTGACATCCAGAAACGAGTCGACAGGCCGCCTTTGTGACGCGCCAGCAGTTTACCGGCGGCACGGAAGTGACCGATGTTGGTCATGCAAGAACCGATAAAGACTTCATCGACGCTGTCGCCAGCGACTTCAGACAGCACTTTGGCGTCGTCTGGGTCGTTCGGGCAGCAAACGATCGGCTCTTTGATCTCGTCCAGGTCAATCTCGACCACGTGCGCGTATTCTGCGTCTTTGTCAGCACGCATCAGGCTTGGATTTTCCAGCCAAGCTTCCATCGCTTGAGCGCGACGCTCCAGTGTGCGTGGGTCGCCATAGCCTTCAGAAATCATCCAGCGCAACATCACGATGTTAGAGCGCAGGTACTCAGCCACAGATTCTTCTGACAGGTTGATGGTACAACCTGCAGCAGAGCGCTCGGCAGAGGCGTCAGACAGTTCGAACGCTTGTTCAACGGTCAGGTGCTCCAGACCTTCGATTTCCAGGATGCGACCTGAGAATTCGTTGATCTTGCCCTTTTTCTCAACCGTCAATATGCCTTGCTTGATGCCGTACAGCGGGATCGCGTGTACCAGGTCGCGCAGGGTGATGCCCGGCTGCATTTTGCCTTTAAAGCGCACCAAAACGGACTCTGGCATATCCAACGGCATCACGCCGGTTGCTGCCGCAAAGGCCACCAAACCAGAACCGGCTGGGAAGGAAATGCCCATCGGGAAGCGGGTGTGAGAGTCACCACCTGTACCCACTGTGTCTGGCAACAGCATGCGGTTCAGCCACGAGTGAATGATGCCGTCGCCTGGACGCAGCGCCACACCACCACGGGTCTGAATGAAGTCTGGCATGGTGTGCTGCATTTCAACGTCTACAGGCTTAGGGTAAGCCGCGGTGTGACAAAACGACTGCATCACCAAGTCGGCTTGGAAGCCCAAGCAGGCCAGGTCTTTCAGCTCATCACGCGTCATTGGGCCCGTGGTGTCTTGCGAGCCTACGGTCGTCATTTTCGGCTCGCAGTAGGTGCCTGGGCGCACGCCTTGTTCTTCTGGCAAGCCACACGCTTTACCGACCATTTTTTGGCCCAGAGTAAAGCCTTTGGTACCGGCTTCTGGATCGACTGGCAGACGGAAGATGTCTGTGGCGCCCAGGTTCAGCACTTCACGTGCTTTGGTGGTCAGGCCACGACCGATGATCAATGGAATACGACCGCCGGCTTGAACTTCGTCCAGAATCACTTCTGATTTGAAGCCAAACTCAGACAGTACCTCGCCTGATTCGCTCAGGATTTTGCCGTCGTAGGGACGAATCTCGATGATGTCGCCCATGTTGAGGTTGTCGACCGGTGCTTCGAATACCAGTGCGCCCGCGTCTTCCATGGTGTTAAAGAAGATGGGGGCAACTTTGCCACCGATACAGACGCCGCCGCTGCGCTTGTTTGGCACGCCTGGCATGTCGTCACCGAAGTACCACAGCACGGAGTTGGTGGCGGACTTACGTGAAGAGCCCGTACCAACCACGTCACCAACAAAAGCGACCGGCAAGCCTTTGGCTTGGATTTCTTCAATCTGCTTCAAAGGACCAGTAACGCCGTGCTCTTCTGGCTCCAGGCCGTCACGGGTCATCTTGTACATGGCGCGGGCATGCAACGGGATATCTGGGCGAGACCAGGCGTCAGGTGCTGGTGACAAATCATCGGTGTTGGTTTCACCGGTGACTTTAAATACGGCCATCTTGATGCTCTCAGGCACCTTGTTGCGCTTGGTGAACCACTCGGCGTTGGCCCATGATTCCATCACCGCTTTGGCGACGCTGTTGCCAGCGTCCATGCGCTCTTTAACGTCGTTAAAAGCGTCGAACATCAGCAGAGTGTGTTTCAGCTGCTCACCGGCCAAGCTGGCCAATTCTTCGTTGTCGAGCAGCTCAACCAGCGTGGCGATGTTGTAACCACCTTGCATTTGACCCAGTAACTTAACGGAGTCTTCTTTGCTCAGCAGCGGTGAGGTGGTTTCACCTTTGGCAATGGCACTGAGGAAACCGGCTTTAACATAAGCAGCTTCGTCCACGCCTGGCGGTACACGGTTTGCCAGCAGGTCTACCAGAGTGTCTTCTTCACCGGCAGGTGGGGTTTTCAGCAGCTCGACCAGAGCGGCTGTTTGTTCTGCGTTCAGTGGCTTGGGTGGAATGCCCAGCTCTGCACGCTCAGCGACGTGAGCACGATAAGCTTCTAACACGGTTATATCCTCGTCTCGTTATATCTGCCGCACTACCAGCACGGGCTTGTGGCCGCCTGCGGCCGGCAGATGGTTGCATTTCCCCAGGGAGCCTTTGAATAACCAGATCAAGCGCGGTATCGCGGGGTGGAGCAAGGGCGTACCGTTATCGATTGCTGCTACCGGATTATTCAAAGGCTCCCTCGCGGAATTCAGGCCGCAAGTATAGGTCATTGCCCATTTTGGGTTAAGGAAGGCGATGGTCGAATAGGTTATAAAGTGTTCTTGTTCTGCTTATGTTCACTATTTATCGGGTGAATGCCTGGCTTTGGTCATTGTCAGCGGCCGCCGCGGTTGCCAGAATGAGCGCTGGTTCTAATTCGAGACACTGTCGTGCACATTCTGGCTGACGAAAATATCCCTTTAATCGACGAATTTTTTGCCGACATTGGCAGCATTGAGCGTCGCCCCGGACGCGAAATCTGTCGCGCTGATGTTGAGCAGGCCGATATTCTGCTGGTGCGCTCCGTGACCCGCGTAGATGCTGAGCTGTTGGCTGGCTCGCCAGTGAAGTTTGTCGGCACCGCCACCATTGGCACCGATCACATCGACACCGATTATTTGCAAAGCAACAACATTGCTTTTGCCAGTGCGCCCGGTTGCAACGCCCAGGCGGTGGTGGATTACGTGCTCAGTGCACTGAGTGTTTTAATCGATAGTCGCGGTTTGAGCTTTACCGACCTCAGTGTTGCAGTGGTGGGAGTGGGCAATGTTGGCGGCTTGCTGCGTCAGCGCTTGCAGGCCATGGGTGTGCAAGTGTTGGCTGTTGATCCGTTTAAGTCCGCTGAGCAGGCCGGTGGTGAGTTGGTAACACTGCAGCAAGCGTTGCAAGCCGATGTGGTGACTTTGCACACGCCGCTGACTGTCGACGGTGAGCATCCCACGCAGCATTTAATTAGTGCCGATGAGTTGGCGCAAATGCAGCCGCAGGCGTGCTTAATCAACACCTGTCGCGGCGATGTGGTGGATGGCAAAGCGTTATTGGCGCACCTGCAAAATCATCCAGATTTTGAAGCCGTCTTGGATGTGTGGGAAAACGAACCCTACGTGGACTTGGCGCTGATGCATCGCGCCATGTTAGCGACGCCACACATTGCCGGCTACTCGGTGGATGGCAAGATGCGCGGTACAGAAATGATTTATCAGGCCGTGAGTGAGTTTTTAGGTCTGCCGGTACGGCGCAAGCTGGCGCAATTTTTACCTGAGCCGGGTGTGAAGCGAGTGAACTTTTCCGACCGGCTACCGATTGGGCAAGCGCTGCGCACTGCCATTCGGGCGGCTTATGAAGTACGTGTCGATGATGGCATTATGCGCTCAGCCTTGCGTCACAGTGACAACATGCGCACCACCTTTGATCTGCTGCGCCGTCAGTATCCACTGCGTCGTGATATTCCTAACTTGCGCGTGGGGGTGCCGGCACGCTGTCAGGATTTAGCCAAAGCGTTAGAAGCAGCGGGCTTTGATGTGCGACCGAAGTAGTGTTCTTAGGGGCGGCTAGAGCAGCTGCTCCTGACATAACACGTGCGCCTGCAGCAGTCGCCCTAGCGTTAGGGTGTCGCCTTGCAGGCGGGCATATTCTAGGGCGTGCGCCAGGGTTTGAGTGGGGTCGTCGGCATCGATGGATTTCATCAGTCGGGCGAACGCTTTGGACGTTAACACAAAGTCGTCCACCGAGCGGCATGCATCGCGCGCGCCAAAGCGCACGAAGCCCTCATCCTGCAGCCATTGCACCGTGCCTAAGGCGGCCATGTGTCGCGGCGAGTGCAGGCCAAACTCATCCATCTCGTCTGGGCCTGAAATATCTTCGATAAACAGGGTTTGCTGGCGTGGAAACCAGCGAAACCCAAGCAATAGAGCAGCAGCGCAGTCTTTGTAAAAGTCATCAATATGAACGTCGAGCATGATGCCTCCGTTACAGCTGGCGATAGCCCGCAAAGAACTGCTGCATGCGCTCCATGGCGGCGGTTAAATCTTCTGGCCTTGGCAAGAACACCACACGGAAGTGATCCGGGTAGGGCCAGTTGAACGCCGTGCCATGCACGATCAGAATTTTTTGCTGCTCTAATAAATCCAGCACCATGCGCTCGTCGTTAGCGATGTTGAATTTTTGCGTGTCCATTTTAGGGAAGCAATACAGCGCGCCTTTGGGCTTAACGCAGGAAACGCCATCGATGCTGTTAAGGGCCTCAACGGCGATGTCGCGCTGCTGGCAAATGCGACCGCCTGGAGCCACCAAATCGTCGATGCTCTGGTAGCCGCCCAGTGCGGTTTGAATGGCATGCATGGCGGGCACGTTGGCGCACAGGCGCATATTGGCCAGCATATCCAGGCCTTCGAGGTAATCCTTAGCCAGGTGCTTGGCACCACTGATGATCATCCAGCCGGCGCGAAAACCTGCCAAACGATAATTTTTCGATAAGCCGTTAAAGGTGATGATTAATAAGTCGTCGGCCAGCGACGCGGTGGAGATATGCTGCGCACCGTCGAACAAAATTTTGTCGTAAATTTCATCGGAGAACACCACCAGTTGATGCTCACGCGCGATCTCCAGCATGCCCTTTAAAATCTCGGGCGGATACACAGCGCCGGTCGGATTGTTCGGGTTGATTAACACCAAAGCACGCGTTTTATCGGTGATTTTACGACGCATGTCGTCTAGGTCTGGGTACCAGTCGCTGCCTTCATCGCAGATGTAATGCACCGCACGGCCGCCGGCTAGGCTAACGGCGCCCGTCCACAACGGGTAATCTGGCGCTGGCACCAGTACTTCATCGCCATTATTGATCAGGCCTTGCATGCACATCACAATCAGCTCGCTGACGCCGTTGCCGACAATAATGTCTTCAATGCCGACGTTGGCGATATTTTTTTGCTGCGCGTATTGCATGATGGCTTTGCGAGCAGAAAACAAGCCACGAGAATCGGCGTAGCCCTCGGAGTCCGGCAGGTTGTAAATCACGTCCTGAATGATTTCTTCCGGTGCGTCCAGGCCAAAGGGCTTGGGGTTGCCGATGTTGAGTTTGAGAATGCGATGGCCTTCTTCTTCCATGCGCTTGGCGGCTTGCAGCACAGGTCCACGAATATCGTAAAAAACATTGGCCAACTTATTAGATTTAACGATTTCCTTCATGGAACTACGCACGCCTGTGTTGAATCTATAGGAAACTCAGCATCATACTCTCTGCCTGCAACAGGCGAAAGTGAGCAAGGGCACAGCATGGCAAAAATCAAAAAAACCGCAGAGCAATGGCGCGAGCAGCTCGATGAACATACCTATCGCATTACCCGCGAGGCGGCCACAGAGCGTCCCTTTACGGGTCAGTATTATGATTTTAGCGAAGAGGGCACCTACCACTGCGTGTGCTGCGGCGCGGCACTGTTTCTAAGCAACAGCAAATACGACGCAGGTTGCGGTTGGCCTAGTTTCACCCAACCTCTGGCGGAGCAGGCGGTGGAAGAGCACTTGGATACCAGTCACTTTATGGTGCGCACCGAAGTGGTATGCCAACAATGTGATGCCCATTTGGGGCATGTGTTCACCGACGGTCCGGGAGAGAATGGGCTGCGTTACTGCATTAACTCGGCCTCACTGGAATTTGCGGCCAAGCGCGACGATGACAGCGCTGACGATTAGGCTCTTTTGTGACAGGGGCTTGGCGGCCCCTTTTTTATTGGTTATTGTGTTGTGCACAATTTAATGTTGAACAATAAAGGTGGTCGAGATGATTTTGTCTGGCGAGATGCAGCGTTTAAACGGTGACATGCAAGACCTAACTGAGTATCAGGGCAAGGTGGTTTTGGTGGTCAATACCGCCAGCGAGTGTGGCTTTACGCCACAGTACGAGGGGCTAGAGAAACTGTGGCAGCAATATGAGTCGCAGGGCTTGGTGATTCTGGGCTTTCCTTGCAACCAGTTTGGTCAGCAAGAAAAAGGCGATGAGCAGACCATTGGTGCTTTTTGTCAAAAGAACTACGGCGTCAGTTTCCCGATGTTTGCCAAGATTGAAGTCAATGGCGACAATGCCGCGCCTTTGTATCAGCGACTGAAATCCGCAGCGCCGGGTGTGTTGGGCACAGAGGGCATCAAGTGGAACTTCACCAAGTTCTTAATTGGCCGAGATGGCCAAGTCATTGACCGCTACGCACCCACCACTAAGCCCGAAGCCATGGCGGCAGATATCGAAAAAGCGCTGGCGTCATAACTAATGTCCTGAGTCAGAAGTTCGTATATTTTCAGAGCGAATGGAAAGCCCTCTGGCTTCTCGCCACAGAACTTGGATGGCTCGCTGAAAGCATGCGAACTTCTGACTAAGGACACTAATAAAGGTATTTGAGTTGGCACACCAAGACTCGCGTTTATTGCGGCTGGATCAGCAGCTGTGTTTTCCACTTTACAGCTTGTCGCGTCAGGTGACCCAAGCTTATCAGCCTCTGTTGCGACCGCTCGGGCTCACCTACCCGCAGTACTTAGTGATGTTGGTCTTGTGGCAAGCTGAAGCCGAGCAGCGCTTGCCGCTGGCGGTCAGCGATCTGTGTCGAGAGCTGATGTTGGATACCGGCACGGTGACGCCGCTGCTTAAACGCATGGCGGAGCGTGGCTGGTTAACACGTGAGCGCTGCCAGCAAGATGAGCGCCGCGTTCTGATTGACCTGACAGAAGCCGGTTTGCAGCTGCGTGACCAGGCGCAGGCCATTCCTGAGCAGTTGCTGTGTCGGTTGTCGTTGCCGCTCGAGGAAGTGGAGCGCATGCGTGAGCAACTGCAGCAGTGGCAGCGTCAGTTGCAGCAGTTGTTGTAGTCATCGAGGCTATGGCAACGCGTCATGCCGCTGCTTTAGCCATTGCATCAGGGCCGATTGAATCTGATCCTGGGTAAAGGGTTTGCCGATAAAGTCGTCCATGCCGGCATTTAGGCAGGCATGACGTTCACTGTCGCCGCTCAGCCCGGTCAGTGCCAGAATGGGCGTGGCTTGATTGAGGGAGGCCTCGCGAATTTGGCGAGTGGCTTCAAAGCCATCCATCACCGGCATCTGACAATCCATCAATATCAAATCGTATGGGCGCTGGCGCGCCATCTCTAACGCATGTAAGCCATTGTCGGCGAGCTGTGTTTCAACTCCCAGGTTCTTCAAAAATCGTTGGCACAGCATGCGACCGATGGTGTTGTCTTCCGCTACCAGTACGGTCCAGTGTGGGCGATGTTGGTTGGGAAGCTGGCAGTGCTTGGCTAGTGAAAGCAGTAATTGAGAGGTGTTCCAGTTGGCCGGTAGCCCAGACTCGTGGCCTAGTACTAAGGTTCCGGGTTGGTTGGCCAGAGCAGGGTCATCGGTTACGAGGTAGGCGTCTGGGGTTTCGTCGTCTGGATTGTCGTCACTTGTATCACTGTATTGGTAGGTTAACTGCCAGCTTTGCAGCAGCGGCTCGAGTTTATCGCGCAGGCGACTGCTATTGATGCGCAGTTGCAGCCGGGGGCAGTGCTGGCGAATGCCATTCAGCAACGCTTTTTTGCTGCGGCAAGGCAGGCGCCAGCTTAGTGGCGTCAATGATTCGGGCTGCCAGTTCAGTTGGCCTTGTTGATGTTCGGCGATGTAGCGATAGGCGTGTATGCCGGGCAGCCGCCGCCCCTCTAAGTGGATCAGATCTTCTTCAAGCTGCTGCGGTCGATTGAGGGTGGCGCTATGAAGTTGATAAAACAAAAAATCGCCTTGATCATCACTCTGTAGGCTGACGCTGAGAGTAAAATTGGAGGCGCTTACGCTGGCCAGCAGGGTGATAAGCGGCGCCAGCATGCCATGATGCAGCTGGGTGGTCAGTAGTACTTCTTCGGCGCTGGCTTCAATGCCAGAAACCGGGGTTGGGTACAGACCTTGCTGGTTGAGTAAACGAGTCACCCACTCGTTAATGGGGGTGACCGTGTCTTCTGAGTCTGCAGGTGTTTGCATTTGCTCTAGCCAGCGCACCTGTTGTAGGTCTGACTGCAGTTGGCGACGATCAATGGCCTGGTCGCTGGCGGTGAGTTGGGTCACTACCACATCTAATAAGCGCTGGCGTGCGCGGCTAAGGGGGGTGTCGCCATTGCGCAACTGTTTTTGTGCGTCGTCCAATGCCAGGTTGCGCCGCCTTACAAGCTGTTCGAGCTTGGCTGAGTATTCAGCGACTTGTGCTTCCGCCTGCTGTTGCGCTTGAATTTCGGCGCTAAGCTCGGTGAGCAGCCGATGAAAGGCGCGGCTGAGGCTGCCAAGTTCATCATTGCGCTGGCTATCAAATTGCTTCAATAGCTCATCGCTTAACGGTTGACCGTGAATGCGCTCCGCACGCTGGGTCAGTATGGCCAGCGGTTTGGCTAACAGGCGATAGTGACTGGCGTAGATAAAACCCGTTACCAATAAGCACAATAACAGGGTGTAGCTCAGTGCCTGGGTGGCGGTTTGTCGAAACTCGCTGACAAAGGGGCAGAGGTCTGTTCGCATCACCACTTTGCCTACCAGTAGCTCGCGGTGTTGCAAAGCAGCGACTTGAACATCGCGCGTTTCTAATAAGGCGTGTTCAATACTGGTGATCGAACAGTTGGGGGCGCGGCTTGCATGCGCCAGTTCAGCTCCCGTATTGTCGATGACTGAGACCATCAATGCCGCTGGGTGTTGAATTAGACCTTCCGCCAGTTGCTGGTTAAGGCGATCGTTGTAGTTGAAGGTGGCCAGGCTAAAGGCGGGTAGGTTGGCGTGCAGCAGTTGCTGGGGTTCATCTTGGAGCTGCTGGCGCAGCGTTTGTGCCGTCCGATACAGGGTGAGCAGGCTCAATATGATGGTGATGGCCAATAACAGTAGGCTGACCTGCAGAGCAGTGCGACGGGCAAGCTTATTGCTGATGCGGCGAAACATAAGGGCAGTGCATCCATCGTTGAGGCCTTAGCCGATGAGACATAGCTGATCCTAGTCTCATGCTGAGCGGCTTAAAAGTGTTTCTTTTTCCAGGAATCTTCTTCTTCTTCTAGCTCTTGCGCGCCGGCTTCTAGGCGTGACGGTCCAGCCTCGGGTGCGTGTTGCTGTTGCGCGGTTTTCAGGTCCTGTTTAAGTTGTTGTAACGCTTGCTGTATCGCAGGCGCATCATCGCGGTTGTTTTTCATTAATGCAGACGCTTTGTCGACGAAGCGCACCGCCCGCGAAGGGCTGTTCATTTGTAGCGCGGCTCGCGCTTTGCTTTCGTAAACGCCGAAACACACTTTTAGGTTGAGTATGCGTGCCTCACGAGCAATGGCTGTGGCGCTGCTTTGGTTAAGCTGCTGCTGCCGGTAGGCTTTGCGCACCAACGTCAGCAGGTGACGAGTTTGCTCGCTGAATTGTTGCGCGGTTTTGGTTTCTTTGGGCAGGGCTGTCCGTGCATTGGGGGCTTGGCTCTCTAAGGTTTCATGGGCCAATGCCAGGCTACGTTTGATGGCCTGGTTTGGCTTGACCGCCAGGTTGGTAAGCTGCTGGTGGCAGCGAACGATATGTTGGGCCACGAAATGTCGAGCGGCGGCGCTTAAGTGTGGGCCCAGTACGCTTAATACGTTGGCTTGCTGAAACATATCATCCGTTAGAGCGACGGCCTTGCGTGCCTGCTCCAGTCGCTGTTGTTCTTTCCAACGCAATACCGCCAGTGCAGCCACACCGGCGAGGGCAACGATGGATACCAGAATTACCAGTCCAATTGTGGACATAACAATCGCCATTCCTTAGTAGTGCTGTCGCAATCTATCAGTGTAGCCGTCGGCGAAGTAAAAGGCTGCATCGAGAAATCTGATAAAAAAGTGAGAGTAGGGGGTTGACGACCGCCATGACCGACCCTAGAATGCGCGCTCCTTGATTGAGACGTCCCCATCGTCTAGAGGCCTAGGACACCGCCCTTTCACGGCGGTAACAGGGGTTCGAATCCCCTTGGGGATGCCATCTTCTTTGTGAAGATGCATTAAATGCGGGAATAGCTCAGTTGGTAGAGCACAACCTTGCCAAGGTTGGGGTCGCGAGTTCGAATCTCGTTTCCCGCTCCAATATTTTGGAGCAAACGTTTGCAATCAGGAAAGCAGCACTAGGCGCTGCAATACGGTGTGTCCCCATCGTCTAGAGGCCTAGGACACCGCCCTTTCACGGCGGTAACAGGGGTTCGAATCCCCTTGGGGATGCCATTGCGGGAATAGCTCAGTTGGTAGAGCACAACCTTGCCAAGGTTGGGGTCGCGAGTTCGAATCTCGTTTCCCGCTCCAAATTCTAAAAAGCCGATTCAGAAATGAGTCGGCTTTTTTCGTTTCTGGGTTTTAATTTGTGCATGGTAATTGGCAATGGCGCCAGTGCGATGTGAAGACGCCCGTTAGTACGATCGCAATCACGAGGTGCTTTTTTAGGGTGCGGTTTGGGGTCATGGCGTTTTGCCAAGCGGGTGTTGCAAGGTGCGTAACTTTTTTCAGAAAAAGTGTTGCAAATCAAATAGATGAAGGTATCATGCACGGCATCTAAGCGATGCGTCCCCATCGTCTAGAGGCCTAGGACACCGCCCTTTCACGGCGGTAACAGGGGTTCGAATCCCCTTGGGGATGCCATTTGCGGGAATAGCTCAGTTGGTAGAGCACAACCTTGCCAAGGTTGGGGTCGCGAGTTCGAATCTCGTTTCCCGCTCCAAATCTCGAAAAGCCGATTCAGAAATGAGTCGGTTTTTTTTGTTTCTGGATTTTGAGTTTATGCATTCAGGTCAATGGTGTCGCGAGCTGGAGCGCCAGCCCGATCGATCTCGTTTCCCGCTCCAGATTTAGAAGCCCAGTCAAGAAATTGACTGGGCTTTTTTATTGGTCGCGGAGTTTGTCGGCATCGTACCTGTACCGACCCTTCGGGCTCGCTACGCTCTCGCAAAAATGCTCCCGGCGGGGTGTCGGCATCGTCCTGATACCGACCCTTCGGGCTCGCTGCGCTCTCGCAAAAATGCTCCCGGCGGGGTGTCGGCATCGTCCTGATACCGACCCTTCGGGCTCACTGCGCTCTCGCAAAAATGCTCCCGGCATTTTTGTCCCGTTCCAAATCTCGAAAAGCCGATTCAGGCATAAATCGGCTTAGGGACGCTTTTCGCGCTGACCAGCAAAGCAGTGCAAAGTCAGCGCTGCAACAGTCTGGTGTGGCAGACCGGCTGGTATTCGCTGTGGCCTTTAGCTATCCTGCGCCGCTTGGCCTGACTGGATATCATTAAACAGCTGTTGTCTGGCACTGGCGCGATCAAAAGGTTGCTGCTGCACTTCGGCTTCCGCTTCTTGCTCATCTAATTGCTGAAAGCGCTCAATTTCCTCATCAGTGAGGGTGTGCAGGCAGCTGCCGCCAAAAAACCAGAAGATATCGCGGTCAATGGCCGGCACCAATTGTGGCTGGTGGGTGGCGATATTGCTCAGCCAGTCTTGGCCAAGTTCGTAGGCGCTGGGAGTCTTTTGTTGCAGTGCCTGGATGACGTCCTCAAGTGCGGTTAGCGTATCTTGGCTCAGGGCTTCGCTGGCGCGTTGCAGGCGTTGTTGCAGCTGCAGCAGCAGCTCTAAATGGTATTGCGAACGCGGACTTAATTGATTTGACATAGGTACAGTCATGACTCCGGCATTGGAAGTGAGTTCATTACGTAAGGTCTACGCCAATGGCTTCGAGGCGTTGAAGTCCATTGACTTAAGTGTGGCGCAAGGCGACTTTTTTGCTTTGCTCGGCCCTAATGGCGCCGGCAAGTCGACCACGCTGGGTATTGTATCGGGTCTGGTGCAAAAAACATCCGGCTCAGCCCGCATCATGGGTTTTGATGTCAATCGCGAGTTGTACGAAGCGCGCCGCCGCTTAGGCGTAGTGCCGCAAGAGTTCAATTTTAATCAGTTCGAAAAAGTGCAGGACATCGTCACCACGCAAGCAGGCTATTTTGGCTTGCGTGCCATTGATGCCCGCGAGCGCACGGCGGAGCTTTTAAAAGCGCTGGATCTGTGGGATAAGCGCGAGCAGCCAGCGCGCATGCTGTCGGGTGGTATGAAGCGCCGCCTGATGATTGCTCGGGCACTGGTGCATCGGCCCGAGGTGTTGATTTTAGATGAGCCCACCGCCGGTGTTGATATCGAGCTGCGCCGGTCCATGTGGCGTTTTATGCAAGAGCTCAACCGTGAGGGCGTCACCATTGTGTTGACCACCCACTACTTAGAAGAAGCTGAGCAGTTGTGTCGCAACATCGCCATTATTAATCAGGGCGATATCATTCAAAGCACCAGTACTCGAGAGCTATTGTCGACCCTGCATACGGAAACCTTTGTGCTGGATTTAACCGCACCGCTGCAGCAAGTGCCGCAGCTGCCAGGTTATGAGGTGGTGCAATCGGCCAGCGATGCCTTAGAGGTCACGGTTGAAAAAGGACAAGACCTAAACGCCTTGTTTCAAGTGTTGAGCGAGCATCAGGTGTTGGTGCGCAGCATGCGCACTAAGTCGAACCGCTTGGAGGAGTTATTTGTGCATTTGGTACAGGAGGGCAGGGCATGAGCAACTGGCAGGTTCAGCGCATTGCGTTTAGCACCATTGTGGTGAAAGAAGTACGCCGTTTTATGCGCATCTGGCAGCAAACCTTGCTACCGCCAGCCATCACCATGACGTTGTATTTTGTGATTTTTGGCAACTTAATTGGCTCGCGCATTGGTGAAATGGGCGGGGTCGATTACATGGCCTTTATTGTGCCTGGCCTGATTATGATGAGTGTGATCACCAACGCTTACGGCAATGTGGCGTCGTCGTTTTTCAGTAATAAATTTCAGCGCAGCGTTGAAGAAATGATGGTGGCGCCGGTGCATCCGCTGACCATTTTATTTGGCTTTGTTGCTGGCGGTGTTACGCGTGGGATGTTGGTAGGGTTGATTGTTACCCTGTTGTCACTGTGGTTCACCGATTTGGCGATTAATAATATCTGGGTGGTGATTTCGGTCATATTGATGTCGGCCATTGTGTTTGCCTTGGGCGGTTTTATTAACGCCATTTTCGCCACCAAGTTTGACGATATTTCGATCATCCCAACCTTTGTGATCACACCGCTGACGTATTTGGGCGGTGTGTTTTATTCCATCGACTTACTTCCGGAATTTTGGCGCGCGGTGTCAGCGCTGAATCCGATTTTGTATCTGGTCAACACCTTTCGCTACGGTGTGCTTGGGGTGAGTGACGTCAACATTTTGCATGCTTACTTAATGCTGATCGGCTTTATCATGGCCTTGACGGCCATTTGTGTATGGCTGATTCGCCGTGGCGTAGGCATGCGACAATAACGGGAGAGCAATATGGCTTCGGTTCACAGTGACCACAATCCGCTTGGGCAATCGTCCGAGTACAAAGATCAGTACGACCCGTCGTTGCTGTACCCAATTGAGCGCCAGGAAAGCTGGCAAAGCTTGGGGCAGTCACGCGATCAGGCCGGTTTTTATGGCGTTGATATTTGGAATGCCTATGAAATGTCATGGCTTAATGAGCGTGGCAAGCCCATTGTGGCGATGGCAGAGTTTCGCATTCCGGCCACCACGGCGTATTTGGTGGAGTCGAAATCCTTCAAGCTGTATTTGAACTCGTTTAATCAAACGCGTTTTGCCAGTCGTGATGAGGTGCAGCAGCGCCTACAGCGTGATTTAAGCGCCGCCACCGGCGGTGACGTTGGCGTGACCTTATTGGCCGTGGATTATGCGTTTCCACCGCCGCCGCCCGCGCTGTGCATTGATGAGTTGGACATTGAAGTCACTCAATACCAGCCTGACCCGAGCCTGCTGCGCTGCGCCGAAGGCCAGTTTGAAGGCTGGCTGTGCAGTCATTTGCTGAAGTCCAACTGCCCGGTAACCGGCCAGCCGGACTGGGGCAGTGTGTACATTTATTATCGCGGTCAGCGCATTGATGAGGCGTCGTTGCTTAAATACATCATTTCCCTGCGCCAGCATCAGGATTTCCATGAACAGTGCGTTGAGCGTACCTGGTTGGATTTGATGCGCGCCTGTCAGCCGCAAGCGCTCACCGTCTATGCGCGCTATGTGCGCCGCGGTGGTTTGGATATTAACCCGCTGCGCAGCAGCGAGGCCGAGCCGCCAGCGCCCAATTTTCGTTTGGCGCGGCAATAAAAAAGGAGGCGTTTAGCCTCCTTTTTTTGGGTACTTTTCTAGGTTCTTTAGGTCTAGCTGCTTTAGGTATCGACCTGCTTGCGCAGTTTGCGCGCAGCGCGCTCCAGTGCTGCGGCCACTTTTTCACGCTCCACGTCCTTAACTTTGTCGGTCTCCAAATAGAGCGAAAAGCCCTCGGTATCGTGATTGACGAAACTGGGGTTGGCGCCCAAATCACGGCGGTAGTCGACCACTTGATAGAGCGGTACTGGGTCTCTAAAGCCTTTGACTTGCGCCGTGCCACGGGTACGGCAGATGATTTTATCTTTGATCAGGGCATAGGTTTCGTGTGAGATCAAAATCTCGCCGGGTTCCGCTTCGCTTTCTAGGCGTGCCGCCAGGTTTACCTCTTTGCCGATGATGGTGTAATCCATGCGGCTTTCGGTGCCGAAGTTGCCTACGGTGACGTAGCCGGTGTTGATGCCCATGCGAATTTGCAGCGGCGCCGTCATGCCATGCTCGGCCCATTGCTTGCGCAGCTTGAGCATGTGGCGGCGCATTTCAATGGCCATGGCCACGCAGGCCAAGGCATCGCGCTTGGTGCCTTTGGTGCGCGGGTCGCCAAAGAAAATCATAATGCCATCGCCGATAAACTTATCAATGGTAGCGCCGTACTTAAGTGCGATGCGCGACATATCGGTGAGGTAGGTGTTGAGCAAATCGGTAAAGGCTTCGGCTTCCATTTGCTCCGATAAGCTGGTGAAGCCGACGATGTCGGAGAAAAACACCACCAGTTTTTTGCGTTGGGTTTCCAGTTTTACCTGGCGTTTGCCAGAGAAGATCGACTCCCAAATTTGCGGCGCCACGTATTTAGAAACCTGGTGCGACAAAGCCTGAAAGCGCGACACCTGGCCCTGAAACTTGCGCTTTAAGCGAATCAAATCGCGTGCTTGGCGGTTGCTGTTAAAGCCCGAAATCGCCAGGTGAATGCCCACGCCAATGGCAGCGGTTAAGAACACCGAATCGGGCACCGGGGCGGGCGTTTGATAGCCAAACACCAGGTAGCCAATGGCTGCCCCCGACACCAGCGAAATGATGCAAAAGGCCCAAGCGGTAAAACTGCCAACAATGATAAAACTGGTGTTGATCATAATCAGAAACAACATCACCAGTGGCATCGGCAGTTGAATGTAAGACAAGAATAAGCCGGTGAGCAGGGCGTCGCCGTGGATCAGCAACTGGCGTGTGGTGTAACCACGGCGTTGTCGAAACGGCTTGCTGGCCACATACACCACATGCGGGTACAGCAGGCAGATCAGGGTGACCACCAAAGCGCCTGGGCCAAAATAGCCGTTGAAAAAGCCGAGCAATGTGGTGGCGGCGGCGACGCCGTAGCCCAATACGCGGGCCATGTAATCCTGCTTGGGCAGGGTAGATTCGCTGAACTGAGCGTCGTCAGCCTGACTGGTCATGAACGCATTCCACCGTTGTTGTCGTTATGGTCAAACGGGTTGCCCGAAAACCCTTTTGTATACCGGGAATAGTGAGGTCTAGCAAGCAACTGCGCGAGACAATGGCAGCCAGCTTCGCGCAGATCAAGCAATGCATGGTTTAGTTCCGTAACAGCCATCATTACAATATTGGTCATCTTTTTCCGTACAGTGACACTTTTTATGAATGCGATCGACGTTTTAACGCAGCGCGTCTCCGCGCCGCAGCTTACCGGCCCAGACATCAGCGGCGAGCACATCCAAACGCTGATGCAAGCCGCGCTGCGCGCGCCAGACCACGCCTGGTTGCGACCCAGCCGCTACCTGATTATTCGCGGCGCGCAGCGTAAGCAATTAGGCGAATGCTTTCTCCAGGGTATGGATAACTGGTCGCAATTACCCGACGACAAGCAAGAAAAGTTCCGAAACATGCTGTGCCGAGCCCCATTGGTGATTGCCGCAGTCACCCGAGTGACGGAACACGCCAAAGTCCCGCGCGATGAGCAGATTCTGTCTACAGGCGCTGGCATTCAAAACATCCTTAACGCTGCCTGGGCATTGGGCCTGGGCGCCATTTGGCGTACCGGCGACATGGCCCACAGCCAGGCCGTGCGAGAGGCCTTAGGGCTGCAGGCAAATGACGTGCTGGTCGGCTTCGTCTACATCGGTCACGTTAACTGCCGTTTAAAGCAGCCGCCGGAGCTGGATCATGCTGAGTTTGTTACCGAATGGCGTGGGAATTGCGAGTAAAAACAACACATTAGCGAGAAACGCTTGACGCTCACCAGGCAGGTGCGTATAGTTCGCCGCCATTGATTAGCGCAACTCTCGTTGCTGGCTAATAACTGGTGAGGTGTCCGAGTGGTCGAAGGAGCACGCCTGGAAAGCGTGTATACCGAAAGGTATCGAGGGTTCGAATCCCTCCCTCACCGCCACGAATTAAGATAAAAAAGCCCCTGTCGTGAGACTGGGGCTTTTTTTATGCCTAACGCTTGCGGGGACGGGTGGGTAGAGAGAACCCTCGCGGGTTCGTACCGAGCGTAGCGACAAACGTAGGCGCAGCCTGCGGCCCGAAGGGGCATAATCCCTCCCTCACCGCCACTGATTCAGAAAACCGCGTTTGCTTTAGGCGACGCGGTTTTTTTATGCCCGCGATTTGGTGAAGTTAAAATCTGAGAGGCAATGTTGTCGCCAAGCGAACAGTTCCTAAAAAGCGAATTTGGCTGTCGAGTAATTGGCTATCTCTTTCTCGCAGTGCAAAACGCTTGGAGCGGTCTGTTGAGTTTGGTTGTTATTGAGTTGGCTCAGGCTAGGTGCCAGTTAAGCTAGGTATTATCATGGCACCCATTAATACACCGGTTGGGGAAGTTCGTGCGTATTCGTCCTGCTCAAATAGAAGATCTTGATGCCATAGCAAATCTGCACGCCAACAGTTGGCGTATTGCTTATCGCGGCATTTTGTCCGATGAATTCCTAGACAACGAAGTGTCTGCCAACAGATTAAAGGCTTGGCAGGATAAATTTAACTGCGCAAAAAACAATCAGGAAATATGGGTGGCCGAAGAAGGCGACGACCTAGCTGGCTTTATCTGCATTTATGGTGACGAGCATCAAACGCTAGGCACCTTTATTGATAACTTGCACGTCGCGGCGGCTTACCAAGGCCAGGGCATTGGGCGACGGTTAATGCGCACCGTGGCTGATTGGGTGAATCATCATTGCGCGAGTAAAGGGCTGTATCTTGAGGTGCTGGCGGATAACCATCAGGCGCAGAGGTTTTATCAAGGCTTGGCTGGCAAGCCGGTCAAAAGCCAATGGTGGCAGCCGCCGGGCGATGGCGAAAAAGTTAAAGAGTGGCTGTATGTCTGGCAGCAAGCTGACTTAGTGATGCAGGCTGTTTAAGCAGAGCGTCATAGAACAACGGAGGCGAGTGAAGTAAGCTAGGGGGTGTTGACGATTGACTAGCATTCTCCATTTTCAGGTATGATTCGACATTTTTCCTATGCCTCGCATGATCCTGAAAGACCATCAATGGGAACTCGTCAAAGACCTGCTTCCAGGCAAAGCCTCAGACCGTGGTGTCACCGCCAAAGATAATCGTTTATTCCTTGAAGCCGTGCTCTGGGTGGCAAGAACCGGAGCGCCTTGGCGAGATTTACCGGAGCACTTCGGCAAATGGAACTCTGTTTACATGCGTTACAATCGCTGGTGCGAAAAAGGCTTATGGACCACCATCTTCGAAGCGTTATCCACCGATGCAGATTTTGAATACATCATGGTGGACGGCAGCATTGTCCGAGTTCATCAGCAGGGGGCACCAAAAAAAGTACTCAACATTGTGAGGCCGTAGGTCACTCTAGGGGTGGCTTGAGTACCAAAATTCATGCGGCGGCCGATGCGCTGGGTAACCGACTTAGACTGATGCTCACACCAGGTCAGGCCTCTGAATATGGCCAAGCTCACGCCTTAATCGAAGGCTTCCAGGCTGACTACGTACTGGCAGACAAAGGGTATGACTCCGATGGGTTTGTCACCGCGATTATAGAGGCTGGCTCAGCCCCGGTCATCCCGCCGAGGCGAAGCCGAAAGCAGCCCAGGGAATGCGATCGCGAACTCTATAAAGAGAGAAATCTCGTTGAGCGGTTATTTCAAAAGCTGAAGCAATTTCGGCGCGTGGCAACGCGCTACGAAAGGTTGGGGCGGAATTACTTGGGTATGCCCCATATAGCGGCTTCGATGATCTGGCTCGCTTAAATGTCAACACTCCCTGGCGTCTCCGTCGTAAACTACTTTTAACTGACTGTTCATCAGCTCGGGTTAATACCAATCTTACTAACTTAGAATCGCAACATACTCACCAATTACCTTTAAATTCGTAACTTGATCTTCCGTTAATAAAATGTCTTTATACCCAAGTGCGCTCGTTTTTGGTCTAAGTATGATTCTAGAATGGAGCCATTCTCCATTCTCCATTCTCCATTC
The DNA here is from genome assembly GCA_965233665.1 of Bacterioplanes sp. Classification (GTDB taxonomy): domain Bacteria; phylum Pseudomonadota; class Gammaproteobacteria; order Pseudomonadales; family Oceanobacteraceae; genus Bacterioplanes. The sequence goes on along the minus strand of CBDDTG010000023.1, from coordinate 21,995 downwards.
TCCATTCTCCATTCTCCATTCTCCATTCTCCATCCTCCGTGTAAGCCTTATCGCTATGATACTCCTTAACTGTGTAATGACCTCCCTGTTCCATATCTTGAATGTCTTTGTGTTGCACCAAGACAATCTTTCCTTCGCGTGAGCCTTTGGGGTCGGCTTTGAAAAGGCACCATGAACCATTAGGAATTCGCCGATTCATGGACTCGCCTACGATCTGTGCCACGAAGTAATCATTGGACATACGAATATGCTCAGGTAGTTCAACCCAGTCAAAGTCCCCCGAGGATTGATATTCACTGAAGTCACCAGCGGCGATCTTGAGGTTGTAGATAGGAACAGAGTTTATATAGGGTTTAACTTCTTTCTCTGGCAAGATACGAAGACTTAAGCCAGGATATTTTTCTTCCAGTTTTATTTCCCGAGCCTGGCGCGCCTCATTAATAACGTTTGAAAAGTACTCGTTAGTTTCTGGGTCCGTACAAAAAAGATAGCAGCCTTTTTGCCCTCGCGTCATAAGTGTTCGGTATGTGTTCTTGATGATGTCATCGGCAACTTTTCTGGCTTGCTCAGGTTTTTCCTTTAAGAGCTTTTTGTATCCCCTGATAGTTTTATCTCTACCATCTCTTTTACCTGCATCGGTAATAATTTTGCCGTCGCGCACGATTAGGTCGGGACCAATGATTACGCCAATATAATCTACTTCCAGTCCCTGGCACGTATGAATGCAACCAACTTCTCTGACAGACTCTGGAGAGATAATCCATAGGCTACCATCGGTGGTCAGATTCCATTGCGCTTCAAACCCATATTCTGGTATTTTGATGTCAATGACGTTTTTATCTTTCTTGCTCACCCATTTCCAGCAATAGCCAGCAACTAATCTAGCCTTGTTATTGATAGAGTTTTTCTGAAATATTTCCTCGCGTAAACGGTTAGGTGAGTCGAAAACTTTAATATCGCAATTGATGTTCTCAAGTGTGGTGTTTGCTGTATCTCGTATCTGTAGAGACGAGTCAAGCCATGCAAGGTATCCATCAGAACCATTGCAGCGGAATTGAGATTTTAGTTCCATTCGGAAAATATTGGCCCCCAGCTTGGTTGCCCAATCCTCAATCTCCTTAAGGGAGCCTACATCCTTCAGGGTTACACGCTGATTTTCATCAAGAAAAAATATTGATAGCTTAGATGCATTAATGATTTCCTTGATCTGGTGTTCACCTTCATTGCCGTAAAAGCCGGACTTTTCATTTAGTCGGTGAGCCTCATCAACAATCAGTGCATCAAAAAAACCAGGCTCTGTCCCAATATAAGAACCTGATCCTTTGAACATGTTGTTGTATTTTGTTTTTGTCATGGTGCCGGTCAACTTTGCAGCAAACACAGCCCGCGGCGCTGCATTCTTAGAAACATACTGGGTATTCATTTCTCGCTTGGTAAGCTCAATCAGTAAATTGATGGCGACTACTGATTTTCCTGTGCCTGGTCCCCCCTCAACAATTAGCACCTGCTTTTTACCCTTATGCGTCTTATGCGCTAGATCAATAGCTACCTCATAAACCAGCTTCTGATCATCAATCATTAGGAACTCCTGATTTCCGATTAACATTGAAGCGAGGCTATCGGCTAAACCCTTTGAAGGCTTAATTCTTCCATGCTCGATGCGATACATGATGTTATCGCTATCGCCGTATTTGACATGCTTTTTGAGAAAATTAGCGAACTTCTTGGCATCTTTTGAAATAAAAGTCGGTGCCTTGTTGGTATGTTCAGTATAAAAAGGGTCATTGATCGCCGATTCGGAAGTTAAGTTATGCAAATAGGCGCAAGGCATTAATCTTATATCTTCTTGCCGAACGGTTTCGTTATAATCTTCGATCAAGGCAGCATATGTCCAAGCTTGATATGAGGGATGATTAGTTTCCCTTTCACCTCCGGCCAAAAACGTTTTTACAATGCCATCCTTGCTTGTCTTTTTTGCTTCACTCCATTGCTTGAGTTCAATGATTACTGCTGTTTCTCGCTTTTCTTCATCCTTTCCGGTCAATATGAAGTCGATGCGTTTGCTAGTTAGTGGTAAAACGTATTCAATCGAAACTCCGGAGTTATGTGGAATATCTGGGTCAATTAGGATCTTGAACATGTACTGCATGGAGTTTTTCCATGAAAGTACTTCATTTTTAGAGGGGCGCTTGAATAATTTTCTTTCAAACTCTGACTGTATTATATTTTCTATAGCGTTATCGCTGACATCTTCAATAAATTTTTTCTTGTTTCCGCTATATACCAGCATGATCAATATTCCGTGTACTTCTTGGGGCTTCCTTTGACTTTATCTGCTGGGTATTTCTGCTCATTTACAATTATTTTGTTTTTAGCTGCTTCCACTAAATCAACACCTAGGCTATCTGCCAATCTGAGTAGATAAAGGAAGACATCTGCTACTTCCTCCTCCACGGCCTTGTGCTGCTCTCGTGTTAGGTTTTTTGACTGTTCTTCCGTGAGCCACTGAAATAGTTCTAACAACTCGCCAACTTCGCCTGCCAAAGCCATTGACAGATTTTTTGGAGAGTGAAATTGGTCCCAGTCACGTACTAGAGCAAACTGACGAAGTTTTTCCTGTATTTTATCTAGGCTGTTCATTGCTTGTAGTCACTTTGTGGTTGGTTGTCCTTAAAAGGCTTTAACTCTTGGTTATCCAGATCATCTATGGGTAATGAGGTGCTTGGAGCCATGGCTGTACAGCCATTCTAGTGCTGAACGAGGTGCCGGATTCAACACAGCATGAGTCCGTTCTTTGGGAGAATGAGGGCGGTACGTTTCGGAATCAGGTGGCGTAGTTTGCCTGGCCTGATCAGGCTGTTGGCAACGGCTTCTATGGTGCGGTTGATGGCCACCATTTGGTAATAGCGTGGCGTACGATCATTGGTTGCTTCGTGGTAAGGCTGCTCCATGGCTGGGCGACCTGGTGGAATGTTTTTCCAGCGGCAGTACGCTTGCCACAGCGCCTCTGGGCCAGGTAGCTCGTTTAGGGGAATCTCGGTCTCTACTTGCGGGTAGATCAGGCCAAAGCGGTCGTTGACTAAAAAGCTGTCGCCGTTGCTGGCGATGGCAAAGGGGATATCGAGTTTGTCGGCATAGTCGAGGGCCTGTTGCATACCGTCGCCGACGCGGTGTTTATTGTCTTTCGCTTCGATAACAGCAATGGGCTTGGCTTTCTGATAACAGAGAGCGTAATCGGCACGGCGTGGTGGGTTGCGACTGTGCATGCGGCCGCGGACAACGATGCGGCCATCGGTAACGGGGAACTCTTCGTAGACCTGGGTATGAATATCCCACCCGGCGCTGACGATGGCGGGGGTGATGTATTTGGTGCGGATATCCGTCTCTGTTAGTGTTTTCTTATCCATAAGACCCAGTGGCTGCCAGTTGAGTTTTTGCTTAGCAGTGAGTCTACTACAGCCACTGTTGTATCGAAAAGCACGGGCGCTGCTCAGGCAAGGCGGACCGATAATTAGGCTTGCAGTTGGTGGTCAGCTCAGCCCGGTCAACACTTCAAATTTGCCATCTCCGACGCTGAGCCCTTGAAAAATGTACGACGTTGTCGGAGTTAGTGATACTTCCAATATTTGGGCGCTGGGCAAAAAGTTTACGCTGCACAGCCAATGAAAGGTTTCAACATGGCTGCTGTTGCCGACGGAGGTGGGCGGGCGATGGAGTAGGGTGTCGGCGGCGTCGGCCATTAGGGTATAGGCCGGTATGTCGGCGTGGCCAAATACGCTCTCCCATTCTTGGGCGGATATGCTGTGAACGTGCGTGAGCGTTTGCAAATCGCGTTCAAGCTTGGTACAGGTCAGTAAAATCAAGCGCCGCTCAGCCAAGGTCATGGAGAGCAGGTCGCGTATCATTTCGCGTAAATACAAACCAGCGGTCATGGTTTTCTCCCGCTCATGGCAAAGGGTTCATCCCTTTGCTATCAGCGTAAAATATGGGCTGAAATCGCCCATCAGTCACCCAACAATGGTATCAGCTGCGGTTCAAATACTGCCAGCGCCGGCGGGCAAAGCGGCGCATGTTGGTTATGGTGTCGGTCTCATCGAGAATCGGCTGGCCGAGAATGGTTTCAAGAATGTCTTCCATGGTGACTAGTCCCTGCCAGCTGCCGTATTCGTCGTATACCAGCAGCATTTGCTGGCGCTCGCGCAGCAGCAGGCCCATGGCTTGTTCGGCGTTCATTTGATCGAGAATGACGTGTGCTTGTTTGAGCAACGGCCGAATCGAGCGCTGTGGGTCGCGCTCCAGGTCGTATAAATCCTGGCGCAGCAAAATGCCCACGGGGGCGTTGTCATCGTCTAACACGGGAAAGCGCGAAAACGGCTGCTTGCGGCTGTAATTGCGGGTTTCTTCAATGCTGGCGCTGGGGGAGAGAGTGGTGCAGACGGTGCGCGGCACCATGATGTCACGCACGCGAATATCGTGCAGGTCGAGAATGTTGACGATGGCGCGTTGCTCGTCACGGTCGAGTTGGCCCAGCTCGTGCCCCATGGAGGCCATGGATTTAATTTCACTGCGCAAATCTGAATGCGGTTCATGGCTGCCGAGCAGTTTTAGCAATTGATCTGACAGCCAGATAAACGGCTTGAGCAGCCAGATCATGGTGTTCAGCACGCCAGGCAACATAGGGGCTAGGCGGCGCCAATAACGCGCGCCCAGGCTTTTCGGCACAATTTCTGAAAGTACCAATACCAGCAACGTCATGATGGCGGAGGCCGCGCCTAAATAGGCATCGCCATAGAGCTTGGTGACTTGCGCGCCGACGCCGGCGGCGCCCATGGTGTGGGCAATGGTGTTAAGAGTCAAAATGGCGGCCAGCGGTTGGTCGAGGGCCTCTTTTAGGCGCGATAAACGCACATGCAGGTTGGGCCGTTCTTCTTTTAAGCTGGCAATGTAACTGGGCGTCAAGGACAGCAGGGAGGCTTCCAGTACCGAGCACACGAACGATACCGAGATGGACAATAGGGCAAAAAATATCAGTAGGGTCATAAAGGCGATGGCTGATGAATCAAGGGCTCAGCTTACACTGAGCCCTGCTCGAATGTCGTCAATAAGTGCAAAGTCACGGATACAGCGGCTTTAACTCGCCGTTGGCTTCGTCATGCTTGTTGGGCTGCCAGCGTCGCAGCTGTTGCCATAACGAATCAGCTTGATAAGCGCTGTTACCGCCAGCGCTGTAGAGGGTGTGATCTAACTCGGCCAGGGCGCGGCTGATCTCGGGCTGGCCTATGCGTTGCGCCAGTTGCTGCAAATTATGACAGTCTTGCAAGGTCGGCTGTTGCTTAGCCCATGCTAATACCGCGGCGCGAATGCGGGCCGGGTCGCCACTGCGACAGGCTTGCTTGAGCGACTCTGTGCTGACCTCTTGTGTTGGTTGGGCGGTTGGCTGAGCTGGCTTTGCTGTTGGCTGGCGGCGCCACAGCCATGCGATCACGGCAATGAGCAGCAGATTCATCACGCCCGATGCCAACGTCAGCCAAGGCCACCATACTGACGTGGCTGAGGTCGTCCCCATGGGCTGCGCCGGAGCGGGCATCACGTTGTTGGGGCCGCTGGTTTGTGAATTGCTCGGTACGTTGGATGGCATGCTGGGTTGGGCGCTGTTGGCCGCCGGTGCAACGTCGATGGTGCGCGCTGGCACGGTGGCGTATTCCAGTTGTTGGCTGCGCATATTCCACCAGGGCACGCGAATTTCAGGCAGCGTCAGCTGGCCCGGTTGCGTTGGCACGATGGCCAGCGATTGGGTCAGGGTACCGGTAATGCCTTTTTCACCCACGCTGTCTTGGTGTTGGTTTTGATCCGGGTAATAACGCAGGCCGTCGACTTCGGGCATGGCCAGTGCCGGAATCTGGCTGCCGCTTAAACCATCGGCCGTGACCATGAAGGTGCGGGTCACGGGTTCGCCCACTTGCCATTGCTGGCTCGATAGCGTTTCCATCACCGTCAATTGACGCGCGGGCAGCCACGGAGCTTGCGGATATTGCTCGGCAATGGGGTCGACATTTAACCGAATTAACCGGCTGCTAGCAGACAGCTCGCCGTTGCTGTCCCAGCGGTTGTAGGGATTTACGCGAATGGCGTTAAAGCGTTGCCCTGGAATTACCAGCTCGCCACTTTGCTCGGGGAAAATCGCAAACCGCCGCTCATACACACCCAAGCGCTGGCCATCCACCACGGTGGTGTATTGGCGAGTGTCTCCCAGCGGTTCGACTCTGGCATCTGTGACTTGGAGGTCGGTCAGGCGAGGCTGCTCATGATTTTTGCTGTAGTAAAGCTTTTCGATATAAAGAATCTGGCCTTGAACTCGGTAGGGGCCTTTGCTGATTTCAACGTGAAAAAACGCCTCTTTTTCTCGTTGCTGGCGCACGGCGGCAGACAGTGGGCTGACGCTGATGTTGATGGGCGTTGTGCGACTGCCACGAAAGCTGATGGCAGGGATCATCAGCTGGCCGGTGCGCTTGGGCATTAGCCGCAGTTGCCACTCGGTATAGGATTCGCTCTGGCCATTGACCATGCGGAACTGATTAGAACGGCGGCTGCCAAGCACTTCAAAATCTTTTTGCAGCGGGCTGAAATCTGGCTGACCGCTCATCACTTGCTCGTGAAATCGCAGCTGCAAGCTAAAGGTGTCTTGCTCGGTCAGTTGTTTGCGATCGACGCTGGCGCTGAACTCGGTCGCGGCCAGGGCCAACCCTGGCAGCCATAAACACAGGCAGAGCCACCAGATGCGTGGGCTCACCATAGCACTTCCTCCTCAGGCGGCTGTTGCTGTTGTTGACGGTATTGATATAAAAATTTGCGCCGCAAAAGCTGGCCCGGATCGTCGGGCACGCGATTGAGCCACTGTTGCAGTGCGGCCTTCTGCTCTCGGTCTAGCTGCGGCAGCGCTTCGTCTTGTTGACCAGCGGCATCGGGCTGTTGGCTTTGTTGCGCAGTTTGCGGCTGATCTTGCTGCTGATTCTGCTGCTGATTCTGCTGCTGATTCTGCTGCTGATTCTGCTGCTGATTCTGCTGCTGATTCTGCTGCTGATTCTGCTGCTGATTCTGCTGCTGATTCTGCTGCTGATTCTGTTGCTGATTCTGTTGCTGATTCTGCTGCTGATTTTGCTGCTGATTTTGCTGCTGATTTTGCTGCTGATTTTGCTGCTGATTTTGCTGCTGATCTTGCTGCTGATCCTGCTGCTGGTTCTGCTGTTGGTTCTGTTGCTGCTCAAGCAATTCTTGCACGCGTTGCTTGTTGATTTTCGCGGCTTCCAGTTCTGGGTCTTTTTGCCAGCGCCTGATCGTAAGCGTCGATGGCTTGCGGCAACTGACCGCTTTGCGCCAGTGCATTGCCGCGGTTGTAATGGTCGGCGGCAGAATCGCCCTGGGCAAAGGCGTCGACCGCACGCTGATAATCACCGCCCTGGTAAGCGGCGTAACCACGCCAGTCGGGGCGTTCAAAGGCATCGGCGGCAGCGCTGTAATCCTGCTGCTGCATCAGCTCTTCGCCGCGTTGATTTTCCGTTTTCCAGGCGCGCTGCCAGGCTTGTGTCAGAGTCTCAGTGATGCTGGGCTCGGCATTAGAATCCGCCCCTTGCGGCTCTGCTTGAGTGGCGTCGATGGGCAGCCATAGAAGCAGTGGCAAGCACAGCAGGGCTCCGCGGCGAAAGGTGAATAGTGCTACCGGCAACAGCAGCCAAATCAGCCAATAACCGCGGTCGTACCACTGGTCAAACTCGCCTTGTTGCTGCTCGCGCAGACGCTGTTGTTGCTGACCTTGCTGCAATAACCCTTGCCAATCGTCATCGCTCAGCTGCAGAGTGCGCCATTCGATGGCGCTGTTTTGCTGGGCCAAGCGCTGAATCGGGCTGGTATCTAGCTTGGGCAGTACGATTTGGTCATTGCCGTCGCGCAAAAAGCCTTGCTCGGCCATCGGCACAGGGGCGCCTTCGGCGGTGCCAACGGTAATGATGCCCAGGCTAAACTGACGGGTGTTCAGTGCAGCTTGTATGCGTTCAATGTCTTTGGGCTGAATGCCATCGGTCAGCAGCAGCAATCGGCCGGCATTGATGCCCGCGCGCTGTACCAGCTGCTGCGCCTTTTCGATGGCGATGTCGGGGCGGCTGCCGGGTTTGGGCATAATAAAGGGCGACAGCGAGGGCAAAAGATTTTCCAGCGTCGCCATGTCATTGCTCAGGGGTGTGACTGTGTGTGCGCTGCCAGCGTAAGTCACCAATGCGGTTTGGCCATCTTTGCGGCTGCGCAATATGTCGGTGATTTTTTGCACCGCGCGGGTGTGGCGATCGGGCGTTAGATCCGTGGCTGCCATGGATAGGGATTGATCGAGCAGAATCACCACCGCGTCTTCTTGCTCGGCCACCGCTGTTGGCTGTTTGTCCCACGCTGGGCCGGCCAAAGCGACGATGGCCAGGGTGCCAATGGCCAGCAGCCAGCCATCGAAGCGACGTTTGACCGCCGGGCCGGCTTCCACCAAATGCGGCAGTAACTCGGCATCGACCACTTGTTGCCATTGGCCCGCGCGGGCCCGGCGCTGGCGCCATAACCACCAGGCGGCGAACAGTGGCAACCACATCAACAGCCACTCAGGGCGCAGCAGCTGAAACTCCATCATGCTTGGCTCCTAAAGCGTAAAGCACCTGCTTGCTGTAACGTCAGCATCAGACCCAGCAGCACGGCTGCAGCCAGCGGCCAGTGGTAAAGGCTGCGTCTGGGGCGCAGGGTTTGTGGGTCTTTGGGGGTGGGTTCAAGTTCGTCTATCAAGGCATAAATCTGGCGCAGCTCGTCACTGTTACGAGCGCGGAAGAAGGCGCCGCCGGTTTGCTGGGCGACGGCGCGCAGCGTTCGCTCATCCGGCTGCGAGGTGCGTCGCAGGGAAAATAGTCCACCAGACTCTGCGCCCAGGCCAATGGTGTAGATTTTTACGCCGGCCTGTTCGGCCAGATCGGCAGCGCGCAATGGTTCGACTTCGCCTGCGGTGTTGGCGCCGTCGGTCAGCAGCACTAGCACACGGCTGTCTTGTGCACTGCTTTGCAGTCGCTTGATGGTGAGACCGATGGCATCGCCAATGGCTGTTTCTTGGCCCGCAAGGCCAATGGCAGCTTCGCCGACAAAGGTGCGCACGGTTTGCGTATCGAAGGTCAGCGGCGATTGCAGGTAGGCTTGTGAACCGAACAAGATAAAGCCCTAAGCGGTCACCTTGGCGTTCAGTAATAAAGTCGTTGAGCACTGCTTTTACTACGGCCAGGCGGCTGGCGGGGGCGGCCCTGCCAGCGCATGTCGTCGGCACGCATGCTGCCAGAAATATCCACTGCCAGCATTAAATCGCGGCCACTTTGTGGCAGTTCGACGCGCTCGCCAATGATTTGCGGGCGTGCCAGGGCGGTGATCAGGGCGCACCAAATCAACAGCGGCAATAGCCATTGCCAGCGCTGCCTAAGTGGGCTGGCGGCGTGACGGCTGGCCAGTGTTTGCCAGCTTTCCAACTCTGGCACTTTTAGCGCCGCGCGTGGCTGGTTGCGAGGCGGCAGCCACCATACCAACAACGGCAGCGGCAGCAGTAAAAAGGCCCAAGGCCAACTCCATTCAAACATGGCGACCTCCTGGGCGTTGGCTTAACAGCCAGCGACGACAGTCGGCCACCAAGGTGGGTGCATCTATTTGCTGAGCCAGCTGTGGGTTATAGCCGCCAAAGGCCAGCGCTTCACTGCTGCGCTCTGGCATGCCGCGCTGTTGTAAAAAGCGCTGCCAATTTTGGCCGTGCAGGGTTAAAGCACTGGAGTCGATTTGATGGCAGGTGCGCTTAAGCAGGGCATTGCAGTGCTGGCACAGGGCCTCCCGCTGCTCGGGCGGGTGTTGCTGCAGCAGTTGCGCCGCTTGCTTAAAAGGACGATGCCAGCGCCAGCGCCGCCACAGCCACCAACCAATGACAGCAGTCAGGGTCACTATTAAAGCCAGCAGCAGCCACCAGCCGTAGGCCGGCCATTGGCTGACAGCGCTGGGTTCAATCAAAGGTTCTAATTGCAGCTCTGGGGTCATCGCTTGCTCTCCCGCTGCAAGCCCAGTCCTTGATGAAGGACCGTTAGGGCATCGTCGTCGGTGGCGAGCGATAACCAGGGAATGCCCAGTGGTACTAACGCCTGTTTGATGGCATTGCGACGCTCATCGAACGCCTGTTCGTGACGTTGGCGCAGCGCTTTATTATGAGTGTCCAGATGCAAGCGTTGTTGGCCATCGCTGAGGTCGTAATCGCCGGGCGGTGGCAGGGTGGCTTCTAGGCGGTCGTAAAGGTGAATGGCCGTAACATCACAATGGCGGCTGAGGCGAAACAGTGCCTGCTCGCAGGTCTCGTCAAAGCCATACCAATCGCTGATCACGTAAACCGCTGTGCCAGGCCGACACAAACGCTGGGTATGACGCAGCATTTGCCCTAGGCGCTGAGCTGAGCACAGTTGCTTGGATGCCTCCCAGCTGGCCAGTTGATGCAGCAGTGCCAGTACCTGGCGCTGACCGTTGCGCGCGCGCAGGTCAATTTCGTGGCCATCATCAAATAACAAGGCACCGATGCGGTCACCGTTTTGCAGTGCCGCCCACGCCAACAGCGCGGTGATGTCTGCAGCCAGTACGTGTTTGAACGCCCTGCGGGTGCCAAAATGCATGTGTTGACGTAAATCGCATGCCAGCATGACTGGCCGCTCGCGCTCTTCGCGAAACACTTTGATATGGGCATCGCCGGTGCGGGCGGTCACCCGCCAGTCCATGGCGCGAATGTCGTCTCCCGCTTGGTACTCGCGCACTTCGGCAAAATCAATGCCGCGACCGCGCATGGCGGAGGTGTGGGTGCCGGCTTGGTCGCTCAACACTTTGCGTTGGCGGCGCAGCGGTAGCTGGCCCGCTAATGCCCGCAAGGCAATCAGATTGTCGCGGCCAATGGCCGCTCCGCGACTGAATTGGACTTGACTCATTAGCTAACCGGTACGTGTTGCACTAAACGATCGATTACCTGTTCGATGCCCACGCCACTGGCTTGCGCTTCGAAGCTCAGAATCAGACGGTGGCGCAGCACATCGTGAATCACGGCTTGCACGTCATCCGGGCTGACGTAGTCCTTGCCTTGCAGCCAAGCATGCGCACGAGCGCAGCGCTCAAGGGCGATGGTACCACGCGGGCTAGCGCCGTATTCCAGCCACTGCGCCAGCTCGTCGTCATAGCGCTCGGGCTTACGGGTGGCGATAATAAGCTGCACTAAATATTGCTCGACGCTGGCGCTAAAGTGCAGGCCAAGAATTTCTTGGCGTGCAGCGAAAATGCGCTCCTGACTCAGATGAGGTGCATCGGCCACCGGCTGATGCAAAGCCTCGCCGCGCACTAGGCGCAAAATATTCAGTTCTGCATCAGCATCGGGGTAGTCGATGATGGTTTGCATCAAAAAGCGATCCAGCTGGGCTTCTGGCAGTGGGTAGGTGCCTTCTTGCTCAATCGGGTTTTGCGTGGCCATCACCATAAATAATTCAGGTAGCGCACGTGTTTGCCCGCCGACGGTGATTTGCCGCTCGGCCATGGCTTCCAATAATGCGCTTTGCACCTTGGCCGGGGCGCGGTTGATTTCATCGGCCAAAATCAAATGATGAAAAATAGGGCCTGGCTGAAAATCAAATCTCTGAGTTTGTGGCCGATAAATATCGGTACCGGTGATGTCGCCGGGGAGTAGGTCTGGGGTGAACTGGATGCGCTTGAACTCACCTTCAAGCTGGCGTGCCAGTGCGTTAATGGCTTTGGTCTTAGCCAAGCCTGGGGCACCTTCAACCAATAAATGCCCATCCGCCAGCAAGCAAATCAGCATGCGATCGACTAACGTAGGCTGACCTATGATCTGTTGTTGTAATTGTTGGCGCAGGGCCAAAACAGCGTCTCTTACCGCCATGTGAACGTGTCTTCCTTTGCCATTGAGGCGCATGATTTTATGCGTGAAACTGCCAATGACTCAATCACCCATCGCACTTTATGTTGCTATTCGGGCCAGAGTCAAAACCGGGCTTGAGACCCTGAATTAATGCGCTTAGTTCCATTGGCGACACATAGCCTTGCTACGTATGGGTGAGAACGGGCAGAAAGCCAGTTCTTTACTAGGCTTTCAACGTACGTAGTTTTATTTGTCAATTACGCGATTTATGGGGCTGAAGTCACATGCCAGTGTGTGGTCAACTTTGCCCCTTACTCTGTGCCGATATTTCGATAAGGAAGGATTCAATGCTGACTGCGCTCAATAATCTCATTGACGAACGCAATGACGCAAAACAAGCCGACATTTTGCGCCGCTTTGCCAGCCTCTACTATTCGGGTGCTCCGATGGAAGAGGTCATGGCTCGCCCGGTAGAAGACATTTATGGGGCAGCAATGTCCTGCTGGCAGCTGGTGCAACAGCGCCCGACTGGCGAAAACAAAGTTCGAGTGCTTAACCCCGATTACGAAAATCACGGCTGGCAATCCAATCACACCATTATCGAAATTGTCTGCGAGGACGTTCCCTTCCTGGTGGACTCGGTACGCATTGAACTCAACGCACGGCAAATGGCACTGCACGCCATTCACTATTGTGTGTGGAATGTCGAGCGCAATAAAGACGGCCAGCTGAAATCTTCCACCAACTGGGAAAAAGCGGGCAAAGCCACGCGCCCAGAAGCCATCATCTACATCGAAATTGATCACCATTCCAGCCCAGAAGTGCTGGAAGAACTGCGTCAGGCACTGGTCAGCGTGTTGGACGAGGTTCAGTGTTGTGTCGCCGATTTCCCGGCCATTATGGATCACGCGCACAAAGCCGTGAGCAGCTTGGAAGGCGGTCGCAAGCGCACCAAAGAGCGTAAAGAGGCACGCGAGTTTTTGCAGTGGTTGATTGATAACCACTTTACCTTCCTGGCGTATGACGAATTTGAAATGGAAAGCGATGGCGGCGTTAAATACGTTTGCCGTAATTCTGCCGCCGACTTGGGTGTGTTCCGCTTTCGCAAAGCAGAACATGATCGCTTAAAGCTGGATGAGCTGCCTGAAGAAATTCAAGATTTTATTAGCAGTCCACAGCTGATCAGCTTTATGAAGTCTGGCTATCGCAGCCGTGTGCATCGCCCAGCTTACCCTGATTACGTGGTACTGAAGCGCCTGAATGACGAAGGTGAAGTGATTGGCGGTGTGCGCTTTTTAGGCTTGTACACCTCGATGGTGTACATCGAGTCGCCTAATAACATTCCGATTATTCGCCAGAAGTTGGACGATGTGCGCGCGATGGCGGGCTTTGATCCTAACTCGCACAGCGGTAAAGAGCTGGCGCGCATTTTGGAAGTTTACCCGCGTGATGAGCTGTTCCAGTCATCCATCGAGCAGCTGCACGATACCGCCATTTCGGTGCTGAATATTCAAGAGCGCCGTCAAACGCGCGTGTATTTGCGTCGTGATACCTATGGCAAGTTTATTTCTTGCTTGGTGTATACCCCACGGGATATTTACAACACCGAACTGCGCCAGAAAATTGAATCGGTGCTAGAAAGCGAGTTTTCGCCCACTGACGTCGAGTTTAATACGTATTTCTCCGAGTCCGTTCTGGCTCGGACTCACTTTATGGTTCGCCTCGATCCCGATAAACCAGCCAAATACGACGCCGATTTGGTGGAGCGTAAAATTCGCCAAGTGGCGCGTTCTTGGCAGGATGACTTGCACGATGCCTTGGTCGAGCAAGTGGGTGAAGAAAAAGGCAATCGCCAGTTTAATCGCTATCGTATGGCGTTTCCGGCGGGCTACCGCGAGAGCTTTACGCCACGCACGGCGGTCTCCGATGTTCAACATATGGAGTCGTTGTTCTCGCACGAGTGCCAAGATGATTTGGCCATGAGCTTTTACCGCGAGCTTGAAGAAAACGACAATCAGTTGCGCTTTAAGCTGTTTAACCGCGACACCATCTTGCCGTTGTCTGATGTGATTCCGGTGCTGGAAAACCTCGGTTTGCGCGTTCTGGGCGAGCACCCGTATGAAATCACCGTTGATGGCGATCGTACTGTGTGGATTCACAACTTCCTGTTGGAATACACCTTGTCAGACAGCATCACCATTTCTGAGGTGAAAAAATTATTCCAAGATGCGTTTAGAGCCATTTGGCAGGGGCGTGCTGAAAACGACGGCTTCAATCGCCTGGTGTTGGGCGGCAAGCTGGGTTGGAAAGACATTGCCATTTTGCGTGCCTACGCGCGCTACATGAAGCAAATTCGCTTTGGTATTTCCGAAAGCTACATTGCCAATGCGCTGAGCCGTTACATTCCGATTGCTGCGCGTTTGGTGGAGTTTTTCCACCTGCGCTTTGGCTTGCAGTTCGACAGTCAGCAAGACCGCATTTTGCAAATGGCGGAGTGCGAAGAGCAGCTGAAAACGGCCATTGATGAAGTGGATCAGCTGAACGAAGACCGCACTTTCCGTCGCTACGTCGAGCTGATGAAAGCCACACTGCGCACCAATTTCTTCCAGTGTGATGAGCAAGGTCAGCCGAAGGACTACGTGTCGCTCAAGATTGACCCATCGGCGGTATCGGACATGCCGCTGCCTCGTCCGATGTTTGAAATCTTCGTTTACTCGCCACGCGTTGAAGGTGTGCACCTGCGCGGTGGGCGCGTTGCTCGTGGTGGTTTGCGCTGGTCAGACCGCACCGAAGATTTCCGTACCGAAGTATTGGGCCTGGTAAAAGCACAGCAAGTGAAAAACGCTGTGATCGTGCCTGTGGGTGCAAAGGGCGGTTTTGTTGCCAAGCAGCTGCCTAAAGACGGCGGCCGTGACGCCTTTATGGCAGAAGGCATTGCGTGTTATCAAACCTTTATTTCAGCGTTGCTGGATGTCACCGATAACCTGGTGGAAGGTGAGCTGGTGCCACCGCAGCAAGTGATTCGCCACGACAGCGATGATCCGTATTTGGTGGTTGCTGCCGACAAAGGCACCGCGACTTTCTCCGACATTGCCAATGAAATTGCAGTCAAGCGCGGTTTCTGGATGGGCGATGCTTTTGCCTCTGGTGGCTCGATTGGTTATGACCACAAAAAAATGGGCATTACCGCACGCGGTGGCTGGGTCTCGGTGCAGCGTCACTTCCGCGAGTTGGGCGTTAACGTTCAAAAGCAAGACTTTTCAGTGGTCGCGATTGGTGACATGGCCGGTGATGTGTTTGGTAACGGCATGCTGCTATCTGAGCATATTTGCTTGGTGGCGGCCTTTAACCATATGCACATTTTTGTTGATCCAACGCCCAATGCGGCCAGCAGCTTTGAAGAGCGCAAGCGCTTGTTTGAACTGCCGCGCTCCAGCTGGGCTGATTACAACAAAGAGCTGATTTCACGTGGCGGCGGTATTTTCTCGCGCGATGCCAAGAGCATTCCAATTTCTCGTGAAATGAAGCAGCTGTTTGGTATTTATGACGACCGTTTGCCACCGAATGAACTGATTCGCGCCATCTTGCGTGCGCCAGTGGATTTGATCTGGAACGGTGGTATTGGCACCTACATCAAAGCCAGCAGCGAGCGCCATGCGCAGGTGGGTGATAAAGCCAACGATGGCGTGCGTATTAACGGCAACGAAGTACGCGCGAAAGTGATCGGTGAGGGCGGTAACCTGGGCATTACTCAGCTCGGTCGGATTGAGTTCAACCTTAACGGTGGCGCATCGTTCACCGACTTTATCGATAACGCGGGTGGTGTGGATTGCTCCGACCACGAAGTGAACATCAAAATCATGCTCAACGAGATCATGGATAACGGCGATCTGACGCGCAAGCAGCGCAACGAGATCTTTATGTCCATGACCGATCAAGTGGCCGATCTGGTGTTGACCAACAACTATTACCAGACACAAGCCATTGCCTTGGCAGAGCGTGACTGCAAAACCCGACTGGATGAGTACTCGCGTTTGATGCGTGATTACGAAGGTCAGGGCAAGCTCAATCGCTCGCTGGAGTTCTTGCCGAGCGAAGAGGTGCTGCACGATCGCCGCACTGAAAACAATGGCCTGACCCGGCCAGAATTGTCTGTGCTGATTTCTTATACCAAGGCGGACTTAAAAGAGCGTTTAAATACCGCAGAAATTTGCGCCGACAACTACATTTCGCGCATTTTGACCTCGGCATTCCCAGAGAACTTGTTTGAGCGCTTTGGTGAGGCCATGTACCGCCATCGCCTGCGCAGCGAAATCATTGCCACGCAGTTAGCCAATGACATGGTTAACTTCATGGGCATTACCTTTGTGAACCGCCAGCAGGCATCTACCGGTGCCAGCGTGACGGAAATTGCCCGCGCTTATTTGACCGCTCGCGACGTGTTTGATTTGCCATTGTTGTGGCAGCAAATTACCGCGCTGGATTATCAGATCGATACCGATGTGCAAGAAAGTATGATGGCCGATCTGATGCGTTTGGTGCGCCGCGCGACGCGCTGGTTCTTGCGTAATCGTCGTGTTTTGGATGACATCGATGCCGAGGTGCAGAAGTTCCGCGAACCGGTACGCGCACTGGCCACCCAGTTGGGCGAAACATTGAAAGGTTCGGCTTTGGAAAGCTGGCGTGACACCTTTAATCAGCGTGTTGAAGCCGGCGTGCCGGAAGAGTTGGCCGCCATTACCGCTGGCGCGTCTAACCTCTACTCGGCGCTGGGCATCATTGAAGCCGCTGGCCAAACCGAGCGTCAGCCACAGAAAGTTGCACAAGCCTACTTCGAGATGGGCGAGCACTTGTCATTAGATTGGTTTATGCAGCAAATAAATCTGCTGCCATCGGCCAATCATTGGGAAGCGTTGGCGCGTGAGACCTTGCGAGACGACCTGGATTGGCAGCAACGCGCTTTGACTGTTGGTTTGTTGTCTGGTTACAGCGATCACTCGACCTTAGACGATTCCATCGATGCATGGGCCGCAGATCAGGACGCGCTGGTATCGCGCTGGCGCAGCATGTTGGCGGAGTTGAAAGCCGCGGATGGCTTGGAGTTCGCCATGGTTGCGGTGGCCTTGCGTGAACTGTTGGATCTGGCACAAGCCAGTCGCCGACACAAGGCCGCAGTCGAAGCCGCGGCTACGCAGGCGCCTGTCGCCGAGTAATAGCGCTTAGGCTGAAAAGAAAAGCGTCGTCCGATTGGGCGGCGCTTTTTTTATGTGCGCCGTTTGGGTGACGACGGCGCGATTGCAATGGATAATGCTGTGAACGTCTGCGAGGAGTTTGTGTGCGCCCATTACTACTTTTTCTGCTGCTCAGTGCCTTTGCGGTGCAAGCAGCCGAGGTCGACCAGTTCAGTTCAGCTGAGCCAAAGCAGTTGCAAGACAGTGCGGCGGTTATTGAACGCGAGGTGATGAGGCGGCTAGAGCGTGCGGTAAAGTTGGCCAACAGCCCGTATCCACGCCAGCGCCCCTATAAAGTGCACTCCATGCGCCGGCGCCCACAGTGCGATGAAGAGCGTTTATACGACAGCTTGCGTTGGTATTTGGCTCGGCCTGTGATCGGCCAGGTGGAAACCTTTGCTGAGCGCTCACCTCTAGTCGAAAGGCGGCGCATTGGTTTTCGAAACTCTATTTATCGCGATTTCCCCTGGCGCCAATCACCCTCCTTGGTGTTGAGTGAGCGCTTGGCGGCCGTTATTCGCGTCGGTGAGCATGAGATCGGCACAGATAAGCTTGGCCACTTTTTTACCGAAGGCAGCAGCTACTTTGAAATTACCGACCGCCTAGAAGATGACATAGATGCAGGCTTGCTGTTTGGTGATTGGTCGGAGTCTTTGTATTTTGGTGCGCAAACCACCGGTGTGTTTTCGTTTGCTGATTTGGTAGCGAATTACCAAGGCTTGCGTTTTTGGAATCGAATTTTAGCGCGCCAGGCAGATCCGCTTATTGGCCATACCCCGGAGCCTTATATTCGCTGTGAGAATAAGCGCTGGCGTGTTAGCGGGAATTTTTGGCTGGCTGATTACGTCGATGCCGGTTGGAATGAGAGCATCAATTGTGTGGCTTTGCGCACGCCTGCGTTGCTAAAACAAGTCGCTCAACATGGCCCCAGTTGCACGCCGCGTCAGTTGCCCAAGCAGCGCTATCAAGCTCTGGGGCAGCGTTTGCTGAATACTCAGGGGTTATCGGTGCTGGCCGAGCACTTGCAGCCAGAGGTGCTTCTGCCGCAGCGCATTCAATTGGAAAACTTACGCTTGCCGGCGGAGGCCTTTGAGCACATTCGTGAGGTGCGTGAGTGGTTGGAGGACTGGCGTGCTGAGGCGCAAGAGCCATGAGTCAGCGCATCGTCGTCGATTTGGCGATTTCTGCCGATGAGTATCTGGCCTATTACAAGGGCAGTGCGCGGCAGGTGGTGGCCAAAGCAACGGACGGTCGCATCGTACGTTTTCCTGCTTCTATTCTGCAACGCATGGTGGGCCATGAAGGGATTTATGGTCGCTTTGCCATTGATTTTGACGACGATGGTCGCTTTTGCAGTGTCAGTCGTATGGGCTAGCTGATTATCCAACGCCGATCGAATCCCGTATAATGCCGCCACTTTTTTTGGCGCCACACTGTGGTGTTCTACAGCGCATCAGCGGAGATCGGTATGGATTGGTACAGCCTCACCCGGCAGCTATTTTTTCGCCTTAGCGGCGAAACCTCCCATGAACTTGGCCTAGACATGCTTGGCGCTGGTGAGCGCTTAGGTCTGCTCAAGCATTTGGCGCCGCAGGTTGCCAACCTGGAAACCGAAGTCGCTGGTATTCGCTTTGCCAACCCCGTTGGCCTGGCCGCCGGCTTGGATAAAAATGGCGATTACATAGATGCCTTCGCCCGTTTGGGTTTTGGTTTTATCGAGATCGGCACCGTCACGCCAAGGCCGCAGCCCGGCAACCCGAAACCGCGTTTGTTTCGCTTGCCCGAGCAGCGCGCCATTATCAATCGCATGGGCTTTAACAACAAAGGCGTGGATCACTTAGTCGAGCGGGTGAAAGCGTCCCGTTACGATGGCGTATTAGGCATTAATATCGGTAAGAATTTCGATACTGCCGTCGAGGACGCCACCCAGGATTATCTGACCTGCCTTGAAAAGGTCTACCCCCACGCTGACTACATTACCGTGAATATTTCTTCGCCTAACACGCCTGGGCTTCGTACCTTGCAATACGGCGATGCTTTAAAAGAGCTGTTGGGGCCTCTGAAAGAGCGTCAGGCGCAACTGACGGGCGAGCATGGTCACAAGCCCATCTTCGTTAAAATTGCTCCGGATATGAGCGAAGAGGAAGTGGGCTTGGTCGCAGAAACCTTACTTGCCACGGGCATGGAAGGCGTGATTGCCACCAACACCACCTTATCGCGTGAGGGTGTTGAAGGCGCTCGCCATGGCGACGAGCAGGGCGGTCTCAGTGGCGCGCCAGTGGAAGACTTGGCGACGCAAACCGTGCGTTTGCTGGCGGCTGAGTTGGGTGGCAAGCTGCCCATCATCGGTGTCGGTGGCATTTTGGAGGGTGAAGGTGCCGTCGATAAAATCGACGCCGGTGCCAGCCTGGTGCAGGTGTACAGCGGCTTTATTTACCGCGGCCCAGAGTTGATCAGTGAATGTGTGGATGCGCTGGCGGCCCAACGGGCGCGCAACTGACGGCGCCTAATGTAGTGGTGTCCTCAGACACATGAAAAGCTGTAGGGTTTGATGGATGACTTTCAACAGGCAAAAACAGGCAGGCAAAAAAATGCCCCGTTGATAACGGGGCGGCCTCCCGGGTGAGGAGGCGGGTGCTGGAAAGGTATTAACCGTACATTCTATGAATTCCAGAAACGCCTGTGTATCCATCCCAATTATCGGCACGTCCTGAGCGCCACCCGGCCATCCAAGCGTCGCGTAATGGGCCCATGGGGGCTAGGTCTTTTGACCGTCGTTCGACGCCTGCTCGGTAACCGCGTGAGAAAGCTCGTTCTTGCAAATCGCGTTTCTGTTTCTTCATAAGATGCGTCCTCGCTTCTGTTAAAAGAACGGCCGCTGCCAAGTGAAAAGATGACGTAAGCAGCGACAGCCCCTAAGGTTGTATCGCGGCGCACGGGTCGATGTTAATGATTTTTTTCTTATAAACAGCGTAGCGCTTGCTACGCATCGCTATTTGACGAACGGATTACAATCAGCATGCAAACAGATGTTCAGACGTCAGAAATGGCGTGGATGGCCCTATGTCCTAAAGGGTTAGAGCCACTCCTGGCCGACGAAATCAGTCACTTAGGTGGCAAAGTTGAACGAGAAACCCACATGGGTGTGGCGTGGAAAGGTGACCTTGAGGTCGTTTATCGGGTCTGCCTATGGAGTCGCTTAGCGAGCAGAATATTATTACCCTTGTATGAAAGTCAGGTTACAACGGCCGATGATCTGTACGACAGTGCACGCAAGGTAGATTGGCCTGCGGTGTTTCCGGTCTCAGCTAATTTTCGTATCGACTTCCATGGTCGCAACGACCAGATTCGCAACACCCAATTTGGCGCTCAGCGCATCAAAGACGCCGTCGTCGACGGTTTTCGTGACCATTGCGGCCAGCGTCCATCCGTTGATAAAGACGCGGCTGTGCGCATTGAGGCTCGCTTGGCGAAAGGCAAGCTCAGCTTGTTCCTCAATCTCAGTGGCGACAGTTTGCATCGTCGCGGTTACCGCTTGCAGCCGGGTAAAGCGCCTCTGAAAGAAAACTTGGCGGCGGCGCTGCTGGTTCGCGCTGGCTGGCCAGAAAAGATGGCCACAGGTGAGCACCTGATCGACCCCATGTGTGGCTCTGGCACCTTGCTAATCGAGGCGGCCTTGATGGCCGCTGACATCGCCCCAGGGCTGAATCGGCAGAAGTGGGGCTTTGCTGATTGGAAGGGCCACGATCGCAAGCTTTGGATGGCGCTGTGTGATGAAGCGCGCCAGCGCCGTACCCAAGGGTTGGAGCAGTTGCAAAATCGTTTTTACGGTTTTGATATCGATGCCGAGCAACTCAACGCAGCGCAGAAAAATCTGGAGCGGGCCGGCTTAAGCGACAAGGTGCATCTGGAGCGCCGTGGCGTAGACGCGTTGCGTGTGCAAAAAGACGTCATTAATAAAGGCGGCCTGCTGATCTGTAACCCGCCTTATGGTGAGCGCTTAAGTGAGCTGCCGCAGTTGGCGCCTTTGTATCAGCAGTTGCATCAGGCGGCGTTGAAAGTGCCGCAATGGCCGTTGGCGGTGTTTACTGGCAATGTTGATTTAGCCAAAGTCATTCGACGGCCCATGGACAAGCAATACCGTTTTGTAAATGGTCAGATTGCCACGCGTTTGTTGATGTTTGGCGCCGCCGATGAGCGCTCGCTCAACGCGCCCGACACACTGATTCGCGGCCCGGTAGAGGCCTTTGCCAACCGCTTAAAGAAAAACCTGAAGCAGTTAAACAAATGGGCCAAGCGCGAGCAGGTCAGTTGTTATCGCCTCTATGACGCAGATTTGCCGGAGTATGCTGTCGCCATTGATCGCTACCAGGCCGAGCAGGGCGAATGGCTGCATGTGCAGGAATACACACCGCCCAAATCGATTGACCCGGAAAAAGCCGAGCGCCGTTTGTTGGATGTGCTGGGGGCGTTGCCGGAAGTCACCGGCGTTGCACCTGAGCGCATCGTGTTAAAGCGGCGCGAGCGCCAAAGCGGTAAGCGCCAATACGAAAAAGTGGCCAGTGATGAGCAAGCGCTGGTGGTACAAGAAGGCGCAGTCAAGCTGCAGGTAAACCTGCGCGATTATTTGGATACCGGCCTGTTTTTGGATCATCGACCAACGCGCTTATGGCTGCACCAGCAGCTAAAACCCGGACAGCGCTTTTTGAATCTGTTTTGCTATACCGCGACCGCCAGTGTGCACGCTGCCCAAGCCGGTGCCCATTGCACCAGCGTGGATATGTCGCGTACCTATTTAAACTGGGGCAAAG
>CBDDTG010000022.1:0-112972 GCA_965233665.1 Bacterioplanes sp. | reverse complement strand
ACTTCACCGCAGCAAGCAAGAGAGGTGATTGCCGATGGCAAAATGGCCATCTTGATGGGCATCGAAGCGTCAGAATTATTTAACTGTGGCCTCAAGGACAGCTGTAGCAAAGAAAGCATTGAGCGCCAATTGATGGAAGTGTATGACGCTGGCGTGCGGGTGCTGTATCCGATACACCGTTTTGATAACCAGCTGGGCGGCTCCAGTTTAGAAGACGGCTTTATCAATGTGGGCCAGTGGCTTTCAACTGGGTATTTCTTTGCAACCGAAGAATGTGATGATGAAACCCGCGGTGAACCCTTTACCAGCGGCTTTCCGCTGTTGAGCGATGTGCCTGTCATTGGTGATATTTTAAAAGGCATTGGCCTTAGTCCGGAATATGACGAAAGCCGGCTACATTGCAACCGACACGGTTTAACCTCGTTGGGTGAATACTTGGTGGAGCGCATGATGGATTTGGGCATGATCATTGAGCTCGACCACACCTCCACACGCACAGGTCGTGCGATTATGGATTTGCTTGAGGCGCGCCAATACCACGGTGTGGTCACCGGCCACAGCCATTTAAGTCGCAAGCCCGATGGCTCTGCTCATGAGCTGCATCATCGCATTGCACGTGCCGGTGGTATGTTGGCACCTTATAACAGTGCGTCCAGTAATTTGGAGTGGAGCATTGGAGAATTTATCGACTTAAAATCATCCACCGGCCACTGGGTAGGGGTGCCCTTTTCTACCGACATGGGCGGCATTGGCTCCCAAGCTTGGCCGCGTGATGACGTTGATAGCAACCCGCTGCAATATCCGTTTATGACGGAGTTTGGTCAAACCATTGATCGCCAGCAAACGGGTAACCGGGTATTTGATCTTAATCAGGACGGTTTGGCGCACTTTGGATTGGTCGCCGATCACATCCAGGACATTCGAGAAAATACCAGCACTCGTATTTATGAGGCGGTGATGAATTCTGCCGAGGCTTACCTGCAAATGTGGGAAAACGCCATCGCCAATGGCTCGCCCAAGTATGCCGGTGCTGCTGGAACCTATGTTTCGATTGTTGATCGCAATTCAGGGCGCTGCATGGACATTCCTGGCAACGACGACAACCTCAATAATGGCGTGAGTGTGCAGCTCTGGGATTGCCAACTGACCTCGAAGGATCAAAAGTGGCGTTACAATCGAGAGGCCGGCATGTTTCGCAATAAAGCCAACCCAGAAAAGTGCCTCGATAACCGTGGCCAAGCCCATGATAATGGCGAGATCGTTATTTGGGATTGCATCGATTCGGATAATTTACGCTGGGATTATCAGGGCAATAAACTCGCCAGCCGTCACAACTCGAACATCGTTGCCGATACCTATGGCACAGCCAATGGCGCTAATGTCGGTCAGTGGACGTACCACGGTGGCAGTAATCAACAGTGGGAGTTGCGCGTCACTGAGCCGCGCAATGCTTGGGTGCAATACCGCAGCGAAGCCACTGGCCAATGCATTACTGCGCAAGGCGATCACGTCGATGCCGTGGTCAGTATGGCGGCTTGTGATGGCAGCGATGCGCAGCAGTGGCGCTACGACAGTGGTACCGGGCTGGTGATTAATGGCCAGGCCGGCGAACTGTGCCTGAGTATTCCCAATGGCATGATTTACGATCATACGCCACTGCAACTTGAGCATTGCAACGCCAATGCAGATCATCAACGCTTTAGCTATGCCGGTAATATGTTACGTGCTCAGCTCGATGCCAATCAGGTGCTGGATGTAGCGGGCGGCGGCAGTCAACTGATTATGTTTAGCGCCCATGGCAAAGCCAATCAGCGTTGGCATGGCACCTTGCATTGATGCAATTGGGTGGAGCTTTGGCTCCACCTTGTCGTTTTTACGGCTGCAATAAAAAGCGACGCGCATCCTCGGCGCTTTGCTGTGGCAGTTCTTCCATGGGTAGGTGGCCGCAATCGTTGTAGCGCAGCACCTCGGCTTGCGGCAGAGCGTGTTGAAACTTCGCCACATGCGATGGCGGTATCCACTCGTCTTGCTCGCCCCACATGATGCAGACGGGTGCTGACACCTGTTTGAGTTGTTTGCGATTAAAGCCGCCGCGATTGCGCACGAAAGCCAGCACATTGGCAGCCGCACTGCGATTGCCGCTGCGCATCAATAATTCAAAGTAGCGATCAGCCACCGACTGAGGCAGGCGCTTAGGTTGGGCATAGGTGCTGCGTACAATGGCGCGCACCATCATACGTGGCAGTGCAAGATGCGAGCTGACCCAGCCCATCAGCGGCAGGCCCATTAAAATCAGAATCGGGGGGGGCACAAAGAAAAAACCAGCGCTATCCAGTAAAATGATCTTATCGACACGCTGTGGAAAGCGCGCGGCAAACTCCCACGCCATCCAGCCTCCCAGTGAGTTGCCCGCCACATGACAGCGCTCGATATGGAGTGCATCTAGGAACTGGCCAATAAAGTCACTGTAAAGATGCTCACGCATGCCCTGCGGGTGGGGGCCGGTGAGGCCAAAATTGGGGCAATCAATGCTGATGACGCGAAAGTCTTGCTTGAGTGCATCGCTCCAGCCTTCCCACGTGTGGCAGGAGGAAAAAATACCGTGCAAGCACAGCAATACCGGGCCACTGCCAACATCACGGTAATGCACCTGCATGCCGTCGATATCCAGGTAGCGTGATTCAGGGTATTCATGGCGTTCACGCAGTTGTTGTAGCGGAATAGAACCCGGTTCTTGCCAAAAATCCATCCATTGGGTCCACAGGCTTGACCACATATTCCCTCCATCTTGCTCGTTACTGAATGCGATGAGTGACCATAGCATGGCAGTGGCGACTGCAAAGGTAGGATTCTGCCAACCTCGGAACAGTTCAGTGCCTGCAGAGCTGTGCAGAATTATCCCAGGTTCGTGGTAAGCTGTGGCCAACAATTTAGAAGGAACCTACGCCCATGGAATCATTGTTTAATCTGATTTTCTCTATCGAGCTGGTGGCTCTGATATTTGTCTTGGTGCTGCTCAAATCCAGCATCAAGTTTGTCCCGCAAAACCGTGCATGGCTGGTGGAGCGTTTTGGTAAGTATCAATCCACCAAAGAGGCGGGCATTAACTTTATTGTACCCTTTATTGACCGTATTGCCGCCGATCGCAGCCTGAAAGAGCAAGCGGTGGATGTGCCCAGCCAGTCAGCGATTACCCGCGATAACATCACTCTTTCGGTCGATGGCGTGTTGTACTTTCGGGTACTGGACCCCTACAAAGCCACTTACGGTGTGGATGACTATGTTTTTGCGGTAACACAGTTGGCGCAAACCACCATGCGCTCTGAACTGGGTAAAATGGAGCTGGATAAAACCTTTGAAGAGCGCAACCAGCTGAACGCCAGCATTGTTACCTCGATCAACGAAGCGGCAGAACCCTGGGGCATTCAGGTATTGCGCTACGAAATTAAAGACATTGTGCCGCCCAAATCGGTGATGGACGCGATGGAAGCGCAAATGAAAGCCGAGCGGGTAAAGCGGGCACAAATTTTGGAATCCGAAGGTGACCGTCAGGCAGCCATCAATGTGGCTGAGGGTAAAAAACAAGCCCAGGTACTAGCCGCAGAAGCCGACCGCTCAGAGCAGATCTTACGAGCCGAAGGTGAAGCCAAAGCCATTATGGCGGTTGCAGAAGCGCAAGCCGACGCCCTGCGCAAAGTTGGTGAAGCCGCCGACACTGAAAAAGGTCAAAAAGCCATTCAGCTCGACTTGGCGACCAAAGCGATCGAAGCCAAAGCGGCGATTGCCCGCGAATCCTCTGTTGTGTTGTTGCCAGAGCAAAGCAACGATGCCAGTCAACTGGTCGCGACGGCCATGAGCATTGTAAATAGAATTAATCATCAGCAGCGGCCTCAAGGAACAGCGCCTAACGGAGATAATGCATGATTAACTGGCTATTGCAGCACTTACCGGAAGGCCTAATGGTTCTAGGGCTAGCAGCCTTGATTACTGAAGTAGTGATGTTAGGTTTTGCCACCTTTATATTACTGTTTTTCGGTTTGTCGTTGCTAATAACCGGTCTTTTAATGCAGCTGGGTGTGCTGCCTGCCGACTGGGTCACAGCATTGTGGAGCAATGCATTATTGACGTCGATTCTGGGCATAGCGCTATGGAAGCCGCTGCAGCGATTGCAAAATAAAACGGATACTAAGCCGGTTCGCAATGACTTTGCCGAGCAAAGCTTCGTACTGGAGCAAGACGTAGACCAGCGCGGTCTTGCTACGCACCATTACTCGGGCGTGAAATGGAAATTGAAAAGCCAGCAGCCCATTGCAGCCGGCACCTTGGTCAAGGTGGTGCGCACAGAAGTGGGTGTGCTCTGGGTTGAAGTTAGCGAGGGCTGATTTGAATTATCATGCGCCTTTTCATCGCCTTGCTGTGCCTTTTCATTGCCTTGTTGTGATTTGGGGGCCTTGATGTGGATAGGCGCTTCCATCTTTTATTGCTGAGCTTGTCATGCAATTAGATTATCGGGTTTTCGAACCTCAATCACTGGTTGACTTTTTGGCCCCGAGACTACCGCGCGACAGCGAGCCGCTGACCACACTCTTGACTCAAGGCCGAATTCATATAAACCAACACCAAGCACAGTGCGTAAGAACCAGTGTCTACCCGAGTGATACCGTATGGCTGGATCTGCCTGATCACTGGGAGGCTGAAGTCGACTGCAACTGGCGCATAGTTTGGCAAAATCATGAGTTTCTCGTGGTGGATAAACCTCCAGGCCTACCTGTAAGCCGAACCACACGCAATCTTTTTTATACCCTAATTTCTCTGGTGCGCCGACAAAGCCCGTGGCACGAGGCGCACTTAATGCACCGGCTGGATGCAGAAACCAGCGGTTTAATACTGCTGGCAAAAAACAGTCATGTCGATAAAAAATGGAAAAAGAAAGCCAGTCGTTTAATGGCAGAAAAAGAATATCTAGCCTGGGTATTTGGCCAGCCCAACTGGCAGCATTATGACTTAAAGTGCACCATCAGCGAGCGCAGTGACAGTGCGATTCGCAATCGTATGTATGTGTGCGAATCAGACAACCCTGCATACACCAAGCCACAGCTAAGCCGAACTGAATTTACTCTGGTTAAAACACAGGGCGAACACAGCTTAATTCGCTGTCGGCTGCACAGCGGACGCAAGCATCAAATTCGCTGTCACTTGGCGCACCTTGGCCACCCGATTGTGGGTGATAAAATCTACGCGTTTGACGGCGAGTATTATCTAAAACGCTTGCAGCAGCCATTAACGATAGAAGACTATCAAATACTGGGCGCCGAGTTTCAACAGCTGCGTGCGGTGCGTTTAGGGCTGCAGATGTATGGCAAGAGTGTTGAAATGGAGCTGCCTGTAGAGTCTTGAAAGAAATGCGCTATACATCAGTTGATATTGCGTAATACTGATGCTTCAATCCGCAGCCATCTTTTTAAGAGGATGGAAAGGATGGCCGAATCACAGCATCACCTAAAAAATCTGTTCATTTTCATGGCTTTATTCCTGACCAGTGGCCTTATCAATGCCGCTGGAGATCCAGCACCCGCTTGGCTGTCTGAATTTCCGCAAGCCGAATCCAGCTGGGGTGCCAAGCTGAATCGCAATAATGATTTCCCCGAAGATGGCTATATGGGGTATTTCTTTAACACTAATAGTCCAGAGGTGCTGGTACATAAGGAACTGTCCAGCTCGCTGGGTATTAACTATGGTTAGAGTGATTTCCATAATATCAAGTCTGAAGATTTTGGAGCCTATTGGGCTGGCAGTATAGTGATGCCAGAGGCGGGTGAAAGGGTCGTTTCTGCCAGTCTTAGCTGGGCCAAAATACGCATCTTCATTGATGATCATTTGATTTACGAAGGTGGCAGCGATACTGAAATAAAGCTGCAGCTGGATAAAGGCCGTCACACAATTGAAGTCGAGTACATCAATAACTGGCATACCACAGATGTGATGGTGCGCGTGCAGGAGCCAGTACAACTGCTTACCCGAAGCCAAGTAAAAGCAGAACTAGAGCGTACCGGCGAGCCTCATAAGATTTATTATGTTGGTGCCTATGAAAGCGATACACAAGATGGAAGTGTACAGCTTAACCTACGCCCAGATGAACAACCGATGGTGCTCTTCTTGGGTTCTTACAATCCAATCCAGTGGCATATCAACAACCCCCACGGTAATGCTATTAAAGCGATTGTTTACTCGTCCTATAAGCCTGGCGCAGTAGTGACGGGAGACGTCAGTGCCACAACCCAGTTGATGGCTATGCATGACGGGTTCCGCACCTATAAAATGGTGAAAGAATGCTCCTGTAACGCTGGCCATTTTCACTGCAGTGGCAAAGACTTCGGTCGTACACTTAAACAGTTGGAGAGCATTGGTGGTGGAAAGCTAGTGGGCTTTTCAGGTGACTACAGCCCTGAAGCTTTGCCCGTGCCGCAGACCTTGATGAATGACACTACACGAGACATGATCGCAGCCAATCGCCAGGAAGTGAATGAGCAGCGCAAGCGCTGCGGCGAGAAGAAAAACCCTGATTTTGATGCCATGTTCGACTAACACTTAACCCGGAGCTGAGCTCCGAGAAAAGGTAGATTATGGAAGCTATCAATACCAAATTTATCAACTACTACCCTCATTTAAAGCAGCTTAAGCTGACTAAGCCCGATAGCTTTGTCCAGTTTATGGTTGCTGCATTTTTGCTTTTCTTGATTGTTATTATCTTTGCTTTGGCTTTCTACTGGAGTGGTCTGCCGCTGATTGGTCTGGGTGTTTCTATTATAGCTTCTGTAGCCGGATTTCGGGCTTTGAAATCCAGCTTTCGTGTTAAATACACCTATATTAACTTTTACTCGGGTAAGTTGGTTATTATTAACATGATCGGAGGGAGATCTGAGTATAATCTAAAGAAAAATTTGGTCTCAGCGAGGTTTTTTGAAAGGGTTGTTAATAATGCGTCATTAGTGCATGTCGGTTTGGCCATAGATGATGAAGAGTTTGTCGTCTTAGAGTCCGGTGACAATGAAAGTGACTTGCTGCAGCAAATCGTCGAGCTGATTAACAGTGCAGCTGGAGAAAATAAGAAGCCTACACCTGCGGAATCACTTGAAAGAGATTATGATCTAGTGTAGGTGATGCTGCGTATGGATTTGCATTGATAGCCGCTGACATTCGAACTAACCATCCGTATCATAGCGGCTTTTTCTGTGAGCAGTACCTTATGAGTCTGAGTCAGCGCTTTAATCACATTGTTGATACCGTTTGCGATGGCAATAAAGCGCAGTTTGCCCGCTTGACGGGTAAGTCTCCCAGCCATGTTTATAAGATTTGCCGTGGCCAATCGCGTCCTTCCATGCAGTACTTGCAGACAATCTACGAGCAATTGAATGTCGATATAACTTGGTTGCTGACCGGCGATCAGTCGGACCGCATACAGACACTGGCCCCAAAGGACAGTGCCAATGACCTGGTGTATGCGCCGGTGCTCGACGTTCAGGCCAGTGCGGGTTTTGGTGCCAGCGGTTTTAGCGAAGAGCTGGAGCAGCAGTTTGTGCTTGATCGCCAATGGCTAAGCCAAACATTACGCATTTCTGGCGATAGGCTATTTTGCATTCATGTTAGCGGTGATTCCATGTTACCGACCTTAGAAGACGGTGACATGATCCTAGTTGACCCGGCTCAGCAGCAACTACAAAGCAATAGCATTTATGTGCTAAGTCATGCCGATGGTTTGATGACCAAGCGGCTACAGCGCCAAGGCTCAGTGATTCAGGTAATCAGTGATAACGATAACTTTTTGGATTGGACGCTGAATCCTGATGACGAGCACACCCAAATTGTGGGTAAAGTTGTTTGGTGCAGCCGGCGGGTAAAGTGATTGGGTTCTTTTAATTAGCCGATAATTCCAGACTGGTGGCTTTATCGCTTCGTTTTATACCTACAGAACTGTCTAAAGCATGAACCGATGGCTCTAGAGCCACCGGTCCTTAACTCAAATAACGCTCACGCCTTGCGCACTTTAATACGCCGTCCTTTAATACGGTTTTCCTGCAGTTGCTTAAGTGCATCTTTGGCATGCTCGCGCTCAATGGCAACATAAGCGGTCCAATCGAGCACGTCGATTTTTCCTACCGCAGAACCTGGAACACTACCGTCTTTGGTGAGGGCGCCAAGAATATCGCCAGGACGTAGCTTATCTTTGCGGCCGGCAGCTAAGTTGAGCGTGACATAGGGCGGTGGTTCTATCTCTGGCATGGCCTGGCTAAGGTTTTCCAGCGCATGTTCATCGGGTGCCAGACCGGTATGTTCGATGACCCGGTCGAGTACATATTGCTCATTATGAGCGACGATATTCATCGCCTGTCCACGTTTGCCAGCGCGGCCGGTACGGCCAATGCGGTGCACATAGACTTCCGGGTCGCGTGGCAATTCGAAATTAATCACTGTGTCTAAGTCGTCTACGTCCAAGCCGCGTGCGGCGACATCGGTGGCGACCAAAAAGTGCACGCTGTGATGTTTAAACCGGGTTAACAAACGGTCGCGATCTTTTTGTTCTAAATCACCGTGCAGTGCAACCGCACTGGTGCGCATTTCTTGCAGTGCTTGCGCCACATCCATGGTGGCTTGTTTGGTATTGCAGAAAATGACTGCTTGGCGCACCGGGTAGTGTGCCAGAATGCCTTTTAATGCTTGCAGCTTTTGCCCTTTATCACAGCGAATGCTCAGCTGAGTAATGGTACTGAGGCTGTGCTGACCTTCGATACGCACCATCACAGGTTCATACTGAAAATCACGGCTCAACGCTTCAATATTATCCGGGTAAGTGGCGGAGAACAGCAGTGTTTGTCGTTGCTCTGGGGTATGGGCAGCAATAAAGCGCATGTCTTCGCTAAAGCCCATGTCCAACATGCGATCGGCTTCGTCCAATACCAGGGTTTTGATTTGGTCTATCTCTAGGGTGCCTTTGCGCAAATGATCGCAAATACGCCCTGGCGTGCCGACAATAATATGAGCGCCATGGGCCAGTGAGCCAATTTGTGGGCCAATACTTTGGCCGCCACACAATAGCACCACTTTAATATTGGCCATGTAGCGCGCCAGCTTGCGAATTTCGTCGGCGACCTGGCCAGCCAGTTCTCGTGTTGGGCACAACACCAAGCCCTGTGCGCCAAAAAATCGCGGATTAATCTGCTGCAAAATACCCAAAGCAAAGGTAGCGGTTTTGCCACTGCCGGTTTTTGCTTGGGCCAATACGTCTTTACCCGCCAATACCGCGGGTAAGGCCTGCTGCTGAATATCGGTCATCTGGTGATAACCCAACTGCGCCAGATTATCCAGTTGCTCAGGCGGCAGGTTAAGAGTGTTAAAGGCGTCAGACATGAACAGCAGGCTCGTATAAGAGAAAAGGCGCACAGTATACGCATCCCGGCGCCGGCCGGCGAACCTGCTGTCGCTTGCTGTCAGGAGAGACGGGTCAGCTGAGGCAGGCCAGAACGGGCTGCCAGCCAAGCTGTTGCATGGCTTTTTCACTGCTGAATACCTGTTTCAGGCCATAGCCCTCAGCCCAACGACCATAGCGTTCACACCATTGGGCTATCGGCACAGGCTGGGCAGTGGCGGCTTGTAGCTTTTGTGTTAATTGTTGCGGTGAGGCCTTTGCAATGGCGCTAGCGATATATTCTTCACCCGGCTGGCCGTATTCCAGCACCAAACGATAGAGCTGGGCCATATCCTGACGCTCTACCAAGGACCAGCTGAGTTCTGGGGTATCGGGTACCGTGGTATGGCCGAGCTGTTGATATTCCCAGCGCAAAATATCGGGTAGCAGATCCTGTTCACGATTAACCACATTGCTAGGGCTGACGATGCGCACATCAATGCAAGGCTGGCTGCGTAAATATTCCATGCCATCAAGCATCCACTGAAAATCTATTGTTGAATGTTTTGCAGTGTTTTCGTTTATCACATCATCATGGCTGCCATAGGTCCAGCAACCTGAGGTGTACAGCAGGGTAAGTGGTTGTTGCCGGCACTGTGCCTGCTGGGTTAAACACCGCAGAAAATGATGGTCGGTTTCATCCATATCATTAGCAAAGGTACAGGCGGTGTGGATAACGGCCTGGACATCGTCGGTCATGGCTACCCAATCTTCAGGTTGGGTCAGGCAGCCTCGCACCACTTGAATGCCTAGCTGCTGGAGCGCCTGCTCACTGTCGTCGCTGCGTGCCAAGCCCATCACCTGATAGTCGTGGTGCAGTAGCTCAGCGCAAATCGCGCTGCCAATATTGCCGTTGGCGCCCGTCACTAATATGCGTTTTTTCATACCGCTCTCCAAAGTTTTATGACGATGGAAAAACTCTAAAGTACCTTGCGGTGCACACCAATGGCGTACACAGACAAGCGGATAAAATGTCGATGATGGCGGATTTTTCGTCTATTTAACCGCTGATGGCCTGCGCCTGACTGTTGTCACGAAAGCGCTGACGATATTGTGCCGGTGTGCACTGATGGAATTGGCGAAAGTTGCGAATAAAGACATCCACGGAAGGAAAGCCGACGTTATGGGCCAGTTGCTTGATGGATAGTTGGCTGGAGACGAGCTGCTGAGCGGCAATAAAACAACGCCATTGACGCAAAAATGCCATGGCACTGGTGCCGGTAACCTGCTTAAAACGCTCGGCAAAACTAGGGCACCTCTGAATAATTCTGCACAGCCCTGCGCGAGTGCAGCAGGCTTTCAGAACAAGGCGGTGATGGCAGGAAATGGCCAGCCCTTTTCAACATCGCCAACAACGTTATGAATGCCTGCAGCCCGCGCCCTACGGGGAACGCCAGAGAATTCCAGCTCTGTGTCGCCGATTTTTACTGTAGCTGGCTAGAGCGGCAAACCGGCTTCGTGATCTGAAATCCTCTGGCGATCCAGAGCGGGCACTGAATTATTCAGAGGTGCCCTAGAGCGTGATAAGGCCGCCACGGCTGCTAACTGCTCTAACGTCCAGTCGTATTGATAGTTCTGCTGAATGGCCAGCATGACCTTAGCCAAACGTTCATCGTTAAAGGTATGCACCCAGCCTGGCCAACGCTGAGTTGGTTGGCCAAAGCGCAGCATTTCCAACAGTAATAACTGCGATAAATGCTCAATAGCCATGCTGCGACCCGCTTGATGTTGGCTATTTTCCTCATACAACCACAGTAGGATCTGTTGTAAGCGGCTATTGGCATCCACTTCTACCACAAAAACTTCGGGTAAAAAGCCGATGTTGGCGTCGCGCCCCCAGTGGGTCAGGGGAGCAAAGCTGAAAGCGCCGCACATCATCTGGCAATGGGCACCCTTACCGCCAATAGTCATGGCTTCAATTTCATGCTGGTCTTTATTGGCAAATAAATACTGAGCCGACTGACAACTGGCTTGCTGGCTGCTGCGTATACGATGCTGATGGCCATAAGGCAATAACGCCAGTTGGCCGGGTTGCAGTTCAACGCTATGCCCAGCTTGGGTATCGATTAGGCAGCGACCTGAGCGTAAATAGCTGAAAAAAGCTTGTTGCGATGCTTGCTCTTCGA
The DNA here is from genome assembly GCA_965233665.1 of Bacterioplanes sp. Lineage (GTDB taxonomy): Bacteria > Pseudomonadota > Gammaproteobacteria > Pseudomonadales > Oceanobacteraceae > Bacterioplanes. The sequence goes on along the minus strand of CBDDTG010000022.1, from coordinate 101,383 downwards.
TGCCCCAGGGTTCGCGCAGTTGCACCTGCGCAAACACTTCACAGCGTGGTGTTAATTGCTGAATAAACTGGCTAAGAGGGTCTGGCATTTGATTGCCTATCGGCAGCGAGGCGCCGGCAAAGCGACGCCTCAGCATGCCAAAGGCTACGACTGGGTGGCAAGTGTCTCTGATGCTTGCTCGCTGGTTTGCTCTGAGCTGATCGCAGGCTGTGATGCGCGCAGGCGGGCCACTATAGCAGCCGCCGCGGCCAGCATGGCGGCCAAGCTTAACAAGGCAATGTGCACACCGACGGTCAACCAGGGAGCGCTCCATAACCAGCGATCATTCATTAGGCCGTCGCCGAGTAAGGCGAGTAGCAGCAAGGCGCTGGCGCCATTGAATTGCAGCTGCAATTGTCGCTTCAGTGCCATTGGGCTAAAGGCAATTAATACGCTAGCCAGCCATACCAGCCAGAATATGCCTTCTTCCCACATAGCCTGTTGTCCAATACCTTGTAACCAAGGGCTGGCGCACATTAGTGCCGCACAGGCGCTCACTAAGCCGGCGCAGACGCCTAAGGTAAGGCGAGCCAACGGATGGGGCGTTGTTCGAGCTTGCTTGTGCGGTGCGTCGAGTTTGGCCAGCCAAATCATATTGCCGGTAACAATCATGATGCTGAGCGCCAAGGTCGACAGGGCATAAAAGGCTTTTAATGCCATATCGCCAAACATCACAAAATGCAGTGGCGTAACCGCGGCAAAAATACGCTGAAATGGACCACGCTCGGCAGCATCAGACTGATGCACCAGCTCACCGTCAGTGAGCTGCAAAGTAACGTTTTGCAAATTACTGAGTTTGCTGTGATGGTTGCCAGAGAACTTCACTAAACCATTAGCATCGCCGTCGGCAGTCACATGGATAAAGTGCACGTCGAGTTCTGGTTGAACCGTCAGTGCCTGGCGTTGCAGTTCATCCAGGCTTAGGCGTGGTGCTGCGGTACCGCTGATTTGGGCTTGTGGGCCCACCACGGCAGCCACGGCTTTATCGACATCGCCTTCAAACTTGGCCACCGCTAATAGCGGCGACACTAAACCCAGCAAACCCAAAATGGTGCCGCTAAAGGCCAGGATAAAAGCAAAAGGTAAGGTCCACAGTCCCAGCAGTTTATGGTGGTCGGTGAGCAGTAGGCGCCAACTGCGTTTAGGGCGCAACATCACAAACTCTTTGCGCCACTTAACGTGTATGAATATGCCGGCAATGATGGATAACAGCATCGCCATACCCGCTAAGCCAACAAGATAGCGGCCAAAAGGGCTGGGTAAATGCAGGTCGGTATGTAAGTGTTCTAACACATGAGCCATATCTGAGTGGCCGATATCAATGGCCTGATGACTGCCGGCATGGTAGTAGCGAACGTCCGGCTCTTGGCCCTCTTCAAAATGAAACAGCTGCACAAAGCCGTGCTCCAGTTCCGGCACGATAAAGTAATTGTCGTAATCAAAACCGTCGTTTCTGGCTTGCTGCAGTATTGGATCGAGTTGCGCGTCATCGGTGGAATTTAGTTGGCTCAATGCCGGTGATTGCCACACCTCCAACTCATGGGCAAACATGGCGGGCAGGCCAGAGAAGGTCACCACAAACAATAAAATGCCACACCAAATGCCAATCCAGCTGTGGGTGTTGTACAGGGTTTTATGGGTTGCTTGTTGCATGCTTAACCTCCAATAAAATGCATTGCATTAATTAAGGCCAAGGCGGCCATCAAGGTCAGCATGCGTCGCCACGCTTGTAAGCCACTACGCGATAACAGCGCCCAGTAAAAAAAACCGGCCCAAAAAACAAAGAAAAATACTCCACCGGCAAAGATCTGCTCGACCGCATCACCAAAAGGCCACCAAAGGGTGATGCACAGCGTGAGTAATACCGTGGCGATCAGGGCGCCGAGCAGGGCTGCTGCCACTCGACTTAAGGTTGAATTTAATCGGGGCCAGTTGCCTTGACCATCAGACCAGACCGACATACAGGCCTCCCAAAGCGCTAATCGCAGTGAGCACTAACACGCTGCGTGGCCACCAGATACGCAACTGCACAAACATCACCGCGCAGGCGATGACACTGAATAGCCAATAAAATCCGCCTTGCTCCCAGCCAAAGGGCTGACCCATCCAGGCCAGGCTAATGAGTAGAAAAGCCAAACCAGCCAGCTTGCGAGGTTGCGCAATGCGTTGGCTGCGATGCTCACTGACGCCGTACATCAAATGCAGGGCTGGCCAGATCATAAAGATTCCCAGGGGCATAGTGCGCTACCTGTTCGATGGTTAGAGGGATCATCCGTATTGTTCGCGCAAACAGCTGTCAGGGAGCAAGTAATTCCTGGTGCTCATGTGGCAACGATATGCGCTAGTGCAAACGTGCAGGGATGGTAAAGAAAAAGAGTATTAATGCAAATGATTTGTATCTGTGTTTGGTTTTGTGGCAGTGCAGTAATAATCGTCAGCGCTCCCGCTGACAGCTTGCCTTCAGCCGGCTGAAAAAATGCTCTGGGTTAGGGCCACCTTCTTACCTCTTAAGTTGATAGTTATCGCCATTGCCTCTGTGCGAATGAAGTCAGAACCGCTTTGTCTTGGCACTTAGGTACGAAGCGTCATCAGAGGGGCATTGGTTGGTTATATGGAACGGCGAATCTCCTTGCTTGGTGCCTGGTGAGATGCGTATGAGGCCCTCAGCAAATGTGTTCTGTGAGTACGAGCGGCCAGAGTCTAGCTGCAGTGCCGTTTCAAACTGGCATCTCACACTGGGTTAACTACTGTTAGGGGTTATGCATAGAAGTTGTGGCGCTGTGATTTTTTGCATGATTGGCAATAGTGGTGCTCCAATATCGAGCGATTTGGTTGATTTGTAACCAGCTGTCCCGATCAAGCCGTTATTGGATCAATGTTTTTGCTGATAGAACAAATGCTTACGCTCAAAAAATCAACAGCTACGAATGGTTACATATGCACCATTTTGTTACGCATCGAATCACCTCTGCTCTGATGGGGTGCAATTGTCTAAATTGTCAAAAGAAGCTGGTGGTCAATACGTATGTGTCCTATTGAGCCATTGGTATTTATACGAAATAAGTCTGTTGGCTTGCGAGCCTTATAATTTCGGGGTGATTCACAAGATTGATAGCCACTATTCTTCAAAGATATGGAACCATCTTTAAGGACATTCCTGGCAGTGCCTGTAACTTGGCCCGCCTCCTGCAGAGACAGCAGCGGAGTCCTAGAGTTTCAGATCCCTCAGGAGAATTAGAATGAAAAAAACATTGCTTTCGAGTGCGGTGGCCGGTGTGTTCGGCACCACTGCTCTGATGGCCTTGCCGATCAGCGCGATTGCCAACGAGCAAGCTGCACAAGAAACCATTGAGGAAGTGTTGGTAACTGGTTCCAGCATTCAACGAAAAGACCTGGAAGGTTCATTGCCGGTTCAGCAGTTTGATGCTGCACAACTGGAAGCAACGGGTGCACTGGATGCCGCCGAGCTGATGACCAAGCTGCCGTCCATGCAAAACTTCGTTACCCCAGCCGACAGTGTGGGTGGTTCTGGTGGTGGTTTGGCAACGGCCAACGTTCACGGCTTGGGCCCTCAGTATACCTTGGTGCTGATTAATGGTCGCCGTGTGGCACCTTCGACGTCTGACGGTCAAGTCGATATCAGCCATATCCCAACCGCCATGATTGAACGGGTAGAGATCCTGACGGACGGCGCTAGCGCTTTGTACGGCTCAGACGCTATTGCGGGTGTGGTGAACTTTATCCTCAAAAAAGGTGTTGATAAAACCACGGTTTCTGCGCGAATAGATCGTCCAACCAATGGTGGCGGCGAACGTCAGCGTTTCGATCTGACCACCGGCTTTGGTAACTTGTTTGAAGACGGCTATGAAGTAATCATTGGTGCCAGTCGAGTTGAGCAAGATCAGTTAGCGGGTGTTGATCGGGACTTCGCAGAAACAGGCTTTATTACCTTCCAGCCAAGTGGTCATGATCGCAAAGCATTCTTCTTTAATGGCTCGCCGAATGCCATTCCTGGCAACGCCAAGCTGCAAGACGCTACTGGTAAAACAGTACGTACATTAAACCCTTATCGGGTAGCAAACGGCGAATGTGCGGAAAACAACACGCCATCAGGAGAAAGCTGCCAGTTTGACTACACGTCTACTCTGGAAATTATGCCAGAGAAGACAACTGACTCCATATTTGCTGGCGTCAATGTTCAAGTGACCGATGGTATTACAGCATTTGCCGATGTTACTTGGTCTAATCGTGAACTGCTCTCACGTATCGCACCTTATCCGACAGGTGATGTACCTATTGCATTAGACTCTACTGCTTATACAGAAAGTCTGGCGCCACTTTTGACCGCAGAGGAGCGAGCTCAGGTGGAGTCTGGCGAGTTGACGGCTGTGGGGAACTGGCGTGCGCTGCCGGCGGGTAATCGGACCACTGAGTGGAAGTCCGAATCGCTAAGCTTTACCCTCGGAGCTGAAGGTTATGTCGGCAACGTGGATTTCAATACTGCATTGGTGTACTCAGATATTCAGCAGGAAGAGTACTACCCAACAGGCTGGCTCTTACGTGAAGAGTTTGTAGACGCTGTGAGCCGTGGGGACTTCAATATTTTTGTTCCTCCGTCAGAGCTCACTGCAGAAGAGCAGGCCGCCGTAGATAAAACAGTATTCAAAGGTGTTTGGGGGAGACGGACACCAACATGCTTGGCTTTAATGCCAATGCATCCATGCCTCTGTTCTCAATGGCTGACGGTGATGCTCAGTTAGCTGTAGGCATTGATTACTACAATAACCAATATGAAGATAAGCCATCGGATGCGAATTTAAATCGTGAGATTCTATTCCGCTCTGCAGACACTCCATTTGATCTGGAGCGTTCTCAGTACGGCGCCTTTACCGAATTATTGTTACCGGTTGTTGAAGGTGCTGAAGTATCTTTGTCTGCCCGTTACGACGTAATTGGTGGAGTGAAGAGCGAAGGCAAAGAAATCAGTGACGATCTGAACGATCTGACTTACAAACTGAGCGGTAAGTATGATCTGACCGATAGCTTTACTGTTCGTGCAGCGTATGGCACTGGCTTTAAAGCACCGGGTCTGCTGGCGATTGGTATTCCCGTACGTGAGTTTGGCGTAACTTCCGGCACTTTTGACTGCCCATTCGAAGATTCTGATCCTCGTTCTGCCTGGTGTATCCAGCAATCTGATGGTCCTGCTCAGGCGCACGTGTTCCAAGGTGGTAACACCGAACTGGAGCCAGAAAAATCGACTCAGTGGACTGCCGGTTTTGTTTACCGTACCGATACCGACACCAGCGCCACTGTTGACTACTGGAACGTGAAGATCGAAGACCAGATCGATTTGCTGACAGAACAGCAGATCTTCGGAGATCCAGACAAGTACAGCGCTAACTTAATTTCTAAAAACAACCCAACGACTGGCTTTGATGAACTTGCGATCTTGCAAGAGTATTTCAACATTGCCGAAGCGCAAAGTGCGGGTATCGATTACCGCATTGAACAGGGTCTCTATCCTGACTTTGGTTCGGTGACTCTGGCGCTGAGCGGTACGCACATGATCAAGTCGTGGAGCTCTTCTTATGGTTCAAACCTGGACGAGTTTGGCTCTAACGATGAAGTCACTTTCAGCAACAAGATGAAGCTTGAAACATCTGTGATGATTGGTCAGTTTAATCACCACGTGACGCTGAACTACCAAGGCGGTTACCGTGATCAAACTCAAGAAGTTGAGTATGTGAACAATGATGGTACGTTGAGCGGTGAGTTCTTTGACTACACCGGTCGTGTGCCAGCGTATCAAACCATCGACTATCAGGGTCAGTTCCTAGCAATGGAAGATGCTCTGAAGGTGACTTTCGGTATCAACAACGTTACGGATAAAGAGCCACCACTGTCGCTGCGTACCAGCGGTGCTGGTCACCAGGTTGGTTTCGATCCACGTTACTTTGATGTTGCTGGTCGTACCTGGTATGCAGGTGTTGCTTACAGCTTCTAATATCATTAGTTAACGACTGCTATTAAAAAGCCACCTGAATGACAGGTGGCTTTTTTATTGCGACAGTTAAAATCTTATGAAATAGAGGCGAGCTATGTAACTGTCCGGCACAAACTGCCGCCACAATAGCGCAGCTTCCCCCCGGAATTTCTTGACGCAATCTTTGCGCCTTGGCTATGGTGTTCGTCGATATAGCCATTACAATGTTTCGCGATCCTGCTCGAGCTATGACGGCACGAGTAACCTCACAACGACATTTTCCTGCCCCTGAGTGTGTATCGGTTTATATACCAAGGATCACTTATGTCTGTTTTTTCTCACACCGTGCTTTCTTTTTGGCAACAACGTTTTTTGCCCGGCAATATGCTGCACTCAAGCTCGCAGCAATCCGTGGTGGTAAATGAGTACTCGGCTTACCCTTTGATGCAACTAGTGCACAGTGATGAGCAACACTGGCTGTGCATGACACCTAAGGTGGCCGATTTATTACAGCTGGATCAAAATTGGCCTTTGCCTTTAGAAACGTTGCAGCAGGCGTTGGCACGGCATGGGCTGGAATTTTACGGTGAAGATAATCTGTATTATTTTCCAGCCAGCCAACGAGCCGCCATTTTAAACCGGGACACGGCTCCTCATGTGCGTCGTTTAACGGCTGAGGATGCTGAGCTATTTAAAGCATTTGAAGAGTCGGCCACTGAGGAGGATTTAGACGATGCTTATGTCGAGTTGGATCACTGGCGCATTTTTGGTGCCTTGGTCGAAGGTAAGCTCGTAGCCGCTGCGAGTATGTACCCTTGGGACAATTCAAAAATTGCCGATATGGGGGTTCTAACACTACCCGAATATCGTGGTCAGGGTCATGGCAAAGCCGTGGTGCAAGCGTTGGCGAAACATGCCTATGAGTTGGGTTACGAGCCTCAATACCGTCATCAGTCGCATAATTTATCGTCGAAAGGCGTAGCGTTAGGGTGTGGTTTTGAATTTTTTGGTCAGCGTGATGTGGTGCTGTTACCAGAATAAATGCAGCACCCATGTGCTCGTTATTGAATCCCAGCAAACTACTCAGCCTGGTTTAATAATCGGTTCTGTCTCTTGTGGCGCGCTATTTCGGCATCTATATCCACCTTGGCATGGTATTCCTTTATTGTTTCTAGCCAGGGTGTTGCGTAATTAGCGTAGCCATTCGTGTTTTTGCCAAACACAGGGTAAACCGGTGTTTCTCTGGGCGCTGTGAGCACGAGCTTAAACTGGCCAGCTGCCAGCTCCGGGTTTTGGGTAATGATGGCATCCAGTTGGCCGGCTTGTAGAAAAACGTAATCAAGACGTTTGCTGCTTACCATTCTTAAGCCCTGTACATCGCTGTTGGTGGCGGCAACATGGCTGGCGGGCAGGCTGTTTATATGTTCGTCAATCGCACCGCCAAAGGTATCGCCGCGAACGATGGCAAGGCGAAAGGGCCGTAGGTCGGTCAGTGACGCAATGTTCTGCAGGGCATTATTGCTGGCAGCTGCGTAGGCGTGCACATCCCGCTTGTTGATAAACGCTGGTATGTCTAGGTAATCAAATAGTTGCTCGCGCTCTGGCGTTTTATTAGCCCCAAGTATCATGGTGACGTTGCCGGTAGCGACCTCAAGTTGGCAGCGCTTCCAGTTGGCAATGATACTGGCGTTCACTTCGATGTCTGGGTTGTTTTGCTTGAACAGCTCCAACTGATCGATGAGGATGCCTGCATAGCCACTCTCTACACCGTCCTCTACACCATTCTCTACGGGGTAGATCCATGGCGCCCAGTCGTAATAGGCGCACCAGGTGAGCGTAGAGGCCGAGCTGGTTGAGGCCAAGGGTAGCCATAGTGCGAACGCTAGCAGGAGCTTGTTCATAGTGTGGGTCTAAGCAGCCGGTCAGGGTTTCTCTGAGTGTGGATGAAGCGTATCAGAACTCAAGTGGCAGCTATGGCCTAAGGGGACTGCCTATTGCTGTGCAGCACCTAGAGCTGTTTAAAGGCCTTAAAGTTGGCGACACTGTCGGCACGTTTGCGTGCTGTTACCCGGGTTTTAGGAAAGCTGGCGGTATTGGCAAACTGCGTTTGTAGCTGCTGGTGCACGTGTTGATCTTCGGTATTGACATAGTTGCCTGGGAATAAATTACCCGATTGGTAGTGCTCATCTTTATAACGCTTCATCACCAGTGGGCTGCTATTGTTTTGTCCCGTTTGTGCCACCTTTTGCCTCGCTCTTTCTGTGACTTCGCACATGGCACAGGGCGGTTTGGTTCCGGCAACGACCATGTCCAGGTGGCTAGGTTCTGGCAATGTGGAAAAAACAGTAAACCCTCGGGCCATTTTAGTTCTTTCGACTTCTTGGTCATGGTTGCCAACAACATCTTCGATGATGCGCTGTTCGGCATGTTTGCCTTGGGTATTGCTGGCCATGCTGATACTGCCTTGGTCACGCAAGCTGGAGCGCAGGTTGCGGAGCATAGCTGAGTGGCTTTGTTGGCGGCTTTTTAGGCCGTTCATATAGTTGTTGGCCGACATATTCGTGTTGGCGTTTTCCTGCACGTAGCGATCTTCAATTTCCTGGCGGGTGGTATGCGCAAAAGCATTAAACACGCCATCATCTGCAACAAACTGATGCAGTTGCGATAAGTGCCGGGATTGCTGGCTGTTAATGCGCATTTGCTCGCGAATTTTGGTGCGCTCATTGTCTGAATCGGCGAATAGCCATTGATGGCTAAGGCCTTCATTTTGATCGTCCAGATCCTGCACAATGCTTTTGACCTTATCGGAGTCGGACAGCAGGTTCTGCAGCTGTTTCGGAATATGGCTGTCATCATCGGCATTGGTTCCGATCATTAAGCGGCCACCTATCACGGTGGATTGTGCTTCGGGAGTTCGTGCTTGCTGTGCGCGCTGTTTAGTGGTCGTAGATTTCTCAGCAAACAGGTCGTTGGCAATCAGTGCTGCTGTGCTGGTCCAGCGCAGCACTTGAGCCACCCGGGCACGGCCTGAAAACTCTGTTTGCTGATCTAGCAAGTGAGACTGCTGATTGCTGGATTTTTCATTAAATGTTTTGGGTTTATGCTGTCCTTGCCTGTTACCAACGCCAATGTGTTTGTCGCTGTTCGACGTCGATAGTGATTTCGGCAACTGTCGCGTTGTCGATCGAGCGCGGTTGGTTTGCATGGCTATCTCACTGGCTGCGTTTTGTATTCGCTCAGCAAGACTTGTACCAGCCAAACAGATCAAAAAATCAACCTATGATATTTGTGGCAGGGTAGATAGTGACCCATTCGGGTCGATTGGCTCCCGGCACAGGCCTCGATAAATGAGCTGCTCATCGAGGCCGTGTAAATCTCCCTTTAAGGCTCTAGCCCCAACTCCTCTACACTAATCTCGCGCATTTTAAATTTTTGGATTTTCCCCGTCCCCGTCATCGGAAACTCATCTGTAAAGCGAAAGTAGCGCGGGATTTTGTAGTGGGCGATTTGCTCTTGGCAAAACTCACGCAGTGTTTGCTCATTTATATCTTCGCCAGTTTTTAAGATGACCCAAGCGAGCAGCTCCTCACCGTATTTTTTATCCGGAACACCCGTCACTTGCACGTCGGCTACGGCAGGGTGAGTGTATAAAAACTCTTCGATCTCACGCGGGTAAATATTTTCACCGCCACGAATCACCATATCTTTGCTGCGCCCGACAATGCTGATGTAGCCGTCGTCGTCCATGCAGGCCAAATCGCCGGTGTGCATCCAGCCGTCGCTGTCGATGGCTTGCTGTGTGGCTTCGTCATTGTTCCAGTAACCCAGCATCACGCTGTAGCCTTTGGTGCACAGTTCGCCAATTTGACCTCTGGCCACTAGGGCACCACTTGGGTCAACGATTTTGCTTTCCAGGTGAGGGTGGGTGCGGCCAACGGTGCTGACGCGTTTATCGATGGGATCGTCAGGCTGGGTTTGGGTACTGACCGGGCTGGTTTCTGTCATGCCGTAAGCAATTTGCACCTGCTGCATGTGCATTTTTTCCATCACCTGCTTCATGACTTCCACCGGACAGCTGGCGCCCGCCATAATGCCGGTGCGCAATGAGCTGAGGTCGTAGTCAGCAAAATCTGGCTGCGCCAGCACGGCAATAAACATGGTCGGAACGCCATACAAGGCAGTGGCTTGCTCATCTTGCACGGTTTGCAACACCGCACTCGGGTCGAAGGCGTCTGAGGGGTAAATCATGGTGGCGCCATGGCTGATACAGCCAATGTTGCCCATCACCATGCCGAAGCAATGGTAAAGCGGCACGGGTATTACCAGTTTGTCTTGCTCGGTAAAGCCTTGTTGCTCGGTGACCAAATAGCCGTTGTTAAGAATATTGCGATGGCTGAGCGTCGCGCCTTTGGGAAACCCGGTGGTGCCGCTGGTGTATTGAATATTGATGGCTTGATCGCAGTGCAGTGTTTGCTGCCGGACGCACAGTGCGTCGGCTGAGCTGCGCTGTGCCAGCTCCAGCAGGCCGTTCCAGCTCAGCATGCCGGGCATAGCGGTGTGGCTTAAGGTGACCAGCGTGGTTAAATAGGGCAAGCGCTGGCTGTCGAGGACGCCAGTAGTGCTGTGCGCCAGTTCCGGCAACAGCTCGCTGAGCATGGCGCTGTAGTCTGAGCCTTTAAAGGTGTCGGCGCTGATAAGCACCGAGCATTGCGACTGTTGCAGTGCATACTCCACTTCATGCAGGCGATAGGCCGGGTTGATGGTCACCAGAATGGCCCCGATTTTGGCCGTCGCCAATTGCGTAATGCACCACTCGGCATTATTCGGCGACCAAATCCCCACCCGATCGCCGACGTTCACGCCGATGGCCAATAGTGCTTGGGCGCAGCGATCAACTTGCTGCTGCAACTGTCGGTAGCTCCAGCGAATATTTTGGTGGCGTGAGATTAAAGCCAAATTGTCGGGCCAGCGCTTAACGCTTTGATCGAAGCAATCGCCCAACGTCACGTTCAGAAGCGGCTGCTCGGTTGGGCCACGGCTGTAGCTGTCTTGGTGCGGCATATGCGATTCCTTGCGCTATGAAAGACCGGTATGAAAGACTGTCACAGTCGGCAATGTGAGTGCGTTTTTCAACACTACTAACGGATGAGTCAATAGAGGTCAGGCCCTCGGGTTGGTGTGCGCGCGCTAGGCCGCTCTGTAGGAAAGGAGGGAAAGCGTTGCCGAAATACGCTGTGGGCGGCGGAGGTGCGGCCAGCCATTCGTAGCGCATCGTTACTTACCTGCACACACGCATTGCAATGCGCGCGCTTGAGTTATAGTGTCGGATTCCATAATGAACAGCTGTACAAGAGACATACCGTGACCTGGCAACCCGATAGTTGGCGCTCACTGCCAATCCAGCAACAACCTCATTACGATGACCCCGACGCGTTAGCGCAGGTAGAGCAGCAGCTCAGTGCTTACCCTCCGCTGGTGTTTGCACAGGAAACCCGCGAACTGTATCGCCAGTTGGGTGAAGTCGCACAAGGCCGTGGCTTTTTGCTGCAAGGTGGTGACTGTGCTGAATCCTTTAGCGAGTTCGGCGCCAACAAGATTCGTGACACCTTTAAAGTCATTTTGCAAATGGCCATCGTCATGACCTACGCCGGCCATTGCCCGGTGACTAAGGTTGCGCGTATGGCGGGTCAATATGCCAAGCCGCGCTCCAGCGATAACGAAACCATCGATGGCGTGACTCTGCCGAGTTATCGCGGCGATATTGTTAATCAGTACGACTTTACCGCAGAAGCGCGTCGTCCTGATCCACAACGCATGCTGGATGCTTATCATCGCTCGGCAGCGACCATGAACCTGCTGCGCGCTTTTGCTCAAGGCGGTTTGGCCGATCTGCATCAGGTGCACGGCTGGAATATGGCGTTTGTGGAAAATAATCCACTGAAAAATGAATACCAGGCCTTGGCAGATCGCATTCAGGATACCCTGGCCTTTATGAATGTGGTGGGGATTAACTCTAATACCCATCCAACCCTGCACGAAACTCAGCTATTTACCTCCCACGAGGCATTGCTGCTGAACTATGAGCAGGCATTGACCCGGGTCGATACCCTCACCGACAAATACTACAACTGCTCGGCCCATATGCTGTGGATTGGTGAGCGCACCCGTCAGCTGGACCACGCCCATATCGAATTTTTCCGTGGTATTCATAACCCGGTAGGCGTTAAGGTCGGCCCGAGCATGCAGCCTGACGAATTGATTCGCTTAATCGACGCGCTGAATCCAAACAATGACCCTGGCCGTTTAACCCTGATTACTCGTATGGGGGTGAATAAGCTGGGTGAAGCCTTGCCATCTTTGGTGCAGGCTGTACAACGCGAAGGTCGTCACGTGGTGTGGTCATCGGATCCGATGCACGGCAATACGCGTAAAGCGTCCAGTGGCTATAAAACCCGTAATTTCGATGATGTTATCGGTGAAATTCGTGAGTTCTTCGATGTGCATCGCGCAGAGGGCAGCCATGCCGGCGGTATTCATCTGGAAATGACAGGTCAGCACGTCACCGAATGCACGGGCGGTGCTTACCAGATCAGTGAAGACGACTTGGCCCAGTGCTATCGCACTCAGTGCGACCCGCGCCTCAATGCCGATCAGGTATTGGAAATGGCGTTCTTGGTGGCCGATCACTTAAAGCCTTAGCGCTTCTCCCCTATGTACAGGCGCCTGCTCAGAGGCGTCTGTCGTCAGTTTTTTTCTTCCGACACTAGCTCCGACGGTTCTGCACAATAATCGCACCGGGGTTTGCCAAAGTTTCGCAGTTATCCGTTTTTCTTTAAGGACAGCCATGAAAACCATCGCTTTGCGTGCGGCCGAAGAACTGGCTCGCCTGCATCAGCCCGATTTTATAATTTTATATGGCTCCATTGCTCGGGGTGATTCTACTGCCAGCAGTGATATTGATATCGCCTGTTTTTGCCCAACACCTGATGTGAAAAAAGATCATCGCCTGTTTGACGGTGTGCCCCTGGACGCCTGGTTGTATGCCAGCCATGAGGCTGACGCCAGCCGGGAGGACTTTTTACGCTTTGTTGGCGGTGAATTACTGCTCGATCAGCAAGGACAAGGCAAGGCCTTTTTACAGCAGTTGCAGCAGCGCTTCGAGCAAGGCCCCGAGCCTTTAAGCAGCGATGAACGCGAGCATATAGTTGCTTGGAGTCAGAAAATGCTGCAGCGCTCGCGCCAGCAGGATATTGAGTCCTTGTACCGGCGCCACTGGCTGCTGACGGACTTGTTAGAATTCTATTTTAAATTGCGCCAGCGCTGGTTTTTAGGCTCCAAGGCGGGCTTTTATTATTTGCAGCAGCACGATGCTGAGGTATACGAGTTATATCAGCAGGCCTTGCAACAGAGCGGCGATGCGGTGCTACAACAGTTGGTACAGGCCATCGTGGGAGAAAGCTAGGAGAGGCCTAGAGAAGGCGAGCGAAGCTAGGAGAAAGGCTGCAGAGCCCCTCAACACACTGATCCAAGCACATTCGGATCCTTGGCTGGTGTGGGCCGCAGCCCTGTAGCAAAATAAGCACTCTGTCAGCATCTATTCCGTGGAGAAGTTATGTTTACCGGCATCGTACAGTCCGTCGCCACCCTGGAAGACGTTCAAGATCAGCAAGGCATTCGCACTTTTGTGATTCACTTTGAGCCCGGCTTTTGTGATGAACTAGAAATTGGTGCCAGCGTGGCGGTGGATGGCGTCTGTCTAACGGTGACGGAACTGCTGTCTGAGGTGCGGGTAAAGTTTGATGTTATGCTGCAAAGTTTGAACATTACGACTTTAAGCCAGTATCAGGCGGGTGATCGCGTCAATGTTGAGCGCGCGGCTAAAGACGGTGCCGAAATAGGCGGCCATCCGCTGTCGGGTCATGTCGACTTTAATACCGAGGTGCTGGAAGTGCGCCAGGTAGAAGACAATTACTGCATTCGCTTTGCGTTGTCAGATGCCTGGAAGCGCTACATTTTCCCCAAGGGCTATATCGCCTTAAATGGTGCCAGCCTGACCTTGGCGGAAGTGGATAAACAGCAAGGTTGGTTTGAAGTCTGGCTGATTCCCGAAACCCGTCGCATGACGACCTTTGAAGATAAACAAGCCGGCAGCATGATCAACGTTGAAATTGAGCGTGGCACCCAGGTGGTGGTGGATACCGTGCGCGATACCCTGCAAGAAAGCCTGGGTGAGCTAATGCCGCTGTTTGAAAAATTATTGCAACAGCAAGGCATCGATGTGGATTCACTCGGGCAGAGTGCCAAAGCCTTAGTGAAAAAAGACAAGGAAGATTAATGCAGCCTGCAGCTGAGTCATCTGAACAACGCGCCGTATTATTTGATTTGGACGAAACCCTACTCGATCGCACAGCGTCGCTTAAACACTTTGCTCTATGGCAGGCTGGTGGCATGTTGCGTAACCAGATCAAGCATGCCCAGCATTTTTGCGATCGTTTTGTAGAGCTGGATGATAATGGTCGGGTTTGGAAAGACCGTGTTTATCAGCAGTTGATCGACGAGTTTGCGATTCAAGGCTGGTCGATGCAGGAACTGCTGAACAGTTACGAGTTATGCTTTGCAGGCTTTTGCCAAGAAAAGCCGGGTGTCAGCGCAGCGATTAAATCACTGCATCAGCAAGGTTATCGCTTGGGCCTGATTTCTAATGGTAAAACACCGTTTCAAGAGCGTAACTTTCAGGCTCTGGGGCTGTGCGAGTTCTTTGATGTGGTCATTGTCTCTGAAGCGGTGGAACTGAGAAAACCCGATGCGGCCATTTTTCAACTCGCTTGCGAGCGTTTAGATGTGCCTGTATCGCAGGCTGTTTTTGTCGGCGATAATCCCATTGCCGATATTCAAGGCGCTCACCAAGCAGGCATGAAAACAGTCTATATACCGGGATTTTTTGGCGAACATTGCGCTGAGGCTGATCGTGTCTGCTCGCACTTTAAGCAGTTGCCTGCTCTTATAAACGAGTTATAACTTGCGTGTTTTACTGCCCAGTTTGACTGACAAATGAACAATCATTTTAAGTAGTATGAAATAATGACTCAGCGAATTCTTACCGTGGTCGCAGCCAATCCGGCATGGCCACAGATGTTTAAGCAAGAAGCACAACGAATAACCGGTGTTCTAACGGCAAGTAACCTGCATGCCGTGCAGCATATCGGCAGTACCTCAGTGCCGGGGCTGGCGGCTAAACCTATTATCGACATACAACTGCAAGTGCACGACCTTAAACAACTCGACGACGAGTCTGGCGCCATGCAAGGGCTTGGTTATGAAGTGAAAGGTGAGTTTGGCATACCGGGCCGGCGGTATTTTCGAAAAAGTAGCCAACATCAGCGCACGCATCATGTCCACGCATTCGAAGCGGGCTCAAGCGCTGCTATCCGTCATTTGGCGTTTCGCGACTACCTAAAAGCTCATCCGTCCATTGCTGAGGACTACGCCAAGTTAAAGCTGCAGGCGGCAAAGCTGTGCAACAATGACATGGACTTCTATTGCGATTACAAAAATGAGTTTGTCCAACACCACGAAGCGTTAGCGCTTAATTGGTATCAAAGCGGTGTCAGCAGCAAGGGTTGAGCACTGTTAAGACTAAGCCCGGTTGCTCAGCTCAAATTATTTGATCGTGCCACGCGGTGTCGGCTTGAAAGGCGTTCATCGCGCACTTGGCAATCGGTGTCTGCCTAGCATCTTTATACTGCAGTTCAGGTTCTACCTTGCATGCCATGAGCCACAACTCCAGTGGCGCTCACTCAAAGTCAGTAGCCTTTGCTGCCACCATGGGGCTATTACGCCACTACTGGCTACACTGTGGACTTGTGACCGTCACAGATGCATGCAAACACAGAGGGGGCAGGTATGTTAGGTCAAATGAGTCTGACTCAGAGACTGATGCTGGGGTTTGGCGCGGTATTGTCACTGCTATTGCTGGTGACGTTAGTGGGCATACAGCGGGTGGGCGTGATCGACGCGCTGATGAATGATATCAACGACGAGTTCAGCCCACAGCAACGCGCCGCCATCAATTTCAGGGGCAGTGTTCATGACCGGGCGATTGCTCTGCGTGATCTGGTGCTAACAGAAAATGATAGCGCCTTGTCGGGCATTCAAAACGACATTCGCAAACTGGCGGCTTTCTACGATCAAGCTCGTAACAACCTTGAACAGTTGCATCAGCAGAACCCAGCCGAAGGCGAAGAACTCGCCATGTTGCGGGCCATCGAGCAAGCAGAAAAAAAGGCGTTGGCAGCGTCAGAAAAACTCACCCAGGCGAGGTTGCGTGGTGATCTTGCAGCGAGCCGCCAGCTGGCACTGTCCGAAGTCGGTCCTGCCTACAGCCAATGGCTCAAGGTCATCAATGTTTATATTGATGCTCAAGAAAAAGCGATTCGTAGCGGCGTAACAGAAGTCAGGGAGGTGGCAGACGGCTTTAGCACCACTATGGTCATCGCGCTGTTTGCGGCGGTGGTGTTGGGGGCGGTCATGGCCACGATCATCATCCGCAGCGTGCGCAGCACTCTGGGAGCAGAGCCGGACAGCGTTGCTAAGGCCATGCGCTCCATGGCGGATGGCAACTTGCGCATCGAAAGCTATTCCGTACTGCCGGGCAGCGTGATGGCGTCAGCGCGCGAGCTTACGATCAAGTTGAATGAGGTATTAGCGGATGTTCAAGCGGCTTCTAACGATATGGAAAGCACCTCAAACAGCATGCAGCAACTGGCTTCGGAAAATTCACGCTTGATTAACCGTCAGTCTGACGATACCGAGCAAATGGCCACCGCTGTGACAGAAATGTCGCAGTCGGTGAGTGAAGTGGCCAGTCACGCCAAAGCAGCAGCCGACGCTGCACAAAAAGCCGACAGCGAAGTCGATCGTGGCAATGGCGTGGTGGAGCGCAATGCCAATATGATGTCGCAACTGGCACAGAGGTTGGAGCAGGCGACGGCAGTTGCGCAGCGCTTATCGGAGCGCAGTGGCAACATCGAGGGCATTATCGAAACCATTAACTCCATTGCCGAGCAAACCAACTTGCTGGCGCTTAACGCAGCCATTGAAGCCGCTAGGGCAGGCGAGCATGGTCGCGGTTTTGCCGTGGTGGCCGATGAGGTGCGCAATCTAGCGCAGCGCACACAAACCTCGACCGGTGAAATCAGCGATATGATTGGCACCTTACAGGCCGATGCCGAAGAAACCGTACAAGCCATGGTGGAGAGTCAAAAGCAGGCCAACGACACCGTCGAGCAAACCCAAGAAGCACGCACCGCGCTGCAGCAAATTCGCTCCGAAGTTGGTGAAATCTCGCATATGAACAGTCGCATTGCCGATGCCGTCAGCGAGCAAACGAAAGTGGCCGAAGAAATTAACTTTAATATTGGCCATATCAGCGGGGCGATGGCAGATATTGCCCGTTCAGCCGAGCAAACGGATCAGCAAAGCCAGCGCTTGGGCGCCCTGGCGGATACGCTAAAATCCAAAGTGAGCTTTTTCCGCTTGTCTTCTTAATCACAACCCGCCACGTTCACCTTTAAAGGCCCTGCGTGGGCCTTTTTATTTTCCTGTTTGTTAATAGCGCTGTGATATATTGCTTCACAGCTAATGAGAGAGGTGAAGCGATGGATGCTATTCAGCAAATTCTTGATTTTGTCGTGGCGATTGAACAGCTCAAGGATGTGCAGCGCAAAACTAAGCCTGTAGGTCTTGAGCGCTATGAAAACTCTGCCGAGCACAGCTGGCATGCTTGCTTAACCGCGCTTTTATTTAAAGACTATGCCAATGAAGACGTCAACATTGAGCGGGTGATGAAGATGCTGTTAATTCATGACCTGGGCGAAATCGATGCAGGCGACACCATTATTTACGCCAGTGAAACCGTTGAAAATAAACAGCTAGAGCAGCAAGGTGTTGAGCGCTTATTGGCCTTGCTACCGGAGTCGATGCGCCAGCCACTGTTGGACTTGTGGATAGAATTCGAAACCGGTGAAAGCAAAGATTCACAGTACGCAAGGGCCATTGATCGGGTACCGCCTCTACTGCACAACCTGCACGGTGATGGCCACAGTTGGAAGCAACATGGCATTAGCCTAGAGCAGGTATTAGCGGTTAATACGCGCATCGGCAAAGGCAGCGATGCGCTTTGGCAAGTAATACGGCCCAAGCTGGAGCAAGCGGCCAATGACGGCCTGATGACTCAGGAGCTTTAAAGTGAGCATCATCTGCCAGACCGAGCGGCTGAACATTCGTGAGTATCGACTGGCGGATGCCGAGGCTATTTTACAGCTATTTAATGAAGACGCTTTTATTAACAATATTGGCGATAAACAGCTGCGCACCACTGCCGATGCCGAGGCCTATATTAACGACAAACTACTGGCCAGTTATCAGCAGCATGGTTTTGGTTTGTATTTGCTCGAAGATAAACACACGGCCAACGCCATTGGCATGTGCGGCTTGGTGAAGCGCGCCGAACTTGAATACCCGGACTTGGGCTATGCCCTGTTAGAGCAGTGTGCGGGCCAAGGCTATGCCCATGAAGCGGCGGCGGCGGTATTAAACTGGGCAGCAAAAAACCTAGCGCTGCAGACGGTTCAGGCTGTTACCTTGTCAACCAACCAGCGCTCCAATCAGCTGTTGCAGCGTTTGGGCTTTGATTTTATCGGCAATAAAGACCTCTATGGCAGCAACAATAACCTGTATCAAATTCGGCTAGAAGCACCATGACACCTGAGCAACAAGAATATTTACAGCAATATCTTGATCAGCTACCAGCAGATCAGCAGCCACCGGCAGCGCAAATGGTGGCTGAGCACTTTTGCGCCGATGAATACAACGCCAATGAATGCGCTCGACTGATCAATATTGGCCAAAAGACAGCCACCTGCAGCTTAAAAGCCGCGTATGAGATCGAAAATGAGCCGTTACCGGCAGTGGGTCGTTTAACTCTGGTACTGAACTGGAGCCAGCAGCCAGTATGTATTATTCGCACCAGTAAGGTTACTGTTTGCCCTTTTAATCATGTGGGGCCTGAATTTGCCGCAGCTGAAGGCGAGGGCGATGGCAGCTATGAATGGTGGCGCGATGCGCATGTTAAGTTCTTTAGCCAGTATGCCGAGGAAGTGGGCACCGAGTTTAATGAAGACTCTGAGCTGGTATTAGAGCAGTTTGATAAGGTCTACCCATGACAGTGGTTGTTCGAACGGCAGAGCAGCGTGATGCTCAGGCTCTGATTGATCTGTTCCAAAAACTGGATCAAGAAACTCAGTTTATGTTGTTTGAGCCGGGCGAGCGGCCCACCTCCGTAGAGGATCAAACCCTGGCCTTGCAGCGTTTTAATCAAAGTCATAATCAACGCATTTTTGTTGCTGAGCATGACTCTGAATTGCTGGGCTTTGTGGCTTGCATCGGCAACCCGTGGCAGCGTAATCGCCATGTTGCCAACTGTGTCATTGGTGTGAGTCAGGCCTGGGCGGGTCGGGGCATTGGCACGCAACTGATGATGCATATGCAAGCCTGGGCGGAAAAGCAAGGCTTGCACCGTTTGGAGCTGACGGTGATGGAGCACAATCAGGCTGCCATCGCTTTGTATCAGCGCATGGGCTTTGAAAAAGAAGGCTTAAAGCGTGGTAGCATAAAAATAAATGACGACACCATTAATGAATGGCTGATGGCAAAGCAGTTCCGGCCATCGCAGATCAGCACCAAGGAATAGAATGTTTAGCAAGATAGTCGATGACGAAATCACCTTAGCACTGGTTCAGCCCAGCTTTGCTAAAGAATACTGGGCCATTGTCGAGCAGCAGCGAGAGTATTTATCACAGTGGCTGGCTTGGCCGCAGTTGGCAGATGGCGAAGCCTTTTTCCTAAAGTTTATTAAAAACTCACTGCATGATTATGCTGATGGCAAATCCTTGACCTGCGCCATTCTGTATTTAGGGCAAGTGGTCGGCAATATCAGCTTTAACAGCATCAACCATAGCCTTAAAAAAGTAGAAATTGGGTATTGGCTGCGTCAAGACTATCAAGGCAAAGGCATTGTAACTCGAGCCGTGGCCAGCTTAATCGAGATAGCATTTAACGAGTTGGCCATGCAGCAGGTACAAATCGCCGCAGCCGAAGAAAATCTGCCCAGTCGTGCTGTGTGCGAGCGCTTAGGGTTTACTTTGGAAGGTATTATCAGCCGGGCAGAAAATCTTAACGGCCGAGTGGTCGATCATGCTGTGTATGGCTTAAGCCGCAAGCACTGGCTGGAGGAACAGCAATGAAGGTTCGCCCATTTCAAGACGCTGATGCCGATGCCTTGTATCGCATCTATTTAGAACCGGATGTGTTGGCCAACAATGCCTATTTGCCGTCCATGTCGCGCTCTGATTTTGATAATCTACTAAATCACATGGCACATAACTTTGTGGCCTGTGATGACGACGGTAATGTGATGGGGCATTTATGCATCCGCAATGCCGCCAAGCCCAGAATAAAACACACCGCCTCGTTTGGCCTGGCAGTATCAAGCAGTTATCGACGGCGCGGTGTGGCTCGCCTATTAATGCAGCATCTACTGGATTTTTGTTTTAATTGGCTAAATATTCTTCGTATCGAGCTGTCGGTACATGCGAATAATGACGGTGCCATCGCGTTATACCAGTCTTTTGGCTTTGAAGTGGAAGGACGGCAGCGCCAAGCGGTGTATGTTAATGGTGAATACGTCGATACACAGCTGATGGCATTGCTGTGTAACGACGATTAAAGCGTTCTGAGGTTTCTTAGCACGCAGGGTGATGTTGATGCCAGTGGCGGGCAATATCGGCGCGCCGACATACCCAAACCTGATCGTGTTGTTGGATATAATCCAAAAATCGCATCAGTGCCGCTGCGCGCCCTGGCCGGCCGACTAAGCGGCAGTGCAGGCCAATGCTGAGCATTTTGGGGCTGTGCTCGCCTTCGGCATAGAGCACATCAAAACTGTCTTTTAAATACTGGAAGAACTGCTCGCCACTATTAAAACCCTGGTTGGTGGCAAAGCGCATGTCGTTGGCATCTAGGGTGTAGGGCACAACCAAATGCGGTTTGCCATTTTCTGTCACCCAATAAGGCAGCTCATCGGCGTAGCTGTCGGCGTCGTATAAAAACTCGCCTTCTTCGCAAATTAAGCGGCGGGTATTGGGGCTCATACGACCTGTGTACCAACCCTCTGGGTAGTGCCCGGTAAGGCGTTTATGAATCTCCAACGCCTGGCGAATATGCTCACGTTCAACGTCTTCAGGCACGTACTGATAGTCGATCCAACGCAGGCCATGGGAGGCAATTTCCCAATCGGCTTGCAGCATGGCATCGACCACCTCGGGGTTGCGCTCTAAAGCCATGGCCACACCAAACACCGTCACCGGCAAGCCACGCTCAGTAAACAGCCGATGCAGCCGCCAAAAGCCAGCACGAGCGCCATACTCGTAAATAGACTCCATGTTCACATGGCGCACGCCTGCCAGTGCCTGGGCGCCGACGATTTCGGATAAAAACGCCTCCGAAGCAGCATCACCGTGCAAAACACAGTTTTCACCGCCTTCTTCGTAGTTGATAACAAACTGCACCGCGATGCGCGCCTGGTTGGGCCAAGCAGCATGCGGCGGCGTTTGGCCATAGCCAAGCAGATCGCGGGGGTAAGTCATGATGTAATCCTGTCTATTTGGTCAGCTTATTGTGGTGTGTTCGACGGCGGCTGTACAGTGATTGTGCTTGCTTTGTCCATTTGCGTCAGCCTGGGCGATTGGCCTGCTTAGCGCTTGAAGCCGAGTGCTGAAATGAGTGAACTGGGGTCGCCGGCACGGAACTGTCATCAGTTCTTAATGCATAACAGGCAGATTAGGCCACCTTAATAATCGGCACATTCACTTACTAAAATAGAGGTCATTATGTCCCACTTCTCACTACAAAAGTCCCTGTTGCAGACAGCCGTATTTGCTGCCATGTGCGGCCTAACCGTGTCGGCTTGCGCAATGACCAACCCCAAAGATGTGGGCGATGCCAATGGCGACGATATTGATGTCATTAACGATGGCGTGATCGCTTGTACTGACTATGCCGCAGTGCAGCAGCCACCTGAGTTTAACTTTCCTCAAAAGCAGGATTTCACACATTTTGGCAATCGCCTACTGGCTTTAGATAAACCCTTTCATATGGGCCATGACAAAATCGTCAGTGCCGGCCAAGCCACATCACTGGTGGGTAAGTTCGACTATGGCGCGGTATTCCATAAAGACTTAGAAGGCGAGCCCGTACAGGCATTTTTAACCGGCAGCGGCAAAGACGATTGGCAGTACTTGGGTCAGTTCACCACCAATGATGATGGCAAAATTTTTGTCCCGGTAGATGGCCAGCAAGAAGGCCAATATGTGGTGCGCATGGTGGTGCTGGGCGATTTAAGTTACACCGATGTCTATTTAACCGCCGTCGAGCCGGGCCGCAAAGCCGTGGTATTTGATATTGATGAAACCCTGACCAAGAGCGATCTGGAGCAAATTCTGGATTACACCGGCATCGAAGCGGCAGAGCCTCGCCCGGCAGCGGGCCAGCTGGTGCAGGAATACATCGATCGTGGTTATCACCCAGTATTCGTCACCGCCCGCACTTATTGGTACGCCAAAGGCAGCCGTCGCTGGCTGCGTGACACATTAAACCTGCCAGACTTTACCCTGCGCACCACCTTTGCAAATCAGCAAGGCTTGTTTGAAACCGCGCAGTACAAAACCGAGGTGATGCAGGCCATGCAAGATGCCGGTGTTGAGTTTGTGCGTGCTTATGGCAATGCCGATACCGATGCCGAAGCTTTTGCCAACGTTGGTATTCCATTGTCGGAAACCTACATGATTGGTGAAAATGCTGGCATTAATGGTACGCAAGCCATCACTGCTGAAGGCTATCAACAGCATATTGCCGATGTGGTATTAAATACGCCGCACAGTGGTTGTCAGTAGTTTTATTAAAATTTTAACCCATTCGCCCGGCTTCGCTCGGGCTTGAATGCTAAGGCTGCGCGCCCCGGGGGACCGTCCCCTTAGCGATCCCGCTCCCGGCCAAGAGGCTGTTTTTCGTTATCCATCTTGCCACCTGGCGGCCCACAAACAGGACGATTCCCGCGTCCCGTTTGCTGGCTCAGCATTCTTGCTGAGCCTCCTGGTTGGCTGCGATGCCTAACGACATCCTCTCCGGCCGATTTTGCGTAGCAACGCCTATGCTTATAGTAGAGCTACGACGCGTGTCAGTGGTTCATAAATAAAAGTAATGAAAAATAGAGCGTTTTTTCAATGATTTTATGTACCACAAAAGGTTTTTAAAACCTTCTCACCCTCGGTCGGTGGCTGCTGGTAAGCAAGGTGCTCTGGCTGCTCGTCAAATGGCTGAGTAATAATGTCCAGAAGCTGATGAAACGGGCGTAAATCGCCGTCTTCTTCTGCGGCTTTTATCACCTCTGCGACTCTATGGTTGCGAGGGATATAGGCTGGGTTAGTAGCCAGCATTTGCTGTTGTTGCTGCTCAGGTAACAGTGCGTCTTCCGCTTGACGCTGTTGCCAGCGCACATGCCAGTCGTTAAATAATTCCGAGCGATTAAACAACTCAGCTACCTGGCGATAAGCATCGCTGTTTTCATCTTCGCCACCAAGCCAAGATAAACGGCGGAAAAACAAGGTGTAATCCACCTCGCCTTGCTCCAGCAGTGCCAATAGGTCATCCACCAAGGCGCTGTCGCCATCATGCTCTGTGCTCAACCCCAGCTTGCGGCGCATGCCGGTCAGCCAGGCTTGCTGATGGCGCTGTGAATATTGCTCCAGGCACTCTGTTGCTAATGCTACCGCCGTTTCTTCATCGTCGCTGATTAATGGCAATAAAGTTTCGGCTAGGCGCGCCAGGTTCCACTGGCCAATGGCGGGCTGATTGTGAAAAGCGTAGCGACCACCGCGGTCAATGGAGCTAAACACCTGATCTTTGCGGTAGGTGTCCATAAATGCGCAAGGGCCATAATCGATGGTTTCGCCACTCACTGTCATATTATCGGTATTCATCACACCGTGAATAAAACCCAGCTGCATCCAGTGAGCAATCAGCTCTGCTTGGGCTGTGCATATGCTGCTTAATAATGCCAAGTAAAGCTGCTCGCTGTTTGCTGCTGGCGAGCAAAGAATCTGAGGAAAGTGTCGTTCAATGACATGATCAGCCAAGGTCTTTAATGCATCGAGATCGCGGCGCAAGGCAAAATATTGAAAGGTACCCACACGAATATGACTGGCGCCAACACGAGTAAATACCGCACCAGGCTCTAGCCGGTCGCGCACAACCGTTTCGCCACTGGCAACCGCTGCCAAGGCGCGTGTGGTGGGCACACCGAGAGCGTGCATGGCCTCGCATAATAAATACTCACGCAATACTGGCCCTATGGGTGAGCGGCCATCACCACCGCGCGAAAACGGCGTGCGACCGCTGCCTTTTAATTGAATATCAAAGCGCAGCCCCTGGTCGCTCACCACCTCACCCAGCAGCAGTGCGCGGCCATCGCCCAGCTGTGGATTTAACTGACCAAACTGATGGCCGCAGTAGGCCATGGCGATAGGCTCTGCGCCTTCAGGCAAGCGATTGCCCGCAAACCATTGCGCCAGCTCCTCATCGCTGGCCTGGCTGGCGTCAATACCCAGCTGCTCGGCTAAAGCACTGTTAAACGCGATCAACTGCGGCTCAGCCACCGGCGTTGGCTGAGTGGCGGCATAGAAGTGCTCGGGCAAGCGGGCGTAGCTATTGCGAAAGGGAATCTGCATGGCCTAAACCTGAGTAAAACAGTCAGAATAAAGGTGGGGGAGGGGGCTGTCTAGGTGTGGGTAAGTATTGCGCTGAGCCACAGCTTTATTATTGCTGCGATGACAGCAGACTAAATATTTTAGTTATTGTGACCGCTGAAAAACCCTATGTCCTCCTTGAGGGATCTTATCCCTCACGCCGGACGGGCGAGCTCCCTGCTTTGCGCTGCGCAGGCCGTTATTCCTGACTTGCCAATGCTGTGGTCGCCGCAACGCCAACAGCCTGCATCCCGGCAGGATGTTGGCTGGTGCTGCCATCCAGGCAGCCCCTGCGGGCACAGCCATTGCCAACTCAGGCGGCCTGCTAAGGCGCGGAAAACCTAGGCGCGACATCGCGTTAGAAACAGGCTCTGCTATCAGCCGTTGACACACTTTTCTGGCTAGCTTGCCTGTATTCCCATGGAGTGATAAGTTAAACACTAAACACCAAGAAAATAAAATGGTTAGCGCTCAGCCGACTGAGCTTTGAGGTCACTCGCTGCTGGGGTTGTAGGCACGAACGTTTTCCGGGAAGAAATGCGACAGAAAGCAAATTGCTCAGCTTTAAACCAAGAAATAACGATAGGCCCTCAAATAGTTCTAGCTGGAAAAAAGGCACGCAAACTATTAAACTTTTAGATTAATTTGGGAACGAAATGGAACACCTTGCCCTAGATATTTTTGATTCTGAAAACGAGGAACTTTGCCAGCTTTATTGGAGAACTGATGATGAAGGGGACTTTTCACTCAAAGTATCCGAGATAGCGAAAAAAACTGGTTTCAGGCAATCTGATATCACCAAAATAGTCAAAAACTCTTGTGTAGCGTACTCACCCAACATTCAATGCAGTGTATGTGGAAGCCCTAAAGAGTTTACTTCTCGAAGTGAGTACCAAGCATGTACTCCTTTCTCAGGTTGGGAGTGCTCTTATTGTATCGAAGATAAACATATTGCATTAGATGAGAAGAAACGAGAACTACTCGAAGAATCATTGAGAACAGCTCGGTCAACCCCTATAGATACTGAAGAAATGGATTTCAGGACTGCTGCTTTTTTCTTGGCGCTGGTAAGATATTCAGCTAATGAAGATTTATCCAAAATACAAGCCCTAGCCGCTAATCAAGACGATCTTCTTAGCCCCGATTCAGACTTTGATCTTCAAATAGTCAAGCACCTATATCGTTCTGGAATAATAGCAGTCAGTCCTACATCAGCTTTAGACGCGATAGAGCTTAATGAAGAGGGAGGGTTCAGTTTTTACCTCAACAAGGTCACATGGGAGTTGCCGCTTAAAGACGATGATTCACTTCCACGGGTTGTGAGTCGGATTGAAAAGAAGTTTCAAGATATGGAGTACATTGATACTGAGTACGAATCTGTAAGAGAAATATGCCAAGAGATATGCTTGCTCGAATGCCTTGCTTATCTAAATTATGTTGTAGAAGATTGGTTTTACCCCGAACTAGCGGACACCTAGATAAGAGTGGATAATCCCCCCTTAGAGGTGTTTTATGTCACGCAGACAATACTCGAAAGAATACAAACAAGAAGCGGTGCAACTGGCGCAGCAGTCACATACCAGCGTTACAGAGGTTGCCCGAAACCTCGGTATCAATAACACCATGCTGCGTCGCTGGATCAAAGAATCAAATGAACCCGCAAAGCAAGCATTTACCGGCCAGGGAAGCCCTCGTGATGAGGAAATATCTCAGCTGAAGCGAGAGCTGGCTCAAGTGAAGAGGGAAAGAGATTTTTTAAGAGAAGCGGCAGCGTACTTCGTCAAACATCCCAAATGAAGTTCCGCATGATTGAGCGCTGCCGCGAAGCATTCTCCGTCACCATGATGTGCCGTTTACTGTGCGTATCACGCAGTGGTTATTATGAGTGGTGTGGTCGGAAGCCCAGCGCCAGACAACAAGATAACGCCAGGCTGGCTCGCAAAATCCATCAGCTGCATCAAAGCAGTGACGGGGTACACGGCAGCCCTCGTATCTGGGAAGATCTTCGCTACCAAGGAGAAACCTGTAGCCTCAATCGTGTCGCCCGAATTATGAAGGCTGACGGGATTCAGGGTATTCCAGCATTGCGCCGCTGGAAAAAGAAACCATCCAGTGCTCGACCGGATCATGTTCTGAATCATCTGCAACGCGATTTTACCGCTAAGACAGCTAATGCAAAGTGGGTAACCGATATCACTTATATCCGCACAGCCGAAGGTTGGCTGTATCTTGCCGTGATCATCGATCTTCACAATGGCCTAGTTGTTGGCTGGTCCATGAGTCACGCAATGGAAACGCAGTTAGTGGTACAAGCCGTGCTGATGGCACTGTGGCAGAAATCAGATTCTGCGTCTGTAATTTTACATTCAGATCGCGGCTCACAATTCACGAGCCACGAATACCAGAAGTTCTTAAGTGATCACAATATTGTATCGAGCATGAGTGCTGTTGGTAGCTGTTACGACAACGCTGCAGCGGAGAGTTTTTTCGGATTACTTAAACGCGAACGTGTTAACCGCAGAAAATATCTCAGTCGTGCTGAAGCAAGGTCTGATGTATTTGATTACATTGAAAGATTTTATAATCACAGGAAAAAGCGTAAGCTGGCGTCTCAACCCCAAACTACTCTTAACTGATTGTCCGTCATTTCGGGGTAAAACCAGATCACCAATTAAGCTTTAAGGCCGGGGAGAAGAGCAGGCTAGTACTGAATAGTGCTCTTGAGGAGTTTTCAGTCGCTCAGGTTTACAACTTCGTGTGGCGTGCCGGAAAGGATGCAGCGGCATTTTACTTGAGGGCTGGTGTTTCACGGACACACGCTGCAAATACGATCGTCGGAAATATCCAGAAACAATATGAGCGGGCAATTTCAAACGGCTGGGATGTTAAAGCGTTTAGCCGAAATTACAAAATGCCGCAATCAATCATCAGTCAAGTAGTATTTAATTTGGCGCTCAGGACAGATGATGGTGGCTTTACTCATCAGCTTGGAAAAGTAATCTAATAATGGCACTAGCGGGATATCCACTCTAAGCCTTGAAGACGCTCTTGCGCCGAGGTTTTCCGCGCCTTAGCAGGCCGCCAGAGTTGACAATGGCTGTGCCCGCAGGGGCTGCCCGGATGGCAGCACCAGCCAACATCCTGCCGGGATGCAGGCTGTTGGCGTTGCGGCGCAACGAAGGAGGAACGGCCTGTGCAGCGCAAAGCAGGGAGTTCGCCCGCCCGGCGTGAGGGATAAGATCCCTCAAGGAGGGTATAGGGCTTGGCGTTAAAAACACCTCGTGCGCGAGTCCGACTCCGACTCAAATGCTCACTTGCTACTTGTAAGTTGCGCTTGTCGAGCGGGGCTGACGCTCGCTTTTTGCCTGCCAGAAACTGCCTCGATGAACGCTTTCAGTCGCTCGCCCGCCCGGCGTGAGGGATAACCTCAAGGAAAGAATAGGGTTTGAAAGCTATATGCGCGATAACAAACGTGCCTCCCTAAGAGGGCTGTCATTAGAGTGCGAGGCTATGATATTTTTTAATACCGTTCAGCTTAGGGAATAGTTTTGAGTGATTCTGACTTGGCGCAAATGGGCAACTCGACGGTAAGGCTTGTTGAATTTGATGGCCATCGTTGTATTGAAAAAAGTGAGATTTCAGCTGTTGAGAGAGGGTTTTATGAGATGGTGGCGCCACAAATAGTCAAGCTTGGTGTCCAAAGTCCTCAGGTGCTTAGCCTTTCTGAATCTTCCCTGGTTATGGAATACATTCCTCAGACGGTATCGGTTTCAGAGTTACCTAAATCTTTAGAAGCTATGCAACAGTTAGCAAACCTGCATAGTGCTTCGATTGGCGGATCTTTTCCGATTTCTCTGCACCGATGGTCTAAAGAGGCGACCTCGCAAGCTTTGGCACATCTAGAGCTGCCTGATTTTTCAGTCGATGCGCTTGAGCATATTCAAAGTACAGAGCACTCAATTTTCAGTGCAAAGTCATACATCTCCGGGGATACCAACAGCGGCAACTGGGGGCGTAGACATAGCGGTGAGCTAGTGTTGTTTGACTGGGAAAGGTTTGGTTTAGGATGCCCAACAATAGACTTAGCTCCTTTGGTTGCAGGTATGGGTTCAATAGATGAATTTGAGTCGATCATTGAGCAATATGCCAAAGTGGGCTCAAGCAACTTGCCTTCTGAGCCTTTGAAAAACTTAATTGTTGCGAAAGCATGGATTGCGATTGAGGTAGTCAATATTTTGGTTGACAGAAATAACTGCCAAAAGAACAAGTACCTAGATTGGTTCAATAGTACGCTGCCAAACTGGTTGTATGAAATGGGCTCCTTAGTGTAGGAGTACACGTAAGTCGGATCGATAATGGTTGTAAAATACGGAATAAGTGGCAGCTTATCCCAGCTGAAAAGTGTAAAATAAATCTTCGGTGAGAATCAGATTGTTGAAATCAAAATCTGACTATTAAGAAAGTCAGTGAGATTGATTCAGATCTTTATAGTGGGAAAGCATTGATTCTTCGCGCTATCAGGGTCCTCAGTGTAAGATTAAATGTCTACTCGCTCTAAAAGCTTAATTGGGGCTAATAAAATAACTATTTCATTATGGGGAGCAGAGAGTGGACAAGATGATGTAACTCTATCTGGCTGCAGCGATACTTATCAATCGTACCCCATTGAGAAAATGAGCTTTGGTTGAAGCCATCTTCGATATCATTGTAGTAAATACAGGTTTTACCGTATGTGGCAACAACCCAAAAACCGCCACCTTCATCGCCCATTGGAGATTGCTTCCATTTTTCTTGCTTTGGGAGTTTAATTTGTTCCCACAAGAATTTCGAGTAATCGTCCATTTCATATTCTGACACTTCGATGAGTCCCAGTAGGTGACTTTCTGATATGGGTGTCCAAGTGCTCATTTTTAGCTCCTCTCGCTATCTACTTAGTTTATTAAAAATCATCTCGTATTAGGAGGTCAGGTTCGAGTTCTTTAACGAATAGCCACGAAACTGCTACCCAAAAAAAAGGATTTTTGTTTGATTTCTCGCTCTAGCGTCCAGGTTTTCCGCGCCTTAGCAGGCCGCCTGAGTTGGTAATAGCTGTGCCCGCAGGGGCTGCCCGGATGGCAGCACCAGCCAACATCCTGCCGGGATGCAGGCTGTTGGCGTTGCGGCGACCACAGCATTGGCAGCTCAGGATTCACGGCCTGTGCAGCGCAAAGCAGGGAGCTCGCCCGCCCGGCGTGAGGGATAAGATCCCTCAAGGAGTGCATAGGTGCTCGCGTTACGTTGATAATAATATCCCTGTATAGCCACCAGCGATCCAGAAAATGCTAGTGTCTCTTAATGAGTAGGCCGCTTACTTGAACACCAGTGATTTCGACGATTCTTGTCTCATCTGCATAAGACTTGGTGTTGAAACTGATTTTAAAGTGGGTAATTGCATCTGCACCTCTATTGTTGGCCTCTTGGTATGCAAGCTCTATCACCTTGGATGGATCAATTTTATCCACTTCCCATGTAACTTTATTGGCCTGGTACTCTCTATCCTTTACTTCTCGCACAACTTTTCGTGCTTCTGGGTAAATGCTGAAGGTCAGTAGCCCTATGGTTGAGTAGTCTTCACCATATTCACCTGGCGTGAATAAGAAGCCATTTTCTGAATATTTAGTGAAGTCGATCCCTACGATCGTTTCTTCTTTAGGAATGAAGTCACGCTTTGGCAGGCTGCAAGCTGACAGTGCGAAGGCTAGGGTAAGAGCAACAAGGGGATTCAGCTTTTTGGGCTTTCTGATCATTTAATGCCTCTGTTTGGATTTATGAAAGTCATACGCAATTGCGCGCGCATGATACATGGAAGCAATACTTGACGCTTCTAAATCGCCTATTAGATGTGAAAGATTGCGCGTTTTTAGCTGGCATTACTGGTGCATTGGCGGTGACATGTAGTGAGTGAAACCAAGGGATTCATCTCCAGCAGCATACCTCTAGGTTTACCACTCCTTAGCTGTCTGCAAAGCCTTACGCCCTCGATGCGAGAGGACATAGGGCTTGAATGTCATCAACGCTGTTCTAATAAAAGGCGGCCAATAACTCCTACCCCCCAAACGGCGCTACGCCAATTAACCAAACATGCCCCACCATGGCAAAGGCCGCCCAGGCAACTAAACCAAGCACCACGGCGATGGCGTCGCGAGCAATACCCACAGCCGGGTATTGTTTACCAGCTGCGCGGTCACGCTTGCGCAATACAATAAAACCAAACACGGCCCAGGCTAAGAATCCGCCAAATAGCAGCACATCGTGCAGGCCGCCATTGGCCAATAAATGCGCCAGTGCCCAAGCCTTGGTTGCCAGCAACATAGGATGGCCAATGCGGGCTTTGATATGTGTGCCAGGCACATAGGTGGCCAGCAACAAAATAAAGGCGGGCAGGGTAATCAGTGCGGCGAGGTGGCGTGTCCAGGTGGGCGCTAACCACAGCCAGGTGGGCTCCATCCGTGCCATGGCATAGCCTTTTACCAATAAAACAAAGCCGATAATCGAGGCCAGCGCATAAACGCCTTTCCAGGCCAGTGGCCCATATTGTTGGATTTTTTGCTCACGCCAGTGCGGCGCCAATAAATTAATCGAATGCACGCCTAAAAAAATGATCAGGCCGGCGACCAATAACATCATAGTTTTTCTCTCTTATCGTTATCACGGTGTTGCCACTGTAGCGCTTTACTGGCCGCGCTAACACGATAAATGTGAGCCGCGAATGGTCAGCGGCGGCGACGCTGTTGCTCTTGGTGCTGTAGATACTGCAATAGCGGAATCCAGTAGTCATCATCGACCCAGTCCGCCGCTTGGTGTAAGGGCACCCAGCGCCGTTGGCGTTGCTGCTCTTGTTGTTGCGGCCATGGCTCGTGCTCGATGCTGACTTCCAAGCTAAAAACCTGAATATGGCAATTGGCGCCCCATTTATGGATATCAATATCGCTGACTGGGGTCGGCGGACGGCTGCTTTCAACCCCGGCTTGTTGCCGTGCCAGGGTGGCGGCGCTGTCGTCAGCAAACTGGCCCGCTGGCCCTTGGCATAGGGTCCATTTTTTATCGCCTCGGCTGCGAATTAACAGCACTTCGCTGCCCAATGGTTGACGGCGCAAAGGAACCACGGCGACTTGTGAATACCAATAGGCGGGTTTGGGTCGCCACTCTAGCCCTTGGCTGCTGCGAAAGGGAAAGGCGCGCGGTAATTCACGCGCGCGCACCAGCTGCTTGAGTGGCGTTTGCTGTAATTCCGGCAATTGCTGGTGTGGCAGTAATTTAAACCAAGCCAAACTGGCGGTGGGCATCAACTTATTGTCTGCAGGATAGGGCGGTGCTGTATCGCACAGCTGTTCGATCAGCTGCTCCAGCCCAGGATTGTGGCCCACCAATAACGGCCGCTGCGGTACGGCAGTTGGGGTGTCTGCCAGGCGTTCAGCCAGCACCTCTAGCAGGGTGGCTGGAGTGGCCATATACAAGCGTTGATCCAGGGTAATGCGCTCTGGGCTAATGCCCATGGCCTTGGCGCACCAGTGGGCGGTTTGCTGCGCGCGGGCGGCACGGGAGGCAATGATGCTGGTGGGAATGCACTCGTGCTGCCACAGCCAGGCGCCAATGCGCTCGGCGTCGCGGCGGCCACGTTTTTTTAACGGCCGGCTGATATCTGGGCAGTGCTCCGGCCAGGCGGATTTGCCATGGCGTAGCAATAAAAACTCGTGACTCATGCTGTCTCCCTGTCATTGGCCACGGCCGATGGCACGCAAGCCAGCACAGGTTAGCACTCCGTCGATGACAGGTCAGCTATCCGGGTCGTCGTGAAAAGCGCCCACGTAAGACACCGATTTTTTATTTGGCAGGCAGGCCAAGCGCTCTAATAAATAGGGCTCGGCCAAATAAACATCGCCCAGTGCATCAATTGGTAGCCACACCACAGATTGCTGCTGGCGATCCGGCTCCGGGCCATTATGGGGGTGGTAATCACCGATCAGTTGGCAGTGAAACACGTGATCGACAATATGACGGTACACATCTTTATGGCCACTGCGTTTGCGGTAATAATCCGCCACCCACAGCATGTCGCCCACTGCAACTTGGGCGGCGAGTTCTTCCGAGCATTCCCGCGCTACAGCTTCTTCCAGTGATTCATCGGCTTCTTGTTGGCCACCGGGTAGGCCAAAGTACACGCCCTTTTCGGGGCTGTATTTTTGCACCATTAATAATTGGTCACGCTGTTGAATCAAGGCGCGCACCGTGGTGCGTAACTGGGGTTGTAGCTGCACTGGAACCCGGGAGTCAGATAACAACATAGCTCTCACGCTCCTTATGACGATTTGATGACAGAGGCGTTTTATATGAGTTGCTGCGCTGGCCAGCAATGTGCAAACGCTCGATGCCAAGGAATATCAGCCATAAATGTTAACACACGCAATTGTGGCGCTGGTTCAGGCTGTGTGAGGGTTTGTCAGTAGCCGGTCATTTCCAAATAGCCGACGCCCACAGCCTGTTCTTTGTCGAACACCTGTACCGGCCCTTCCCAGTAGGGGAATAAAGTATCCAGCCAGGCATTGGCGGAGCGGGCTTTAATTTGCCACTGGCGCTTTAACGTCGGTAATGACAATTGCCAGCCGGTCGGAATGCGCTTTTCGCCTTGGGCGGTCGCTATAACGTCAAAGCCAGTGGGCGTTAGCTGAATATCATCGCTATTTAATGGCGTGACCTGATGCTCAGGTGTGATCCAGCTGCCGGAGTAATAATGTTGCTCCGTGTTGCTGTGGCGCAGACGAAAGGCCATCAGTTTGTGGCCGTCAGATAGTTGCAGTGAAAACCAATCCCAACCGCTTTGATTTTGCGCCAACGGCTGTGAGCTCCATTCACGATCGAGCCAGCCCTGGCCGGTTAATGTCACGCTATCACCCGTATCGGGCTGCCACTGGCCAACAATATTGATGCTGGGCTGGCTGTAATAATAACTGGCCTGACCTTGCTCGGATTTTTGGCTAAAGCCTTGCTCGCCGTGCAACACCCAAGGCTTATGGCTGCTCAGTTGCAGTGTTAGCGGCTGGCCCTGAATACTGACGGTTAACCTGCCCGGTAGCGGTGATGGGCCGTCCCCCTGCCATTGCCAGTCGTCCAGCCAGGCGTCAAACACAGGTTCTGCTTGCACACCGGCTTGGCCAATGCCGCCGCGGGCAAAGCGCTCTTCATACAGGTGTTTATCGCCTTGGCTAATGGCGGCGTGTGCCATCCAGCTTTGACCGCTGGCCCAAGGGGAATTTGGGGTTGGCGCGTGCGGCGCTGAGGTCTGACCTGCCTGTTCCTGAACAAACAGCGCCTGGCGAAAAAGAGTAAAGTGCACACCATAGTGCTGGCCGTTGGCACCCTCGAGGTTGGCGGTTAAGTACCACCACTCAATGCGAAAATCCGGGTGGGGGCCGTGATCCTGCGGGAAATCTAATTTATAGCCCGGTACTACCGGCGCAAACTGGGTGGCACCGTCGCCATCGCGCAATACCTGATAAACGTCATTTGCCTGCTGGCCATAGCCAGGCCCAGCCCACAGCAATAACGCCAGCACTGGTACTGAGCAAAACCACTGCTTCATTCGTCGGCCCCCAATTGCTTTAACGCATAAGGTAGACGCTGGCGCACTTGCAAGGCGGCGATGGCAAAAGCGATGGCGGTTACACCCAAGCACAGCAGTGCCAGCAGCAGCGCAGGTCGGCCTTGCCATTGCAGCGGCATGGTCCAACCAAACGACAACACGTTGATGTCATGAATCAATAACCAGGCCAGCGCGCTGCCGAGGGGAATGGACAGCGCCCAGGTGAGCATTAAGCACAGCGCCAACGGCACCGCCGTGAGTTGCAACCACTCACGCCAGTTCACACCCATCGCGCGCCAGTGGGCGTAGTGTGGTAAACGCTGCTGATGAATAGCGAGCAAGGCGGCCAATAAGGCGATGCCGGCGACGGCAAAGGTCAGGGTATTGATGGCAGCCGTCATGGCAAAGGTGCGATCAAAAATCCGCAGCGACAACTGCAATATGGCGCGGCGATCGATCCAATCACCGGGCTGGCCACCGGCTTCGACTAACGCCTGTTCTACCTCGGTCATATTGGCGTCTTCTCTTAGCCACAGTGCCAGCCCTTGAGGTTGTGCACTCGGCCACAGCTGTGCCACGCGCTGATACGGCAGATAAAACTGAAAATAGGGGTTGCCATAGTCGTAGTAAAAACCGGCAAGGGTAAAGCGCTGTTGCTCACCATTGCCAAGCGGCAAATAAATAACATCGCCTAGCTGTTTGCCCGCTAGGTGTTGCACTTGCTCATTGGCCAAAATGGCGTCGTTAGGCCAGGCCGCGCCGCTTTGTGGATAACTCTGGCTGGCCATGGGCAGCTGTTGTACATCGGGTGCGCTGGGGTCGAGGCCGCGAATCAGAGTCGGGCGGTCTTGCCAGCGCAGGCGCAAACCATTGCGCTGATGGCTATCCAGCAGCCAAGCATGTTGGCTGAGTTGGTGGGCATCGAGCTGGTCGGTTTGCAGGTAGACATCGGCAGCAATGCGTTGCTGCAGCCAGTTATCCAACGCTTGGCGAAACGAGCCGACCAGATTATCGACACCAAAGTTGGCGGTGAGCGCCAGCAACATGGCCATCAGCGCCGGGCGCAGCGGCCCTAGCTGAACTTGCCCTTCTGCCCAACACCATTGCGCCAGTCCAGGCTTGGCGTTTTGACTAAGCCAATGCAGACACTGGCTTGCTAGCCAGGGCAACAGCCAGGCGCCCGCAAATAACAGTGCCGCCAACAAGGCAAAGCCATGAGCGAGTGAATTAAGCCAGGGGTAAGACCACAGCGCCACTGCCAGCAAAACTACGGCGCTGATGGCCAAGCGGCGTTGACTGCGCTGCTCTTGCTGCAACAAGTCTACGCCTTGGCGCTGCGCCAGCACATCTTGGCGACTGCGCTGCCACAGCGGCCATACCAAGGCCATCAATAGCCCCACACTGGTCAGCAGCCAAGCCTGCAACAACACCAGAGGCTGTAGTAACAGGCGCTGATCGAGCACGGCACCATAAAGATGCTGCAGTGTTGCAGCGACGGCAGGCAGTAATAACTGGCTCAGGCCAAAGCCCGCAGCCAGCCCCAGTGCGGTGCCAATTAAGCTCAGGGTAAAACCCTCCAGCACAATGGCGCTAGTGAGTGTGCGGGCGCTTACTCCTAGCTCGCGCAGCGTGGTCAATGTGCTGGCGCGGCTGTGCAGGGTGAAGCGCACGGCGTTAAACACAATAAACAGGCCAACGGCAAAGGCCAGCAAGCTCATGGCGTTGAGGTGAATGTGCAAGCTGGCGGTCAGCTCGGTTAAATCTAATGGTTGCTGATTGCTGCGACGTTTGAGCTGGGGGGCGTATTGACTCAGCCATTGATCCAGCCGTTTTAGTTCGGCGGGATCGATAGCACCGACGGCCAAATAGCTGAGATGGGTTTCGCCTAAGGTGATGGCCGCTGCACCTATGTCCATAAATAGCCGTTGGCCCTGGCGTGGTTGGCTATCAATCACGGCCGGTGGCAATTGGCGACCATCGCGCAGGGTTAGGCGCTGCCCGGCCTGTAGCGGTAGCGAGTTGGCCAGGCTGGCGGGCACCCATACGGCGTAAGGCGGCTGGCTCAGTTGTGACCATGCGCGCATATCGACGCGGCTATTGCTCTGCGCTTTCGTTGGACTTGTGCGGCTGGCACCCATGGCCATTAAATCCGTGGCAATCAGTGTAAGCGGCTGGTTGTCTGGTGTGCTTAAACGCAGCTCTAACACTGGGTAGATCTGGCGAAATCCAGCGCGGCGCAGGGCGACATAATCGTTTAAATCGACCCGACCTTGGGGCGATTGAATCCAATGGATAGCGTGAGCATCGAGCAGCTGGTCGGCCTCGGCATAGCTGGCACGGGCATGGGCATTAATGATGTGCACCGCCGACCATAAGGCCACGCCGGTAATCAGGCCGAGCAACAAAAACAGTGTTTGGCTGGGGTGGCGGCGGTAATGGCTAAGCAGTGTAAGCCAGCTCCATAACAACGACCTCATAGAAGCGATCTCATAACCCTGACCTCATAAAAACGGCTTCACGCTGATGGCTCGGAGTCTAAACGGCCATGCTGCAGGCGCCAGCTGTGGTCGCAATAGGCGGCCATGGCGGGGCTGTGGGTGACCATCAGCAAACTGCTGCCGTTATCGCGCACCAGCTGACTGAGCAGCTGCATCACTTGCTGGCTGGTGTTTTCATCCAGGTTGCCGGTGGGTTCATCGGCCAATACCAAAGCAGGGCGGTGCAGCAGGCTGCGGGCGATGGCCACGCGCTGTTGTTGACCTCCGGACAGCTGTTGCGGCAAGCGTTTGAGTAGCGGCTCTAAACCAAGTGTTGCAATGAGGTGCTGGCGAAAGTCGTCGTCAAGGTGGCCGCTTAAACGCGCTTGCAGAGACACGTTATCGAACACAGTGAGGGTCGGGACCAGATGATATTGCTGAAAAATCAGGCTCAGTTGAGTGCGGCGCAATTGATTAAATTGCTTATCACTAAACTGATGTAATGGCTGTTGTTGCAGCCAGATTTCACCGCCATCGGCTCGATCTAAACCAGCAATTAAGTGCAATAGTGTGCTTTTACCGCTGCCGCTTTCGCCCAGCAGCGCCGCCGATTGGCCAGCTTCCAGCTGCAGCGATGCTTGCTGCAACACACTGACCTTGCCGTCGGGCTGATCAAAACTTTTATTCAGTTGATTAATACGCAGCATAAACATCGGCTTGCCGTGAATATGCTGCCATTGTTACCAACTGACGGTGTAATTGCCAATGCTGATATCAGCTCGCGTTAGCGCCTTGTTCGGCTCTGCTGCGTACTTGCTCAAAGGACCAGTCTTGCAGCAAGTCACCGTTACGGAACACCGTTTGCAGTAGGTTGCTGTCACTGCCGAGGGAATCTTCGCGAATGGTTTTGTACCCTGCGGCGGTTTTTATCAGCGCTAACCTTCCACGTTTGGAGCGTTTGCCTGGGTCAGTGGCCGGGTCTTTGTAGATATCATGCCACTGGCCAGCGATGCGTATTGCCGAGGCTTTCATGGCAAACTTTTGCGTGTCGCGATTGACCTTCTGCAGTAATTCACCGCCCATACCAAAGGCGATATTGTCTGCGCTAATGGCACGAGCTTTTAGCGCTGCCAGAATTTCTTCGATGGATTCAACACTGATGCCATCGCCTTGAATCAGGCGCACGCAGTCAGGCAGCATGCGATAGCCTTTGCGGTTGGTATAACTTCCGAAAGTCGCCATTAAACGCTCGATGGCTTCACACACCACCGCAACGGGATCACCGGAGTCGGGGCGAATGACCAGCGTGCCGCCCATGGACTCAACCTGGCTCTTCAGTTGTTGGCCCCAAATATGGTCAATGGCATGCCACAGGTCGTAAGAATCACTAACGACGGCCACGAGTCGCCCTTCGCCGCCGAACTGTTCGATCATGTTGGCGTAAGCGGCGCACTCGCCGTCTTTGCCCCAGCTGGTGATGGTGCTGTGCTCCGCCGCCGGAATCGAGAATCCCGCCATCGTCGCGCCATAAAAGCGAGATGCTGCCAATACACCAGACAAGGTATCTGTACCCATAAAATTCACCAAGTGTGCCGCACCTCCCAGGGCGGCACTTTCTTCGGAGCTGACACCGCGGGCGCCAAAATCGTGCAATTTAAATGGCAGATTATCGCTGCTGTCGGCGGTGTCTTCGAGATAGCGCGCAATAATACTTTTACATGCGTGCGACACAGTGGCGACCGTGGTGGGGTACCAGATGGCGCGCAACAATGCTGTTTCGATGTAGCTGGTTAACCAAGCACAGTGAGGGTCAGTGTTTTGTACCTGCAGCATGACATGACCGGTTGGCAGGCAGGTGCCTTCCGCAACAGCCTGGATTTCCAGCGGCAGAAAACCGTCATAATGATCAAGAATGTATTGCCAACCGGAGCGATTAAAGGGCACACCATGAGCGCTCAGCAAAGTGTCTGCCTGATCAATATCTTGCTGAGAAAAAGGTTGGCTTAGGTACTGTTTGATAAAGGCTTGCAAGCCAAAAAATACTGTATGCGGATAAACGCCACCGCGCGACTCTATGTAGCTAGAAATGAACTCTGCATTAGCCGGGTATTGAGCATAGTGTGAGGTCTTATAGGAATCGGTGTTTAACAATACGTTTGTCATGACGGAGGTCCTCCAGTCGGTTGTTTCACAGCGCTGGTCTATCCGGCGCTGTTGCTATGTTGAGCAGCGGTTCCCGCTGCTCTTTCCTTATAGTGGCTAAAGGCCACTAAGTTGTCAAGTATGGTTCGTCTAATAACAGCTAATCAGCAAAGACGCTAGCCGCTGCCCAGCATGTGCTGAATCACGAAGTAGTGATCCTCAAACATATCCTGGGGGCTTAAATCTCCCAGTGGCACCCAGTTGGCCGAGCGTGCATCATCGCCACCTTTCACTTTTGGCAAGCTGGAGCTCGGTTCCAGTTCGATCAGAAAAGCGTGAGTAATGGTGCGCCCACGAGCAGATCGATAAGGGTCATCGAATACCGCTTGGCGAGAAATCGAACCTTTCAATACCGGAGCCGGTACTTTTAAGCGGGTTTCCTCTCGCAGCTCACGCAGGCAAGCATCCTGCAAGCGCTCATGGTGATCGACAAAACCGCCAGGCAATGCCCATAACCCTTTGCCTGGGTTGGCTCTCCGCTCTACCAGCAACACATGGCCAGACTGCACAACAACGGCGTCCACAGTGACGAAAGTCGGTGCATAGGGTGCCGCTTGCCAAGCTTGTTGATAGCGCTGCACAAAGGCAATTTCTTCAGCAATGTGCTGATAGCCAGGCGCTGAGTCGGCAAACTGGGTGAGCCAATGCTGCACTGCCGAGGGCAGCTCAGCGATGTCTTTGGCTGTTGTGGATGCGGCAAAGAAATGCTGGCGGATGGGCGTTGCACTGATGTTGGCAATATTATCGACCGCAATGTTCTGCCACTGTGGAAACAAATTTAAGTAAAAGCCGCTGTGATCTTTTTTATGACCAATCAACGCTACTTTGGGGGTTTTATGAGGAGTGGTGTGATGAGCGGTGACCAAGCCAGCGACGGTAGTTTGCACGTTACGTACCCACAGCTCGTCGTTGTAAGGCACATCCATTAATGGCAAACAGATCAGGCGCTGGTTGTCTGCATCACTCAGGCAAGCACGAATCATTTGCTCGCGCTCATCGTGCGTCCATGGATTGCGTGGGCTTCGCGCTTGCCAGGCTGAGCCAATTAAAATGATTAGCTTGTTGGCTTGCTGTAATCCCTGCTTCACCACCTCTAGGTGACCGCGGTGAAAGGGTTGGAAGCGGCCAATAAATACCGCAAAATCGATATCTTTATGCATGCAGCAAACTCCTTGCTGTGGGCGGGTGTAAGGTAGGTCTGTCCCACCTTTGCTTGGCTTGATAATATATTGGCTATATGCCAATAAAGTCAATGAGCGTTGTATTTGCACACCTGTAGACAACGCAGTGTTTGTCCCTTGGAGTTTGCCCATGAGTGATCACTCAGAACAGCAGTATTTGTCTAACTATCAGCAAGAGCGTTATCCGACTCCCTTGTTCTCGGTGGATGTGGCACTGTTTACTTTGCACCAAGGGCAGTTGAAGGTGTTGCTAGTAAAACGCGCCGCTTTTCCCTACCAGTCTTGCTGGGCATTGCCGGGCGGCTTCGTGGATCTGCAGGAAGATGCCAATATTGATATTACTGCCAAGCGCAAGTTGCTGAGCAAAACCGGTATTGAGGCGCCTTGGCTTGAGCAAGTGATCACGGTGGGGAATGATCAACGTGATCCACGTGGCTGGTCGGTCACGACCTTATATATGGCTTTGATTCCTTATGCACCAACAGCTGAATTTATCGACTCTGTCAGCGATGCCGAATGGGTTAGTTGGCAGGAGGTGGCGTCAATTGCGCTGGCGTTTGATCACCAGCATTTACTAGAGCTTGCACGTGAGCGGCTGAAGTACAAAACCGCCTACACCTTACTGCCACTGCATGTGTTGCAGGCGCCTTTTTCACTGACTCAACTGCAGAGTGCGTTTGAGTTATTGATGGAAAAATCGCTGGAGAAAAAGTCCTTTCGCCGCCGCATCAGTAACGCCGGTGTACTGCAAGAAGTCGGAGAAGGGGTGCCAGAAGGAGGGCGCGGTAGACCGACAGCCTTGTACGTGCCCGTACCAGGCAATGAGCAGTATCAGTTCTTGCGCGCCTACGACTAGCTCAGATCGGTACGAATCAACAACATGTTGCTTTGGGCTCTATGACCAGCAGCTGACCAAACCATTTGAGTTGCAGTGATGATCAAGAGCAGGCAGCGAATTAGACAGTGAGTTTGTCTCGCCAGATGTAAGGA
Source organism: Bacterioplanes sp. (assembly GCA_965233665.1). GTDB lineage: Bacteria > Pseudomonadota > Gammaproteobacteria > Pseudomonadales > Oceanobacteraceae > Bacterioplanes. Next base: position 60,029 of record CBDDTG010000022.1, on the reverse strand, counting down.
TTCGTTCGCAGCAGCGACTAGTCTTGCTGCACTGATTGATTGAGAGGCAAACGCGTTGAAAAAACTGATAGCACTGTTGTTGAGTCATGGCCTAGTGGCGGTATTCGCCTTTGCTGCGGGCATTTATACCCTGCCGATTTTGATTGCCGAAGCACCTCCGAGTGCAGCGCTTTGGCAGCAACGTGAGCAGCAGGTGGTGTATCGCACGGCATTTGATCATCAGCGCCAGGACAGCGACTGGCTGCATCGCGGCCAGGGTGAGGTGCTGGTTGGGCGTGATTTTGTTTCGTTTCAGGGGGCACTGTCGCCAGGGCCAGATTATCGCTTGTATTTCTCGCCCGAGTTTGTCGAAACCGAGGCCGATTTCTTGCGCTTAAAAGAGCGCATGCTAAACGCCGGTGATGTGCGCAGCTTTGACGGTTTTGATGTGCGTTTTGATGCAATCGATTTAGAGCGTTACAACAGCGTGATTGTTTGGTGTGAATCGATGAATCAGTTTATTACCTCAGCTCAATACCGCTAATATGACAGAGCGAGAAAACTAGACACTGATTCGATCACGCTGTTGTGGGCTTAACAAAGCTAAATATTTTCGAATATTAAAGCAATGAAGGTTTAAACCCGGGCACGTCACTAAACCATCGCCACTATGCTGCGCCATATCCCGGGGAAGAGGAGTCAGTGAGGTGTGCTATCAGCCGACAGCGCAGGAGCAAAGTAGTTTTCCCAAAGCTGTTGATAACGCTGTTTGTGCCAGCCAATATGGCGAATGGACTTTTGCTGAATGTCTTGTGGATGAATATGAACGTGGGTTTGTGGTGCTTGAGAAAAACTAAGGTGCAGGCGCTTAATGTTCTTCGGCGACATCATGTCATCGTCGCTAAATGATACAACGGTCATAGGAGTTCGAACGCCGGCGAAGCGCTGACGCAGCCAATCGCCTTCTTTGCCAATGGCGTAGTCTTTATGCAGGCACCAGCGGCGCCACTGCATAATCACGCCTTTAGGCATGTCACACATGATGTTGATCTTGCTGCCAGGAAAGTAGCCAAAAATAGGCACCAGCACGGGCACCAGTACGTACCACAAAAACCAAGCGACGCGTTTGGTGGGAGCGGCGTTATACCACCAGGTGCCTGTCCCTGAGGCGACGGTGATGATTTTATCCAGGCGATTAGTATAGCTATTTTCCATCATGCCCAACATATGCCCACCCACGCTGTGACCAAACCAGATCAATTTTTGTTGCGGAAACTGCTGTTGTGCGTAGTCGATCACGGCAGGGCAGTCGTACTTGGCCCAGCTAAGTTTATCGCTGCGGCAGTGTTTGACATGGCCATTTACCGACAGTCCCATACCGTCATAATCAAAGGTAATCACGTGGTAACCTTGCTGGGTCAACCAGTGAGCAAAATCGTCGTATAAATACTGTGCGACGCCCGTGGCCGGTGCAATGATGCAAACGCCTTGCGATGTTTGCTGTGTTGCAAAAACATGGGCAACAATGGAGTGCCCGGCAGCCGTGGCGATATCGATTTTCTCTTTCATGTTGTTACCTCAGACTATTTTGCAAAAACGACTTGAGCGCATCAAAGCACTTTTTTTATAAGCCTCTGCGCTGCGCGTTACTAGGGGCCGTGGGTAAATCAAAATCGCTGCATAATAAAATTTAGAAAGCGCAAAACGGTATCGATTTCTTCCGGCTCAAACTCGCTGGTGAAGATGCTGTTCAGTTCCTGCAAATACGGTTTGGCTTCCTTACTTTTCGCTAAACCAGCGGAGGTCGCGTAAAGTTCACTGCGGCGTGCGTCTTGCTCGCTTTGTCGTCGTTCGATCAAGCCGTTGCGTTCCATGCGTTGCAGTAAACCCGTCACGGCAGGTTTCTTCAGTTGCAATGCACAGCCGACGTCTGTGTGCGCACAACCAGGCGACTGGCCGATGTACATCAAGGCCGCCAGTTGCGCAGCACTGACGCCAAGCGCCTCTTCACAGGCGCGATCCACATGGCTGTACAAGCGGTGCTGAGCCATGTTCAGCAAGAAAAACAGACGACGATCCACAAAGTTCCTTGTTTGGTTTGCTAGCGAACTAAATTAGTTTATATACGAACCAATGTTCAAAGCAAGCGTTAGATGCCAGGGTTCGATTGGGCATGATCCGCTAAGCATGCTCCGTTAGGTGTGGGCCGCTGAGAGTGGGGAAAGAGGCTGTCTCCCTTATTTGGAAGGCGTGACAGCTGCTGGTAAATCGAGGTGCCTTAACCTATGGTTGGTTGTGCGTATACCGTGCTTTTGTCTCTTGTCCGATCTGCTATTAACGCTTTGCTTGGCGACGATGGTAGTTAACAAATTCACGATTGATGTCGTTTAACTCCACGGCGATGTCGTTGATATGGCTGGTGAGGTATTCGGCCACGGCGCCTTTATTGGGGTTGAAGCGCTGAATGTTTAACTTGTATAGCTCGTATACCGCTGGTGCTAATTGCTGCAAAACCAGCGTGGGGCTTTCAGCTTTTAGCACGTAATGCAGATACAAATTGATGTGTTGCATTTGCTGCTCTGTGCTCACGCTTTGCAACAGCGCCAGCTCATCGTCAGCAGAGCTGAGCGCTGTTAACCGCTCGCTCACCATCTCGGCATTTAGCTCCTCTGGTGAACGGTTTTCGGCGTGCCACCAGTCGGTAAAATAGTTGGGGAAGCGTTCCATCATGCTCATATTATTTCTCCAGCGGGTTGCGCGTGCGAACGGGAAAGTTTAAACGTAGGCTACCATCGGGCAAAGGCGGCAGTTGTGACCAGTCTTGCTTTTCTACAAGCCAAGTTGGAATGTAACGGTTCTCTACCGTAACGCGATAACCCAAGCGGTCAAAGGCTAATGCGGCTAACCCCATGAGTGGAACGGAGACGGCTGTTCTGGGCAAGTCATTGTCAGGGTCTTTCTGGTAGTAGGCCTGGTATTGAAGCAAAGCATGTTCAATGGCGTCGTTAAACTGCGTTTCACCTTCTTTAACAGCGATGGTGGCGATAATGTTTAATAAAGGCAAATAAATTAGCTCGACCGTATCGGCCCAAATGCCTTGGTGAGACAAGGTGGTTGGGCAATATTGAGCTTCTAATAATGCATCGGTTATGTCTTCATCTAAATGCAAAGAGCGATACAGTTTGGCTAAGGATGTAAAGACCGTATCATCCTTGCTAGATTCTGAAATGATTTTGGAAAAGTCCATTGCTAGTAAGAAATCCAGCGCCTCAGTGTTGCGTGTGATGCATGCGCTTTCTAATGCACCAAGCCATGCTCGGGCGTTTGGCACGTTTTCTTTTGCATCGCCATAAACTGAGTGCATGCTGTCATCCAGTTCAAAGCTGAACAGTTCACCATGGTGCAGCGCGCATTGAACCGCGCCTAGCATAAACTGCTGTAAGCGGCGCATGATGTAGAAGGTGCTGGGTGAGTTGGGATGGATGTAGCACTCGCAGCCCAAATAAGTCAGGTAGCTGCTGATGTTGGTTTCAATCCAGGGCTTAAAAAAAAGGGTAGCGCTGTTTTTGGTAGTTGAGCACAGCACGATCGATCCTTTTTGCCAGAGCAGGAAAGTTTTTCTGATAGTCTTCGTCGGTCAGTGTGGCTTCAAGCATGCAGTTCCCTTTTAACGGCCGTGTTCATATAGACTCTAGAGTCACCATGTAGTTTACGAGTTTGGCCCTCGGGTACGAAGCGGATAATTTAATCTGAGATTATCATCTGACAGCCGTGGTAGTTGTGACCAATCTTGTTTTTCCACCAGCCAAGTTGGAATGTAACGATTCTCGACCCTAGCGCGATAACCTAAGCGATCATAGGCTAAAGCTGCGAGGCCCATGAGTGGCAGTGAAATGGCGGTTCTCGGCACGGCTGAGTCTGGGTAGCTAGCGTAATGGTGTTGATGCTGCGATAGGGCGTTATGAATGGCTTGATTAAAACGAGCTTCTCCCTCATCAAAGGCGATGGTCGCAATGACATCCAGTTGTGGAAGATACAGATCACGGACGACATCTTGCCATACGTGGTTGCCTGCCAACGTCGTTGGGCTGTGACTGGCGATGAGCAGTGCATCACGAACATCTTGTTGTAAGTGGAGAGAGCGATACAGGCGAGAGAAATCTGCAACAACGCTGTCGCTATTTCGATTCGCCATCATGGTTGGGTCAAGATCGTCATCCAATAACCATCGCTGCGCTTTTTCATTGCGTGTGATCCAGCTGGTAAGAAATGCCGTTGACCAAGTCATGGCATTGATGCCAGGTTCTCTTTGGTCGCCATAAACTTTATGACGCGTGTCATCCAGCTCGAACTCGAACTCTTGATCGGCATGAACAGAAGATTGAATATGTCCTAAAGCAAACTGCTGCAGCCTGCGCATTAAATACGGACTGATATCACTGTCTGGCTGTATGTAGGCGTCGACAGCTAAGTAGGTTTGATAGTTTTCTGTCTCGTATTTGGTAAGCTTGCTTAAATATGGCAGTGCGTACTGGTAATCCTCAATGTCTTCATCGATGGTGATACCAATATACGGGATGCGTTTGTCGTACATGTCTTGGCTGATGGACGCAGCAATCATAACTCTACCTCGACTTTGCTGTTGTCAGGATAACGCTTGGGCAGTACTAAGACACCTAATTATTTAGAGCTTCCCCAGCTTGCTCTGGTTGTATTGGAGTTCAATCGGTAAGCTTTGTGGTATGAAAGATCAACATATTTTCTGGCGCGATGAGCGCTTGCCTCACGTTGAGTTACGTTTGGTTAAAGAGGGGCGCAACGTATGTTATGCACCGCATAGCCATGAGCAATGGTCGATGGGGGCCATTATTAATGGTCGCAGCAGTTTCGATTACCGTGATCAGCAGTTCGACATACACAGCGGCGATCTGGTCTTGATGAACCCTCACTGGGTGCATGTTTGCAACCCCATCAGCGATGCTTGGGGCTATTGGATGTTGTATGTCGATACCCCCTGGTTGGTGCAGTTACGCACAGAATTAGGCCTGCTGTCAGGTGAGCAGTGGAAAGATATCGACACGGCGGTGATTCCCGGCCCGTCGCTGTGGTTTGAGCGCTACCAGCTAATGGCAAATATTTTAATCGACGAGCAAGGCGAGCTATTAGACAAAGCCTCGGCTTTGTTGGAGTTTTTGTCCGACTTGTTTTTGCATTTGGCGCAGAAGCCTGGGCCTCAGATTCAAATGGTCGGGCCTGCGCCTAAAGCTTTGAACCAGGTTGCGCAGCAACTGCAACAAACGAATGTCAGTGCTCCCACACTTTCTCAGCTGGCTGAGCTTGCTGGTTGCAGTGAAGGCCATTTGGTCCGGGCTTTTAAACGTCAGTTTGGCTTAGCGCCGCACGCTTATTGGTTGGACCAGCGCATCCAGCAGAGCAAAGTATTGTTACGCCAGGGCTTGAGCATTGCGGATGTGGCGCTAGCAGCGGGCTTTACTGATCAGGCGCATTTTCAGCACGTGTTTAAAAAGCTCACGGCCGCAACGCCGGGGCAATTTATGCGCCGGCGCTGATGCCTTATGACCCTTGCGTTTTTTGGCTGGGCGAGTGTGTGCCGAATGTGGGGAAAACCGCAGGTGGCCTAAACCAATAAAGCGCCGCAACTGGCCGCTAATAACAGACCGAGGCTGCGGTTAATCCAGCGCAGCTTGTTGGGCTGCTGAACATGGCGGTGCAAAAAGCCTCCCGCTGCCAGCCAACAGCCAATGGAAAGCCAGCAAATAGGGGCATACAGGGCGGCAAAGATCCACACCAGGGTTGCGTCCCCGTTGGCGGTGTAAGCGCTAATGCCTGCCGCCGATGCCAACCAAGCTTTCGGGTTAAGCCATTGCATTAAGGCTCCGGTAAAAAAGCCGGGTTGATGTTTTTTTTCTTCTAAATCTAGGTTGCCTTTGCTGATAAACAGCTGAAATGCCAAATACAACAAAAATGCGATACCGGCCCAGCGAAGAACGGTATTGAGCAAAGGGAATTGTTGCAGCAAGGTGTGTAAGCCAAAGCCGATGGCAATAAATAAGGCAGTAAAACCTAAAGCCGCGCCGGTGACGAACCATAAACCGGTTCGTATCTGACGCCTTATGCCATTGCTTAAGCTCACTAAGTTAACCGGGCCTGGCGAAATCGAGGCTGCCAGGGCAAAACTGGCCATTGATAACCACAAGGTTGTTGTCACACTGAGTCTCCTACTGAAGGTATGGGGCCAGTGTGTCTGTGCGTAGCGTGAATGTATTGTATAAAACTGATGTTTGGCTCATATCTTTCTACACTGCTCATCATTGATGGTGCAAACAGGATGTGACAGATGAAAAAAATCGCGTGCTTGGTTGTGCTGGTCTTATTCGGGGCCAGCACGTATGCGGAGCCACTGAATGCCTCGGTGGTTGAACGCTGGTTGGGCTCACAGGCGGATGTGAAGGCTTGGGGAGAGCAGCATGAAGATGCGTTTGAGCCACGAAGCAACGCTTCGGCGTTGGCGGTAAAAGATTTTATCGAGCCGTTAAAGCAGGCGGGGCTGTACCCAGAGATGCAGGGGTTATTGCGCGGTCATGGCTTTGATTCCCCCGAGCACTGGGCACAAGCGACGGTGCAAATCGTATCGGCGTATGCCAAAACCCAAATGAGCAGTGAAGCGATGACAATGAACCCGGATGATATGCGCGCCAAGCTGCAGCAAGTGGAGAGTTCTCCTCATTTAAATGACGAGCAAAAACAGCAAATGCGAGCCATGCTGGAATCCACCCTGGCGATGATGGCACGCATTAAGCAAGTCCCTGAGGCCGATGTGCAGGCCATTCAGCCCTATCTGGGGCAGCTAAAGCAAGTTATGCAGCAGAATGCAGCACGACCCTAACTGACGTGACAGGCCCACGCTCGTTTTAGCATCCACCCAATAGCTGCATCTGGACAGGGCGGGGCCACATCTGACTCGTGATATACTCTGGCGCCACTAATGATATTTTTGGCAGCAGAGGGAAGGTCGTGAACAGCAAGCGCATCGCTATTCTTTATACTGGCGGCACCATAGGAATGCAGCCCAGTGATAACGGCCTGATACCGGCCACAGGCTATCTGACTTCGCGCTTACAGCAAGAACCAAGACTGCAGTCTGGCCAAGTGCCGGCCTACGACTTGGTGGAGTATGAGCCGCTGTTGGATTCTTCCGATATGGAACCCCACCATTGGCAGCAAATAGCCGAAGATATCGCGCAGCGCTACAGCGATTACGATGGCTTTTTAGTCTTGCATGGCACGGACACTCTGGCTTACACAGCCTCGGCGCTGTCGTTTTTATTACCTGGCATTGATAAACCCGTGATTGTTACTGGCTCACAGCTGCCGTTGGCGGAGCCACATAGCGATGGTCATGACCATATCGTCGAAGGTTTGATGTTGGCGGCCAAGCCCGCTTGTGCCGGTGTTAATGTATTGTTTCATCATAAATTGTTGCCTGGTAATCGGGTAACCAAAAGCTCGTCTGTGGCGCTAGGGGCATTTACCGCGCCTAATGCGGCGCCCGTGTGGGTGATGGATGCCAGCTCCGGGCCTTCGCCGCTAGATGTCAAAACCCAGCCTGGGCTGGCACCAAAAGTGCCGCCATTAAAGCCCTGCCGCATTGGCGTGTTAACCCTGACCCCAGGCATGCCCAAAGCGATGCTGGCGCACTTTTTCAATCAACCTTTAGATGCGGTAATTTTGCGCAGCTATGGCGCTGGCAATGCGCCTCAGCAAGCGGATTTTATGCGTTTAATTGAGCAGGCCGGTGAGCAAGGCACGGTGGTGGTGAACTTAAGTCAATGTGACCACGGTGGTGTGGCCATGGGCACCTACGCTGGCGGCAGTGCACTGGCACGTGCGGGGGTTATCTCGGGCGGCGATATGACGCTAGAGGCGTGCTACAGCAAACTCGTGGTGCTGCTCAGCCATTACGACAGCGTCGACATTATTCGCGAGCGCATGCAGCTGAACTTGGCTGGAGAGCTGACCCAGCGCGATTAAGAGTGGGGGGACGACGGCATGATGTCGCACTGGCAAAGAAAATCGACTGGTACCAGCAGCCCGCGCCCTAAGGGGAGCGCCAGAGAACTCCAGCTCTGTGTCGCCGATTTTTGCTGTAGCTGGCTAGAGCGGCAAACCGGCTTCGTGATCTGTAGCCCTCTGATGATCCAGAGCGGGCACCGAATTATTCAGAGGTGCCCTCGCCAATTTGTGTTGTGCGTTTTTTCTGCGGCGATCGCCGTGCCAGCCTGGGCTTTGGCCATCAGTGTGGGGCGCGGCAATGATTTGCTGCGTTGGCAAATTTTAGCCATGACTCTGGGGTTGGGTGCGGGCATGGGGGGGACGGCGTTAGTGTCCTGAATCAGAAGTTCGCATGCTTTCAGCGCGCCATTCAGGTTTTCTGGCTAGGCCTGTCTCGCAGACAATGGTGGTTACATTGGCAAGAGACAGAACAAAGCAAGAGGACTTGAGGGACGCGCCCCTAGGGAGCGAATGGAAATCTCAATTACGGCGTTGCTCTTCTTGAAAAGATCCCGATATTTCCTGCGAAGGGCGCCTTGTACTAGAGCTTTCCATTCACTCTGAAAATACGCGAACTTCTGATTCAGGACACAAGCTGGCATTAACCTGCTACTTGGTTAAACGCAACCATCACCGCTTACTGTTGCTACGTTAAGGAGCTGTTGATGACACTTGGCTGCTCTTTGCTATGTCCTTGTCCAGAGCAATAAACCAGTCGTTAATAGACGTCACTTTCGAATGGCGAGCGGAGGCAAATTCACCACCTTCGGCCACATAGCGCACGCTGTGCTGCTGATCGATAATAGCAATCGACGGAATGCCTTTGCCTACAGGGTCACCAAAGCGTTCGGTAAACGCCATGTTTTTATCCCAGCGGCCAATGTCCACATGCATGACCACATAGCGCTGTTGAATGGTGCTGGCTAGTGGCTCTTCAGCGAGTTTTTTATTAAAACTACGACAATCCGGGCACCAGTCTGAACCGAAAATCACCAGTATCTGTTTTTGCTGCTGCTTAGCCAGCTGGGTGGCTTGTTGCAGTTGCTTCTCTGGATCAGCGTCTGGCTGATAGTGGTAACCTTGAGCGAGTGCGGTCATGGTGGTTAGCCACAGGCATAAACTCAGCAGTGTTTTCATCGTATCGTATCCTTACTTAACCAGTTGATATTGTCTGTGTTGCTTTCAGTAGCTGGCGACTACGCAGATAAATGCGTGCTCGCAAGACCTTAGCTTAGGGAGATAGGTATATCATAAAAGACCTGATCTCCCCTGTTTTACTCAACGGAAGCGGGGCACACGTATGATTTTGGCCTGCCGCGCAGACCAATCAAATTACCAAACGGATCTTCCAATTGGCACATAGACAAGCCATTTTCAATGGCCATAGGGCCGCGATACAGACGGGCCCCCAGCTAAATCAGACGTTTTAGAGTGGCATCCCAGTCGTCAGTGTGCCAGTAAAGGACAACCCCCTTTTTACCGCTGCTGACTTTATTATCGGCCTGAACGATTTCAAGCGAAAAGCCATTAATGTCCAATACGGTAAAATCAAATTCCGGGTAATCGTGTGGCACCGCCTGTGGGAAAGCTTGCTGATACCAGCCCAGCCCGATCTTAACATCTGTCACATAAACCAGCAGTGCTGCGGGTATCATGCTTTTTTAACAAATTGCGCGGTTACCATCATTTCGCCGGCGCCATCGACCTTGCAATCTAGCTGGTGGTCTTTGCCATCGACGATGCGACGAATCAGCGCTTTGGTGCCGATTTTAAGCACCATAGAGCTGCCTTTCACTTTTAGATCCTTGATTAAAGTGACTTTATCACCTTCAGCCAGCTGGGTGCCGTTGGCATCCCTCACTAGGATGCTGTCTTCTTCTGAAACGGCACTCGGGTTCCACTCATGGGCACACTCTGGGCAAATCAACATATCCTGATCAGGGTAGACAAATTCGGATTGGCATTTGGGGCAGGGAGGAAACGACATACTCTCTCTCGCGCTAATAAACAAGGCAGGCCATGATAATGGCTCTGTTGTAGTAACTCTATGTCCCTTGCCGCAGCGATGACGCCACTGCAGTATGATAGGAGCTAAAAATCGGGCTTATTAGCGCATTTGTGTTGCTGATAACCTATGGCCAGTCAGCGGCCCGGCAGGTCATCATTGGCCTGCCTTGATTGCCGCGTCAATAACTATAGGAGCTTTAATGTCTGAGATTGCCAATACACCAAAGCCGCCCTACTACGCGGTAATATTCACTAATGAAAGAACCTCCGTCGAGGAGGGCTATCAGTCCATGGCAGAGCGTATGGTGGAACTGGCACAGTTGCAGCCCGGATTTTTAGGCGTGGAGTCGGTACGTAATGGTTTAGGCATTACAGTGTCGTATTGGCAGAGTCTAGAAGCCATTCAACAATGGAAAAATAATGGCGAGCACCTGCAGGCCCAACGCCTGGGCCATGAGAAATGGTACCAGCACTTTTCTATCCGCATAGCCAAGGTTGAGCGCGAGTACGGCATCTAAAATTAATACTGTTTATTTAAACAGTATTGTGTATGCTAAGACCGTGATTCATTAGTGCACAGGTGACATATGATCAAAGGAAGCTGTTGTTGTGGGGCGGTACGTTTTGAGTTGACTGAAATGCCAGCCATGATGGGAACCTGCCATTGCAGTCGTTGCCGTAAAGTGGGCGCCAGTACTTTGGTATTCGTTAAGGAGGATACCTTTCGCCTAGTGCAGGGCAATGAAAGCATTTCAACCTTCAAAGCTCAGCCACCGTATCAGTATGACCGCTGCTTTTGCTCTGTTTGTGGTACTGCACTGGGGGAGGTTTTATCCGACGCCGAGTCTTTTCCCATCGTCGCCAATTGTTTGGATGACAGTCTAACGATTGAAAATCAGTTTCATGAGTTTGTTGCTGAAAAACCCAGCTGGTTGCACATTGGTGACCAAGCCAAACAGTTTGAGCAGCATCCTGACTAACCGTTGCTCACCCTTTGCATAGCTAAAAACACGGTTGTCTGGGTTGGTTAAAGCCCTAACCCAAAGGGCTGGCGTCCGTTGTTCCCTGAGTCGCGTTATTCGTTGCTTATTTAACCGGTTAAACCACGCTTCTCATGCCTCAAAAAACTGACTTCCAGCAGCAAAGAGCTAAATAGCGTGAACAGACCCTAGGCCTGTTCACGCTATTTCGATCACGCTGTTATGAGCTGAAAACCCCTAAATTAAGGCGCGAAGACTGATGTTTAACGAGTTAAATGAAGGATGAGCAACACAGGTTGAGGGATTTTAAGCCCTGGCGTCCGTTTATCCCTGAGTCGCGTTATTCGTTGCTTATTTAACCCGTTACACCACGTTTTTCATGCCTCAAAAAACTGACGTCCAGCGGCAAAAAGCTAAATAGTATTAACAGGCCCTAGCAGGCTCGCCGTTAACGAAAGCTAGCAGGCGCTTAAGCTAGCAGGCCAGCTTAAATCGCCTGTCATACAGTTGACCGTGGTAACGGTCGTTGGTGCGACAGCCATACCTGGTTGCCAGAACAAGTACAAAGAATCGACGCGTGGACTTTGCAGCTTAGAAAAATTAGTGCGTAAGGTGTACTGGATGCCGGCTTCACTGTCTGGCGCCAGTGGAGTAAATAAGGTACGCATCAAACTCTCTGTCAACGCTTGCGCCAGTTTTTCATCCGATGCTTCGGTATTATTGCGTACCGTGACGCCCGTTTCTTCTACTGGAAGATTCACCAGAGACAGCATAAAGCCTTGAATATCGTCATAGCTGTATACGTGATCTGAACCTTTATAATTGAACAGGTAGGGCAACAAGGCTCGCCAATCCACTTGGGCTGAGCCCAGCTGCTCGATACGATCACTGCTGTTTTTGACCGACCATTCCGTGACGAAGCTCATCATGTCTTGCCAGCTGCTTTTTTCTAGCAGTTTTTCCTCTACCTTTTCTACCCATCCTGAGGTTGTCACGCCAGTGAACATAATACGATCACTGTCGACGCTGTAGCCTTGTGGAATTCCACGAACATATTGAGTTCCGGCTTCTGCGTTAATCCACTCTCCAGAACGCGTTTGTGCTTTACAAATGGGTAGCTGGAATTCAGTGCCACGGTTGGAGGAGACGTTTTCCAGCGTGCAATTCACCTTTACCTGGCCTTGATCGTTCGTCGCCAGTCCCGCCGCCGCTGCGGTGGTAAAGGCTGCGCTGGCACCTAGGGGCTGAAAGCGAATACCCTGTTGCTGGGCGTAACTTTGCAGTGCAGTTTGCAGCTCTGGGCTGTTGTTACTGTCCAATGTGCCTGTATAACTCACGGCAGCTTGGCCGGCATAAGGACCATAGTTAGCCATGGTTAGGCGCAAGCGAAAGTCAGTACGATTGCGGTTGCTTTTTAATTGTGCGGTTTTAGCGGCATACCAATAAAGCTGACTGTCTTGATCATCGCCGTAGATATGCAACTGTGAGCTTAGTTCCGCTGGTAAAGTGGCCAATGCCTGAGCATCTAAGTTTACCGGGCCAGCATTCGCTTGGTGCAGGCTCGCTAGGCAGGCAGCAATGGGAGTTAAAAGTCGTAGTAGTGTTTTAGGTGAGTGGTTCATCTTGCATTCCTTTGTGAATTTATTTGCACAAATTCGTGATGAATTCGTGCTGCCCAGGAATATTTCTTGATCACATGGTCAGGATCAAATAGGTAATATCCACAGTGTGATCAGGGTCTATAAACTCAGATTCGGCATCGAATGCCCTTGTTTCTAGCAAAGCAAAACGATAGTTCTATTTTGATTGGAGTAAGCTCTTTGCATTCTTTTGGCGTTTTTTTTCTATGGTTAAGGCGCTATATGACGACTTCTGAAAATGATTGCTTTGTTCTTTTTGGGCAAATTAACGTTTTGGCTTCTTTCGCCGTAAGAGAGGTCGAATTTTTTCGGCAGGGGAAATGGTTGTTTGTTTAATGATCGGTTTTGTTTTTTGTTTATTTAACAAAGGGTTCTGGGATTTTTTGGTAGTAATTTTCTAACGTAAAGAAAATACAGTCGTAAAATTAAGTCGACAGAAAAACTGCACGCTTAGTTAAATGACGCAAAATAAGCACATCTGATATGAAATATGAGTTCGACAGTGCGGACTATTTTATTGGGTGTTGCTGAGCTGAGCCAACACTTGCAGGCAATACACTTGTAATTCTTGATGCAGGGTTCTTACTGCCGGGTTGAGTTGACGCCGATCGGCGCATAATAAGTTGAGAGGGGCCGCTTCTCCCTGCCAATCAGGGCACACCGCAACCAGTCTGCCGGCGGATAAATCTTGAGCAATATCCAATTGCGATTTATAGGCAATGCCATGGCCAGCCACCGCCCAGCGGCGCACGACATCGCCATCGTCCGACAGACGTTTAGCGTGCACCTTGATGGTTAGCTCTTCACCATCGCGCACAAAGCGCCAGCGGTCATAGTGATATTCCCCCAGCATGTAACACAAACAATGATGTTGCTGCAGTTGCTCTGGGGTGGCGGGTGTGCCGTGTTGCTGCAAATAACTGGGGGCTGCACACAGCATTCGCCGGTTGTGGGCGGCCACCGGCAGCGCAATCAGATTTGAGCTGGCGGGCTCACCATAGCGCAATACCAAATCCACTGGCTGGCTATACAAGTCGCTTAACCGGTCAGTGACCTGCAATGCCAGTTCGATGTGAGGAAAGCGCTGCTCAAACTCGTCTAGCCAGCTGAGCAACAGGTTGCGCCCCAAATCTGATGGTGTTGATAACTGCAAACGCCCACGTATCAACTCAACACCCTGGCTCAGGGTTTGAATACCGTCGTCGAGAATTTGCAGGGCTTCCTGGCAGTGCTGGCGGAATAGCTCGCCTTCTTGCGTTAGCCGCAAGCGTCGGGTGGAGCGCACAAACAGCATGACATCGAGCTCTGCTTCTAGCCGTTTGATGGCGGCGCTGGTGGCGGCTGGCGTCAGGTTCATTTGCCGGGCACAGGCCGACAAGCTGCCCAGCTGAGCGGTAAGGAGAAAGATTTTAAGATCTTGTAGAGCTTTCATTTTCAAAAATTATTTGAATCTGATTCTTTATGTGGCCTGTTTTTCAAATTATGGCATTGGAATACCGTGATCACCAAGGTGGGGTTAAACAGCGATATCTGCATTAGGCAGGCAATGGCGTTTGCTCCCTGCTGTTCTGTTGTCACTGGAGTTATTCGTATGTCCAACTCACTGTTTGATCCTTTGCCGCTCGGCACCCTGACCTTGCCAAATCGCATTGCGATGGCACCGATGACCCGTTGCCGCAGTGCCCAACCTGGCAATATTGCGACTGCATCGATGGCACGCTACTACGCCCAGCGCGCCAGTGCTGGGCTCATAATTAGCGAAGCGATGCAAATCTCGCCCCAAGGCCAGGGCTACAGCTTTACCCCTGGCATTCATAGCGTCGAGCAAGTTCAGGGCTGGCAGCAAGTCACCGATGCCGTGCATCAAGCAGGTGGGCGCATCTTTGCTCAGCTGTGGCACGTGGGGAGAATGTCACACCATCAGTTTCAGCAAGGCAAAGCGCCGGTGGCACCGTCGGCGATAACCGCCGATGCCCAAGTGTGGGTAGCCAATGATCAAGGCGAAGGGCAGATGCTGCCATGCTCGCCGCCGACGGCGCTGAGCCAGCAGCAAATAGACGACATCATTGATGATTATCGCCGCGCTGCGCGTGCTGCCATGGAGGCTGGCTTTGATGGCGTCGAAATACATGCCGCCAATGGCTATTTAATTGACCAATTTCTGCGCTCGACCTCAAATCAGCGTGACGATGTTTATGGTGGCAGCATCGAGAATCGTGCTCGTTTTTTGTTGCAGGTCAGCAAGGCGGTGACAGAAGAAATTGGCGCCCACCGGGTCGGCGTTCGCTTGGCGCCTTTTATTACCGCCAGGGGGATGAACTGCCCCGATATCATTGACACCATCGGCTATGCCGCTAGGCAGCTCAATCAGCTATCGCTGGCGTATTTGCATCTGGCGGAAGCCGATTGGGACGATGCGCCCAACGTTCCATGGAGCTTTCGCCAGCAATTAAGAGCCGATTTTGATGGCGTATTAATGGTGGCGGGAGGTTATCAGCAAGACCAAGCCGAGCAGCTATTGGCCACAGGTCTGGTCGATTTAGTCGCCTTTGGCCGCGCCTTTATTGCCAACCCTGATCTACCTGAGCGTTTGCTGAACGCTTGGCCGTTAGCAGAATTTGATCCTGCCACTTTGTTTGGTGGCAATGAGCAGGGCTACTGCGACTATCCATCGTTTAGCGAAGAAAAATTAACCCCTAATACCATCAATAATCGAGGCTGATATGAAAGCAATTGCCTACCAACAGGCTCATGCCTTAACGGATCACTCAAATTGGCAATCCGTTGATCTGCCCATGCCCGTGGCGAGGGAGCATGATGTATTAATAGAAGTCCAGGCGGTGTCTGTGAATCCGGTGGATTGCAAAATTCGCCAAGCGGTTTCGGCGCCAGAGGGTGAATGGAAAGTATTGGGTTGGGATGCCAGTGGCATCGTCACCGCGGTCGGTGACAAGGTCAGCTTGTTTAAACCTGGTGATAGGGTTTGGTATGCCGGCGATTTATCCCGCCCTGGCAGCAACGCCGAATATCAGCTGGTTGATGAGCATCTGGTGGGGCACATGCCAGCATCGCTGACTTTTGTTGAAGCGGCTGCCTTACCCTTAACCAGCATCACGGCCTGGGAAATGCTGTTTGATCGTTTGCAAATTGCTCAAAGCGTTACCTGCGACATACACCAAGGCAGTAAAACCTTGCTAATTATTGGCGCCGCAGGTGGTGTTGGCTCCATCATGACGCAGCTGGCTAAGCAACTCACCGACGTGACTGTGATTGCCACGGCATCGCGCAGCGAAAGCCGGCAATGGCTGCAGCAGCTGGGCGCGGACCACATCATTGATCATCGGCAGCCTTTAGCGCCACAACTGAGTCGTATAGGTGTGACGGCAGTGGATTATGTGGTGTCACTGAATCAGACCGATCAACACCTCAGCGATATCGTCGAGGTGATTGCGCCACAAGGCAAATTTGGTTTAATCGATGATCCGGCTGAACTCAATGCCCTGCCATTTAAGCGCAAAAGTGTATCGCTGCATTGGGAGTTGATGTTTACCCGTTCGCTGTATCAAACCGACGATAAAATACAGCAGCACCATTTGTTGACCAAGGTCGCAGCCTTGGTGGATGAGGGGCGAATCCGCACCACCATGACGCAAGATTTTGGCTTGTTGACCGTCGACAACCTGCGGCGTGCCCATGCCTTGTTAGAGTCGCAGCAGTCGCGTGGCAAAATTGTATTGCAAGTGCGTGCCTGAGCTGTGTTGTTGCCAGTGTGGGTTATAGCCACGCCTCGCTGGCTGTTCGCGCCAGTAAATGTGCCAGCACAGGTGGAACCGTAATAAAACTCACCCACAGCAGTTGGCTAATCAGACTGTTGAAAGTGAGGGCCCCTGTATGCAGGTGGAGTGATAGCGGTGTTCCTAGTAACACGGCACCGATGGTGGCCAGCAGTGTGACTTGACGTGCCTGGGCTGCTGTTGTGCTCAGCCAAGCGGCCGGAATTAACAGCAACACGCTAATCAACCAGCCAGCCGTGAAGGGGCCGGGAAGCCAGCTACTGAAAAAATACACCGGCACGATTTTGAAAAATAAAAATTGATACGGCAGCAGTGCAATGGCGGCTGCCAATGACAGTAGCGTTCCCCACAGTAGGGCCAGATTTTTGCGTGACGTTTGTTGTGTCATCAGAGAATGTGGCCTGCGTGGCTACCGGTAGGGCGTTGTCATATCGTTACATGAGTTGCTACAGTCATTGCAGCTCTAATTAGGAGATTACTATGCCCATGCTGCTGCAGTTAAGTAAAGTTTTGCAGGCCATTGCTGTGTTGATAACGTCTTTGGTCAGCATTCAGGCATTAGGTATGGGCATTTGGTCTTTATTCAGCCTTGCTGTCGCACTGCTGTTGCTGTTGTCAGTTTTTTGGCCAGTATTGCACTGGCCGGCTGTGTGGACCGGCCGAGTGTTTGGCGTGCTAGCTTTGGCGGCGCTGGTGCTATTAATACTGGCCGGTTTTATTGGCGGCAGTTTTCATCTCGCTGAAAGTAACCAGATAATTGCCAGTGGGCTGTTTTTTATTTTTGGTTTTTCCATCTTACTCTGGCTATTCGCACCAGTGACGCCACCGCGAGAGAGTTCTGATCAAGAGCACTCCTGATTAAGAACACCCCTGGGCACTTGGCTCAATAATTTCTTCAGCCATGGCAGGCGCGTCGGGCTCTGGCGGCGCGGCTTTGACCTGCAAGGCTGAATCAAAGAAATAACACACCTTTTGCGCATATTGCTGCGGTTGTTGTCGGTAAGCATGGGTATGCTCAGCATCATGCACTTGCCATAAACTGGCTTTACAGGTGCGACTTAGCGGTTTCATCAAACTGTGTCCTTGGCTAACGGGGGTGTACTCGTCGGCACCGCCGTAAATAAGCAGCATATCTGGCTGGTGCTGGATGTTTTCGGCGGCCAATATGGGCCGCAGGCGCCGCTCACCAGCGGGGTAAAGCCACATACTGAGCTGCAAAGCTAATTTGGGCAGCGGATAACGCGACCAAAAATCCAACAAAGCAGCGAAAGGGGCCTCTAATACGACCGCTTTGAACGGATGGCTAGGATGAATCAATGCACATAAGGCCATGGCGGCACCCATTGAGGCTCACATCAACCCGAGCGGCAAATGCGGGTAACGCTGTTGCATAAAAATGCCGGCGGCTAATACGTCAAGCGGATACTCCATGTCGGTAGAGTCACTTTCTCCAAAGCCATTTAAATCAAACAGCAGTACGTGATAGCCGGCACTGCGTAACAGCTCGGCATGACCGTTTTTAATCCAAAACCCTTTGGCGGCGCTTCCCATTGGGTGGCACAGCACAATGGCGCCTTTGGCTTGGCCGCGGGCGTCACCTATTAATCCGGCAAGCTGAGCGCCGTTGTGTGATTTAAAGCGAACACTGATCCAGTCATGGCGATCGCTGCCTTGCGGCCACTGCCAAGGTTGTTCATAACGGCCAAAGAAGGGCTTTTTCAGCAGCCGGTAGAAATAGCTCATAGCGATGTTTCCTTGCAAATAGGACGTTCATGCTAGGAGTTGACCGCAGAGGCCTCTATAGGCATAAAAGACTTACTGCATGCCGTTTCTGCATATGAGGTTTCGTGTGAATGTTTGTATTGTATTGCTGGATCACTGCTCCTCTATGAGTGTGGCAGCAGCGATGGAATTCTTTGAGGTCGCTAATGCATTGCACCAATATTCCACTGGTGGGGCAACGACGTCGAAGTTATTTAACGTGGTCACTGCCTCACCCGATGGCAACGCCGTGTTGTCGACGGGAGGTTTGCAGCTGCAAGTGCAGAGCCCGTTGTCGAGCGTTGAACAAGTCGATCTGGTGTTGATACCGGGGTTTTTATTTAAAATCGTGCCGGTGATGCAGCAGTTAGAGGCGGTAACGCCATGATTGCAGCACACCTACCAGCAGGGCAGTTACGTAGCGAGCATGTGTACCGGTGCCTTTGTATCGGCGGCGGCAGGGCTGCTAGATGGCAAGCAGGCCACCACACACTGGCTGTTTGCCGATAAGTTTGCTGCTACTTTCCCTGCGGTGCAGTTAAAACCCGAAAAATCCGTGACGGATGATCAGCGCATTCTCTGCTCTGGTGGCGCAACCACAGGCGCTGATTTATTGCTCTACATTGTGCGCAAATTTTGCTCACCACAGTTGGCATTGGAATGCTCAAAAAAAATGCTGATGGACAGTGCGGATCGTCAGCAAACGCCCTACGCAAGCGAGCAGTTCCGCCAGCAGCATAACGACTCAGACGTTTATAAGGTGCAACTGTGGCTTGAAGAACACTTGCCCAGCCCATTCAACTGGAAGAGTTGGCCGCAAGGTTTGGCTTTGGGCAGCGTAATTTTATCCGTCGTTTCAAGCAAGCGACCGGCATGCCACCGGTTCAATATTTGCAGAATTTACGGTTGGAAAAAGCCCGGTTCTTGTTGGAAACAACCCGTTTATCGTTTGAAAAAATCACTTGGCAAGTGGGCTACGAAGACGCTAATTCGTTTCGGCGGCGCTTTCGTCAACGGGTCGGGATATCCCCCAACCAATACCGACAAAAATTTATGTTGTCCTAATGGGCTGGCAGCCATAGATGCGATCGCACTTGGGCAAGTCCATCTGTACTTGGTTTATATCGAAGTGCTGATAAAAACGGATACCCGCTAGCTTGACCTTTATTGCCTCATGCACTTGACCGACTGCCGACCTTGCTGAGCTGCATATCGGGCCAATTGCAGCCAATTGCCTGCAGTTCAATACCGTCTTTCTAGTCTGGAAAGACTGGTTTAAAAGTGAACGGAGGCCATGATGAAAACTTTCACGAAACGACTGCTCATTATACTCAGCACCAGCTGGTTGGCCGCATGCGGTGGCGGTAACGTCGTGCCGGATGCGGATAACGATCAGGTCATTACCTTGGGCGATTCGATTTTTGCGTTGTCCAATGATTTGCAAACCAACTTAGAAAGCTACGCCGGTGAAACCTTTCGCAAGTACACCCGCAGCGGCGCCGAACTCGAGGGCGGAATCGGTGTGCCATCGGTGGTCGAGCAATATGCTGAGGCACGACAAGACAACGCCAACATTGACGTGGTGGTGATGAACGGTGGCGGCAATGACATTTTAATCCCCGTTATTACCTTGCTGGACCCTTACAACTGCAAAACCCAGTGGTATCAATTTGGCCGTCTGAGTGGTCGCTGTAAAAACTTTATCGACGATCTGTATGTAGACGGTGTGAACCTGCTCAATGAGATGGCCGGTGATGACGTCCAACACGCGGTGTACCTAGGGTATTACTACACCAAAAACGGGGTGCTCAGATTAGACAGCCTGGAAGAGGCGGTGGACTACGGCAATGCAACATTGGCGCGTGTATGTAGCAACAGCGCATTGGATTGCCAGTTTGTTGATCCGCGAGCCAGCATCAATGATCGCGACATCATTTTTGATGGCATTCATCCAGCGGCCTCGGGGTCGAAAAAACTGGCCGATTTAGTTTGGCCGGTGCTGCAGCCGTTGTTGTAATCTCACGCGTGGTTGGTTAAGCGTCATGCGTGGTTGGTTAATAGTGGCGGCGCTAAGTGCCGCCGCATTGGTTTGGGCGTGGCACTCTCCCATCGCTTTGATGACGGTCTCACAGCCCTCTACGACGGTTGTAAAAGAGCCTGATGATGTCGAAGCGGTGGCGCATTGGGTAAAGCGTTTGCAACAGCGCTTTGGCGATATGAGTGCGCTGCCTGTGCAGCTTGCTTTGTATCAGTTTCGGCGCCAGCAAATTAATCGCATGGTGCCCGTGGCCGTGTTAGATGCTGCGATTCAACGGGCCTTTCCGCAGCACTTTGCTGCTCTTGTGTCTTTATTCTCTCGTTTAGACCAGTACCAAGCTTGGTTGCTGGAGCAACAAAAAACACTGTTGGCACTGCCCGAATGGCAACGCGAAGCGCGTTTATGGCAACAGCGTCACGCCCTGTTTGGCGAGCAAGCGCGGAAAATTTGGCAGCAAGATGTTGCTCAATACGAGCAGCAGCGGCTGGCGTTGCAGTCTGGCTTGGAGCGACTGCAACATAGCCAGCAGGGTTTGCCACAGCTCGCGCTGGCGCTGCAACAGCTGGTGCAACAGCATGTGTCCAATGAGTCATCCTTGGCAGCCACTGCTGTGGCCAGTGTGTTTTTCTCCCTCGATTCGGTGCAGCAGCAACTGCGACAACTGCCTGCAAAACAACGCCAGCAGGCCATTGATCGCGCGCGCCAGCAATTGGGCATTAGCGCTGAGCGTCGGCAATGGTTGGCGCAGCGCGATCAAAAGCGTCAGCAACGTTGGCAACGGGGGTTAGATTACATGCAGCAGCGCCGTGAATTGCAACAGCGTTATGACGGGCAAGCTTTGGAGCAAGCGCTGGCAGAGTTGCAGCAAAAATTATTCGCCCACGAAGCAGAAACCATTGCCCGCGAGGAGGAACAGGGTTTTTTCCGTTATCAAAGGCCGCGGCTCTACGGTCGTAACTGAAATTACGTGCACAAGCCGTGCTGACTCAGTGCATGGCTGTCAGTGTGAACAACAGAGGTTCAGTTAGCCCGCGACATCAGTATAATCGCCGCTTTTTCGCCGACAGAATCTGCCGTGGAGGCGCAATGGCTGATACACACACTCCCGTACGCTGGCAATCACGCCGCGCATTTATTCTTGCTGTCACTGGTGCGGCTGTCGGGCTCGGGAATATTTGGCGCTTTCCCTACATCACCGGCGAAAACGGCGGCAGTGCATTTTTGCTGCAATACGTCGCCTTTATTGTGCTGCTCGGGCTGCCGGTCATGATGGCGGAAATCATGATTGGCCGTACCGGACGAGCGGGGCCATTGGCTGCTTTAACCCAGCTTGCGCGTGACAATGGTCGCGGCCGTCAGTGGAGCAAACTGGCGGTATTCGGTGGTTTAACCCTGTTTTTAATTCTGTCTTTTTATGCCGTGGTATCCGGCTGGTCGTTGGCGTATTTAGGCAAGTCGATCAACGGCGATTTTGTCGGTTTGGCGGCGGCGGACGTCGGTGCCCAGTTCAATGGTTTTTTACAAGATTTACCCCTAATGCTGGGCTGTCATTTGGCGTTTTTGCTGATGACCATGCTGGTGGTGGCGCGCGGCGTTAGCGCTGGCTTAGAAAAGCTGAACAACTTATTGATGCCGTTATTGTATTTGTTACTGCTGCTGCTGGCGGGCTTTGCCGCCACCACACCAGGCTTTGGCGAGGCGCTGCATTGGCTGTTCTGGCCTAATCCTGAAGCACTCAGTTGGCAAGCCACGTTAGACGCCATGGGACATGCGTTTTTTACCCTGGCGGTGGGGGCATGTGCATTAATGGCCTATGGCGCTTATATGCCAGAAGAGCAAAGCCTGCCACGCGCAGCGGTAGCCGTGGCGGTGCTCGACGTGGTGGTGGCCTTGTTGGCCGGCATTGCAATTTTTGCCGTGGTGTTTAGTCATGGTATGGAGCCTGCTGGCGGGCCTGGGCTGATGTTTGTGACCTTACCGGTGGCGTTTGCAGAGGTGCCAGGTGGCTCTCTGTGGTTGTCGGCGTTTTTTGTTTTGCTGGTGCTCGCGACCTGGACCAGCTCAATTAACCTAGCCGAGCCTTTGGTGGCGATGTTGGTCGATAAACAATGGCCGCGCCCTTTGGCGGCGGCTGTGGTCGGCGGCTGTGTATGGATGCTGGGCGTGCTGGCGGCGTTGTCGTTTAGCTTGCTGTCTGACTGGCATCCATTGGGCTTTATTGCTGTGTTCGATGGTAAAACCCTGTTTGACTTGCTCACCAGTATTCCGCCGGATTTATTTTTACCTTTGGGTGGATTGTTTATCGCCTGGTTTGCCGCACGTGGTTTAACCACGGAGCAAATTGAATCGGCACTTGGCAGCGCCTCCATGGCGCGGTTGTGGCGGGTGGTGGTGATGTGGGTGTCTATCCCGATGTTGCTGGCGGTGTTATTGATTACCCTGTATCGCTGGTAGTCAAAATTGTACCGCTGGTAGCCAGAGCTGACATCTGTGCGCTGTTACCTTGCACACGGCGTGTGAATATGGACAATTCCCGCCCCGCAAAGCCCATCTCATGATGGGCTTTTTTTATCCCGGTTTGTCACCGGCTCACAGGAGACTTCATGCAACACATTAAAACTGAGTCGGTGCGAACGCCCCTGGCTCATGGCCCACCGCAAGGCTGGCTGGCTCATATCGACTGGCCCGTTCTGGTGCTCAGTGGTGGCTCTCTGGTGCTTTTCACCCTGCTCTCGTTACTGAATCAACAAGCCGTATCTGACTGGGTTTCATCCAGTTTTTCCATTGCCACCCAATGGTTTGGGGTGTATTGGCAAATCTTATTATTACTAACGTTTTTCATTGGCCTGGTTTTGGCGTTTGGCCGTACCGGCGATGTGGTGCTGGGCGGCACCGATCAACCAGAAATGTCGACCTTTCGCTGGACCAGCATCATTATGTGCACCTTGCTGGCCGGTGGCGGAGTGTTCTGGGCGGCGGCGGAGCCGATGGCGCATTTCACCTCGCAGCCACCGCTGTTTGCGGCCGAAGAGGCGGGAAGTTTAAGCGCGGCACATCATGCGCTGGCGCAAAGTTTTATGCATTGGGGCTTTCTCGCTTGGGCCATTCTCGGCAGTTTGACCGGCATTGTGTTTATGTATTTGCACTATGAAAAAGGTCTGCCACTGAAGCCTCGCACCTTGCTGTACCCAGTGTTTGGCGACAAAGCACTGAAAGGCCCGCTGGCCAGCTTAGTGGATGCTGCCTGTGTGTTGGCGGTGGTGGCGGGTACCGTCGGGCCGATTGGCTTTTTAGGCTTGCAAGTGAGTTTCGGCCTGGAAAAGCTGTTCGGCATTCCCGATACCTTTGCCACTCAGTTGGCGGTGTTGTTGGGGCTGATTGTGCTCTACACCTTATCGTCGGTCTCCGGTGTGACCAAGGGCATTCAATTGCTGAGCCGCTTTAATGTGGTGCTGGCAGTGGTGCTGATGGCCATTATCGTGGTGTTTGGGCCGACGGCGTTTATCTCCGACGCCTTTTTGGCTTCGTTTGGTATTTACCTCGATCAGTTTATTCCCATGGCGACCTTCCGTGCTGACCCGGGCTGGCTGGATTGGTGGACGGTGTTCTTTTGGGGCTGGTTTTTGGGCTATGGCCCTTTGATGGCGATGTTTGTCGCTCGTATTTCTCGCGGTCGTACCATTCGCCAAATGGTGGTGTTGATTTCGCTGCTGGCGCCTGTGATTACCTGCTTATGGTTCACTATTATCGGCGGTTCTGGCTTGGCGTTTGAGCTGCAGCAGCCCGGCGTGATTTCTGAGCCTTTTACCGGCTTTAACTTGCCCGCTGCTTTGTTGGCCATTACCGAGCAATTGCCGGCAGGGTTTTGGATGTCGCTGGCGTTTTTAGTGCTGACCACGGTATTTGTTGCCACCACAGGTGATTCCATGACCTATGCCGTGTCGATGGTAATGACGGGTCATGATCACCCACATAGTGGTGTGCGCGTATTTTGGGGCGTGATGATGGGGGTGATGGCCGCGGTGCTGATTTCCCTCGGCTCAGGTTCTATCTCGGCGCTGCAATCCTTTATTGTGGTCACCGCCGTGCCGGTATCGCTGGTGCTGCTGCCGAGTCTTTGGACGGCACCGCGTATTGCCCGACAGATGCTGCAACAACAGCAGGGTCAATAGTTACAGCGCGTCTTTTAGTGCCTGCAAACGCCGCTGCTGCTCTTCTGGCGGCAGCGGTACCACGCTTTCTTGTGGCAGCGCAGCTGGCAGCTCCAGCTCTAAGTCTTCGCCTTGCTCCAAGCGCTTGAGCAGCAGCTCATAATTGCGTTGAAACACGGGGAAGGCTTTGGGCTCTGGGGTATTGGCGAGAAAATACCAGTCACTGGCGCGGCCAGCGTAATACACCGCCGCGTGGCTCCAGTTAAAACTCTGCTTTGGGGACGGCGCTCGGCAAGCCTCGATGTACGCCGCATGAGCATCGGGCAGCCCCAGCACATCGGCGCGATCACAGCGGCGCACCACTTCGTGTACGGTGGGCAAATAGGTGCTGTCTTTTACCGCTTTTTCTGCCGCGCGCATGATGACCTCACCGGAATACTCCACCAATAACCGCGCCCATAAGCGCTTGGCCATAATCAGGGTGTCGTAATCGGGAAACGCCTTTAAAAACTGGTTGTGGTAATTGAAGCGAAATAACTCAAAAATTTGGTTGATGGCTTCTTTTTGTTCCACGTTGGGCGGTGTGGGCGCATCACCAGCTGGTGTCTTTGAGTCGTTGGACGCTGGCTTCAGCTGTTGCGTAATGCGGTTGAGCAGTTGCTTGCTGTTGTCCATGGGAGGCTCCTTGAGGTTGCTGCGCTAGGCGCTGCGCCCACTTCTGTTTAACGTATTGCAAAAAACGGCTATTCCAGCTGTTGTGCGCCTGGCCCGAGTCGCGCCAGTAGAGCACAAACTCGCCCACCAAGGCTTGGGCAAACTGACGGTCGATGTGCCCCATCGCCAGAATATCAAAGCAGTCTTCGGCTGGCTGCCAGTTTTCGGGAATGGGCGTGGGCAAGCTTGAGTGCTCGACGGAGGCACTGTAGCGCGCCCATTGTTGGCGCACGTGTTGGATAAACTTGCTGTTCCAGGTTTTAAAGGCATCGCCGCGCTCAGACCAATAGAGCACAAACTCAGGCACGGCGTCGCTGATAAACTGCGGATCGACGCCGGCGCGCTGTAAAATCTGGCAGGCATCTTGGCTGGGCTGCCAGTCAGCGGCAATGGGGCTGGCTTCTTCTTGTTGCGGTCGAAAGCTGGTGCGCTCCATATGGCGCCGCTCACGTTGGGCATCGTTTTGGGTAAACACCCATTGCTGCTTTACATGGCGAAAAAAACGCGTGTTCCAGTCGTTGCGGTTGGCGCCTTGCTCTTGTCCTTGCAGCATAAACACGTCGCGCTGGTTCATGGCGAAGCTGCGGGGAATGCCATGTTGCTCCAGACGTTTCAGCGCATCCTCACTGGGATGCCACTGCCTAGACAGCGGCGCGTGTGACTGCGTCGCTGCTTGTGCTGGTGTTGCAGTGGCGGGTTGCTGTGGGCTGGGCTCGTGCACAGAGTGCTGCACGGCCGGTCTGTTATGTGCGGGCTGCGGTGCTGCGTGCTGAGCAAAGCTAAAGGCCAAGGTGGCGGCTTCGGCAAAGCCAGGCCCTTGCAGTTGCAGTAAGCCTTTCTCCAGCAGGCTGGCTAATACGCGGCGCACACTGACGTCATCCCAAAACGGCAACTGTTGGCGCAGGGCATCGGTGGTGAGCTGATACACCGGCCCCATTTGCACACTGGCGGCATCATTGAACACGGTCAGCAACACGGCTTCTTCCAGGCCGATGGTCGCCGCCAATGTTGACGACAGGGCAATGGTCTTATCCGTGAATAGCGGGTGGCAGGGCATGCATTCGCATCCGGCAGGTAAGTTGATACATAATGCCGGCATTGTACTGTGTTTGAACTGCCACTTAACAGCGGCTGTCGGCTAAGCGACGGCCGTTTTTTGTTTTTGTGAGGGACGTGAAGGTATGACACGCGCAACCCGGGCCGTTATTAATTGGGCCAACCTGAGACACAACTACCAGCTGGCGCGCCAGCACAGCGCTGGCAAAGCGCTGGCGGTGGTCAAAGCCGACGGCTATGGCCATGGCTTAGAAAACTGCGCCCGTGCGCTGGGCGATGCCGATGGCTTTGCCGTCGCCTGTGTGGATGAAGCGGTGCGCCTGCGAGAAGCGGGCATTAAGCGCTCCATCTTGGTGCTGCAAGGGGCCTACAACCGCGAAGAATGGCTGATTGCCTCACAGCTCGGCTTGCAGTTGGTGGTCCACCATGAGCAGCAACTGCAGCATGCCGAGGCTGAAAACCTGCCCAACCTGGTGCCTGTATGGCTGAAAATCAATACCGGTATGAACCGCGTTGGCGTATTTCCTGAGCAGGCCAAAGCTTGTGTCGAGCGCATTCAACAGCATTCACAACTGCAGCTGGTCAGCGTCATGACCCACTTTGCCAATGCCGATACCGGACAGCCGGAAGACGTGGCCGCGCCCATGGCGTTGCTGCAGCAGGTGGCCGATGAGCTGCCAGGTATTCAGCTCAGTGCCTGTAACAGTGCCGCCATTCTGGGTGATAACGGTCTTGCTGATGACGTCAGTCGCCCCGGCATCATGCTCTACGGCAGCTCGCCCATGCTGCAGCAAAGCGCTGCTGAGTTGGGCCTGAAAAGCGTGATGAATTTGCAGTCAGAGGTCATTTCCATTCATGCCGTCAAACAAGGCGATGCCGTCGGCTATGGCGGTGATTGGGTGGCGCAGCGCGACACCACTTTGGCAGTTATCGCCATTGGCTATGGCGATGGCTATCCGCGTCACGCACCTTCGGGCACCCCCGTGATGGTGGCAGGGGTGGAGTGTCCGCTGGCAGGGCGGGTATCGATGGACATGATTACCGTCGATATTACCGATCACCCCCAGTGTGAGCAGCTGCAGGTGGGCGCGGAAGTGCAACTGTGGGGTGATCAACTGGACGTCGATCGCATTGCCGGCGCCGCGGGCACCATTGCCTACGAGCTGTTTTGTCAGTTAACGCCGCGGGTTAAGCGCGTGGCCTGCGAGTAAGGAGCACCCTCATGGACGAGAAAACCTTAGCCCAATATTTGGCCGACAAACCCGAAGCCGAACTGGATTACCCGTTTGGCCCGGAGGCTCAGGTTTATAAAGTGGCGGGCAAAATGTTCGCCCTGCTGTACAGCCACCAAGGCACAGTGCGGGTAAACCTCAAGTGTAATCCGGAGCAAGCTCAGCAGTTGCGCGACGTGTTTGAAGGCATCCTGCCGGGCTATCATATGAACAAGCGCCACTGGAATACCATCTTGCTGGGTCAGGATGTGCCGGATGGCGAAGTGCGGCGGCTGGTGGATCACTCCTACGGCTTGGTGTTAGCCGGTTTGCCTAAGGCCAAGCGCCGTCATTTTGAAACCTGTTATCCAGCTGATCAGCTGTACTGTGATTGAGACATAGCGTTTTGGTGGTATGACTCGTGCCGTCGAGCACTCTGGCCCAGAATGACAGCACACACATTAATTACAGGTGCAAACAGCCATGATTAAAGCCTATGCCGCACAGCAAGCCGGTGGTGAGTTAACGCCCTTTGAATACGACCCAGGTCCTTTGGGTGATCACGACGTTGAAATTGACGTGGAGTATTGCGGTATTTGCCACAGTGACCTGAGCATGCTCGACAACGAATGGGGCATGAGTCATTACCCACTGGTGCCTGGCCACGAAGTGGCGGGTAAAATTGCCGCCGTCGGGCGTCACGTTAAACAGTTTACGGTCGGTGATCGTGTCGGCTTAGGTTGGCACGCCGGTTACTGTGGCGACTGCAATACCTGTCTCGACGGTGATCACAACCTCTGCAGTTACGCCGAGCAAACCATTGTCGGTCGCCACGGCGGCTTTGCCGACAAAGTCCGCGCTCAGGCCACCAGCGTGGTGAAATTGCCTGAAGGTTTGGACGCTGAAGTCGCTGGACCGCTGTTTTGTGGTGGCATTACTGTTTACAACCCGATGAAGCAGTTTGATCTCAAGCCAACCGCGCGGGTGGGGGTGATCGGCATTGGCGGCTTGGGCCATATGGCGCTGCAGTTTTTGAATGCCTGGGGCTGTGAAGTGACGGCGTTTACCTCATCGGACAGCAAGCGCGAAGAAGCACTGTCGCTGGGTGCCCATCACACGTTGAACTCGCGCGATAGCCAAGCATTGGAGCAGGCCAGTGGTCGCTTTGATCTGCTGCTGTCGACGGTCAACGTCAAACTCGATTGGAATGCCTACCTCAACACACTCAAACCCAAAGGTCGTTTGCACCTTGTCGGTGCGGTGTTGGAGCCGCTGGATATCAGCGTATTCCCATTGCTGGCCGGCCAGCGCAGTGTGTCCAGCTCGCCTGTGGGCAGTCCGGCGACCATCGCGCAAATGCTGGAGTTTGCAGCACGCCACGACATCAAACCGCAGGTAGAAGTCTTCGACATGAAAGACGTTAACCAAGCCGTTGAGCGCTTGCGCAATGGCAGCCCACGCTACCGGGTAGTACTGAAACGGTGATGAACATCTGATGCAACCCGCGCTGGAGCTCCGTCGCTATAGCCAGGAAACCAAGTCCCATCAGCATGACTATCATCAGCTGGTACTGCCGGTGCAGGGCCAGCTGGAAATGACGCTGGAAGGGCGAGGGGGCTGTGCCGACGAGTCGCATCTGGCGCTGGTATCGGCTGGTATTCGCCACGGGTTTGCGGCGCCGGTGAGCAATTGCTTTATCGTCGCCGATATTCCCACCGACTGGGTACAAGGGCTGGAAAACTGGCCTGCGTTTCAACAGTTAGACACCCCTTTGCGACAGTATGTGCAGTTTTTGTATGCCCAGCTGCAGCAGCACCCGGGTGGTGCGGCTGAGCGCCATATGCTGATGCTACTGGTGCAATTGCTGCAACAACGGCAAAGCGGTGATGCGGCCAAAGGGCCGGATCAGCGCATGCTGGCGGTGCGCAGTTACATCGACGAGCAATTTGATCAACCACTGACCCTGGCACGCTTGGCCGCCGTGGCTAATTTGAGCGTGCGCCAGCTATCGACGCGTTTTCGCGAGTTTCAAGGTGAAACCCCACTGCAGTATTTGACCCGTTTGCGCATGCAGCGAGCACAATGGTTGCTGCAAGCAACGCCGCTGCCGGTTCAGCAAGTTGCCGAAGCGGTGGGCTACAGCAGTTTGGCGGCTTTCAGTGATCGCTTTCGTCAATTTAGCGGTCAGTCGCCGCGTTATTATCGCCAGCACGCCCCACGTTAACGCGGATAACCGCCAGATCGGCAAAATATTCCTCCGGATGGGCAAAGACATCCACCCGCTCCGCGCTATCCTATAGCACATTGCAAATCGGCTCAGTGCTTCGCTTTATATGGATGTTTATCGGTATTTAGCGCGCTGATCGTCATTCGCAGAGTTGTTTTGGACATTGCTCGCAATGTCTATGTCATGTTTTCTCGTACTACCTCGCTCAGACTCTGATCTCTCTCCGCTGTGTGGATCAGCTTGAGGCGCCGCTTCTCCGTTGTGAGGAGCGGCTTTTTTTATGCCGATAATAAATAGCCGCGGTTGCGCACGGTTTTAATCAAGCTAGGCGCATTGGGGTCATCGCCCAACTTGGCGCGAATGCGCGAGATATTAATATCAATGCTGCGATTGCAGCCGTCGTAATCAATGCCGCGCAAGTTGGCGAAAATAAAATCACGCGATAGTACCTGGCCTGCATGACGGGCCAATAGCCACAGCAACTCGTATTCAGTGTTCGACAAACTCACCAGCTGTTGCTGGCGCATCACAGTGCGCGCCGAATCATTGATGGTGACATCGTGAATGGTCAGGGTGCGGCCATTGTTGTGGTTGTGTGCTGACGGCTCGCTGCGGCGCAGTAAGGCTTTAATGTGGGCTAACAGTAAACGCGGCTCGACGGGTTTGTGCACATAATCGTCGGCACCCATCTCTAACCCCAGAATTTCGTCGATGTTATCGCCGCGGGCGGTGAGCATTAAGATCGGGCCCTGATAAAAGTGCCGCGCCTGTTTACACACATCAAAGCCGTCTATTTCTGGCAGCATGATGTCCAGCACGACCAAATCTGGGTGCTGGTGTAACAATGCGAGGCCACTGCTGCCTGTGCTGGCGACGTCGACAATAAAGCCTTGGCTTTGCAGGTAATCCGTAATTAACTGAGCCAGTTCGTGATCGTCTTCGATGATGGCAATGCGTTTTTCGTCCATAGCGGGCCTAAAGCGTACGGTACTGTAGGTTAAGCTGAGTGAGCTGGCGCTGGTACTGATAAATATCCTGGTTGGAATGACGTTTATCCAGTTGATGCGACAACGCCAGTTGCCAGCGGGGATGCCACTGCCATTCCATCGCCAGTCGATGACGCCAGCTGTGATCGTCACGTTGGTTAGCGTAGCGATCGTCTACATGCTGATAATGCCGCTGGCTGTAGGCGCTGTGCCAGCTTAATTGCCACTGCTGTTGCGACAGTTGCC
Organism: Bacterioplanes sp.; assembly: GCA_965233665.1. GTDB lineage: Bacteria > Pseudomonadota > Gammaproteobacteria > Pseudomonadales > Oceanobacteraceae > Bacterioplanes. The sequence continues at coordinate 29,166 of CBDDTG010000022.1, read as the reverse complement.
AAGGTCGCTGCCATTGCAATTGCCATTGCTGCTCGCGGTAGCGCTCAGTTTTGCCGTCCAAGTTGGCTTGGCGCCAGTGACTGAAGAGTTCGATTTGATGCTGCGCCCAGTCAAAGCGATAAGAGACTCTTTGCCCCCAGCGCACGCCCTGGCGGTCATCGTCGTGATCACTGATGTAGCGGCGCGGGTTGGCTTCCAGCGCTAATTTCAGACGGTGCTGGCGGTTAGCTTGCCAGCTGGCTGCAAGATTGGCGTAGCTGTAGTTGGCCAGCGGGTCATTGCCAAGATAGATATGATTCAGCGCCAGGCCAGCGCTGGCCATGAGGTGCTGACTCAGCGGCTGATACAGCCCCATACGGGCATTGGCGAAACTCAGGTTGGAACGGCTGATGTCTTGGTAGCGCTTATCGTAAAAACTAACGCCGGCATAGTAGCGCTGCTGAGTGCTGGTGCGGTTGGATAAATAGGTCAAATCGTATTGGCCACCTGCGAACACGTCCTCGTTTTTGACCGAGTCACGTTTTAACTGGCCGATGTCTAGGTCGGTGCTGTTGGGGCCGATGGTGGCGTTATTGTCATGGCCTGCGAACAGGGTAAGCCGATGTAGCCAGGGGGTGTGAGCATGACCACGGCGCTGGCGCTCGATGCTGGCCAAAAAGTGTTCGATGTTTTCTCGTACCTGGGTCGGCACTTGTTCGGCTTGCAATACTGCGGCAGCTAAGCGCTGGGCTTGATCTAAATTGCCTAACTGTAAGTGACTGACGGCCAATTCAAGTTTTAAACGCAGGTGCTGTGGGTCTTGTTTCACGGCTTGTGATAGCACCTCAACGGACTGCTGCAGCTGACCTTGCTGGCGCAGTTCGATGCCATAGTTCAGTGGGTCTGGTGTCGCCCAGCTGCAGGCGCTGAACAGACTGAGTAGCAGCCATATGTGAGCCGTTGCCCCAATGCGGTTTAGCATCATTCGTGGGCTCCTTGCTGCATTTCCGTGCCAATGATTTCGTCGGGAATTTCTGAGCCGGGCGGTGTGGGCAACTCGCCGGCGTCATCCAGGCTTTTTTGGTAATCGAGTAAGTAGCTGTCGTCTAACCGGTGCAGTTGATTTTCAGCGCTGCCAGCAATGCCGGTGCCATAGCGGCGCTTGTCCGGTGTGGAATGCTCGCTGGCCTCTGTGGGTTGGTTCCAATAGCCCCAGTCCTGGTGGGTGGCATCGTCGGGTGGCGCTGCGTATACCTGGGCTGCAAACAGCAAAGGCAAGTAGAGTAAGTGCTGGCTTTTCATCACGATAAACTCTCGATGGTCGAGCCAACAGCTTACCTTGCACTGGGTTGCGATGAGTTTGGCGCGGGTATCGGCTTTGTATCAATCATGTATCAACAGTTGGCCTGCAGCGGTAAGGTCATACGTATGCAGCAACCCCCCAACAGCGCGCTTGTTTCTATAGTAAGGCTGCCTTGGTGAGCGTCGACGATGCGCTTCACCATGGCCAACCCTAGGCCAAAGCCTTTGGGCTGGTGGGCTTGCTGGCGGCTACCGTCGGCGCGATAAAACGGCAGCCACACTTGTTGACGCAGCTCTGGTGGTATGCCTGGGCCGTTGTCCTCAACAAGTAAATCGACGCTGTGGGGGTGCGGCTCTAAGCTGACGGCGATCTGGCCGTTGCCATAACGCATGGCGTTGGTGATGAGGTTTTCGACGGCGCGTTGAATGTGCGTTGCCTCTGCGCTTATAAACACCGAATCCGACGGCTTTAGCTCAATGTTAACGCCGCTGCTATGGCGCATTTCGTTAACAATGTCTTGCAGCAAGCAGTTCAAATGAACACGGGTGCAATGCCAGTGTTGGCAATGCTCCAGTTGCGCGTGATGAAGGATCTCGGCAGTCAGGTCATTTAAGCGATGTAGATCGCGCCGCAGGCCTTGCACGTCGCGTTGATGCTCGGCTGTCAGGCCTTCTTCAAGAGTGTGCAAGCGAAACAAACTGCGAGCAATGGGGGTGCGTAACTCGTGGGCGATGTCATTACTCAGTTGACGCTGCTGCTCCATCAGCCCATGAATTCGTTGTTGCATGTCGTTAACGCTAAAGGCTATGGCACTGAGTTCATCTTGAGGCGTTAAGTCCAGCGCCAGCGGTTGGCCGGCTGGCGCTTCTGTAATGGCGCTTTGTAAGGCCTTCACGCGCTTGGACAGTGCCTGATTTAAGCGCCAGCCAATCAGTAACATGGCCAGCAGCACCGTGCCGCTGGTGCCAAGCAGCAGCTGTGTCGGATACGGCTCAAACAGCTCGGTGGGGCCGAGGCGCAGCAACATGCCGCTGTTACCCAGGGGCGCCAGTATACTGAACTGAGTGTGATTCACCGAGGTCAGCGCGGTGATGATTTCGCCCGATTGCAATTGCCGCTGCTGCGCCTCGCTTAGCGCTACTTGCTGATATGGCAAGCGTTGCAGCCCCTGGGGAAACCAGTCTTGCAGTGTGGCAAAGCGCTGCTGACGCTGAGCCGCGGGAAAGCGCCCAAGGTCGTTAAGAATCAGCACCATGGCCGTGCGCAGCAGGGCGGTATCAAACTCTTTAAAGCTCAGCTGTAACCATTGCTCTGGGTGAATGGCGGCACTGATTTGGACTTGCTGCGGTTGCACTGTGAGGTAGCCGTTTAACTCGGCATGAGTCATGGCATGTTGTTGCGACGCCGGCGCCTTGCTCAGTGTCAGCTGCGCCGGTTGCAGTAACTGCTGCAGGGCTTGCAGCCAGTCTTGTTGCGCTTGGCCTTGGTGGCGTGCCAAGCCATCGCGGGTCAATTTGATCAGACCACCCAGTTGCTGCTCAAGGTAGTTTTGATAGCGCCATTGCGATATTTCATGCACCGATGCTGCGGCAGCCGCCAGTAGCAACAAGCTGGACAGCAGCAGTGTCAGGTAAATGCGCAGGAAGATGCGGCTCATGATAAAGGTAATGGCGAACGCGTTGGCAGCTGAGTGGTTCAGAGTGCCGGCCCGACGGCAAGGATGCAAGCCGGGCCGGTGTCAGTCTGAAAGGCTTGCTAGTTATTGGCCAGCTCGACGGGAATGCCGTCTTCATTTAGCACAATGGTGCCGACATCGATTGGCATTGGGTCACCGCCGACGTCATCTGGATCTACCGGGAAGTCTTGCGGCACGTCGATAACTGGGTCATCGCCGTTGGGCGGCAGTGGTGCATCGCTAGGGTCGGTGTCTAACCCGGTAAACGGCGTGCCTGCCAATTGTGTGCCAGCGGCCAGATCAGACTGGTTAAGTTGAGCTTCCAGTTCGACGCTCACCAGTTCGGCTTCTTCTAGTGCGGGTGTGGACATGTCTGTGGCGCTGTTCCAAGCGCCCCATTGTTCAGCATGGGCGCTGGCGGTTGCTGCCGTCGCGAAGGCGATTGCCATTAAAGTGGTGGATGGTTTCATGGTGTTCTCCTTAATCCTATTGTGGTTACCGCTTGCTGGCGGTGATACCAGAGTGGACAGGATTAAGGCTGAGGTCTGTCACTCAGCTGTTGGTGAGATGTTGGCGGTGTAACAAAAATCGTTACATCGAATCTTCAGGCAGTAAGCCAAGTTCGGTCAGGCCGCCCGCGGCGCGCAGTTGCTTTAGGCCTTGATTAAAGCGCCGTACCAACTCTGCGCCGTCGCTCTTTTTTTTCGACATCAGCAACAAGCCACCATCCTGGCGAATGGGTTTGGGGTGGTAGGTGATTTGGGCACGCTGTTTGGCGCTGAATTCTTCCAAAAAGCCCATGCCGGCAATGCGGTCGATGGGAAACAAATCAATGCGATCATGCAATAGCATGGCGAACAGCATGCGATCATCATGCGCGGCATGCAGGGTGGCCACGCCTTGCTCGTGTATTCGTGAGAAATCTTTGCCATAGCCGTCACCGGTCAACGCATATTGAGCAACGCCGATGCGCATGCCTTTAAGGTCGTTGTAGTCCTGCCAATCAAACTCACGGTCAGTGCGGTGAAAAAATACGGTTTGCGCCATCATTACCGGGTCGCTCAAGTGAAAGAGTTGTCGCCTTTCTTCGCTGCCGTACCAGACCGCGGTGGCATCAAATTCGCCGCTGGCGGCAATTTTGTAGGCTCGATTCCAGGGAAAAAAAGAAAACTCGACGTTAATGCCTTGGTTGGCAAAAGCTTGCTGGATGGCATGGGAGGCGAGACCAGCATGAGGGGCTTGGCTATCGTGGTAGGGCGGCCACTCACCGATGGCAATGCGCACGGTTTCAGCACCGGCATGGCTGGCTAGGCACAGCAGCAAACAAACAAGGATCTGGCGCATAGAACCTCCGACGATTTGGCTAACCATAGTTCCAACTGTCGGAGTTAGGAAGGCGGATGCAAGCCAGTCAGCTCATCTCTTCTCGCCATGGAAGGCGATGCGCTGACTGGCAAAACGGGTTACAGCAGCTCGATGGCGATGGCCGTGGCTTCACCGCCACCAATGCACAGCGCAGCAACGCCTTTGTTTCCACCGGTGTTTTTCAGGGCATTCATCAGCGTTACGATCAAACGCGAGCCAGTGGAGCCTACCGGGTGGCCTTGGGCGCAAGCACCGCCGTAAATGTTGACCTTGTTGGCATCCAGCCCCAGCTCATCAATCGGCATCATGGCGACCATGGCGAAGGCTTCGTTGATCTCGTACAAGTCAACATCGTCTGTGCTCCAGCCGGTTTTTTCCAGCAGGTTTTTGATGGCGCCAACTGGTGCACAGGTGAACTCGCTTGGATGCTGCGATTGAGTGCTGTGTGCAACGATGCGTGCCAGCGGCTGTAGGCCTTTCGCTTTTGCCGCCGATTCGCTCATCAGCAACAAAGCCGAGGCGCCGTCTGAAATAGACGAAGCGTTGGCGGCGGTCACGGTACCGTCTTTTTTAAAGGCCGGGCGCAGTGATGGGATTTTCTCGATGTTGGCGTTAAACGGTTGCTCGTCTTGCTCCACCAAGGTTTCGCCTTTGCGCGTTTTTACCGTGACTGGCACGATCTCGGCGTTGTTCAGGCCCTGTTCGATGGCGTCTTTGGCGCGGGTCAGCGAACGAATGGCGTAATCGTCCATTTGCTCACGGGTGTAGCCTTTTTGATCGGCCATATCTTGAGCAAAAGCACCCATCAACTTACCGGTTTCTGCATCCTCCAGGCCATCGAGGAACATATGGTCTTTCGGTGCTGAACCATGGCCCATGCGGTAGCCGGTGCGCGCGTTTTCCAGAATATAAGGGGCATTGGACATCGACTCCATGCCGCCAGCGACAGCGATTTCAACCGAGCCTGCTTTGATGGCATCGTGGGCCATCATGGTGGCTTTCATGCCAGAGCCACACAGTTTGTTGATGGTGGTGGCACCGGTGGCGTCAGGCAGGCCTGCCTGGCGCATGGCTTGGCGCGCAGGGCCTTGCTTGAGACCCGCTGGCAATACGTTACCCATGATGACTTCTTGCACGTCGGCAGCATCGATTCCCGCGCGTTTAACCACTTCGGCGATGGCGATGGCACCCAGTTCGGTGGCTGGAACAGCCGCTAAGCTGCCTTGAAAGCCGCCCATCGGCGTACGTGCACCGGCGACAATAACAACAGCATCCTGATTAGACATACCACATGCTCCTAAAGATTGGTGAATGGCGCATTCTAGGCTAAGCGACAGCCGCTGGACAGTTGCGGTCAATCGGGGGAACTACTAGGTCGCCTGGTATCGTCGACAATGTCCTATTGCCAGCGGCTGAAATGGTCCAAAAAAATACGACCTCATGGCCGTTGTTTCCCCATGCTGGCGGGGCTGAGCAAGCATTGTTGCCCACTGGCTCGGGCTGCCACCATGGCGTGCAATGTTACATTTAGATACAAAAACTGCAGAGGGATGAGCCGGAATCATACTTTCGAGCGATGAGGGTGAATGCGCGCCACCTTATAGTCGTCATATCTTTTATGAACCGTCCTGGCGTTCTGAAAGTGCACCGATAACCATAAAAACACAGACAGGTAGCAATATGGTGAAGAAGACCCTTCTCAGTCTGGCCGTCGCAGCGTCCGCTGTTGGCATGGCCGGTTGTCAGCTCAGTAGCGTTGATGGCAACGATAAAGTCGATGATACGCCGGTTACCTCTGGCCAAGATGGCGCCGAGCGTAGCTCCGTCTCCCCAATATTCTCACCGGCTAATTCATTACTGCCGCCCAACATTGATTTGCTGTTTGCGCAAGCGGCGACCACCGATGGCACCGCGCAATTAGGGTCTGCCAGTCTGCCGCCAGAAGTGGCTATTAATAAGCTGCCTGGCTTCTCTAATACGGCTGCGTTTTATCTGCCGTTTAACGGTGCACTGAATGCCGACAGCGTTGCCGCTGGCAGCACAGTGTTTCTGGTCAAGCTGAAAAATCAGGATGACGACGCCAGCATTGATCCGCTGGACATCACTTCTATCGTTGCCGCTTTCCCGGAAAACCCAATCGCTGAAGACAGCATTCAATCTGGCTTCCAGGCGGATTATGTTGAGCTAGCCGATGGCACTCATACCATTCGCATTATGCCAACCGAGCCGCTCGATCCGCGCACCAAGTACATTGTTGCTTTGACCGACGGCATTATGGGCGCAGACGGCTTGCCGGTTCGCCCCTCTGCGGATTATGAACTGCTGAGCGGCGAGCTGGAGCTGCCCTCGTCAGCTCTGGCACCCGTGCGTGAGGCCGTCAAAGGCTGGGAGCAAATCGCCGGTGGTTTCCTGGCGCAAGCCTCTTCTGGCGCGTTGACTCAAGATAACGTCATAATGAGCTACGCCTTTACCACCAACTCGGATTCTAAAGGTCTGACCCGCTATGCGGCGCCAGCGCTGTTTGTGAAAGACCAGTTGCCGTTGGCGCAAGCGGAAGGCTTACTGGACGGTGCACAACCCGGGACTACCGACATGATTGCTGCAGGCGTGGTACAAGCCGGTGGCGGTAATCCAGCGGATCCTGCGCAAGTGGCAGCCGCCAAGCAATCACCTCAGTATGAAGCGGCGCTGTACAACACCATTATCTCTTTGGATGAAGAACTGGGCTTGCCAGCAGGGCTGAACATTAACAGCGCGGTGCGTGCACCGGCACCACGCAGTGTCGATATTATTGACGTCACTGCAGCCGTGGGCGCCATGGGTGTGCCCGCCAATACGCTGAACCCTGCACTGCCTGCAACGGCCAGTGTTTATCAGGGCCAGATTCAGCTGCCTAACTTCTTAGATCTGCCGATGAAAACCAGCGAAATGACGCCGACTGGCATCGCTGCGGCGATGTCGATGGATGCGGATTGGGAAGCCAACACAGGCGTCGGCGCGATTCTGGACGGAGCCTTCGGTAACCCATCGGGTACCACGCCACCGAAAGACGCTGATGGCAGCACCAACGTAACTTGGCGCTATCCGTTCCCGCAGCCGGTAGAAACCAACAATGGCATGAACTACGCGCCGTTAATGGTGACTTTGCCAAATTCGGGCGCCTGCGGTGAAGAAGTTCCTGTGGTGATGTTTGTTCACGGCATTACCTCAAACCGTGCATCTTCTCTGGCTTATGCGTCTAACATGGCAGCCAACTGCGTCGCCACGGTAGCGATTGACTTGCCATTGCACGGCATTGCTCCGGTGAGTTCCGACAACAATGGCCAAGCAGTGGATAACTCGTTGCTGGCTTTCAGTGTTGATCCAGCGAATGCGGCGTTTACTGGCTCGCCTTGGGCAGGTGTAGCGGCGCAGAGCGGTGCCTTCCCGAACCTGCAAGAGCGTCACGGCAACATTTATCAGGATGGCAATAACATCCGTAAAGACATGGTGTTCAATGCCTCGCCGCTGGCGACGGCAGCAGAAGGTGACGCCGTGCGTGAGGGCACTTCAGGCTCGACCTTTATTAACCTGAGCAACTTCACCCGTACCCGTGACAATATGCAGCAAGCGGTGGTCGATCTGCTGAACTTGAATGCGTCACTGGACAACATCGACAATGCCCTACCGATCAACTTTGATCTGGATAAAGTCTATGTGGCCGGCCATTCACTGGGCGCCATTTTGGGCACGACTTACGCGGCGGTGAATAACGACGCTTCTGTACTGGCCTACAACCAAAACCTAAACCGCATTCAGGGTGTGATCTTGGCGAATGGCGGCACTCATGTCTCCAAATTGCTGGAAAACTCCATTGCCTTTGGCCCAACCATTTTGGGCGGCTTGAAAGCAGCCGGTGTTGAGCAGGGCACGGCCAACTTCGAAACCTTTATGCACGTGATCCAAGCCACCATCGATGTGGTAGATCCTGCCAACTCAGCGCAAAAACTGGCTGCTTCGGGCACGCCGGTGGCTCTGTTTAACATGGTCGGTGGTGCAGCACTGCCAGCCGATGCCGCTGGCATTCGCTTCCCTGATGCGTTGAAAGTGGCCGGTGTCTTCTTACCTGACCACACGGTGCCAAACTTCGATTACTTCGGTAACGAGGCCACCAACCCATACGCTGCTTTTGCACCCGCACTGGGTCTGCAAGCGGGCATCATGACAGCCCAGGCACCGATGGTTGGTACCACAGGTCAGGCGCAGCTGATGGGCCTGGAAACCGTGAATGCCGCCACGGACGTGACTGCCTTGACCGCACCAGTACAGGTGCAAGTGCGCTTTAACCAGGGCACGCATAGCACCTTCGCTGCAGGGGATGCACCGGCAGCCTTCGGTGAAATGGTGCGCCAATCGCTGATGATGGTGAATGGTGCCTATAACACCGCGGCGAACACATTGAACACCAGTGTTCTGGAATCTAACTAAGGTCTGGCGGAGTAATAACAATGACAAGCAAAGCCAAGCAAACGATGTTTAAGAAAGCCCCGCTGGCGTTGGCACTGATGGGTGCGATTCAAGCCCAAGCGGTGGAGTTCAACTTTGGGGATGTAAATGCCCAATGGGACAACACCATCAGCTACGGTGTGGGCTGGCGTTTGGAAGATCAGGATGAATACCAGATCATGCCAGGCAATGGCGGCAAAGGTTCGTCTTACAACTATGACGACGGCACGCTCAATTATGACAAGGGTGACATTTACACCCATGTGATTAAATGGAGCTCAGACCTAGAAATCAGCTATGAAAACTACGGTGCCTTCTTCCGTGCCCGTGCCTACTATGACGCGGCATTGATGGATGAAGACACAGATTTCAAACCGCTGACCGACGAGACCAAAGACGCCGCAGGTAAAGGCGCAGAACTGCAAGATGCCTACGTTTGGGCGGATTATTATGTGGGAGATGCACCGGTCAGCTTGCGTGCTGGTCGCCAAGTGGTGAGCTGGGGTGAAAGCACCTTTATTCAAGGTGGCATTAACAGTATTAACCCAGTGGATGCTTCTGCTTTCCGCAAGCCAGGGGCCGAAGTGAAAGAAGGTCTATTGCCGGTGAACATGCTTTACACCTCGATTGGCCTGACCACCAATGTGTCGCTGGAGGCTTTCTACCAGTTGGAATGGGAAAAAACCCGCTCTGACCCTTGTGGTACCTTCTTCTCCACCGTCGACTTTGTCGCCGATGGCTGTGGCCCAGTGGTGCTGGGTGGTGAGGCGGATGAGCGCGACATTCTTGCCTTCCGTCAGCTAGAAATCGACACCAATGTGCCGATGACTCAGCGCGTTGCGCCGGTGACCGAGCGCTTGGATGACGATGAAGCAAAAGACTCAGGCCAGTACGGTATGGCGGTGCGCTGGTACTCAGAAGAGCTAGGCGATACTGAGTTTGGCTTTTACTACATGAACATTCACAGCCGTCTGCCGTACATCAATGGTGCGGTGTCTAACCTGGATGCAACGGGTACCGTGACCGGCACCGTTGATGCGATAGTGAACCCGGATGCGACTTACAACAGCCATCGTCCGCTGTATCAAATCGCGTACCCAGAAGACATTCAGATCGCCGGTGTCAGCTTCGCTACCTCGACTGAAAGCGGTGCATCCATCTCGGGTGAAGTCAGCTACAAACCGGATGCTCCCATTCAGTGGAATGCATTCGAGCTGATTTTGGCGGGTAATGCCGCGCCATACAGCCGTCTGTATCAAGCTCGCTTGGATGAGCTGGGGGCAGAGCGTGAGAAGGATCTGTATGGTGAGATCTCACAAGGCTACGACGAATACGACATCTGGCAAATCCAAAGCACCTACATCAAGTTCTATGATCGCGTGATGGGTGCAGACCGTGTGTCTTTGATCGCCGAGGCCGGTTTGACTTATGTCGACGGCCTGCCAGATACGGATGAAGCGCGCTATGGCCGCTCAGGTGCCTACGGCATTGGTAACAACGACGGTGTTTGGGCTTCGCCTGCCGATCCAGACAAAGAAGTGAACTACTGTACTGCACCCGGTGCGGGCCAGAACACTCAGTCTAAGCACTGTACGGATGATGGCTACACCACTGAGTTGTCAGCCGGTATTCGTGCACGTGTTTCGGCCACGTACAACAACCTGTTCTCTGGTGTAAACGTGACTCCGCAACTGAGCGTCGCCTACGACGAAGGCAATGCGCCTGAGCCAGGTGGCCAGTTTGTGGACGGTCGTCTGACGACGGGTCTGGGGGTGAACTTTGTGTATCTGAACCAAACTTCGTTTGATGTCAGCTACACCAACTTCTCCGGTGGTGATTACAACCAGATCAAAGATCGCGACAACATCACGTTCTCGGCTAAGTACTCTTTCTAAGTCAGAGCTCAGTGCGAAAAAAATTGAGGTTTAAAACGATGTTTAACAAATACAAGCAATGGGGCGGCGCGCTAGCGCTGTCCCTGATGGCCGCTTCAGCACAGGTTGGAGCCTCTGAAGCAGACGCCGCTAAGTTGGGTAATGAGTTGACGCCAATGGGCGCGATCATGGGGGCTAACGGTGACATTCCTGCTTGGAATGGTGGCCTGACGGAAGCACCTGCCGGCCATAAAAAGGGCGATAAGCCAACGAACCCGTTTGCCGACGACAAGCCTAAGTTTGTGATTACCGCGGCCAACTATAAAGACCACGCCGATAAACTGAGCGAAGGCCAAAAGGCCATGTTCGAGAAGTACCCGGAAACCTTCCGTATGCCGGTGTACGAAACTCGCCGTACCGCCGCTTATCCGCAGCACATTTACGATGCGACCAAGCAAAACGCCATGCAAACAAAGCTGGTGGCTGGTGGTAACGGCTTGGAAAACTACGTCGAAGGTGCGCCTTTCCCAACGCCAGAAAATGGTCTTGAAGCCATCTGGAACCACATTGTGCGCTACCGCGGTGGCAGTGTGCGCCGTGTTGTAGGCCAGGTAACACCGCAAGTAAACGGTGATTATACCGTGGTGCGCTTCCAGGATGAGTTTACCTTCCGTAATAAGCTGTCTGATTTCGATCCGACGGAAGATCAAAACGTTCTCTTCTACTTCAAGCAGGACGTTCTGTCACCAGCACGTCTGGCGGGCAACGTACTGTTGGTGCACGAAACACTGGACCAAGTAAAAGAGCCGCGTAAAGCTTGGGTTTACAACGCTGGTCAACGTCGTGTCCGTCGCGCACCTCAGGTGGCCTATGACGGTCCAGGTACGGCAGCTGACGGCATGCGTACCGCAGATAACTTCGACATGTACAACGGTGCGCCTGATCGCTACGACTGGAAGTTGATTGGCAAGCAGGAAATGTACATTCCGTACAACTCTTACAAGCTGAAAAGCGGTGATCTGAGCTATGACGACATCGTTAAAGCTGGCCACATCAACCAGGACCTGACGCGCTATGAACTGCACCGTGTCTGGAAAGTAGAGGCGACGCTGCAGGATGGTAAACGCCATATCTACGCTAAGCGTGTGTTCTTTATCGACGAAGATACGTGGCAAGCGTCTGTGATCGATCACTACGACGGTCGCGGTGAGCTGTGGCGTGTGGCGGAAGCACACAGCTTGATGTACTACGACTACCTGGTGCCTTGGTACGCGCTGGAAGTGCTGTACGATTTGAACTCCGGTCGTTACCTGGCTCTGGGCTTGGACAACGAAGAAGAAGGTGCGTATGAGTTTGGCTTCGAACGCAGTCAAGCTGATTACACGCCTGCCGCTCTGCGTCGCTCTGGGCGTCGCTAAGCGCTACTAAGAAAAAGGCCCTGCGGGGCCTTTTTTTATGTCTGCGAATTGGTTTTTAAGCAAAGAGTGTCAGGGGTTCATCGTCGAGGCTGGCTTGCTGCTCTCGCAGTGACAGTAAATGTTGCGACCAAAACTGATGGCCGGTAAACCAGGGAAACGCTAAAGGGAAAGCTGGGTCTTGCCAGCGCTGGCACAGCCAGGCGGCATAGCGAGCGATACGCAAGGTACGCAATAACTCAATGTGTTGTAACTCGTGGGCTGGAAAAGAGCGAAACACTTCATAACCGCGGGCGATGGCTTGCAGTTGAGACTGTTGCTCATCGCGCTGGCCGCTTAACAGCATCCAGATGTCCTGAATGGCAGGCCCTTGCAGACAGTCATCGAAATCGACAAAAAACAGCTCGTCATAGCGCAGCAGCAAATTGCCGTTGTGTAAGTCGCCATGCAAGCGCAATGTTTGCCACTCCGGGTTGCTCAAGCGCTGAGCCAATGCGGTCATGGTGCTGTCATAAGCCGGGCGGTAGTCTTCCGGCATCAAGCCACTGTCTAGCACCTGTTGATGCGCTTCGGTCAGGTCTTGCAACGGCTGTAAGGTGCGACGCGCACCGAAGGTGGCGCGGCTGCCGACTTGATGAATGCGGGCCAGCCAACGGCCAATGGTTTCCAGATCATGTTCGTTACTCAGCTCCGGTGCATGCCCCCCGCGCTGGGGAAACAGCGCAAAGCGATAACCTTGGCATTCAAAGAGCGTTTCACCGTGTTGCTGCAGCGGTGCGACAACGGGGACTTCTTCATCCGCCAGTTGTAATAAGAACGCATGCTCTTCTCTGATCGCCGCATCGGACCAGCGCTGAGGCCGATAAAACTTAGCGATGAGCGGCGACTGGTCTTCAATGCCGACTTGATAAACGCGGTTTTCGTAACTGTTCAGCGCCAGCACGCGGGCATCGCACACGTAGCCAAGGGACTCAACGGCATCCATCACCCGGTCGGGCGTGAGGTCGGCAAAAGGCAAATTTAGTTCAGACATGATTGTGATCTTAGTTGGCATTTATGGCGCTTTTAAGGTACGCGCCAGCGCCCAGCATCCTACCAGTTTTACGCCTTGTTGTTTGAGCAGCCTTGCTGCACGTTCAAACGTCGCGCCACTGGTCATTACATCGTCGACCAGCAGCACATGCTGTAACTCGAGTTGCCGCTGTGCTTGTTGCCATCGAGACGTGTCTAGCTGCAGGCTGTGGCGTAGATTGCGGTGACGCTCGGGTACGCTGAGGCCACGTTGATCCAGCCCTGGTCGCAAAGAAAACACATGAATGAGTGGTCGGTTTAGGATTCGGGCCAAGGTACAAGCCAGTGAATAGGACAGATTAAAACCACGTTTAAAGCGTTTATGGCGCCTTGCTGGAATACAAGCGATGGCGTCGGGAACAATACTGGGGGCAATAAACGCATCGCCAGCCAAGCGTTGCAACCTGTCGTGCCACATGGCGGAGTGCCGGTCTTTGCATTGCACTAACCAGCGATCAAGCGGGAAGCGGTAGTGGTAGCTGGTGCTGGCGTAATCGAATGCCGGTGGTTGTTGTTGGCATTGTCCACAGCGCAGTATGCCGCTGCAGGGCATAGGTTGAGCGCAATGGTTGCAAGCGTTGCTGTTAACCGGCAGCTGCAGGGAGCAGCTTTGGCACAAAAATGGATGGTCATGGTCCAGTGGTGATAGGCACCATTCGCAACAGGCATTGGCTGTCATAAAATGAGTTAACAGTTGTTTTAAATTTAACCATTGGTTGCCAGTTGTTGCCATCTGAGTTGACCACTTTGAGTGCCGGTTTATATTTCCTTACTCCATTACAAGCATAATCAGAGGCATTCGATGACAACGGAGCAGCAGAATACGACAGCCATGCGACATGACTGGACCGTCGATGAGGTGCAGGAGCTGTTCGCCAAGCCGATGAATGATCTGTTGTTTGAGGCGCAAACCGTTCATCGCCAGCACTTCGACGCCAACTCGGTGCAAGTTAGTACTCTGCTGTCGATCAAAACGGGTGCCTGCCCTGAAGACTGTGCTTATTGCCCGCAAAGTGCGCGCTACGACACCAAGCTGGAAAAAGAAAAACTGATGGAGGTCGAGGCTGTTATCGAAAAGGCCAAGGCTGCCAAAGCTTCAGGTTCACAGCGGTTCTGCATGGGTGCGGCTTGGCGTTCACCGCGCGAAAAAGACATGCCCTATGTCGAAGCCATGGTCAAAGGCGTAAAGGAGCTGGGTCTGGAAACCTGCATGACGCTGGGCATGTTGGATGAAAGTAAAGCCAGCCGCCTGGCTGACGCCGGTCTCGATTACTACAACCACAACCTAGATACTTCGCCTGACTACTACGGTGAAATCATCACCACCCGCACTTACAGTGATCGTTTAGAGACGTTGGATAACGTGCGACGTGCCGGCATGAAAGTGTGCTCTGGTGGTATTTTGGGCATGGGCGAATCGCATAAAGACCGTGCCGGTCTTCTCGTGCAACTAGCCAACCTGCCGCACCATCCTGAGTCGGTCCCCATCAATCAACTGGTGAGGGTGGCGGGCACGCCACTTGAGCATCAGGAAGAGCTGGACCCTCTGGACTTTATTCGCTGCATCGCCGTGGCACGCATCATGATGCCGAAGTCTCATGTGCGCTTAAGCGCTGGCCGTGAAGAAATGACGGATGAAATGCAGGCTATGTGCTTCTTCGCCGGTGCCAACTCCATCTTCTATGGCGAATGCCTGCTGACTACGCCAAACCCTGCAGCCAACAAAGACCAGGCGCTGTTTGCCCGCCTGGGCATTAACCGTGATCATCAGGTGACTGCAGCACCAAAAGAGCTGGATGAGCTATTGGCCGTAAAAGACAACCCTGAAGCGGCTTTCTACGACGCCGCACAAGCCTAATGCGCTAGTTCGACCAGTCCGGCGTTTTCTTGAAAAGTGATTCAGTAAACGCCGGCTGTCATATGTGACACATTCCAAGTTATCCCGTTATCTGGTCTTTGTGGCTGCTTTTGATTATATTTTGACCAATAAGCCAGAAACCATTATGGGAGGCCTTTATGAATATTGGATCAACGGTCGGCTCGGCTTTCACCACGGCTTCAACGGGGGTCGCCCAGGGTGTTGACCAAGTGCGGCAAGCAGCCCAGCAGATCAATGACGCAACCACTACTCGGCCCGTAGAGAATACGTCGGAAGTGAGTGAAGGGCTTGTGAACTTACGAGAAGGTGAGCGTCAGGTCGAAGCCAACGCTAAGGTATTGGAAGCCGCAGACCAACAGCTGGGAACGCTGATTGATATTCAGGCCTAGCGGACAAGATCATGCAAATCGTCGCTTCACCTGCCAGTCTGCCGACGGTTACTGCTGCGCCACCGGCAGCGAATGTCAGGCCCGCCAATAGCACCACCGCCCAGCCTGAGTTGAGCGGTAACAGTGCTTTTGCGCCTGTCGCAGGTGCAAGTTCAAGCAGTGCACCACGCACCGCCGATACCTATCAACTGCCTCGTGGCAATGCCACCGCAACGGCATCAGAGCCTACTCAGACGGCTGAGGATGATGTGCGTGCGAATGCGGCTGCTGGAGATGAAGGTGTTTCGTCAGCACCAAATTCGCAAGACAAATCAGCTCCCGACACTGAACAGACCCAAGCTGCCAATGAAGCGGACGATTCTGCTAACGATGCGCAGCAGCAGGCTGAAATCAAACAAATCCAACAGTTAAAGCAGGTCGATGCAGAAGTGAGGGCGCATGAGCAAGCCCACGCTGCTGTCGGAGGCAACTTGGCAGGCGCCGCTAGCTTTACCTACCAACGCGGGCCGGATGGTGTGCGCTATGCAGTGGGCGGCGAAGTCAGTATCGACGTTGGCAAAGTCAGCGGCGACCCGCAAGCAACTCTGGAAAAAATGGAGCGTGTGCGTCGTGCTGCATTGGCGCCAGCAGAGCCCTCTGGGCAAGACCGCCAAGTGGCTGCGCAAGCTGCTCAATTGGCAGCTGAAGCTCGTCTGGAAATAGCCGCTGAACAACGCCAAGTGGCGCGTCAACAAAGCAATGCAACAGAAGCAGAGCGGCAGGAAGTGCGGGCCGAACTGAAAGAAGCACGCGAGAAGCAGCGCAGTGCCGAAGAAAAAGCCGAGAAGGAAGATGAAGCTTCAATTTCTGCTGCCGAACGCTTTGCCGAGTACAATGCCAAGGTACGTCGTATCAACGAAACGTTACTGCGCATTTCTCAACCTTCCCCTGTGACTGCCGGTCAGCTACTTAACGACATTGCCTGATTGCTAACTCGAACTTTGGCGGTCTTCCCGACGTAGTGGTGTGAACTCTCACAACAGCATCGCTCCTTTGCTTATTCATCCCTGCAATAAACCCAAGATAGAACCCTGAACCGTCCAATCGAGAGTGATGTTTATAGGGTCGTATGGGCGGCTCCTAGTTGTGAGATTCTCGTTACTGATAGGGATGGCGGTTTCTACTTAACGGTTTGATGCACTTCGATGCTTGACAAGGACAGAGGGCGAACGTATGTTTCAAACACTTGTTTGAAAGGACGATGTTGGCGGTCGATATGCGATCAGCCTATTGTGATGACTCATCGTCGATTACAACGGCAGCTAGCGCTGTAAAAGATAACCGGCAACGAGGTCTCTCCCATGCCTGATTACAAAGCCCCTCTTCGTGAAATTAAGTTCGTAATGGATGAGCTGCTGGATATGTCTAAGCACTATGCCAGCATTCCTGCCTATGCCGAGGTTGCGACGCCAGATATGGTCGAAGCCATCATCGCTGAAGGTGCTAAGTTCTGTGAACAAGAGCTAGCGCCGATTAATCGCACAGGTGACATCGAAGGTTGTACTCGTCATGAAGATGGCTCGGTTACCACTCCGACTGGCTTTAAAGAAGCGTATGCCAAGTATGTAGAAGGCGGTTGGCCTTCACTGGCGCATGAAGAAGAGCATGGCGGTCAGGGCCTGCCAGAATCTCTGGGCATTGTCATGTCTGAAATGGTTGGCAGTGCCAACTGGTCTTGGGGCATGTACCCTGGTCTGTCTCACGGTGCAATGAATACCGTTGAGCTGCATGGCACACCAGAGCAAAAAGAAACCTACTTGACCAAGTTGGTATCTGGCGAGTGGACGGGCACCATGTGCTTGACCGAGCCTCACTGTGGCTCTGACTTGGGTATTCTGAAGTCTAAAGCCGAAGCCAATGCCGATGGTTCTTACAGCATTTCTGGCACCAAAATTTTCATCTCAGCCGGTGAGCATGACATGGCTGAGAACATCGTTCATATCGTTCTGGCTCGTCTGCCAGGTGCACCTGAAGGCACCAAAGGCATCTCTCTGTTTATCGTGCCTAAGTTCTTGCCTAATGAAGATGGCACGCCAGGTGAGCGCAATGCCGTGAGCTGTGGCTCGATCGAGCACAAAATGGGCATTCACGGTAACTCGACTTGTGTGATGAACTTTGATGGCGCCAAAGGCTGGTTAATTGGCCCTGAAAACAAAGGTTTGAACTGCATGTTCACCTTTATGAACACGGCTCGTATCGGTACGGCTCTGCAAGGTTCAACGGCTGCCGAAGCGTCTTTCCAAGGTGCTCTGGCGTATGCCAAAGACCGTTTGGCGATGCGTTCACTGTCTGGTCCAAAAGCACCGGAAAAGGCTGCAGATCCAATCATCGTACACCCAGATGTTCGCCGTATGCTGCTGACCCAAAAGGCTTTCTCTGAAGGTGGTCGTGCGCTGGTATATCTGGCTGCACAGCAAAATGACATCGTCAAGAAAGGCGAAGATGAAGCGGAGCGCAAAGCAGCCGATGAGCTGTTGGGCTTTTTGACTCCAATCGCTAAAGCCTTCCTGACCGAGGTGGGTTGTGAAGCGACTAACCTGGGCGTTCAGGTATTCGGTGGTCACGGCTTTATTGCTGAGTGGGGCATGGAGCAACTGGTACGTGATACCAAGATTGCGACCATTTATGAAGGCACCACCGGTATTCAGGCGCTCGATTTGCTGGGCCGTAAAGTACTGATGACCCAAGGTGAAAGCCTGAAAAACTTCACCAAGATTGTGCATAAGTTCTGTCAGGCCGAAGAAGGCAATGAAGACATGGCACAGTTCGTGGCACCGCTGGCAGCACTGAACAAAGAATGGGGCGACCTGACCATGAAAGTGGGCATGGGCGCGATGAAGAACCGCGACGAAGTAGGCAGTGCCTCGGTTGATTACCTGATGTACTCAGGTTACGCCGTACTGGGCTACCTGTGGGCGCGCATGGCCAAGGTTGCGCAAGATGCACTGGCCGCCGGCACCACCGAAGAAGACTACTACAAAGCCAAAATTGCGACTGCGCGTTTCTACTTCACCCGTATTCTGCCACGTACCAAAGGCCATGCTGTAAGCATGCTGGCGGGTGCAGATACGTTGATGGATATCGCTGAAGAGCATTTTGCCTTCTGATGTATACAAGACTTTTTGCTGAGTCTTAAGTACGAAAAAGCCGCGCTCGTGCGCGGTTTTTTCGTATTCCAAACTGGGAATGTCACACAGAGTCGCTACAATATGCGGCGTTTAAGTTGCCCGGCTCATTGCGAACTTGGGCGGCTCATTAGTTAAACAAACATGAGGTGAGTCATGGCTGATTACAAAGCACCGTTGCGCGACATGCGCTTTGTTCTGAACGAGGTATTTGAGGCCGATAAGCTTTGGTCCTCGCTGGCGGGTTTGCAGGGCGCAGTCGACGTCGAAACCGCTGAAGCGATTCTCGATGAGTGCGGCAAGATCGCCAGCCAGGTATTGGCACCGATCAACCGTGACGGTGATGAAATCGGCTCAAAGTGGGTAGATGGCGAAGTTGTTGCTGCACCTGGCTTTAAAGAGGCGTATCAAACTTATGTTGAGGCCGGCCTCAATGGCTTGGGCGGTAACCCGGACTTTGGCGGCATGGGCATGCCAAAGACGCTGGTAGGCCAGGTCGAAGAAATGATTCAAGGTGCCAATATGTCATTTGGTCTGGCGCCTATGTTAACTGCCGGTGCGTGCTTGTCATTGAATGCGCACGGCTCTGATGAGTTGAAAGAAAAGTACCTGCCGAACATGTACTCTGGCCAATGGGCGGGTGCGATGGATCTAACTGAGCCTCACGCGGGCACTGACCTAGGCATTATCCGCACCAAAGCAACTCCCAATGCCGATGGCTCATACGATGTAACGGGCACCAAGATCTTTATCACTTGGGGCGAGCACGACATGGCCGAGAACATCGTTCACTTGGTGCTGGCCAAAACGCCGGACGCACCTGCTGGCCCTAAGGGTATTTCCATGTTCTTGGTGCCTAAGTTCCTAGTGAACGATGACGGCTCCCTGGGCGAGCGCAATGCGCTGAGCTGCGGCTCTATCGAGCATAAAATGGGCATCAAGGGCTCAGCGACGTGTGTTATGAACTACGATGGCGCCAAAGGTTGGCTGGTCGGTGAAGAGAACAAAGGCCTGGCTGCCATGTTCACCATGATGAACTATGAGCGTCTGGGCGTGGGGATTCAGGGCATTGGTGCGGCCGAAGCGTCGTATCAAAATGCGGTTGAGTACGCGCGTGATCGTCTGCAAAGCCGCGCGCCTACTGGTGCCGTGAACAAAGACAAAGCCGCTGACCCGATCATTGTGCACCCAGATGTGCGTCGCATGCTGCTGACTCAAAAAGCGTTGACAGAGGGCGGCCGAGCCTTCTCTACCTACGTGGCAAAATGGCTAGATATCGCCAAGTTCACCGACAATGACGATGACCGCAAGCATGCCGATGCCATGCTGGCATTGCTGACACCTGTGGCGAAGGCGTTCCTGACGGATACGGCACTGGAAGGTGCCATTGCTGGCCAGCAGGTATTTGGCGGTCACGGCTTCATTCGTGAGTGGGGTCAAGAGCAATACGTGCGTGACATTCGCATCACCCAGATCTATGAGGGCACCAACGGTATTCAGGCGTTGGACCTGATGGGCCGCAAAGTTGTGGCTAATAATGGTGCGTTCTACCGTCTGTTTGAGCAGGACGTGAACGACTTTATTGCTGCTAACGAAGGCAATGAGGCCGCAGGTGAGTTTATTGAGCCGTTAAAAGCTGCGCTGGAAAACCTCACCGATCTGACCCAGTGGGTCATCGATCAGTCACAGAAAAATGCCAATGAAGTGGGCGCTGCTTCGGTGGAATACCTGCACGTGTTTGGTTACACCGCGCTGGCTTACATGTGGGCAAAAATGGCCTTGGTTGCACTGGGTAACGACAGTGAGGCCTTCTACAAAGGCAAGGTGGCGACAGCACGCTTTTATGTTAAGCGTTTGTTGCCGCGTTACATCGGTTTGAGCGCTGCGATCCGTGGCGGTGCAGAGCCGTTGTATGAGCTGGACGAAGAACTGTTCGCGACAGCCTAAGCAGTCAGAGCAGTGAAAGCCGCCTACGGGCGGCTTTTTTGTATCTAATAGACACTTGTCTGATGGTGGTGGATGCACCCTTGAGGTTAAATAGCGGCTTCCTTGGTCAAAATGATGATGGCATGGTGCAAGAGCAGGATAAACGTGTGGAGCGAAGCCGTCGGCTGTTGATGGAATCGCTGCTGGCCCTAATGGCAGAAAAGCCGTACGCCCGCATTTCTGTTGCCAATATCTGCCAGCATTCGGGCGTTGCTCGTCCCACTTTTTATCTGCATTTTGGCAGTAAAGATGATCTCTTGCGTGGCTACATTGGCCGCATGTTCATGGATTTCTACTGTCAGATTGATCCTTATCTAACCCGCTCCCTGGATGCTGATCCCATGATTGCCACGCTGATGTTTCGGCAGTGGTCGGATAACGCCGAGTTCGCTCGCTTGCTGGTGCAGGCTGATGTTGAGGCTTTGATGCTAAGCGAGTTTAAACGCTATGTGCGACGTGTGATCGAACGATTTGTGGATGCCCATCAGTTGGCTGTGGCCGACAGCGGACGCCTGGACTATGTGATTGATTTTCTAACCGGTGCGTCGTTTATGGTGATCGTACGCTGGATTCGTGAAGACTTTCCGATCACTGCTGAAGAAATGGGCGCGCTGTATGCAGATTTGGTACGCCCCGGATTGCTGCAAGTGTTGTTGGCGGGGCGTTTGTAGCAGACGGCAGGAGCCGTCTGCGAAACGAGTTTATTCAGCGACCAGAGGGGCGGTCGCGTTGCGGCGCTTGCTGTCGATGCGGCGCTCGTGAATTTTACGAATTTTGCGCTGTGCTTTATCAAAGGCATGGCGAATGGCGAGATACATGTCTTCATGGTCAGCTTGGTCATGCTGATCGTGAGTAATGGCGACGGTCTCACCGGGTAACCCTACCTCCACGGACACGTGGGCCAGCTTGCCTTTGTTACTGTGATTATGAGGCAGTGCCACGACCGCCCGGATACCAGTGATGTCATCAAAAGTACTGGTCAATTTATCGGCTTTGTCACGGATGTGCTGCTCAATGGCATCGGAGTGGTCAATGTCGCGGAAGCTGATTTCCAAACCTTTCATAAAAACTCCTTGATCGGTAACGGGTGGTGGTTACCACCTCTGCTTTGAGCATGGATCAGGTCGGTCCGTAAAGCTATGCCTTAGATCAAGTCTTTTCACGTCTATACTGACTCTGACATTTGGTTCAACGTAACGGCTGTGGCCGCCAGGAATTGTTTGATATGCACCCTCTGCTCGCATTTTATCGAGGCATCGGCACCGATCACCGGGGGCGAACGCTCAGTGGCATCCTAGCTTTCAGCAATGCGGAATTGGAGACGTGCCATGACTACATTCAGTGGTTGTTTCCGTTGCGGGAGTCGAGCCCCTTCAACCCTGAAGCGCCGGTGTTAAATGACGAGTTGATATCCACTTTTCGCCATGATGAGCAGCTGCAAGCTGAGCTGCACCGAGTGTTGTTGCGTATGACGCAGTTCTTTGGCGTGACGCTGCGCGAGACGCCACAGGGGTTTGAGCTGTTGCTACCAGCCGACGTCGGTGAATATCACTGGATGACTCCGGATAATCATAACCATCGGCGCATATCACGCATGATGGCTTCTCTTAAAACGCTGGGGTTAGAAACCCACGTCGCCGCCATATGGCAGGGCCTTCAACAACTGGTCGTCCGCCACCCGGAGGCATTTTCTGCAGCAACCATCACACACTGGGGGTTGGCGGCAACCGGTGGCCATACTGAGTAACGGAAACGCAGCATTGCCATGACGCCAAGTCTATGTGTGGTACAGTGCAGAACCGCACATAAATGGACTGGACATGCAGGTTTACGACTATCCAGTGGTGTTTTTCGACCTTGACGACTCGTTGATTAATAAAGATGCCAATAGTCTGTGGATCAAATGGCGTTTTAAGCACGAGCGTTGGGCCCTGGTCGAGGCCAGCCTGGCGTTAGCATCACTGTATCGTGCCTATAAAAAAGGCCGAGTGACTCATTGGCGTTTGTCGAATTATTATCGCACTCGCACTCGTGGTATGACCCTGGCACAGTATCGTCATCAGGTGGATCGCTTTTTCCAGGAGCGCGGCCGCCTACATATCTACCCGCAAGCAGCGTCATTACTGTTTGCTTATCAGCGCCAGGGAACGCGTCTAGTCATGATTACAGGTTCGGATGATGTGGTGGCGCAGGCATACAGTGAGGCTTTGGGCATTGATTCTGTCATCAGTAACCGCCTTAAGGTAGAAGGTGAGCGCATTGTCGGATTGCAGCAGCCAATGTGCTACGGCCAGGGCAAGGTTGAGTTGGCACAAGTTTTTTTGGCACGGCAAGGCCTGACTTTTAACGACTGTGCGTTTTATACCGACAGCCATTCAGATCTGCCTCTTTTGCAAGCGGTTGCTCAACCCGTCGTCTTGAACCCCAACCCATCGTTGCGTACCACTGCGCGACGCCTGAGCTGGCCTTGCTTGGATTGGCGCCACGATTAAGGCGCTTGACGCTCTGGCTGTTCCCTCTCTAGGGCTTCTGCTATAGTGCTGAGCCTTATTGATTCTTGCTCCGGAGTTTGCGGTGTTTTTTCAATACAACCGCCCCTTGCAACAGGGACAGCATTTGACCCGTCGATGGTGAACTTAGCCAAACATTTGCCTTGGCCCGTTGGCCGTTCTGTTGGTTTGTTCACTGCAAAGGTTTTCTATGACTCCGCAACAATTTGCTGCTCTGGTAGAGCAGGGCTATAACCGTATTCCCATCGCACGGGAAGTGCTGGCCGATCTTGATACACCGCTTACGACGTTTCTAAAGCTCGCCTCTCAGCCATATACCTACTTGTTTGAATCTGTTCAGGGCGGGGAAAAGTGGGGGCGTTTTTCCATTATTGGTTTGCCTGCACGTGAGGTTCTTAAGGTATTTGGCCACGACGTTAAGCTGGAACGCGATGGGGAAATTGTTGAGCAACATCAGGTGGTTGATCCACTGGCGTTTGTCGATGAATTTCAGCAGCGCTTTAAAGTGCCAGATTTGCCAGACTTACCTAAGTTTAATGGTGGCTTGGTTGGTTACTTTGGCTACGATACCGTGCGCTATATCGAACCGCGTCTGCAAAGCAGTTGCCCGCCGGATCACTTAAAAACGCCAGACATACTGTTAATGGTGTCGGAAGAAGTGGTCGTGTTCGATAACCTCAGCGGTAAGTTGTACCTGATTGTGTTGGCTGACCCTGAACGAGATCAGGCTTATGAGCATGCTCAGCTGCGTTTGCAGCAACTGCGTGAACAGTTGCGCCAACCTTATCAAGGCATGATCGGACAGGCGAAAGAAGACTCTCACCAAGTTCATGAAAGTGACTTTGCTTCTTTATTTGGTGAGCAAGACTTTCAACAAGCCGTGGCCGATATTAAAGAATATGTTCTATCGGGAGATATCATGCAGTGCGTGTTATCACAGCGCATGCAGATTCCTTTTGATGGTGACCCGGTGGATATTTATCGTGCCCTTCGAACGCTCAATCCGTCCCCCTACATGTATTGCCTTAACCTGGGTGATTTTCATGTGGTGGGGTCATCGCCAGAGATTCTTGCACGCCTAGAAGATGGTGAGGTCACCGTCAGGCCGATTGCCGGCACCCGTTACCGCGGTAAAACGGATGCAGAAGACCAGGCGCTAGAGCAAGAGCTGTTATCTGACCCTAAAGAAATTGCTGAGCATTTAATGCTAATCGACCTTGGGCGTAACGATGTGGGTCGCGTTGCGCAAACAGGTCAGGTAGCGGTGACTGATCAAATGGTGGTCGAGCGCTACAGCCATGTGATGCATATCGTTTCTAATGTTAAAGGCCAGGTAAAAGACGGTGTTCGTGCCATGGACGTACTTCGGGCCGTTCATCCAGCCGGCACATTAAGCGGTGCGCCAAAAATTCGGGCGATGGAGATCATTGACCAATATGAATCGACCAAACGCGGTGTTTACGGCGGCGCCGTCGGGTATTTAAGTTGGAATGGCAATATGGATACCGCCATTGCCATTCGCACAGCTGTGATTAAAGACGGTTATCTCAATATTCAAGCCGGTGCGGGAGTCGTGGCAGATTCAATCCCTAGGCTGGAATGGAAAGAAACCATGAATAAAGGTCGAGCCATGTTTCGTGCTGTTGCTATGGCTTCAGCCGGTCTTGATCAGTAAATGAAGTTGAGGATACCAATATGCTGTTAATGATTGATAACTACGACTCATTTACCTACAACGTGGTGCAGTATTTTGCTGAACTAGGCGCGGATGTGCGTGTTTTTCGAAATGACGAAATCAGCCTGGCAGAAATAGAGCAACTCAAGCCTGATCATCTTGTTATTTCACCTGGCCCGTGTACGCCTAACGAGGCAGGCATTTCTATGGCAGCCATTCAGCACTTCGCAGGCAATGTGCCAATATTAGGTATTTGCTTGGGACATCAAAGTATTGGCCAGGTGTTTGGTGGACATGTTGTCCGCGCTGGTCAAGTAATGCATGGCAAAACATCGGCTGTGCACCATACCAATCAAGGGGTTTTTCACGGTTTGAAAAACCCTTATCGGGCTACTCGCTATCATTCATTGGTGATTGACAAAGAGCGCTTACCGGATTGCTTGGAAGTGACTGCCTGGACACAAAACGATGACGGTAGCCGGGAAGAGATTATGGGCATTCGCCATAAAACGCTGCCGATAGAAGGGGTGCAGTTTCATCCTGAATCAATTTTGACTGAGCACGGTCACGATTTATTAAACAATTTCTTGCAGAATTATTAGTGAGGTCATGATGGATATTCAACAAGCACTGGCTCGCGTTGTCGAACGACAGGATCTCACAACCGACGAAATGATAGCTGTGATGCGCCAAATCATGACGGGTCAATGCGATGCGGCACAAGTCGGTGGCTTTTTGGTGGCACTGCGCATGAAAAGTGAAAGCATCGATGAGATTGTGGGTGCGGTCACTGTCATGCGCGAGCTGGCAGAGGGAGTGGCCGTTAACGCCGAGCATGCCGTTGACATTGTTGGCACCGGTGGTGATGGCGCCAACTTATTTAATATATCCACTGCCTCTGCGTTAATCGTGGCTGCAGCGGGAGGTGTTGTCGCCAA
The DNA here is from genome assembly GCA_965233665.1 of Bacterioplanes sp. Lineage (GTDB taxonomy): Bacteria > Pseudomonadota > Gammaproteobacteria > Pseudomonadales > Oceanobacteraceae > Bacterioplanes. The sequence continues at coordinate 3,458 of CBDDTG010000022.1, read as the reverse complement.
ACACGGTAATCGCGGTGTGTCGTCAAAATCAGGCAGTGCAGATTTGCTCGAAGCTGCCGGTGTTAACTTACAGCTGACACCGTCACAAGTCGGGCGATGCATAAATGAGTTGGGCGTTGGCTTTATGTTTGCGCCTACACATCACAGTGCGATGAAACATGCGATTGGCCCTCGCAAATCGCTGGGCATGCGCACGATTTTTAATATTCTTGGGCCAATGACTAATCCAGCCGGTGTGAAGAAACAGTTGATTGGAGTCTTTACTCAGGCGCTGGTACGACCCGTCGCTGAAGTGCTGCAACGCATGGGCGCTGAGCATGTGCTGGTTGTTCACTCACAAGATGGATTGGATGAAATCAGCCTGGCTTCACCGACTTGGGCCTGTGAGCTAAAAAACGGAGAAGTACGCGAGTTTGTTATTACCCCTGAAGAGTTAGGTATTGAGGCACAAGTGTTGTCCGGTTTGGAAGTGGACAGTGCTGAGCAAAGTCTTGCGCTGATACGCGATGCGCTGGGCAAACGCGAAACCGCAGCGGGTAAAAAAGCAGCGGATGTGCTGGCTTTAAATGCAGGTGCTGCGATTTATGTTGCTGACTTGGCTGGCACCATTAAAGAGGGTGTTGCAATGGCAGAGGACGCAATCTACTCCGGCCTAGCGCTAGAAAAGCTGCGTGAGCTCAGTAGTTTTTCACGCTATATCGATGCAGATTTAGAAGGAGGCTTGCAGTGAATACTCCCACTGTCCTAAAACGTATTCTCGATACCAAAGTGGTAGAGGTGCAGCAGCGCAGCGCCACATTGCCAATTCATGAGCTAAGGGCACGAGCGCGTGATTGCGATTCAGATGAACTGCGTGGCTTTTATCAGGCCATGCGTGCCAAAGTGGATGCCGGTCTGCCTGCAGTTATTGCAGAAATCAAAAAAGCGTCGCCATCCAAAGGTGTCTTGCGAGAAGACTTTGTGCCGCAGGCCATTGCCGAGTCATACGAGCAGGGTGGTGCTGCCTGTTTGTCGGTATTAACCGATCGCGATTATTTTCAAGGGCATGAAGAATACTTAATTGCCGCTCGCAGTGCCTGCTCGCTGCCCGTGATTCGCAAAGACTTTCTGATCGACCCTTATCAGGTCTATGAAGCACGTACGCTGAATGCAGACTGCATTTTGCTGATTGTCTCGGCCCTGTCGGATATGCAGTTACAGGATTTAGCCGGCCTGGCTCATGAGTTGGGTATGGACGTTTTGGTAGAAGTCCATGATGGCGAAGAGCTGACATCGGCGTTGAAGCTTGAAACGCCGCTCATTGGCATTAATAACCGCAACTTGCACACCTTTGATGTGAGCTTGCAAACGACTTTTGATTTGCTACCTCGCATTCCGAAGGATCGCTTATTGGTAACGGAAAGCGGCATTCTTGCACGGCATGATGTGCAAAGCATGAGAGAGCAGGATGTCCATGCATTCTTGGTGGGCGAAGCCTTTATGCGGGCACCAGAGCCTGGCGAAGCCTTGGCAGAGTTGTTTATGTAGTGTGAGGTACAAACTGCCATCTGTGTTAAATGGCGTAACAAGCGGTGTGACCTTGTTCGCTTTTCCTACAGATTGTTGGTTGATTATTGCTCAGTCGTAAGTTAAATTGCGCGCTCCTAGACCTTTGGCGTGTAATGATGAAAACAAGGAAGTTGAGGAGTGGTAGAGCGTGTCTGTTTATCACGCTACTGTTAGCTGCATGCTCAAGTATGTCGGAGTCTCTGGTTGTTCCAGATGGTACAACCAGCACATCTGTGCAAACCGATGAGTTAGGGCGCACTTTAGTAACTATTGCTCCTGCCGATAGAGACCGCATTAGCCATAACCGCTACGTCGAGTTTAACTCCGATATCAATGGTCTTCTGTTAGATAACCAGGAACGAGCTGCGCGAACTATTATTAACGAGGTTACTGGTAGCAATCCTTCTCACTTTCTTGGGGAAGTCCGGGTTCTTGGTACGCGAGCCCATGTGATAATTGCCAATCCTAATGGTATCTCTATCGATGGAGCTGAATTTTTCAATACCGGCGGCCTAGCCCTGACTACGGGGGAGCTGGGCTTTGTTGAGCGCCAAGATTCTTTGGGCCGTATCCGTCGCAATGCTACCTCTTTGGTCGAGCAAGGTGAGATTTATATTGGTGCTGACGGCTTGTCTGGGATCATCAGCCATCTTGAGCTGATTAGTAAAACCATTCAAATAGATGGACCAATTACGAATGAGTCGGGAGATGATTTTACCAATATCAATCTAGTCGCTGGTTCTTCTAATAATGAGTTTAATTCAGCTCAGTCATTTACCGACCCTACTCTGAACTGGCGAACCACAACAGCGTTGGATTCAACGGCAGCAGAGCTCGCAGTAGACATTAGCTCTAATGCGTCATTAAGTGCATCGCGTGTTCTTATGATGGTCACAGATCAGGGGGCTGGTGTACGCAACTATGGTGATGTAGCAGCGACTGCGAGTACGTTTCGTTTAACCGCCAACGGCAAGGTTGAACTGGGCGGTAGTACGATTGCAGCAACCGATATAAACGTTAATAGCCACGATCTAGAGTTGACTAACACGCAGGAAGAGCAGCAGAGCATCCAGTCTATTGCTGGCAATATTTCACTGACAACCAGCGGCGATACTCTTATATCAGGCTACCTACTACAGGCGAACAGTGAAGCTGCAGAGGGAGTGGAGCGAGAAGCTACGATTAAGCTAACAGTCGATAATACTTTACAACTTGATTCGCCATCACAAGACAAGCGAACTGTGGTGTTTGCTAATCAAAATGTAGAAATCGATGCCAACAAAATTGTGAATAACTCCTCCCGTATATTGGCGAATGGTGATGTTGCAATCAGTACCCAATCATATTTAAACAACTTAATCGTATCTGATACTGGTACCGACGGCGAAATCATTACCGAAGAAAGAGATGGCCGTGCGCTTTGGTACACCTTGTATACGGATAACGAGAAAATCTACTCGCGATATATTGATTTTGGTGAGCCGGATATTGGTAGGGTCTCCCCAGAAGTGATATCAACGACTGGGAACGTTGCTATATCATCCACTTCGTTTGTTAATAATGGTGGATCTGTCATTGCAAACGCTGGCGACATCACGATTGAGTCAACAGAGTTTACTAACTCCGCAATGGCAGTAGGTAAGACTTGGCTGAATAGTCGTTGTAATATCGGTGGTTGTGATCGCTATGGTGGCAACACAATGGAGCTGCTGGGGGGGGATATTCAGGCCGCGGGTCTAGTGAATGTCATCGCTGAGAATGCCATTAATAGAGGTGGAGTGATACAAGCTGTGGGTGATGTTACTGTGGATTCTCATCAATTTTTATCGCAAGGTCTCCCTGTATATGATGTCATAACCCGCCCAGGTGGCTTACGCACTTATTTTCTAAAGAGTATGGGCATGTGGACA
>CBDDTG010000021.1:0-84789 GCA_965233665.1 Bacterioplanes sp. | reverse complement strand
ACCTGCTCGGTGGCCTCGAGATGCTCAACGCCCGTTACCAAACGCGTACCTTTGCTAAGCACGTGCACGAAGGCTTTACCATTGGCGTCATCGAACAAGGTGCGCAAAGTTTTTACCGCAGCGGCGGCCAACACATCGCCCCGGCCGGCACCGTTATTTTGGTCAATGCCGATGATGTGCACGATGGCCACGCCGAAAGCCATGGCGGCTGGGCCTATCAGGCAATTTATCCACTGCCTGAGCAGTTGTCGGACATTGCCAGCGATGCCACCGAGGGACGCTTAGCGACGCCCTATTTCCCAGAGCCCGTGGTGTTTGACCCAACCGTGGCCCAGGCACTGCGACACGCCATGCAGGCCAGCCAATCCAGTTATTGCAGCCGCTTGCAACGCGAAAGCCTGATGCTGGATGCCCTGCAGCAGCTGGTATTGCGTCACGGCCGCAGCCGCGCTGGCGCCGCTCCGGTATCACGCGTGCAGCGTCAACTGCAGCTGGTGAAATCGTTTTTAGACGATCATCCCGACAGCGACGTCTCGCTGCGCGAGTTAGCGCAGCTGGCGGCATTGAGCCCCTATCACATGGCGCGTGCTTTTAAGCAGCAATTTGGAATGCCGCCCCATGCTTATCAAGTGCAGGTTCGTTTGCATCGCGCGAAGCAACTGCTACGTGCCGGCATGCGCGTGACCGAGGTTGCTGGCCAATGCGGCTTTCATGATCAAAGCCATTTGCATCGCTTTTTTGTCAAAGCCATGGGCACGACGCCCGGACAATACCAAGCCGGTTTTACTCGATCATTCAGTTAAGGAAGTCTTCGATGTCCAATACCCAAGCCTGCTTGCGCGGTTGTTTGGCCATGATGCCGTTAAATCTCGCCGTGGTGCCGTGGGGCATCCTAGCGGGATCATACGCCATTGAATCCGGTTTCAGCGCCTGGCAAGCGCAAGCCATGTCGCTGTTTGTGTTTGCCGGCTCAGCGCAAATTGTTGCCACCGGTATGCTGGCCGCAGGCAGCGGTCTGGTGGTGCTGTTATTAACCGTGGCGCTGATTGCGGCTCGTCATTTGCTTTATGCCTTGAGCCTGCGTGATCGCATCAAGACGCTGCCCGCCAAATGGCGCTATGGGCTGGGCTTTTTACTGACAGATGAGTTGTTTGTCTTAACCGCCCAGCAACAGCCGTTGAATCGCTTTTTTGCCCTAGGGGCGGGCTTGTCGTTTTACCTGTGCTGGAATCTGTCCACACTGCTCGGCATCGTCGCCGGCCAATCCATTGAGCAGCTCGATCAGCTGGGGCTCGACTTTGCCGTTGCTTCCACATTTATTGCTTTGTCGATTCCGGCCGTGCGCGACCTGGCTACCCTCACCACCGTATTGGTGGCTGTGATCGGCTCTGTGGCGCTCACCTATTGGCAGGTTCCGGGTGCGCTGCTGATCAGCGTTTTGCTGGCCATGAGCTTGGGCTATGCGGTGTCGCGCCTGCGCCCTGCCGCCAAGGAGGTGTTGGGATGATTTGGCTCAGCATTATTGCCATGACAATGGTGGTGTTCGCCAGCCGTTATTTGCTGCTATCACCCGCCATTCATTTTAAGCTCAGCCACGAGTTTCAGCAGTTTATGAGCCACTGCGCACCGGCGGTACTGACCGCAATTTGGGCGCCTCTGGTTATCATCCAGCATGAGCAACTGGCGCTCAACGCCAGCAACCCTTATTTGCTCGCAGCCATCATTGCCATCGCATTGGCTCTGCTAACACGTAAAGTACTGCTGACCTGTTTGCTGAGCATGCTGGCCTTTGCTTGGCTGGCGCATGGCTAACGACACATACGATCGCCGTAGTAATCGTTATCGTAATTGCACTGACTACTGCCATGCGGCTGTAACGCATGGCCAGGTGGGTTCAGCAGTTGGTGAAAGATGACTTCAATAAGGTTCATAACGGCTCTCCGTGTAATGGACTCACTCAGAGTACGCCGCCCACCTTCATTGCAGAAATCAATAAATTCAACTGAACTTATAGTTTATGACTTATCCTCAGGTCGCTGCAGCAACTCCTGTGCTGCCTCTTTTGCCCACAGCTGCAGTTGCCCCAGCGCCATGGCTTGATGGTGATAAAGCTGCTCACACACCCCCTGGGCCAGTTGCTGCAAAGCCTTAGAGGGCAGTTGCTGCGCCCAGGCTTCAATGCCTTGCTGTTGCTGACGCGTCACACCGTGATAGAGGCCGATGCGTTGCAAGTGGTAAACGTAAAACGGCCAGGCTTGCTCTGCTTGCTGCGGTTGATAGCGCTCAATGCACCAGCGGCTGTAATGCGCTTGCGCTAAAGGCCACCAGCGCGAGCGCTGCCAATAAGCAACGCTGGCCACAACCGTCAGCAGCAGCCACAGCGGCCATAAGCCTAAAATCAACCACTTAACCGCCGCCAGCAGCATGACCAAGGCGCTGTAAATCAGCATCCACAGACCACTGAGCATGGCGGCCAACGACCAGTCGCCCTCAGCGGCCTGGCTGCGCCGGGCAATGTCTTCGGCGTATTGCTGCAGTTGCTCACCGGCAAACGCGCTGGGCTGCGGACGCGGCAGTTGATAATAGGCCGTTGGCTCAAAGGTGACCCATTGGCCGTCGATCCAGGCTTCGGTCCAGGCATGGCCGTCAATGGCACGAATCTCAAAGTAGCCGGTTAGCGGGTTTTGGCTGGTGGCGCTAAAGCCGGTCACCAAACGTGCCGGAATGTTCAGACTGCGTAGCATGATGGTCATGGCGCTGGCAAAAAATTCGCAATGGCCGCGCTTATCTTCGAACAAAAAGCGATTCAATGGCGTTTCGCCCTGGGACTGTAAAATCGACTCAAAGCTGTAGTCGTATTCGCTACGCAAATGCTGCTCCAGCAACACCGCGCGCTGATAGGGCGATTGCCCAGCTTGCGTAACCTCACGCGCCAGGCGGCGAATGCGCGGGTCGAAGCGGCTGGGCAACTGCAAATCAAAATCATCGGGCCCAGCACTGTTGGATAGCGGCCGGCCGTCGCGGCGCTCATCGCTGGAGCGCACGCTGTAGCGCGTGCCTGGCGTCAAGGTAGCAGGCAACAGCGGATGACCGTATTGATCCAAGGCCACCGAGCTGGCCGGCAGCCACAAAGTGACGGGGTCCGGCGCCACGGGCAGCCAAGCAGGCATCGGCTGCTCGATTTCGATCACCTGCAGGAAGCTGCCTTCACCGGCGCGCAGCTGTACCTTGCCACTGTTGTCGGTGCGCAGCTTGCGAGAAATATCCTCACTGCTGGACGACCAGCGAATGCCGTCAAAGGTGTCAAAGCTGCGTACTTTCAAATAGGCACCACGGCTGGCCTTCATGCGCGCGACGATGGCGTTGAGATCAACGGCGCCACTGCGCTCACCGTCGCGAATATCAAACTGCTCGTTAAAGCCATCGTAGCGATAGTCGTCGCCAAAGTCCGACAGCTCACTGATTTGGTTTAGCTCCTGATAGCCTTCCTGGCTGCTGCGCTCCTGCGGCGACTTATACTGTTTGCCCTCATCACTGGGCGGCGTATCTCGCGCCTGAGATTGCCACTGCTCATCGTGGTAAAAGTCTGGGCTGGAGGATTGCTGCCCCCCCCAATTCAGCGGCGCCAGACGCGGCACCGCTAAATAGAAGGCAAACGCCACCAACATCACCAAAGCACTGACCTTAAGCCGCGGCCGTATGCCAGGGCCCGCCACTTGCAGTTGGCTATCACCGCGATCGAGCCAAGCCTCACTGAGCGAAAAAGCAGCCAAAATGCAAAACGCCAGCATCACCAGCAAATAGCCGCCGCTGGTGGCTTCGGCCGCACCGGTCAGCAACAACACAAAGCTCACCAACTGCAACAAGTAAAACTGCCGGTAGCGTTGGGTCATGGCACTCAACGCCAGCTGGATCATGACCAGCAAGACGCTTAATGCCTCCAGCAACCCCAGCGTGAACAGCAAGGCCAGAAAAGCCATTAAGCCGCTCGCTGCTAGGCCATCACTCAGCACTTTGTTGGCACTGATGTCGTCTCGTTGCTGCCAGGCTTGGCGTAACACCCAGCCGTTAGCCAACAGCGCCAACAACCCCAAAGGCACGCCGATGGCAACGCCAAATAAGGTCGACAGCGCGCCGCCGGTCACCACCGCTAGCTGTAATGCCAACCAGAAAAATACCGCCTGCCGCGCAATCATAACGACAACACCTGATGCAATTTGCTGAGTCGATGCAACCTCAGTTGCCAGTGGTCGCTGCGCAGCTGCTGCCAGCCTTGAGCGTAATTGGCCATGGGGAAGTCGAAGCTGGCCGCAGCGTACACTATGTCCAAATGACCGCCACACGGCGGCAACTGGATACTGTGCTGGTCGCTGCGAATGGTCACGACAATCGGTGGTTCCTGACGCTCGGCCACCGCCGTAGCAATCAACTCACTGTAGTCTTGCAAGCCATCGGCCTGCACTTCTGCCAGCTGCCACAGCGCATCACCGATGTCTGCCGCCCCGGGTTCAATGCTCAGCTGTGTGCGCTCGCTGCCACCGACCACCACGCTGGCGCTTAACTGCTGCTGACGTGCGTATTCCAAGATGGATGCCGCTATTTGCACGGCAAACTCAAAGGTATTTTCCACCTCATCGCCCACTTGGTTGGCTGCGTTGGCGTCGACCACCACCAGCCAGGACGGCTGATCAAAACTGTGGAACTCGCGCACCACCAGCTGCTGCTGCCGCGCCGAAGCGCTCCAGTGCACATGCTTCATCGAATCGCCATCGCGGTAAGGGCGAATGCCGGCAAACTCACTGTGCGCACCGCGGCTCATCAATGAATCCGCCCCCGCCATCAAGGGATTATCTGCACAGGGCTGCGGCAGTGTGCGAATGGCATGAACTTTGGGTTGCACTCGCACCTGACATCCCGGGCTGAGCAGTTGCACCCGCCGCTGCACAAAGCCAAATGGCCAAGCGCAGCTAACCGTGGGGGCTGGCAGGGTATAGATGCCGCGTGCCGGGCTGGCGTAACTTAACCGCAACACACCCTCTTGCAAGCGCGGGATAAAGTGCTGCTGGCGCTGGCCTGGCATGGATTCTTCGATACTGACAAAAAACAGCGCTTGGCGCGGCTGACAGTGGTATTGCAGCACCAGCTCGCCACCGCTGCTGGCTTCACCCCATTGCTGGCGCTGCAGTTGCAAACCGCGCAGCGCCCACCAGGGCAAAATCCAGCTGATGGCGATCAACGCCAACATGAGTGCCAGCCCGCCATACAGCAGTGCAATGCCACGATTCCAGGCCATCAAAAAACACGCCAGTGACATCAGCCACAAAAAGCGATGGGCGTTCAGGTAACGTCCGAGCCAATCAAGCACGGGCCGCAGCTGGGCTTCGAGGTTGCCTTGGCTCATGCCGAATGATCGGTGTTGTTGTTAGATTCGCTATCAGACTGGGCAGCAGGCTTGTCATCACTGGCGTAATCCGGCACCGCGACGCTGCTGAGCAGCTGCTGCCAAAATTCCTGACGCCCCTCAATACGTTGCAAAGCGGCATCACGAAATAGAATGCGATGGGCCAAGATGGGCTCTAACAATGGCTTAATCACGTCCGGCGTCACCGCTTTGCGCCCGGATATCAAGGCCAGTGCCCGACTGGCTTGCATCAAGGCCAGCGAACCGCGCGGGCTGGCACCCAGTTTGACCCCAGGTTGCTCGCGCGTCGCCCGCACCAGCTGGCTGATGTAACGTGCCATGGGCTCTGCCAGGGTGATCTTGTCGACTTGTGCCTGCAGCGCCAGCAAGGTCGTTTCATTCAACAGCGGCTTCAAGGCATCGAGTGGGTGGCCCTGCTGTTGCGCCATCATCATCGCCACCTCTTGCTCCTCATTGGGGTAGCCCAGGCTCAAACGCATAAAAAAGCGGTCTAACTGCGCTTCTGGCAATGGAAAGGTACCGCTGAACTCCACTGGGTTTTGTGTCGCCATCACCATAAAGGGGTTGGGCAGCTGATACGTTTTGCGATCAGCGCTAACCGTGCCCTCGGCCATGGCTTCCAGCAGCGCCGCTTGGGTACGTGGTGTGGCACGGTTGATTTCATCCGCCAGCACCAGGTTGCTGAACACCGGCCCCGGCATAAAGTGAAACTGATGCTCCTCGCTGTTGTAAACGCTGATACCGGTAATATCGGAAGGCATTAAGTCCGGCGTGCATTGGATGCGCTTCATACGCAGCGCCAAGGCCTTCGACAGCGCTTTAGCCAAGGTGGTTTTGCCCAACCCTGGGGCATCTTCAAGCAGCAAATGGCCACGGCACAATAAGCACACCACCACAAAACGCAGGGTCTCAGGCTGGGCCTGCACCACACTCGCCAGGGCGGTTTGCAATTGGCTGGTCATCGCCTGGATTTTGCTCGTCGCCGGTTGGCTGGCAGCGGCTGGGGACATGAGTTTTTCCTCGGTTTGCAGCAGGGTAGTTGAGTATGCCGACTTAGTGCCCAGCACCCAAGTCGTTGGCTCAGCGGTGCCTGCAGGCTGTGAACCAAATCTCTATATCAAAAAATATTGATATAGATTAAAAAGCCGCCTACACTGCGGCCTATGAATGCCGAGTCACACACCCACCAACTGAACCACCAACGCTTAGCGCAAGCTCAAAAAGCGGCGGGCGATGCGTTGCGTTTGAGTATTCTCAAACTGCTAGGGCGTGGCTCGTTTGGTGTGTTGGAACTCAGCCAGGTGTTTGACGTCAAGCAATCCGGTATGAGTCATCACCTTAAAGTGTTGGCGCAAGCCGGTTTGGTCAGCACTCAGCGCGAAGGCACCAGTATTTTTTATCGTCGGCCGCTGCTCAGCGGCGATGATGACTGGAGTCACTGGCTACGGGCGACCTTTGCCGCCATCGATGCCAGCGATGCCCTGCTAGAGCCGCAGCTGCAGCATAACTTGGCGCAGGTACTGGCCGAGCGCGCACGCGCCTGTGCCGATTTTTTCGCCCGCAATGCCGATGCTTTTAAGCAACAGCAAGATTTAATCGCGTCTTACGATCAGTACGGCGAAGCACTGGAGCATTTGCTCGCTGGTTATCAGGGACAGAGCCGCTACGCTCTGGAAGTCGGCCCCGGCGAAGGTGCATTTTTACCGGCTCTGGCACGGCGTTTTAAGCAGGTCACCGCGGTGGATATTTCGCCGCAAATGCTGGCCCAAGCCCAAGCAACGGTCGAGCTGCAGCAGTTAAGCAACGTGCACTGTGAGCTGGGCGATACGAGCCTGCTGCTAGAGCAACAGCATGTCGCCGTTGATTTTGCCGTCGCCAATATGGTGCTGCACCACGTGCCGGCACCGCAGGCGATTTTTGCCGATGTGTTTGAGCTATTAGCCCCCGGTGGCGTGCTATTGATTACCGATTTATGTCGCCATGAGCAAAGCTGGGCCAAAGAGTCCTGCGGTGATTTATGGCTCGGCTTTGAGCCGCAAGATTTAACCGACTGGGCGCAAGCGGCGGGCTTTGCCGCCGGCGCCAGTCAATTTTTGGGACTGCGAAACGGCTTCCAAATCCAGTTCCGTCTGTTTTATCGCCCCGCGCCCAGCGCGGACCGACATTAGAGAGGACGCTATGAGCGAATATTCCATCTTCACTTCTGAGTCTGTGTCTGAAGGCCATCCAGACAAAGTTGCCGACCAGATTTCTGACGCCGTACTCGATGCCATCATCGCTCGTGACCCCTACGCGCGTGTGGCGGTAGAGACGCTGGTAAAAACCGGCATGGCCGTGGTCGCTGGCGAGGTCACCACTTCGTGCTACGTCGATCTGGAAGACATTGTGCGCGACGTCATCACTGGCATCGGCTATGACAGCTCCAATGTCGGCTTTGACGGCGCCACCTGCGCGGTTCTGAATGGCATTGGCAAGCAGTCGGTGGACATCAACCAAGGTGTTGACCGCGCTAAGCCCGAAGACCAAGGTGCCGGTGACCAAGGCCTGATGTTTGGTTACGCCACCAACGAAACCCCCAACCTGATGCCTGCGCCTGTGTATTACGCCCATCGCTTAGTACAGCGTCAATCTGAGCTGCGCCGCAACGGCATGCTGCCGTGGCTGCGCCCGGATGCCAAGTCTCAGGTCACTATCAACTACGAAGGCGGCACGCCCAAAGTCGATGCCGTGGTGCTGTCGACCCAGCATGATCCGTCCATCGACCAAGCTGACCTGCGCGAAGCCGTGCTGGAAAACATCATCAAACCTGTATTGCCAGCTGAGTGGCTGACTGAAGATACCCTGTATCACATTAACCCCACGGGTAACTTTGTGATTGGTGGCCCAGTGGGTGATGCCGGCCTCACCGGTCGTAAGATCATCGTCGACACCTACGGCGGCATGGCGCGCCACGGTGGCGGTGCTTTCTCTGGCAAAGACCCTTCCAAAGTTGACCGCAGTGCCGCCTACATGGGTCGCTATGTGGCTAAAAACATCGTTGCCGCAGGCCTAGCAGATCGCTGTGAAATACAGGTGTCCTACGCCATTGGCGTGGCCGAGCCGACGTCGATTTCGATCAACACGTTTGGCACCGGCAAGATCAGCGACATCGAGTTGGCCAAGGTAGTGCGCGACGTGTTCGACCTGCGCCCATACGCCATTCAAAACCAGCTGGAACTGCTCTACCCCATGTACCAACTGACTGCCGCTTACGGTCACTTTGGTCGCGAGCCGTTCGAGCACACTTATGAGTACGAGGAAAACGGCGAGCAGAAGAGCAAAACCTTCACCGCCTTTACCTGGGAAAAAACTGACAAAGTCGATGCATTAAAAGCAGCGGCCAACGTATAAGCAGAGGCAATAGTTATGACTCAATTTACCGATTACAAAGTCGCCGACATCAGCCTGGCCGATTGGGGCCGTAAAGAAATCGACATCGCCGAAGGTGAAATGCCGGCGCTGATGGCGCTGCGCCGCAAGTACAAAGACGAGCAACCGTTAGCTGGCGCCAAGATCATGGGCTGCATTCACATGACCATTCAAACCGCCGTGCTGATTGAAACGCTGGTGGACCTGGGCGCTGAAGTGCGCTGGTCATCGTGCAACATCTTCTCTACCCAGGATCACGCTGCCGCTGCCATCGCTGCGGCTAACATCCCGGTATTCGCTTGGAAAGGTGAAACCGAAGAAGAGTTCCTGTGGTGCATTGAGCAAACCATTCGCGCAGAAAAAGACAGCGAGCAGGTTTGGGACGCCAACATCATTCTCGACGATGGCGGCGATTTGACCGAGATGGTTCACACGCGCTTCCCACAAATGCTGGAAACGATTCACGGCATTTCCGAAGAAACCACCACCGGTGTGCATCGCCTGTTAGACATGCTTAACAAGGGCGAGCTGAAAGTTCCGGCGATCAACGTCAATGACGCCGTGACCAAGTCGAAAAACGACAACAAGTACGGCTGCCGCCACTCGCTGAACGACGCCATCAAGCGTGCTACCGACCACTTGCTGAGCGGTAAAAAAGCGCTGGTGATTGGCTACGGCGACGTAGGTAAAGGCTCTGCCGCCTCACTGCGCCAAGAAGGCATGATCGTCAAAGTGACCGAAGTGGACCCCATCTGTGCCATGCAGGCCTGTATGGACGGCTTTGAAGTCGTTTCCCCCTACAAAAACGGCGTTAACACCGGCACTTTGGACGGCATTAACAAAGAGCTGTTGGGCAATACCGATCTGATCGTGACCACCACCGGCAACGTCAATGTGTGTGACAAAAACATGCTGCAAGCGCTGAAGAGCGGTGCCGTGGTGTGCAACATCGGTCACTTCGACAACGAGATCGATACCGCCTACATGCGCGAAAACTGGCAGTGGGATGAAATCAAACCACAGGTACACAAAGTGGTGCGCGACGCAGCCAGCAATGATCACCTGATCCTGTTGTCTGAAGGCCGTCTGGTGAACCTGGGCAACGCGACGGGTCACCCATCGCGCATCATGGATGGCTCCTTTGCTAACCAGGTATTGGCGCAAATGTACTTGTACGAGCACAAGTTCGCCGACCTGCCGGCCGAGAAAAAAGCCGAGAGCGTCTATGTGAAAGTGCTGCCGAAGAAGTTGGACGAAGAAGTGGCCAAGGACATGGTCGAGGGCTTTGGCGGTGTCATTACCCGCCTGACCCAAGAGCAAGCGGACTACATCGCCGTCAACGTTGATGGCCCTTACAAGCCAGACGCTTACAAATACTAACCCGCTCAAGCAGTCGGCCCCTTGGGCAGAGGCCGACTGCTGACACCGACGTGGCCAATATTTATGACTACCCTGAGTTTCGAGTTCTTCCCTACCAAGACCGACGAAGGCACACAAAAGCTGTTGCGCGTGCGTGATGAACTGGCGCAGCACAACCCTGAATTTTTTTCTGTCACCTATGGCGCCGGCGGCTCTACCCGAGACCGCACCTATGCCATCGTTAAAGCGATCCAGGACAGCGGCATCAGTGCAGCACCGCATATGTCGTGCGTTGGTGACAGCAAAGATGACCTACGCCAACTGCTACACGACTATCAGGCGTTAGGTATCAACCGCATTGTCGCCTTGCGCGGTGACTTGCCCTCCGGCGCGGGCCTGGCGAGCAGCGAGCTGCGCTATGCCAATGAGCTGGTGGAGTTTATTCGCGACGAAACCGGCGACCACTTTACCTTGGAAGTCGCTGCCTACCCGGAAATGCACCCGCAAGCCAATAACTTTGAAAGCGACCTCAACAACTTTGTAAACAAGGTCAAAGCTGGTGCCGACAGTGCCATCACCCAGTACTTCTTTAACGCGGATAGCTACTTTCATTTTGTTGAACGGGCGCAGGCCAAGGGCGTAGACATTCCCATCATCCCGGGTATCATGCCGATCACCAATTACAGCAAGCTGGCCCGCTTTAGCGATGCTTGCGGCGCAGAAATTCCGCGCTGGATTCGCAAACAGCTGGAAGCCTATGGCGACGACATCGACAGCATTCGCCAATTTGGCCAACAGGTCGTTACCGAGCTGTGCCAGCGCTTACTGGATGGCGGCGCTCCCGGTATTCACTTTTATACCTTGAACCAGGCAGAACCCTGTCTGGCGGTGTGGCGGGAGTTGCAATAAATACTGTGTCGATGGCCAGAGTGTCGCCACACCGGCCATCGCAATGACCGCATAGGCAGGTTGTCGTGACATTACCCATACCGAATTCCAAACACCTGCCTTCCCTCATTACCGCTCTGCTGCTCACAGGGATGGTGGTATTAGGTCTGCATTACCATCTCACCAAGTCTCTGGTTCACATTGCCGGCCTGTTGGCCTTGTTGGTGCTCACCGGCGAGCTACTGCGTCATAAATCACTGCCAACACTGGCCACAGATCGACGCCACTTTGCCTTGGCATTACTCGCCGCCAGCCTGATGGTGTTTGCTAGCGCCGGAGGCGGTGTTGAAAAGGTAACCGACCGACTGTTCGATAGCTACGCCATTCCAGCGTTATGCTTGGCACTGGCCGCAGCGACCATGAAGCCAGTTCCATTGCGCTGGCTAGAGTGGGGTTTACCCATCGCGCTATTGTTGATGGCGCTGCCGGGGGTGATCGACTTCATTCAGCACAGTTCGCTCACCTATCGCACCGATGGCAATCTCAATATGCCGCTGATTTACGCCACCTGCCTCGCCATGATGCTGGTGGCGACCTGCGCCAGCCTGGCCCTGAGCCGGCAACGACGGCAGTTGCTGTTTTTGCTATTGAACATCAGCGCTTTATTGCTCGGCGGCGCGGCACTGGTCATGACCGGCGGGCGCGGCCCGATGTTGGCATTGGCAGTGACGTTGCTGGTTTTTTTCATCATTTTAGGGCTGCGCTTTTTACGTTGGCGAACCGCGCTAAGCATTGGCTTGGCGATTTCGGCTTTGGCTTTGGTCGCGGTCAGCCAAAGCCAACTGCCCCATCGCTTTAGCTTGGCCTATGAAGAAGTTAACCGCGGCAACATGGCATACTCCTCCAGCGGTCTGCGCTTATTAATGTGGCAGGGCGCCATTGAAATCGTGCGCCAACAACCGCTGACCGGTGTGGGCATTGGCCAGCACAGTGCGTTTTTGCAGCAGACAGGGGATGATGGCGAGCCCATCATTCACCCACGGGCGACGGTGTTTGATCACTTGCACAACGATACCCTCAACGCCCTAGCTTGGTTTGGTATTCCTAGGGCTGTGCTGTACTTGCTGCCGCTGTGGTTACCCCTACTTTTATTCGCACGGCGCTTGCGTCACCACAGTGACAGTCGCGCTCTGATCGGGTTGTTGGTCGGTATTTGCTTTTTACTCTCCGGATTAACCAATGCGCCGTCGGTGCGTGCTGCGTCGATCAGCTTGTATTGGCTCATCGTATTGCTGTGTTTACCGAGCCAGCGCAAAGCGCCAATATAACCGCCGCTGCAACGGATTATTCCAGCGCGCTCCCGCGGCTACTGAACGGTTTAATGAGCGCATGGTTCACAGTACTATGGCGCCGTTAACTCCACTGCCGGTTTTGCCATGGCTCATCAGCTTTTTCTTGCTTCCACTCCACTGCACCTGCTGAACTCAGTAGCCATAGCCAGTCGCTCTGCGGATATAAACGCCGATCTATGGCTGATTGATCAACCCGTTGTGGCAGACAACCCCTATCACCAGTTGCTTAATCATTGGCAAGATTCGCCGTTTAACCAGATACATATCAGTGGCGGACAACACGGCAGCCAACGCGCCAAGCTCAACAGTCGCCGCCAGACCTTTGCTCGTTTGCAGCAATGGGTCGAGCAGTATCGCCCCGCCACCATTTTTACCGGCAATGACCGCCGCATTGAATTTCAATACGCCATGCATTGTGCCCAGCAAACTGGGAGCTGTGCCAAAGGCGTCTATATGGATGAAGGCACCTTTACTTACGTTGGGCGCAAGGCCTCAGCCAGCTTTTCTGATCGCATCATCGACAGCGGGCTAAAGAAGCTCATTTATGGCCGCTGGTGGCAAAGCCCCCCGACCATTGGCGGCTCCGCCTGGATTGACGAGATTTTTGTTGCCTTCCCACAGTTAGTACACCCGCTGCTGCAGCAAAAACCGGCCGTGCCGTTGCAGCCTCTGTTTGAAGGCAATGCCGTGGTACAGGACTTTTGCCAGCAGTTAATAAACTTTTTTGCCGCCAATACGGCAGATGTTGGCGAACTGGACTGCATTCTGACTTTGCCGCACGAGTCCATCATTGAGCGCTTGCCCGGCTACCGGGAAGCCATGCTGCGCACCGTGCAAACACTGCAAGCAGCTGGCCTGCGAACCGGCATCAAATATCACCCTCGCAATAGCAACCCAGACATTCTCAACGCCGCTGAGCATAACGGGTTTGTGCTGTTACCACACAAAGTTCCGTTTGAGGCCTTACTGCCACTGTTGCCAGCCAACCCGCTGATCATCGGTGATGTCTCGTCGACGCTGATTAATAGTCGCTGGTTAAGGCCTGATGCCCGCTTGCTTTCGATCGCTAACCCCAGCGTCGACAACTACGAAGCGTTTTGCCAGTTGTTTGCCAGGTTACAGGTGCAAGTCTGTAGCAGTGACGAACTGACTGGCAAGCTGCAAGCTTTGCTGACATGCTCACTCTGACGCCTGAGCTGCTGCTAGGAAAAGGCCGCGATCGCGACTGCTATCAGCACCCTGACAACAGCCAATTGTGCGTTAAAGTGGCACGGCGGCCCGAAAAGCAAACCCGTCGTGAGCGAGCCTACTTTCAGCTGCTACAAAAACAAGGCAAAGACACCAGCCGCCTGGCGCTTTATCACGGCATGGTGAACACTAACCTAGGGCCGGCCGCGGTGTTTGATCGTGTGTGCAAAAGTGACGGCAGCAGTGCTTACACTTTGCACCAGGCTTTACTGCAGGGTGAACTGTCACCACAGCAGTGCTCAACACTAGTTGCGGATCTCAAGCATTACTTAATGAGCAATGCCATTTGCGTGCGTGACCTCAGCCCCAACAACCTAATGCTGCAACGGCAAGGTGAGCAGCAGCGGCTGGTGGTGATCGACGGCGTCAGCAACCCAGGCATTAACCCTCTCAACCTGCGCTGCCCGGCACTTGCCCGCTATCTTCTGCGCAAAGCCTGGCGCTCGTTCGAGCGCAAACTGCAGCAACTGTAAAACCTTTCTCAAAGCGTTCAACGCCTCCTAGCCAAACAGCAATAACGTCTGTCACCAAGGCCAAGGGCTCCAGTTCTGTAACTTAGCCCAGCTACTGCAAGTACCTTACGTGGCGGGCTTTTTCTTCATGCGCCGATTGCGTTGCCGTCTTGCCCCCTCCCCGATGCACAGCTGACAATTTGCCAACTTGGACAAATCTTCATACAGCTGTCATTGAGCTGCCCCGTCAAAGTGCTATTATTGCGGAACAATCAGATCCATTAATGGAACAATGGCTTAGTGGAAGACACTTCCGTACCAGAAACAACAACTCTCGCCATCGATATAGGATTCTTATCATGCACTTGACCATGAACTTGCTGGTTAAAAACGAAGCGGACATCATCGCCGATAACATTCGTGTGCATACAGCCCTTGGCGTTGATAGCTTTGTTGTAATGGATAATGGCTCCACCGATGGCACTCGGGAGCAAGTTCAAGCGCTGTCCAAGCATTACGACATTACCTTGATCGACCGGCCAGAACTGGACTACCAGCAAAGCAACTGGAAAACAGAAATGGCCCGAATCGCCCGCAAAGAGCACGGCGCTGATTGGACCATTGCCAACGATGCTGATGAGTTCTGGATCCCCAAAACCGGAAGTCTGAAAGATGAGCTCACCAGTACTGGTTCAATTATTGGTTGCCAGCGTCGTAACGTATTGTTTGAGCAAGACGCATTCGAGAACAACGCGCCTTTTTACAGCCAAACCAACTGCGTGCAGTTCCCGGTGCTGTACCGCAAAGGCAGTGAGCGTCAAACCGACCATATGTCCATTATGCTAGGCAACATCCATGGCAAAGTCATGGTGCGCTCGTTGGGTATGTTGCGCATTAAAGGCGGCAATCATCGCGCTTGGCACGCCTGGGGCTGGCTCAACCAACGCCAATGCAACAACATCACGGTTTACCACTATCCCATACGGAGCAAAGCCAGCTTCATCGCCAACATTGAAAATCGCGCCCAGCTGCTAGAAAAAGGGGTTCGCAAAATGGGCGATCATTATCGCCGCTGGGTCGCCATGCTGCAGAACGATACACTTGAGCAAGAGTTCCGACGCTTAGTACTAACGCCAGAGTACAAGGCATGTTTGCAAGATCTTGGAGTGATTCACGAAGACCGCCACCCAAGCCAAATCATCAGTAGCATCCTCAGCCGACCAGCCGGCCACCAACACTCATCAGAGCGCTACGCACACGCTGCCATGACGCCCGCACAACCCGTTAGTTAACCCGGTTGGAACGGCGTTTATCACGCCTTTGTTACATTTTTATGGTGGTGATCGCCACTGCCTCATTTAAAATCCCCAGATGTTTGTGCTCAGGGACGGCTGCAGCTGCTCACTAGGGGATCTCTTCTTTGTTTCGTTACTTCAGTTTGGCTGCCGATGGCAAGCCGCAACGCTTTATTTGCCTCACACGTCAGCAAGAGCAACTGTGCTCGATTCTGATTGACCATAAACCGTCTCTGGTGGCAGCAGTGAGCCGTCAGCCACAGGTCATTAAGTTGGTCAAAGCCCGCTCATGGCACGAGTACATAAAGCTCTTGTGGAATCACAGTCGATTATCGAAAGAGATTAAAGGCAATCGAGTACTGCAGCAGATTGGCGTGCGAGTGCCGCACATTTATGAAACCGGTATTAACCTGCGCCCATTTGCCAAGCCCTCTTACCTGGGCTATTACGCCATGGAAGATCTAACACAAGCAGGCTACCGCGAATTTGAAGCTCTAATTGGCGATTCATCGACCTCGGCCAGCTTGCTGCGCCAGGCCATGCTCAATGTGGCAGCAGACCTTCAGAGCATGAAGCAACACCGCATCGTGTTCTCTGACATTAACAAACGCAATATCTACATCGATGCTGAAGGCAACAGCGCCTGGATTGATACCGGCATCAAGCAGTTTGCAACACACCAACAAGGGCGTTTTGAACGTGCCTACAACCAGGCTCTAAGCAAGTTCATTCGCAATAATCAGCAACAGTTACCAGCGGCGTGCTCACTTGCTCCCATAGAGCAACTGCTGTTTAGCCCGGTCGCAGCGACTTTAACCCCAGCTTCAGCCAATGCGGGTACTGGCGCACATAGCCCGGATTGCTAGTCAGCACCTGAGTTAAGCAGCGACGCGCAGCGCGAAAATCACCCGCGTTGTAGTAATGTTTGGCCAAAGTGGTGTATTGATGCAGCAGAGGTTTGCGCCCTACCAATGGCTCAAGTGTCGCGATTTTTAGCTGTAGTACAGCAATGGCTTTATCGCGATTAAAACCTTTTTGGGTGATGCCATCTGGTAAATATTCCTTCACCGAGCCGGGTTTGGCGACGGCATACAACGGGTAGCGTGCCGCTAACTGTGACCAGAAATACCACACTTCAGCATTGCGAAACTGAGTACAGAAACGCACATCGCCGATGGCAGATGCTTTTACGACATGAGTCATGTCGCCACGCATACGCTTACCAAACATGTAATCGCGCAGGTAAGACATCTCTCCGTATTCACGTATGCGGGAAATATAAGAACCGTCTTCGTGAATGCAATCGAGTGTGTACCATACATAATCTGGCTGTGCTTCCATGGCAGCAGCAGCCTGCTTTAAACATTGCGGCGCCAAATAATCATCGTCGTCAATCCAGACGATAAAATCATCCGCAGCGATGTTCACGGCTTCTTCAATAATGCGATTGCGTACCGCATTAACACCGCTGTTTTGCACCATGCAAACATAGTGAATGCGATTCGGATATTGCTGCTGATAACCAGCGATTACCTCTGCGGTGTTATCACTGCTGGCATCATCAACAAACAGTACATGCCAGTTGTCATAATCCTGGTGAGCGATGGACTCCATCACTCGCGGCAGTAAGTGAGCGCGATTAAAGGTGGGTACGGCCACCAAAAAAGAAGACGATGTGGTCATGCGTTTTCCTGGCACGGCTGCAACACTATATTTTTGGCCAGGTCACCGTTTTTAAAGTGCAGATTGCGCCACAAACGGTAACGCCCTTCGTTAAATGACATGGCTTTGCGTGGGAGCGCCAAAGGGTCATGAGCAGCAGTGGCAATCCCCTTCACAATGGTGGTACCACTGGCATAGCCAGCCGACCTGGCAAGGTCGACCACGGCTTCATTGTGGTCGCCATAAGGGTAACAAATATGCGCTACCGGGCGCTGCAAGGCGTCTTCCAATACCTGCTTAGAACGCACGATTTCATCATGCATGGCTACACTCGAGATCTGCGTCAGGCGAGGATGAGTGATGGCGTGAGAGCCAAATTCAATCAGGCCATCGTGCTGTACTTCGCGCATCCGTTCGACGCTCATCAAAGGTGCAGGTGTCAGTTTGTCTTCATACAGCCAGTCTGAGCTTTGCCCCAACAGCCCAGCAACGGCATACACAGTGGCCGGTAGCTGATAGCGTTGCAGTATCGGGTAAGCATATTGATAAAAGTTTTCGTAGCCATCATCGAAGGTAATGGCGACGGCATGACCGCTCAGCTCTACCTCGCCTTTCAGTGCTTTGACTGCGGTGTCCAAGCTAACCACTTGATATCGTGCTGTACGTAAAAAAGCCATATGAGCAGCAAAGTGACGAACATGGCAGTAGTTAGCTTTTAGGCGCTGAACATCGCTGAACTCACCGATCTGGTGATACATCAGAATCGAAATGGATGGAGTAGTCATAACACCAGTGCTGCAATAATGGCCAAGTAAACTAGGTTGGTGATGATCAATAAACGCCTGTATTTCTTGCGTTTACGGGCTTTCCCATCCCGAATTTTAATATTTTCGGTCAGCCGACTGGACTGAAAGTGCTCAATGTAAGGCGCAACATCATCGCCAGCACGGTCATAGATTTTCACGAACGCCACCGGCAGCTGGAAAAAGCTTACCTCCGGCTTCTTTGCCAACACTACTTCAAAGCTGTCTTGGTCATTAAACTTTACATCGGCTTGTTGGGCTGCTGTCCAATCTTGCAAAAAGCTCAGCGTGCGCTCGTTATTGCGCAAATAAATGGTACCCGTGCGAATCTGATGTGAGCCACCGTTTTCATTGAAATGAATGCCGATATCGCCATCAAACTGTTCAAACCCTTCCAGCTCTCGGCGAACAAAAGCGTCTGCATCGATATACAGCACATCTTTATCAGGAAAGCGTTGCAAGCACTCCAACAAAAACCCGGGCTTAATACCGGTGTTCTGTTCCCAAGTCGGTAAACGCTCGCAAGGTTTTAAATAGTATTCATGACCAAAAGCTTTTAACGATATTTCCAGACGCCTAACGTCTTCTTCATAATTCGGCGTATAGAAAGCGCAGACTACAAATTGGCTCATGAAGGGTTCTCTTACTGGCAAGCGAGGGTTAGCAATCAGGTACAGTTGAGCAAGGTTTGCTCGATGTGGTCCAGGTTTGGAATCACCACCGGCGTTTGATCCAGTGTGACCACGCGCGCATCGTACTCGCCCGTGTTCATGGCGTCCACTTCCTGCAGGTCCTTTTCGGCGACGTGCACCAGCTTAGGAATCCCTTGGATCAGCAGAGCGTAAAACGGCATGCGAGAATGAGCACCCACGCCGTTGATGATGGCAAAGCGAGCATTCGGGTTAGGTGCCGGTGCGCCCTGCTTGTTCAGCATTTCGTAACACACAACCGGAACCGTCACGCCACGCCAATCCACTCGCCCCAATACCCAGTCAACATTGGAGTTGGTGGTCAACAGGTGAGAAAACGGCACAATTTCCGCCACCGTGACGTTGGGCAACAGCATATTGCGGTCTTTCAACGGCAACATCAGACAGTTGAGGTGTGCAGGACCTTCGGTCTTAGGAAGCTGACTCATGAGTTTCCATCCAATAATTTTTCACAAAGTTGACCAGTTGCAGCGCCAGTTGATAAGGGTCACCAGAGTAACTGATGTGCCCGGTTTCTCGCGCACTGTCCGGCATTGAAGCGCTGGCACAGCTGGCCGCTGACTGTGCCCAGATTGGGCCATGCCCTTCCGCCATGCTAACGATGGCTTCACTGCCATCATTACCCATGCCGCTAAATAATATGTAGCCAGCCCGTTCGCCGTAATAATGATCGGTATTCAGCATCACCTGATCAATGGAAGGGCCGTACGGGCCAGGCCAATCGGAGCCTTTGTCCCGCGTCAGGCCTTGGCCATCAAAACAGAACTCATGCTGAATCGGTGCCACTAGCACATCACCGCTGCGCAAACGATAACCGGGCACAAAAGAGCGCATTTGATAATCGCAATGGCGTCCAATCGTTTGCCCCAGACTGCTTTCAAACCTAGGGTCGATATGCTGGGCATAAACAAACGCCAGTGGTAATCCGGCAGGTAGCGCATCCAAAAAGGCCTTCACGGCCTCTGGGCCACCCAGTGAGGCACCCAGCACCCAAACCATCAAAGGCTCGCGAGGCTGTTGCGCAAACACGGTCGGCAAGAGGATCTTGGGAACTGTTTTGGCCGATAATTCAGCCAGAACAGAGGCGTCTTCCGTCACCACGGGGGTGTCGCGCAGTACGTTGCGCAGTTTGGCGTAAAGACGCTTTTCCCAGCGTGGGAAGGTCGGGCAATGGGTTTGTGGTGCTTTGCCCATGCCCATCAGCACCGGTGCATCACCATCTAACAGTTGTTCTAGCCAGTCAATGTCGCTGTCGTCGTCTTCGTGACGCACGTCCACCAACCAGGCATCCACCACCGGCACAGACGCGCCGCCTAACAATAACCGCTGAGGGTCCATGTTGACGGCGATGTCAAAACCAAAGTCCCGCAGCGCACTGTTGAGAATGTGCTGCTGCAGGCGATCATCGGACAAGATGCCGATGCGGGGTGCCGGCATGGTTACTGATCCCCGTTACCCAATAGCTGGTTCATGGTGGCCAGCAGTTTATCTTCTTGGAAAGGCTTACCAAGATAATCATTCACACCAATCGACATCGCTCGCTCGCGGTGTTTATCCCCCGTCCGCGAAGTAATCATGATGATCGGCACTTCTTTCAGGCGTGAATCATGGCGTACCTGAGAGGCCACCTCAAAGCCATCCATACGTGGCATTTCGATATCGAGCAAGATCAAATCTGGTTTGTGATCTTGCATGGTCGCCATAGCATCGACGCCGTCTTTGGCGGTAAAGACTTCGATGCCGTTACGCTCCAGCAAACGTGTGGTTACCTTGCGTACAGTCACCGAATCATCCACCACCAATACACGCGGCAAACGACGTTCTAGTTCGTGGCGGCGCTCGGCAGCCTGAGCATCCAGAGCTTTGGCCTGCTGATACTCCAGACTGGCCTGGGTGCGAATCATGGCTGGCAAATCGAGAATGATCACCACGCTACCGTCACCGAGAATGGTACCGCCTGACACGCCCATGACCGAAGCGAACTGTGGCCCCAATGTTTTCACCACAATTTCACGTGAGCCCAGTAGCGCATCCACTTGCAAGGCAAACGGATTTGCGCCACCGATCAGCAACACCGGCAACGGCAAGCTTTGCGACGTCACTTTGGGTCTAACATCGCTGTCCATCAGCACACCCAAGTATTCCAGGTGATAGCTAATGCCTGCGTATTCATAGCGGCGTTTTTCGGCCGGCTGATCATACATAGCCTGCAGCTGCTTAATCGGCATCCGCACGATGCCCTGAATGTTATTCAAAGGTACGGCGTATAAATCGTCACCCAAGCTCACCATCAAAGCGCGGTTCACCGATACGGTAAACGGTAAGCGAATAACGAACTCGGTGCCTTGGCCCGGCTCAGAGAGAATCTCGACCGTGCCGCCCATCTGTTTGATTTCGCTGCTGACGACGTCCATACCAACGCCGCGGCCCGAAATCTGAGTGACAGCTTCAGCCGTCGAGAAGCCAGCTTGCAAAATAAACTGCATGATTTCGTGATCGGGCAGCTGCGCGTCAGCATCCACCAGACCTCGCTCGATGGCTTTGCGACGGACTGCTTCAATGTTGATGCCCTGACCGTCATCACGCATTTTCAGGACGACGTCGCCCCCGTCACGGCTGATTTCCAGCTCGATATTGCCGTTATCCGATTTGCCGGCGGCATTGCGCTGTTGCTTGCTTTCGATGCCGTGGTCCATGGCATTACGCACCATATGCTCCAACGGCGAGACGAGACGTTCAAGAATGGTCCGATCCATTTCGCCGTCGGCATTGATGACCCGGAACTCCACTTGCTTATCGAGTTCTAGGCCAATCTGACGCACGATCCGACGCAAACGTGGCACCAAGCGCTGGAACGGCACCATGCGCGTTTTCATCAACCCTTCTTGCAGCTCGGTGTTCACACGACTCTGCTGCAACAACAAGGTTTCGGCATCTCGAGATTTAAGACCCAAGGTTTCTTTCAGGTCGAGCAAGTCGTAGGCCGACTCCATCAAAGAGCGCGATAACTGCTGCATGGCCGAGTAACGGTCCATCTCCAGCGGATCGAAGTCATCGTAATCTGGCCCTTGGCGCTCCTGACGGAACAGCACTTGGGCCTCTGTTTCAATATCAAGACGTCGCAACTGATCCCGCAAACGGTCCAGCGTCATCTCCATTTCATCGAGGGTCACGGTAAAGTCCGAGACCTGCTGTTCAAGACGACCACGACCAATCGAGGTTTCACCAGCCAGGTTAACCAAGGTATCCAGTAGGTCAGCTGAAACCTTTACCAACTCCTGTGGTGCTTTGCGGACTTGAGTCGCCGGAGGCTCATTAGGCTGAGCAGCCGAGGCAGCGGGTGCTTGTGGACGCAGAGGCACCACATTGGTGGCCGCATCATTGGTTTCTGTGCTGCTTTCTTCGCTGTCTTCCGCGACTGGCACCGGTGTGATGTCTTGTTCGACGGGAATATCAACAGGCGTCGCTGGTGGCTCAGGTTGCACCAGCTCACTCTCCCCCAAGACCACATAACCGTCGTTGGCCAGCATATCGGCGACCGACTCGACCTGGTTGATTAACCGGTCTTGGCGCAAATAAGCATCTTGAAAAAATGTCTGGTCGGTAGCGAGCAAGCCTTGCTGGCCGCGCAAAATATCGGCTTCGAAGGCATGGGCCATATCGCCAATTTCAGTCAGACCCGCCAAGCGAGCGCCGCCTTTGAGCGTATGCAGCACGCGCTGCGCTTCCGCCGGAGCTTCGTTATCTTCCGGTGCTTGCTCCCAATCGTGCAAGGCACGGTCGAGGGCTTCTTGCAGCTCCTGAGCTTCCTCAACAAAAATCTCGAGGATTTCACGATCCGACTCATCCAGCGTAGTGACTTGCACCGAGTCAGCCGCTTCAAAGCTCGGCTCAGGTGCTTCTTCTTCCAGCACCAGCGCCTTGTTTTCACCCCGAATAAAGTCTTGCAACGCCTTCACGACCGTAGACGCCGCCGGTGGATTCATACCGGTGCGTACGTTATCCAACTGTTCGCCCAAAGTATCGTGAGAGCGCAGCAATAGCTGGAATAGCTTATCGGAAACACTGAGTCTGCCGTCGTTAACATTCTCGTATAGGGTTTCCAACTCATGGCATAAATCCGCAACCGTGTGCAGCTCTGCCATGCGTGCGCCACCTTTCAAGGTATGCAACTCACGTTGCAGCTGCGCCACTTCCAACAAGTTGTCAGGATGATCTTGCCAGCGCTGCAGTGCCCCTTCGACGGTTTCGGTAATCTCTTGGGCTTCTTCCAAGAAGATATTCAGCAGCTCATCGTCTTCTTCGGACCGAGGAGCCAGTGGCTCATTATTAACAGGGTCAGCCGGTGCAGGTATCTCTGCCATCGCTGTTGCCGTCTTCCTCTAACTCTAAGGTTGGCGGCTCATCAACAGCATCTTCTAGCTCTTGTTCAAGAGTCGGCAGGTCTGAATCTTCTGGCAGAGCATTCTCGATCAGCTCATCGCCCTGCTCGTCGTCGCTAAGCTCCAACATGCTGTAGGCAAGCTCCTGCAAATCGTCATCGATCCGCAGCTCATCCACCGGCTCTGCTTCCCGCTCCGTCAGTTCGATATCGTCTTCAAGCTCAGGCGCTGGGGCCAATTCAGTGTCGATTTCTTCACTGGCTGCATTATCTGCCGCATCTACAACAGGGAGCTTTAACAAGCCCTCTATAATGCTGTCTGCAGCCAACAACTCTTGCCCTGCAGCAAGACAATCCATCATCGACAACAAGGCTTCATGCGCATCGCCGGCAACACTGACGAGCTCATCGTTGGCGCTCACACTGTAATGGCGTACGCGCTCATAAAAGCCATCTATTGCTTCGGCCAGAGTTTGAATCGCAGGAATTTCTGCATCGCTGGCTCCGACTGCAACATCGTTAAGATCGTTAATCAGGCCATCCAGCACCGACTGATCACCTTGCCGCCATTGTTGTAACAGCTCATCGGCTTCCAACAGCGAGTCCATTCCACTAGCTAAAAACTGCGCAATAGCGTGAGGGTTAGGTGTCGTGCGCGCCATATCGGCTTGCAGCAGCGGCTCCAACAACAAAGCTTCCAGCTCAGTCAATTGCTGTAAAAACGCTTCGCTGCCGTCGATTTCATTGGTTCGCACCAAAACATCTGGGTCTAGCACTGAGTTCAGTAAGCCTACAGCTTGCTCAAGCAAATCAACTAGCCCAGGGGTGTTGCGTACTTGATAAGCCCGCAACTCCTTGACCAACCGCTCCAGTGGCGCAGCGATTTCGGCAACATGAGTCAGCCCCGCCATATGCGCACTGCCTTTTAAGGTGTGCAAGGCGCGCTGCAAGTGATCACTGATGTTATTGCTACATTGCTCCTGACGCGATTCAGCAATGAAGTCTTTCACGCACTCGAGATGAGTTGCCGCTTCGGTTACAAAGATGTCGATTAGCTCTTCTTCGCCATTTATATCGACTTCGGCTTCGGCTTCGGCTTCGGCTTCGGCTTCGGCTTCGGCTTCGGCTTCGGCTTCGGCTTCGGCTTCGGCTTCGGCTTCGGCTTCGGCTTCGGCTTCGGCTTCGGCTTCGGCTTCGGCTTCGGCTTCGGCTTCGGCTTCGGCTTCAGGTTGAGATGCGCCAACCACAGCGGTCAAGGGCGGTACCGACTCACCACCAGCGAGCGCGAAGGCATACTCCATAAGAGGCTGAGTATTAATCGATGCTGCGCGTTGATGGCGGAAGTCATCTATCAGCGCAGGCAACTGTGCCATGACATGGTCCACCAACGCGATCAGTTCATCACTGATCTGAATAGTGTTGTCTAACACTCGGTTGAACATGTTCTCGATTGACCAAGCCAACTCACCGATGACTTCCGCTTCAACCATTCGACCACTGCCTTTCAGCGTGTGGTAAGCGCGGCGAACGGTGGCTAACGCTTCATCGTCACCTCGGTCGGCTACGAACTGTGGCCAAAACTCGTTGAGTGTTTCGGTAACCTCTTCAGCTTCCTCGAGGAAGATTTCGAGAATTTCTTCATCAATTAGGCTGTCGTCTTCTGGCTCAGGCTCAGGCTCTGGCTCTGGCTCTGGCTCTGGCTCTGGCTCTGGCTCTGGCTCTGGCTCTGGCTCTGGCTCTGGCTCTGGCTCTGGCTCTGGCTCTGGCTCTTCAGTTTGAAGCTCAGACTCAGGTTCGGGGATCTCTATCTCGACAGTTTCCACCTCTGCAGAAACTTGGTCATCACCAGAATCGGTATCGAGAGTGTCGTGCTCTAACTCTGCACCCTCGAGTGCATCGCTACCTGACTCATCGATCGCTTCTTCTGACTCGCCATCTTCATCAGCGTCGAGGGTGAGTGCTTCGCTAAAGGAGGTGACTTGATCGCCGCCAAGCTGGTCAGGTGCATCTTCACTGATTTCTTTTTCGGCGCCATCAGAGAGCGGCAGCAGTGCCAACGACTCTTCTGCGCGATCGAGCAACTCGTCGCTGGTATTACTCGTGCTCTGACGATAACGCTCGAGGTAGTACTCTGCTCCGGATAGAACATCCGCGAGCACGTCCAATATTGCCCACTGCGGTTGCATTCCTTCAGCAATCAGCTGGTCGCTAACGAAGGCGGCGGCACGTGACAAAATGTTGGCCACGCGCGGCAGAGGGATCATGTTTAATGAGCCTTCGATGCTGTGCAGCAAACGCGGAACATCGTCGATTTCTGCGGTATCCCATTGCTTAGCAATGTACTCAACGATGG
Organism: Bacterioplanes sp.; assembly: GCA_965233665.1. GTDB lineage: Bacteria > Pseudomonadota > Gammaproteobacteria > Pseudomonadales > Oceanobacteraceae > Bacterioplanes. Next base: position 59,456 of record CBDDTG010000021.1, on the reverse strand, counting down.
CTTCTTTAACTTGTTCCAGTACGTTGCGCGCTTCACGCAGTACAGCCAATTGGGCATCTGACAGCGGCGTTTCTTGCTGTTGACGCAGGTCGCCGTCCTTTTGCATGCCACTGAGAGTGGCTTCGACGTAGAGCAAGGCTCCCGCCATATCGAGCAAATCGCTATCGGGAGCGTTTTGCTGATCCAACATTTTGCTGACCTGGCCTAACTGCTCCTGCATGACCTTGCGCGGCATGCCCATGCCCAGCATGCCCATGGTATCGCTCAACTGCTTCAATGCCGGCAGTTGTTCAGACAGCACTTGCAGGCGATCTTCATCGCTGCGCACCAACAGGTCGAGTCGATCTTTGACGCCTGCAATTTCTTCAATCAGAGCACCCAGCACATTAGTGACGGTGTCTTTATCTGGACCGGCTAAAGCACTGCGCTCTTCTGCCAGCTCATCCTCTGTCGGCAGCGCCTGACGCAAGCCAAAGGTTTCTTGCGCGCTGCGAATGCCTTCTCCGCTCACATCGGTGCGAGCGACATAAAACAGCAGATTTTTGATCAGTTCATGCGATGGCTCTTGGCCGATCACATCTGAACCCTGCTCTATGTTTTCTTTTAGAATATGGTCCAGCTCACGCAATAGGTGCTTGGCACTGGCGGGTAAAGATTGTTGCTTTAGCAACCACTCGCTAAATGCCAGAGCCGCTAACCACAACTGCCCTTGAGGCGTGTTTTGCAAGGCTTTATGCAAGCGCGCAAAGCTTTTGTTCAAGTAGCCTTTAGCCACTTCCGGCTGTTTTTGCTGCAGCAACTGCAGCATCGCCGCTTGCAGCATTTGCCGGACTTTGCGTGCCCAATCTTTGAAATCTGCGCCGTTGTATATCTGGCTTTGCTTTTCAGTAAGTGCAGCGACCGCAGGAATGGTCGGTTTGAACAGTGCGGTTTCGGAGAGAAAGGCTTCGCCTCGAGCGCTACGCAACTCATTCAAAATCGGCAACAGCACCACAGGTAAGTCGCGACGTCCGACTTTTACATGTTCCAAGTAGTGCGGCAGCTGAATGATGGCTTGCATGAGAATTTCCAGGCCATCGCGTTCGTTTTTGAGCTCACCGTGCGCCAGCGCAGAGGCCACAGCCTCCATTTCTTCCGCCAACAGGGCAGCCCCATAGAACTCCACCATCTGTAAGGTGCCATGGATCTGGTGCAGATAACTGAGGCAAAACTTCAGCCTGCTCTTGTCTTCCGGGTTTTCGACATACACTTCCAGAGCCTGCTGGGCTTGCTGCAGTGTCTCGCCTATTTCACCCTTTACCCATTCAAGGGCGATGTAGTCCTGGCTCATCGCCTTGCGGTCTCCCCTGTCGAATTCTCAGTCTTGCGTACGAAGGCCGATACCCGGCTGCTGCGTACCGGTTCCAGTAACGGGTGCTGCCAGTCCACCATTTCTCCCAGCCCGATAATCAATACACCGCCGGGTGCCAAACGCTGGGCCAGTACATTTAAAATTTCTCGGCGGCGCCAGCGACGGAAATAAATCAGCACATTCTGACAATAAATGACGTGTTGTTCTTCTAGCGGACATGCATCCAAGTTGAGAATATTCACTTGGCTAAAACAACAGCGTTTGCGCAGCATATCGCTGATTTGGATATGGCCATTCTCCAGGCTAAGCATGCCTGAATCGCGGCAGAAGTCGGGCAGCCATTGCAGCGAGCGTGCCAAATAGCGACCGGCGCGCGCTTTACGCAACACGATGGTAGAAATATCCGTGCCCGTAATCGCGTAGCGACGTCCCGCCTCACCTAGAATTTGTTCGGCCACCATAGCCAAGCTATAGGCTTCCTCGCCTGAGGAGCAGCCGACACTCCAAGCTTCCAGAGTGCTGGACTCGGGCAAAGAACGCAGCAATTGGCGCATATGCTGCTCAACAAAAGCAAAGGCATCTGGATCACGAAAAAAGCGGGTTTCTTGTACGGTTAGCCGGTCAACCAATGTATTCCATTCAATCGCCCCGGCAGGCCCACTTAAAACTCGATCGTAATACTCTTGATAGCTATCACAGCCGACTTCCTGCATGCGCAGACCAAGGCTGGTTTGCAGGAAAGAGCGCCTTTGTGACGGCAAACACATGCCTGTGCGCTCTTCCAGCAAAGACTGCCAGCGACTGAACTGGACATCGTCCATTTCTGGTACGTTGCCCATGCCTGTGAACAAAGAGTGACTCATTCAGCCTCATCCGCTCAGCGCATTGACTACAGCGCTTGCTGCTCGTCGTGGGACTCTGCTTCACTCTCAGGCAGCTTAAAGCCAGCAACCGATTCACGTAGCTGGTTCGCCATTTCAGCCAGATTACCAATCGATTTCGCCGTAGCAGTCGTACCCGCTGATGTTTGCGAAGTAATTTCCTGAATAACGTTCATCGTATTGGAAATATGGCCGGCAGAAGATGCCTGCTGACGTGCCGCGTTCGAAATGTTCTGAATCAAGTCAGCCAAGTTTTTCGATACATTCTCAATTTCTTCCAGTGCCACACCCGCGTCTTGCGCCAGACGAGCACCACGCACCACCTCAGATGTGGTGGTTTCCATCGAAATTACGGCTTCGTTCGTATCGTTCTGAATCGTTTTAACCAGCGCCTCAATCTGCTTTGTTGCCGCAGCAGAGCGTTCCGCAAGACGCTGTACCTCATCCGCAACCACCGCGAAGCCTCGACCGGCGTCACCCGCCATCGATGCTTGAATCGCAGCGTTCAATGACAGAATGTTGGTTTGGTCAGCAATGTCGGTAATCAGAGAGATGATGTCACCAATTTCCTGTGACGATTCACCCAGGCGCTTAATCCGCTTCGAGGTTTCTTGGATCTGCTCACGGATATTATCCATGCCGTTGATCGTCGCTTGTACCACCTCGGCGCCTTTATTGGCGATCGCAACCGACCGCTCCGCAACCGCTGACGATTCAGAGGCGTTTGCAGATACTTGGTCAATCGATACCGCCATTTCATTGATTGCAGCCGACGCACCAGCAATTTCTTGAGCTTGGTGCTCAGATGCTTCTGCAAGGTGCATCGCCGTTGCCTGAGTTTCTTGGGCAGCCGACGATACCTGTACCGCTGTTTCGTTAATCGCCGATACCAGCGAGCGCATCTGGTCGATGGCGTAGTTAATCGAGTCGGCAATCGCACCAGTGAAGTCTTCGGTTACCGTCGCAGAAGCTGTCAAGTCACCATCTGCAAGGTCAGCAATTTCATCCAGAAGACGCAAAATCGCCATCTGGTTTTGTTCGTTTTTATTAGCAGTTTCTTCCAGGTCGCGGCGGGTTTCACGGTATGAGACCACACCCAAAGCGATCATCATGACAATCGCCAACAGCGCGAAGAAGTAGCCGGCCAGCTGTAACTTGTCACGATCACCGGTATTTTCTTGGACCCGAACCGCCAGCTCAGATGTCAGTTGCAACAACATCAGTGAGTCATCAAAGATTTGGTCTGATGCTTCACGCACTTGGAACAGCTCTGGCGACGTTTCCAGAATTTCGTCGACCGAGCCGTTAACGAAGGCGAATAACTCATCAACCTCACCCAGAGCAAAGACCGCTTCTTCGTCCGTCACCTGGGAAATGTTCATGGCAACGTTGCCGTCGATCATGCCGTTCAATACGCGACCAAACAGCGATGCGTCGCGGCCGAAGGCGTCAGCAGCCATTACAGCATCTTCACCGCCCGCCAATACTTTGTTGACCGAGCGTACGATACGTTCTGCCAGCCAGGACTGACGCTGCGCAACCGCAACCTGCTCTGCCGGTGCATTGTTATCCAGCAGAATTTCAACAATCTCGTCGTATTCCACCTGCAACTGCGGGATAGTTTCCGACAGCGTCGCTGCAACTTCGTGAAGAGAAAGAATAATGTCGCGTGAGCGAACAATTTGACCGGCGTTATCGTTAACTTTGTCCCACACTTGTTGGACATCGTTCATGCCTTCGATGCTAGCAGGAGGCAAGCCGACAGAGTCATTACCTTGAGTTAGGTAACGCCAGCGCTGTTCAAAGTTCTCACGCGCCGTACGTAACTCCCGGAAGGCCTCTTCTGTACCGCCTGCGGCCTCGGTGGCATTCTTTGCCAATTCCTGAGACAGCACCCGCAGCTCGTTAGCGTGCTTAATGTACTGCTCATCTTTACTGGTCTCGTTGTTTACGTATACCGTGATACCAATAAAGGCCACCAGGAACGCAACCAGCAATCCCGCAAAGACACCGTTCAGACGGTTTCGGAATACCGCCGCTACGACGTTTCCTTGATTTCCGCTCATGCCGTTCTCTCCACACTCACTGCATGCTTTGTTTTCTGATTCATACAGTATTCACTGTAGAATCATGTTCACCGCGGTGTTTAAACCGCAATTTGCAAAAACTCCGACGACTGAATCAGTTGCCGGAGCTGAAATACTGGCCAAATTTTGCCATCACGCGGATAACAGTGCTCAACGTAGGAGGCATAAGCCGGGTCGAGGTTATCAGGCGATTGCACGTCATCCTCGGGGAACTGCTGCAAGCCTAGCACCGCGTCGACCATCAAGCCGGTGAGATGATCACCTTCTTCTACCACCAACACACGGCGATTGCGCCAATTGGCTTTGGATGGCAATTGCAATAATCCCGCGAGATCCATAACCGGCACCAGACGGCCACGCACGTTGGCGACACCCAGTACCCAACTGCGCACGCCCGGCACCCGAGTCATACGGGGTGGCTGCAGGATCTCAGCCACGTCTTCCATGTCGGCAGCGAAGGTTTGTCCCGCCACCATAAACCCAACGCCACGCCAATAGCGGACGGCCTCCACCTGCTGCGGCAGGTCAGAGGCATTGCGCCGACTTCTTTCGGCAATATCCAGAAGCTGCGCAAAGGGAGTCATATCAGCCCGCCATCACCGAGTCGATTTCGGACAGCAACGTTGCTTCCGTCACCGGTTTAACCAAATAACCCACAGCACCCTGGCGCTTGCCCCACACCCGGTCAGTTTCCTGATCTTTGGTAGTAACGATAATCACCGGGATATTTTTGGTTTCATCATCTTTGGTTAACTGACGAGTGGCCTGAAAACCATTCAGACCAGGCATCACGATATCCATCAGAACCACGTCGGGCTTTTCTTGGCGCGCTTTAGCAACACCATCAGCGCCATTTTCAGCCGTGATCACCTCATGACCGTTATTCTTGAGCATTGCTTCGAATGCTTTAATTTCGGTGGGAGAATCATCTACTACCAAGATGCGGGCCATGCCTACTTCCTCATTAAACTGTTGTCGGCTCAGGAATTAACGTATTGGCGAATTGAGCTCAGCAACTCTTCTTTGCTGAACGGTTTGGTCAGGTACTCGTCTGAGCCAACGATTCGACCTTTCGCTTTATCAAACAAGCCGTCCTTACTGGACAGCATAATGACAGGCGTCGACTTGAACTTGGAGTTGTTCTTAATCAGGGCACAGGTCTGATAGCCATCGAGACGCGGCATCATGATATCGACAAAGATGATATCGGGATGGGTATCGGCAATCTTGGCGAGGGCATCGAAACCGTCTGTCGCTGTGATGACTTCACAGCCTACTTTTTTCAACAGTGTCTCGGCCGTGCGACGAATAGTCTTACTATCGTCAATGACCATGACCTTAACATTCTGAAAGTTGTCGTCCATAGAGGGGCCTTAACCATCCGTTCTGAAACTGATTGAAGCACTGTGACCACGCAGGTGACGCCTTCGCGCACTTTTGTATCACACATTGGTATACCAAACCAGAAGCGATCAGCGCCAACACTGTTGCACCGTTAACCTGCGTCAATGGGTTACACTGTAGCCGCTTTTTTTACTACTGGCGGAGCACCACTGCATGACTATTCATCTGGGTGTGGTCATGGATCCGATTGAGGACATCCATTATCACAAGGATACCTCTTTGGCGCTGTTAAACGCGGCACAAAGTCACGGTTTTGAACTTTGGTACATGGAACAGGCGGATTTATACATCTCTGACGGCCGTGCCATGGCACGCATGGCACCCTTAAAGGTCTTTATGAACGAAGACCATTGGTTCGAGCGCGGCGAGTATCGCGAAGCGCCGCTTGCGGATCTGAACATTATTTTAATGCGCAAAGACCCTCCCTTCGACAGCGAGTTTGTCTACAGCACGTACATTCTTGAACGCGCGGAGCAAGAAGGGGTTCTGGTGGCCAACAAACCACAGAGCCTGCGCGACTGCAATGAAAAACTGTACGCCACGGCTTTCCCGCACTTGATGACCCCGACTCTGGTCACGCGCCGCCCAGAGCTATTAAAGGCCTTTCATCAACAGCAACAAGACGTGATTTTCAAACCATTGGACGGCATGGGCGGCTCGTCGATTTTCCGCCTGAAAGCGGACGACCCCAACGTTAGCGTGATTATTGAAACCCTCACCAACGAGGGTCAGCAGCAAATCATGGCACAACGTTTTATTCCGCAAATCAGCGATGGCGACAAACGCATCCTGATGATTAACGGGGAGCCCGTTCCCTATTGCTTGGCTCGCATTCCCGCTTCTGGCGAAACGCGCGGCAACTTGGCAGCAGGTGGGCGCGGCGTCACGCAGCCGCTGTCGGATGAAAATCGTGCCTTAGCAGAAGAGATCGGACCGTTCCTGCGCGAGCGCGGCCTGTACTTTGTTGGCCTTGACGTAATTGGCAACCAACTCACCGAAATCAACGTCACCAGCCCAACCTGTGTGCGTGAGATCAGCCGCGACTCAGGCATTGATGTAGCCGCCCAATTGATTGAGTGTTTAGCATCACAAATCCGCCAATAACCGCTGCCTAACGGCACCATAGCAGTGGACAAAACCGCGGCCAGAGCGCAGACTTTGCGCGGTATTTTTGCAGGTCTGTTTTAGGTTATGTCCACTGCTTTCACCCTGGCTGACGACGTACAGCCATTGCCCTCCACCGTCACACCGAATGTGCCGGACCGCCTTAGCTTTGCTCTGTTTTTGGCACTTGCCGTACATGCGTTACTGATTCTCGGCGTTACCTTTGCGCCGCAAGAAGACAGTCAGATGGCGACCACCCTGGAAGTAACGCTGGCCAACTACAAAAGCGATAAAGCGCCCGATGAAGCCGATTTTATCGCCCAAGAAAACCAGCAGGGCAGCGGCACTCTAGAAGAAGCCAAGTTGCTAACAACCGACAAAGAAGCAGACTTCCACGACAACGACATTCGCCAAACGTCACCGGAAGAGCAGCTCGCCAGCGCCCCTAAGAAGCAGCTGACCGAACAACAGCAAGTCAGCACCGACAGCGATAATCGTCGCAAGATTCGCAAGTTAAACAGCGAAGCGCCAACACCGAGCACGGATCTACCCGATGGTCCCAAGCAGTCTTTACTGCAGCGCAGCTTAGAAATGGCCAGTTTAGAGGCCAAACTTGACAGCCAGCGCCAAGCTTACGCTCGTCGGCCACGGGTACAGCGTTTGACCGCCGCTTCAACGATGAAGGCCACGGACGCCTACTACGTCAACAACTGGCGCCGCGACATTGAACGAGCGGGCGCACGCAACTACCCGCGTGAAGCAAAAGACTGCGTGAACGACTGCCAGCTGCGACTGCTGGTCGCCATTCGCCCCGATGGCAGCATTGCTGAGCTGACCGTTTTGGAATCGTCTGGACGCAAGGTATTAGACGATGCCGCCAAACGCATCGTACGTCAGTCGGCCCCCTTTGCACCTTTTACTGACGAAATGCGTCGCGATTTTGATATCCTAGAGATTATTCGAACCTGGCAGTTCAAAGGCAATCGCTACATTTCGGAAGCGGGTTAATGCAGCAACTGAATACTCTCAGACACCAACTACTGATCGCCATGCCTGGCCTGCATCAGGATTGGTTCGCCGGTAGCGTGGTGTATTTGTGTGAGCACGGCGACGACGGCGCCATGGGCTTAGTGCTTAATCGCGTCATGCCCGTCACCTTTCACGACATTTGCGAGCAGCTGGAGATTGAACGCCAACCGGGTGTGCAACCTGCCGTCTTGTGTGGCGGCCCGGTTAGCCCAGAAACGGGGTTTATTCTGCACCGTGAGCCGGGCAATTGGACTTCCACGTTGAGTATCGGCCAGCACTGCCATCTAACCTCATCGAAAGATATTCTGCGCGCCATTGCCGACGGCACCGGGCCGGAATCCTTCCATCTGGCCCTAGGTTACGCCGGCTGGGATGCCGAGCAACTGGAGCGCGAGTTGCGCGACAATGCGTGGCTGACAGTTGAAGCCGATGATGAGCTGTTGTTTCGCACCCCTACCCAAGTACTGTACGACCGAGCTCTGCAACGTCTGGGCATCAGCGCCGAATTTTTAAGCCAGGAGGCCGGGCACGCTTAATGAGCCACCCCAAGTTACAACGATTGATGGCCTTTGATTTTGGTACCAAGCGTATCGGCATCGCCGTCGGTCAACGTCTAACAGGCACAGCACAAGCGCTAACGCCCATCAAAGCCCGCGACGGTATTCCCGACTGGCAACAACTGCAGCAAATCATAAACGAGTGGCAGCCCGATGGCTTTGTCACCGGCTTGCCACTCAACATGGACGGCAGCCGCAGCGAGATGAGCCAGCGCGCCGATAAATTTGCCCGACGTTTAGAAGGGCGTTACCACCGCCCTTCATTGATTCACGATGAGCGCTTAACCAGTTTCGAAGCCAAAGGCATGGTCATGGCCGACAGCGGCGAACGTGACTTTGGCAAACATTCCGTCGACGGCCTGGCCGCCCAGCTGATTTTAGAAAGCTGGATGAACGAGCACCCCTGGCCGCCTTTAGCTGAAGAGAGTTCCGATGAGCCTGCCTGATATCGACCAGCTGTTAGATAGCCTTGAACAGCAACTGCGAGAACACCTCAATCATCATCAAATTGAACGACCACTGCTGGTGGGCATTCGCACCGGTGGCGTTTGGATAGCCGAACAACTGCAACAACGCCTGCAGTTAGAGGGCGAGCTGGGCATCTTAGACATCAGTTTTTATCGCGACGACTTTACACGCCACGGTTTGCATCCGCAGGTAAAAGGTTCAGAGCTGCCCGATAGCATCGAAGACCGCAGCATCATTCTGATCGATGATGTCATCAAAAGCGGCCGTACCATACGTGCCGCCATGAATGAGCTGTTTGACTACGGTCGCCCAGCCCGCATCAGCTTGCTAACACTGCTGGACGTGGGCCAGCGCGAGCTGCCGATTCAAGCCGATATTTGCGCCCACCGACTGACGCTGTCTAACGGGCAAATCGTTAAGCTGAGCGGCCCACAGCCTTTGACCCTTAGCCTGTCCTGACGCTGATAGAGAGACACCACATGACCCATCCGAGCCAGGTCCAACTGACCGCCGACGGCCGGCTAAAGCACTTCCTGACCACGGAAGGCCTGAGCCGTGAGCTGTTAACCGAAATCCTCGACACCGCCGACTCCTTTATCAGCACGCAAGAGCGGGCGGTCAAAAAAGTACCCTTGCTGCGCGGCAAAACCGTGGTGAACCTGTTTTTTGAAAACAGCACTCGCACCCGGTCTACCTTTGAGCTAGCAGCCAAACGGCTTTCGGCCGACATTCTTAATCTCGACATCGCCCGCTCGGCAACGTCCAAAGGCGAAACCTTGATGGATACGCTGTGGAATCTCGAGGCCATGTACAGCGACATGTTTGTTGTGCGCCATGCCGATTCTGGCGCCGCTCATTTTATTGCTGAGCAGGTCACGCCGGGAGTCGCCATTATTAACGCCGGCGATGGTCGCCATGCGCATCCCACCCAAGCGATGCTGGATATGCTGACCATTCGCCGGCACAAACAGCAAATTGAGGGCCAAGTGGTCGCCATCGTCGGCGACATACTGCACTCGCGCGTTGCTCGCTCCCAAATCCACGCATTAAACACCCTAGGTGCCGCAGAAGTGCGGGTGATTGGTCCTGCGACACTGCTGCCACGGGACATCGAAGCCTTGGGTGCCAAAGCTTATTACCGCATGGAAGACGGTCTGAAAGACTGCGACGTGGTCATCATGCTGCGACTGCAAAAAGAGCGCATGCAAAACGCCCTGCTGCCCAGCGAAGGTGAGTTTTTCAAACTCTACGGGCTAACGGAGCAAAAGCTGGCGCTGGCCAAACCCGATGCCATCGTTATGCACCCAGGGCCTATTAACCGTGGCGTTGAAATCGAGTCCGCCGTTGCCGACGGCGAGCAATCCGTTATTTTGAATCAGGTCAGTTACGGCATCGCCGTGCGTATGGCAGTGATGGCCATGGCCATGAGCGGTCAGCAAACCGAGGAGAATGCCCAATGAGCAGTTTTGTCATTCGTCAGGCTCGCTTGATTGACCCAAGCCAACAACGCGATGAAATCACCGACATTCGCATTGTCGGCGGTAAAATTGACGCCATCGGCGCTGACCTCAGCGGCAGCAACAGCATTGATGCCTCCGGCCTTTGGCTGACGCCTGGCTTTATCGACCTGGGCGGTCACCTGGCGGAGCCTGGCTATACCCAGAAGGGCAGCATCGCCAGCGAAACCAAGGCCGCCAGCCGAAGTGGTTTTACCCATGTGTGCGCTTTGCCCGACAGCAAGCCAGTGGCCGACAGCGCTGCTGTGATCCAGCTGATTCGAGAAAAAGCCGAGCAAGCCGGAAGCGCCGAAGTATTGCCTTTAGGCGCCCTAACCCAAGGTCTGGAAGGTGAGCAGCTGGCCAACATGTTTAGCTTGTCTGAAGCCGGCTGCGTGGCGATGAGCAACGCGCGCCAGCCGATCAAAGACAGCTATGTGCTGCGCCGCTTGCTTGAGTACGCAGCCACCTACTATTTGCCCGTTTTCTTAACCGCCAATGATGCTGCGCTCGCCGCCGGCGGCTGCATGCACGAAGGCCCAGTCAGCACTCGTTTGGGCCTGGCAGGCATTCCGGAAACCGCGGAAACAGCTGCATTGGCACAAATTATATTGCTCGCCGAGCAAGTGCCGGTGCGCCTGCACATCAGCCAGATCAGTTGTGCCCGTAGCATTGCCATGCTGCGCAATGCCCGCAGCCGCGGTCACGACATTACCGCCGATGTGCCACTGGCCAACCTGCTGTACACAGAGGACACAGTGCACGGCTATAACAGCCAGTTTCACGTGCAGCCGCCACTGCGCAGTGAAGACGACCGCCAAGCTTTATTGGCCGCCGTGGCAGCGGGCGAGTTAGCCATCAGCAGCAACCATCGCCCACACGAAATTGCCGCCAAAAAAGCGCCCTTTGCCGATGCCGAAGCCGGCCTGAGCATGTACGACTACTTTTTACCGCTGGCCTTGTCATTGCTGGATGAGCAGCTCGACATTGGTGCGTTGGTTCGCAGTTTGACGCAGTTGCCAGCGCAGGTACTGGGCCGCCAGGCAAGCCTGGCGTTAGGCAGTGCAGCCAACTTGGTATTAATCGACCCGCAGCAGTCACTCACAGCAAGGCGCTCTGAGCTGCTGTCGCGCGGCGGTAACATCAGCTGCCGAGGCGACGTTTTGACCGGTCAGGCAACAGCCGTTATGCGCAACGGTCACTGGATTTACCAAGCAGACTAACCCTCAGACACTATACTGAACGCATGGAGTTTTCCCCTGCCGTCAGTGCCAACGACCTACACCGCTGGCATCAGTCTTTTCTGCTTCTTAACCGGGCTCGACTGCAACGAGCCCGGGACCGCATGACACCCCGTCAGCAGCTGGTACTCAACGCCCTCCCCCTATTGCTACACATCAACCATCCACGCTTACCCGGCTTTATTCACCATAAAGTGGTTGCTGGCATTAGCCAATTCACCGCCACCAGCGAGCAACAACAGGCTCTGCAACAGCTGGCACGCGGCATCAGCCTGCCGCGCAGCAGTTATGACGCCAAGCTCCACGGCGTGTATTTAATGGGCAGTGTTGGCTCGGTAGCGCAAAGCTCTGGCAGTGATCTCGATGTTTGGCTGTGCCATGACGAAGCAATGGCCCCGGACGAACTGGCAGAACTGCAGGATAAATGCGCACTGATCGAAAGCTGGGCCAAGCAGCAAGGCTGTGAGCTGCATGTTTTTTTAATGAATTTAAGCGAGTTTCGCCAAGGACAGCATCGCTCTGCCGAAGGCGAAGACTGTGGCAGTACCCAGCATATTTTGCTGCTCGATGAGTTCTATCGAAGCGCCGTTTGGCTGGCTGGTAGACAGCCGCGCTGGTGGTTAATCCCCAATGAATACGAGCGTAAGGCAGACCTTTATTGGCAGTTTCTGGTGAATGAGTTGCAGGTTCATCCAGAGCAGTGGCTGGATTTTGGTGCCATTCCAACCATTCCCGTGGCTGAGTTCATTGGCGCCGCTTTATGGCAGCTGAGCAAAGGCCTAAGTGCACCTTACAAAGCACTGTTAAAACTGCTGCTCAATCGTCACTACGCCAGCCAATACCCGAATATTCGGCCACTGTGCTGGGATCTCAAAGACCAAGTACACGAGGGCAATGCCGACGCCAACGAATGCGACGCCTACATCTTAATATTGCATCGCATCAGCGAGCAGTTATCGCAGGAAGGCAACCAGCAACGCATTGAGTTGGCGCGGCGCGCCTTTTATTTCAAAGCACAGTTGCGCCTCACCCAGTTATCGCGCCAGCAAAGCAACAGCTGGCGAGCACAAACTCTAAACCAGCTCACCCAAGAGTGGGGCTGGAACAAATATCAGCTGGAGGATCTCGATCAACGCGAACAGTGGTGGCCCACCCAAGTGGCACAAGAGCGTCACGCCCTGATCAGCGAAATGCTCAGCAGTTATCGCCTGATCGCCAATTTCAGCCAAAAACACAGCCATCAAGTGCGTGTGAGCAGGCGCGATATGCGCCTGCTCGGCAATCGCTTGTATGCTGCGTTCGATGCCAGGCCAGGCAAAATTCTCGATATTAACCCCGGCATTGTGAGCAACCTTGGGCAAGAAACCTTGCACCTGAACCTGTGCAATAACGATGCTCAGAATCCCAACTGGCAGTTAGTGGTCGGCCACTGGCAAGAGCAGCAAATTCGTCCAGAGCAAATCCTCAAGCAATCGCCCAGCTTGATGGAGCTTTTGTGCTTTGCCCAATTTAATGGTTTGGTGACGCCGCATACGCGACTGCGTATTCACCCAGCAGACAACCCACTGTCTAACTACCATGTGCAAGATTTGCTGCAACGCGTACTGGCCTTACATCATCAGCCCGCCACCAGCAGCGACCTGCAACAGCCAGCGCAGCCTTGCAGCTGGCATCTATTCGTCAATGTCGGTATTGACCCTCAACATCAGCTCAGCCGCAAAGGCATCCAAAAAGTTTCCAACCGCGACGACGCGTTAGGTTACAGCGCCGCCCATGACAATCTCATCATGACGGTGGATTTATTAGCCATTAACAGCTGGGGCGAATGGCATCTGCATCGCTTTAGTGGTGAAGCGGCCATGCTCAATTGCTTACAACACTTGCTACAGTGGCTGCCGCTGGCGCGCCGCCAAGGCTGGCCAAGCATTGTCAGCCATAGCCTCTCTCGCACCCATGCTGGCGCCATCGCCAAACGTGTCGACCAGCTGCTCGCCGACGTACTGCCTCACTTTGCTGAACATCCTCGTAGTCCTTATTTAATCGAAGTGGCTGAGCAGTACTATTTGCTGGAGTGCCAAAGCGACGGCCCTAAGCTGCTAAAAGCCGACAATAGCCGCCACCTGTTGCAGCTGTTGCGCCGTCCACGCGAACAATACACAGCCTACGTTTTTGATCGCTCAGCACTGCCTGGCAGCCCGCTACGATGGGTGTTTGAACGCAGTCGCCGAGGGCTTTGGCAACTGTTTTACTGGCACCAAAAACAACTGATGCATTTTTATTTTCTGGATGAGCGTGGCGCACTCTTGCATCATTCCGTTGCCGTAAACGACAACCTGCATCCAGTTTTGCCGGTATTGCGCTTCCTGCGTCAGCTGGATCAACGCTGGCAACTGCAGCAGCAGCGCAGCGCCCGTAAACTGATGCTGTTTGAGTTAAAGCGCCGTGCCAACAGCCACGCCTTTGAGCTTCAACGCAAGCGCTTACCCGATGTGGCAGAGCAGACTGCCAGCATCGATCTCAGGGCCATCCTGGACCAGGATCAGCAGCCCACTTTGTATTGTAACGGCGAAGAATTCAGTATCTGGCAATACGGCGACGATCTGTATCCCGCTTTTGCCGCCACCGTCATGCAGCTACGTAGCCCCGGCAGTAGTTACCCTTGTTACCTGACGGATGTCGATTTAGCCGACAACGATCAGGTCATTGACCACCTCAACGCTAAGTTCCGCATAGAGCAGCAGCTTAACCAAGCCCTCAACGCCGACTGAGTAACGCCGAGACACACTGCGCCTTTGTCCTTATACTAAGCCCTTTTCGCTGCCGCCCTGCTGTGCCAGTGGCGGCGCTGTTCCGGAGGGTTCGATGCCTAAACGCCTGCTGTTGCTACTGAGTTGTATCGTCACATTGACGGCTTGTGGCCAAAAAGGTGACCTGTATCTGCCCGATCAAACTCCGCCACCAGCCACGGAATCGCAGCCCTGATGTCAGTTTTTACTTACCGCGATGGTACTTTGCACGCTGAAAACATCGCCCTCACCGAGATCGCCGAGCAGTTTGGCACGCCGTTATACGTTTACTCTCGCCAAGCGCTAGAACAACACATGCGCGACTACCAGCGAGCGCTGGGAGACTGGCCAGGGATGATTTGCTATGCGGTAAAGGCCAACTCCAATCTGGCCGTGCTCAATGTCTTGGCCCGCTTAGGAGCCGGCTTTGACATTGTGAGCCAGGGTGAGCTGGAGCGCGTTTTGGCGCCGGTGGCGAGCCTAGCCGCATTGTTTTTCCGGTGTCGGCAAACAAGCCAGCGAAATGCAACGAGCGCTGGAAGTGGGCGTACATTGCTTTAACGTTGAATCCGAGGCAGAGCTGGAACGGCTGAGCCAGGTGGCCGTTGATATGGGGAAGGTTGCCCCGGTATCACTGCGCATCAATCCGGATGTCGACGCCAGACCCACCCTTATATTTCTACCGGCCTGAAAGACAACAAGTTCGGCATTGCCATCGATGATGCTGTACGCATTTACCAACACGCCGCCACGCTGCCAGGCTTGATCATCAAAGGCGTGGACTGCCACATCGGCAGCCAGCTCACCGACATCGCGCCTTTCTTGGATGCCCTCGATCGCCTACTGCTGCTGATTGACCAATTAGCCGAACATGGTATCACCATAGAGCACCTCGATTTAGGCGGTGGCTTGGGAGTCACCTACCGTGACGAGCAGCCCACGTCGATTGCTGATTTTGTGCAAGCAGTGAAGCAACGATTGGCGGGACGCTCGCTGCAACTGCTGTTTGAGCCTGGCCGTTCTATTGCCGCCAATGCCGGTGTGTTTCTGACTCGGGTCGAGTATTTAAAGCTCAGCGAACACAAAAACTTCGCCATCATCGACGGTGCCATGAACGACCTGATTCGCCCGTCGCTGTACAGTGCCTGGCAGAACATTGTGCCCGTTGTCGAGCACAGTGACGCAGCACCACGCTGCTACGACGTCGTTGGCCCCGTGTGTGAAACCGGCGATTTTCTCGGCAAAGACCGTAATCTAAGCATTGCAGCAGGCGACTTATTGGCCGTCATGTCTGCCGGCGCCTATGGCTTTGTAATGGCCTCCAATTACAACACTCGTGGTCGACCGGCGGAGGTCATGGTCGATGGCGATCAACTCCACTTGGTGCGCCAGCGTGAAACCATTGCCGAGCAGTTTGCTCACGAGCAACCGTTACCTTAAGGAGTCGGCATGTGGCTTAAATTCAGTAAAATGCACGGCCTGGGCAATGACTTTATGGTGGTCGATCTGATCACTCAAAACGGTCATATTCATGCCGATAAGATTCCCGCTTTGGCCCACCGCCATACGGGCGTTGGCTTCGATCAGTTATTGCTGGTCGAAAAGCCAACCCAGCCGGAAGTCGATTTTCGCTATCGCATTTTCAACGCCGACGGCAGTGAGGTCGAAAACTGCGGCAATGGCGCCCGCTGTTTTGCCCGCTTTGTGTTCGATCAACACCTGACCGGCAAGCGCCAAATCCGTGTTGCAACGGCGACCGGAATCATGGAGCTCAAACTCACCGATGACAAAGACGTCGTCGTCGATATGGGCAAGCCCATTCTGACACCTGCCCAAATTCCGTTTAACGCCGAACAGTTTGCAGCGCAGTACAGCATCGAGGTGGACGGCATCGGTGCCGTTAACTTAGGCGCGGTTTCCATGGGTAACCCTCATGCTGTGATTCGTGTCGATGACATTGACCAGGCGCCAGTGGCACACTGGGGCAGCCTGATCGAGCCGCATACGGCCTTCCCAAACAAGGTAAATGTTGGCTTTATGCAGGTCATCAATGAGCACGAAGTGCGCTTGCGCGTGTTTGAGCGCGGAGTCGGTGAAACCTTAGCTTGCGGAACCGGTGCTTGTGCCGCCGTGGTGTCTGGGCAGCTGCGCGGTTGGCTCAAACCTGGCGTTAAAGTCTCACTGCCAGGTGGCGATTTATGGATTGAATGGGATGGCGACCAGGGTCATGTGCACATGACCGGCCCAGCGACGCCTGTATTTGAAGGTCGAATGAACGTATAGAGGACAGCATGAGCCAGCTCCACCTGACGGATGACGATGTAAAGCAGTACCTGCAGGATCACCCCGACTTTTTTGTCGGCAAAGACGACCTGCTGATGCAACTGCGCATCCCGCATAACGCCGGTCCAGCGACATCGTTGGTTGAGCGCCAGCTTTCGATTCATCGCGAGCGCAATGTGGAGCTGCGCCAGCGCTTATCCGACCTGCTGGAAAATGCCCGTCGCAACGATCAACTGTTCGCCAAAAGCCGGCGCTTGGTATTGGCGTTGGTCGAAGCGGAAAGCTGGCTCGGTGTGCAAGCCGCGCTGGACGACTCTCTGCGCAATGACTTTGGCGTCGATAGCTGGGCCATGCTGCACTTTACTGAGCGCCAGCTTGAAGCGCCTTTAATTACCCTGCGCTCAGCCGAGCGCCAACGGCAGATCTTACGGCTGTTTAAAGGCCACCGCGCCGTCTGCGGCCAGTTTCCCGGTCAAGACATCGCTGCATTACTGGGCAATCAGAGCACCGACTGCCAATCCGTGGCGGCGGTGCAGATTCGCGGCCAAGACAACAATGGCGTGCTGACCATCGCCAGCCAAGATCCAAACTACTACCGCAGTTCAATGGATACGCTGTTTTTGGATTACATCGCCGATTTGTTGGCGCTGCGCCTGCCACAGATCCCGGTGGTGTGATGCAGCCAGACGTTATTTGCCTCGATCTCGACCATACCCTGTGGGATACCGACCCTGTGATTGTGGCGGCTGAGCGCGCCACCTACGACTGGATCGCTACGCACTGCCCAACAGCAGCCGAGTGCTACACTTTGGATGCACTGCGCGAATACAAAAACGCCATTGCTGAAAGCTACCCGCAGTGGCGCCATCAAGTGTCGAAACTGCGCCGCGAAGTGTTACGGCGGGTATTTTTACAAGCGGGCCTGCAAAATGACCAGGCCGAGTTGATGGCGCACAAAGCTTTTGCGGTGTTTTATCACGCCCGCAGTCAGGTCAGTTTGTTTGATGGCGCCTCCGATGCACTGCAACAACTGTCGCAAAACACACCCTTAGTAGCGGTGACCAACGGCAATGCCGATCTCAGCATTATTGGCATCGATCACTTGTTCAGCGGCCATTTTTCTGCCGAAAAGGTCGGTGCTGCCAAACCCGAGCCGGATCTGTTTCTCGCGGCATTGGAGCACTGTGGCGCCAGTGCGACTAACAGCGTGCACGTGGGCGATCATCAAGAGCAGGATATTGTCGCGGCGGCGCGGCTAGGCATGAAGACCGTGTGGGTGAATCTCAGCGATGCGCCATGGGCTGAAAGTGAATGCCGGCCGGACCAGGAAATCAATCACCTAAGCCAGCTGCCTGCGGCCATTGCTGCCATCTAGTAGACCACTAGGCAAATCCGCTCTGGTGTAGCATCCAAAAAACGGAAAACACCAGCAGCGCAATCGCAGCAGGAATGGCGTTAAGGCGTTGGCGTTGTTTGCGGGCTTGTTGCGAGGGCATAAGCAAGCGCTCAATCGTTGATTGGCTTTGCAGCTTAGCAAGGTGACCGGTAAATAACAGTGGCCCGGCCCGACATCGGGCCGGTTGGCCGCTCGGGCCTCATCAAATCGGCCGACTGCCGTAACTGCTTTGTGGCTTACGTGGCGGATCGGCCATCACGTTGTTGTCGATCTTTTGAATTTGACCGCCACGCGCCAGAAATGCCTCGACATCACTCTGCACAGCTTTGCGTAACTGCTCGCGGCTGGTGACGCTGTCACCCTTGTTATCGTCGTCTTGGTAGTTCAATTCTTCGGCCATATGCCCCTCCCAGCAGACGTTGTTGGAAAGTTGCCGTGTGCGGCTTTGTAGTTATAGACCAGCCATCACACTTCGCCAGCAATTTGCCCAAGCTGGCGATCAATTTCCGACCAACGTGCAAGCTGGTGTTCTGACTCAGAGCATCGGGGCTACTCACCCAAGTAGGTGTAGGCCGTCAACGCCTCGCTTAGCTCAGCAAATAACTGCTGATGGTCGCTTTCTGGCAACGCCGATGAAGCAACCTGCTGCTGCAAACGCTGGCGAATATCGTCGGCGGCGTAGTTGACGTAGGCCAGCACGGTTTGCAAATCATCGCCGTGTTGCGCGTGTTGCAGCCGGATCTCGCCCTGCTGGCTATCGACCATGACCGAATCTGTGTCACCAAACAGGTTGTGTAAATCGCCAAGAATTTCTTGATAAGCACCGACCATAAAGAACCCTAGGCAGTCACCACGCTCGATGCCTGGCAAAGGCAATGAGGCCGCGATGCCGTCGGCATCGACGTACTGATCGATACGGCCGTCCGAGTCACAGGTAATGTCCTGCAGCACGCCGCGCGCTGTGGCAGGCTGATTGAGCCGCGCCAAGGGCACCACAGGGAAGATCTGGTCGATGCCCCAGATATCTGGCAGCGACTGGAACAGTGAGAAGTTCACGAAGACTTTATCGGCCAGCTTTTCGTGTAACTCATCGAGCAGTGGCCGGTGACTACGGTTGCTCGGGTTTAAGCGTTGCCTCAGCAGCAGCCCAACGCTGCGATAAAGCGCCTCTGCCTGCGCACGCTCGTGCAAGCGATACAGACCGTGGCTGAAAGCCGTTTGGGCATCGCTCATCCAATGCTGCACATCATGATACAGCTCTACCAACGAGCGTGGACTCAGCTCCTGCTGTAACTGCTGCCAGGCCGTGTATAAGTGCAGAAGCTCCTTGGGGGCCTCTGCCGCAGGTGCTTCTGGCGCCTCGGTCGTTGGGCTTTCATGGTCAATGACTTGTGCCAGCAGTACGGCGTGGTGAGCGGTCATGGCACGACCGGATTCAGTAATCAGACCGGGCATCGGCACGTCTAACTCACGGCACACATCGGCAAACGCAGACACCACGTTACGAGCGTATTCGGTCACGCTGTAGTTCATCGAGCAGTAGCTGCGCGAGCGCGTGCCTTCGTAATCCACACCTAAGCCACCGCCAACATCCAGCCACTGGATCGGCACCTGCAAGCGCACTAACTCCGCAAATAAGCGACTGCACTCGCGCAGCCCAGTGTGAATATCGCGAATATTGGCCAACTGCGAGCCCAAATGGAAATGCAGCAACTGCAAACACGCCAATTGTCCCTGTTGCTGCAGCTGTTGCACCACTGCCAGCATTTGATCAGCAGCCAGACCAAATTTGGATTTCTCACCGCCGGTATTCTGCCAATTGCCTTTGCCAATGGTCGCCAAGCGTGCACGAATGCCCAAGCGCGGGCTCACGCCCAGCTCTTTTGCCTGGGCCAAAATCAAGGGCAGCTCGGACAGTTTCTCGATCACCAAAAACACCTGATGGCCGAGCTTTTCGGCCAGCAAGGCCAAGCGAATAAAATGCCGATCTTTATAGCCGTTACAAACAATCAAACCCGGCTGCTCACCCAACTGTGACAACACGGCAATCAGCTCGGGTTTGCTGCCCGCTTCCAGCCCAACGCGCTCACAACCGGCTAAGCGCTGGCCTTTGACGACCTCCGCCACCACCGGCTGCTGCTGATTCACCTTGATCGGATACACAGGCACAAATGGGCCTTCGTAGCCCAGTTCCTGACGCGCCTCAGCGAATGCCGTGACCAAGGTGTGCACGCGGTGGTGAATAATGCCAGGGAAGCGCACCAGCAAAGGCAACCGCAAGCCTTGTTGCTGCGCCTGCTCGATCACCTGCTGCAACACCACCGGCTGCTGCTGTGGTTGCGGCCGAACACAAAGCTGGCCGTCGGCATCGACACTGACGTAACCATCGCTCCAGTAAGGTAGGTTGTAATCTTGCACAGCTTCAGACATAGCGAACAACTCAGCAGGTGCCCTGCGACGCTTGGCGTCTTTTGGGGCTTAGGTTATTGTGGCGGCCAATTGTACTCCCCACCGGGGCAGCAGCAATATCTGCCGCCCTGCTTCTGAATTGCTGTGAGATTAGCTGCTATGACACACCCATTGGCCGAAGGCTGGTTTACCGAAGTATTTGACCAACAAGGCTCGGCCTTTTCGCTCAAGGTAAAACAGCATCTGGAACAAGTCACCAGTGAGTTCCAGACCATCGATATGTACGACACCGAGACCTTCGGCAAGCTGATGGTCATTGATGGCTGTACCATGGTCAGCAGCCGCGAAAACTTTGTTTATCACGAAATGATGGCGCATGTGCCGCTGTTCGCGCACCCAGCGCCGAAGCGCGTGGCCATCATCGGTGGCGGTGACTGCGGCACCTTGCGTGAGGTACTTAAGCACCCGACGGTGGAAGTGGCTTATCAAATCGACATCGACGAGCAAGTCACGCGCATGGCCGAGAAGTACTTTCCGGAGCTGTGTGAGTCCAACCAAGACCCTCGCGCGCAGATTCTGTTTGCTGATGGCATAGACTGGGTCAAACAGCGCGAAACCGGCTCATTAGACGTCATCATCATCGACAGCACCGACCCCGTCGGCCCGGCAGAAGGGTTGTTTGCGGTCGATTTTTACCGCGATTGCATGCGCGCCTTAGCAGCCAACGGCGTTGTGGTGCAGCAAAGTGAATCACCGCTGTACCACAGCGACAGCATCATCAAAAAAATCCACCTCGATATGGGCGAGGCTGGCGCCAGCAGCAGCCACACCTTCCCGTTCCCTCAGGTCATCTACCCATCCGGCTGGTGGAGCTGCACCTTAGCCAACAAAGGCGGCGATGCTACCGAGTTTCGCATTGAAGATGCTGCCAGCAAGACGTTTAAGACCCAGTATTACAATGCAGAAATCCATGCCGCCGCTCTGGCTTTGCCCGAGTTTATGAAGCGCGCGCTGCAGCTCGATTAAGACAATGAAGCACAAAAAAAGCCGCTCATTGAGCGGCTTTTTTTGTGCTGCGAGGCCGTTATTCACGACCCGCCATGAACTTGATAGCTGCCAGGATTTCGTCATCCGAGCAATCCATGCAGTTGCCTTTAGGCGGCATGGCGTTGATGCCGTTGATGGCGTTTTGCCAAGTGGTGTCCATGCCTTTCGCCAGACGTTCGTCCCACGCGGCAGTATCACCGGTTTTAGGTGCACCCAAAACGCCCATGCTGTGACAGGCAGTACAAGCAGCTTGGTAAACTTCTTCACCAGAGCGAGGTTCGCCACCGGCAACCACGGCGACACCACCACAATCGGCACCGACACAGACCTCACCCACTGGCTTAATGCGCTCACGGATTTTCTCGGCTTCGCTTTCGGTCAACGCAGTCGCCTGAGCTGCGACTAGGGTCGCGGCTGCCAGAATCAGTGCTTTCAGTTGTTTCACGTAACTGTCCTCTCTTAAGCTATCTCGGCATGGCGTCTGAACGCCGGAACGGAAACCGCACCGTCAAGACAGACTCCTGATTAATAGTCGGGCAATTATAACGGCATTTGGTGGGGGTTTAAATTGACCCAACTCGTGCACAGGGAAATATCACAATGCAGCGACGACAATTTCTGACCCAACTCACCGGCTTTTGGCTGCTGGCTAGCCATAGCAGCCGACCGAGCGCACAAAGCTTTGCCGACTATCAGCAAACGCTGCAGCAACAATTTCAGCAACGCCGCGACGATTGGACGCAATACCGCCAGCGCTACCAACAAGCCGTCGCTCGCCACCAACAACAGCTACAGCAGCAGTGGCAGCAGGTCTGGCTCAGCAGTCGTCGCCAGTGGGTGAGTCACAGCGATGATGGTCAAAGCCGCGTCCGGGTGGATTATCAACAACGTCGAATCGACATTACCCTGCGCCAGCCCGGTATGAACCAGCAGCAGCTGGAACAACAGTGGCGCCAACAGCTGCAGGCATTACAACAACAAAGCTACCGCCAGGCAGTCGCCAGCGATCCAACCTTGCTAACCCCGCCAACACAGGGCCTGCCTGAGACCCCAGTACTGGCACTGCCCGACTGGCAGCCTGACTTTAGCCAAGCGAGGCAAAATACGGACAGCGACGGAGTTCACATCAGCATTGATTTGCCCGCACCCCAGGGCTTGCTGCCTCCCGAGGCGCACACCTTGCTGCCGCTGATACGGCGCTCAGCCAACAAATGGCGGGTGCCCGTTCCTCTGGTGCTGGCCATTATGCAAACGGAATCGTCGTTTAACCCAATGGCACGCAGCCCCGTGCCCGCCTTTGGCCTGATGCAAATCGTGCCAGCTACCGCTGGGCGAGATGCCAGCAAACATGCCCTAGGACAAGAGCGGTTACTGGGTGCCGGAGAGCTAATGCAGCCAGCGCTGAACATTGAACTTGGATGTGCGTATTTAAACCTATTAGAACGCCGCTATTTAGCAGCGGTGCAGCATCCACAAAGCCGCCGCTGGTGCGTGATTGCGGCCTACAACACAGGCGCTGGCAACGTTGCTCGCGCCTTTAGCGGCAATCATTCGGTAGCGGCAGCGCGCATCAATGCCCTCACACCGGCGCAAGTGTTCCAACATTTGCGCCAGCACCTGCCTTACGCCGAGACTCGACGCTATATCGTTAAGGTAGATGGCGCATTGTCGGCCTATGCTGGCGTTAACTGATCGCGGCCTAAGTCACAAAGGCGCGGTCAGGCGAGCGCCAATGCTTGCATTCATAACCGGCCTCGATAGAGTGACTTTTTTACCTGGAATCAACGCCATGAGAGCCTTGTTGCTGATCGCGCTGCCGCTGCTGACCTGTGCCTGCACAGTGCAGATGGCAGCACCCGAAAAACCCATTACCATCAATCTCAACGTTAAAATTGAGCACGAGGTTCGGGTCAAAGTAGAAAAACAACTGGACAACCTGTTCCAGCAAGAAGACGAGCTGTTCTGAGGCGGGAGACTGATATGTTACGACCTTTTTTATTGCTGCTAAGCCTATGCTTGAGCGTTTCAGCCTGGGCCCTCGATCTTGATCAAGCCAAAAGCAACGGCTTAGTTGGCGAACAGCGTGACGGTTACTTGGGCGTCGTCACCAAAGGACACAGCGAAGCGGCGCAACTGGTGCAGCGCATCAATCACAAGCGCAAACAAAAATATCTGGAAATCGCCGATCAGCAAAACACGGCGCTGACCAATATCGAACGCATCGCCGGTGAAAAACTCACCGCCCGTGCGGCACAAGAAAACACCCCTTATCAAACCCCTGATGGCCAATGGGCCCAATAACGGAGAAACAATCCATGGATATATCCACCATTGTCATTCTGGTCGTCATCGCTTTGCTGGTGGTGTATGTCATCGGCATCTACAACAAGCTGGTGACCTACAAAAACCGTTACGAGAACAGCTTTGCGCAAATTGAGGTGCAACTGAAGCGACGCTACGACCTCATCCCCAACCTGGTCGAAACCGCCAAAGGCTACATGCAGCATGAGCGCGAAACGCTGGAAGCCGTGATCAGTGCCCGTAATGAAGCCGCAGCGGGTCTGAAAGCGGCAGCTCAATCACCCGGTGGCCAAGCCGCCATGCAACAACTGGCCGGCGCAGAAGGTGCGCTCAGCGGCGCCCTGGGGCGCTTAAATGTGGTGATGGAAGCCTACCCGGATCTGAAAGCCAACCAGAACATGATGCAAGTCAGCGAGGAGTTGACCACCACCGAAAACAAGGTCTCGTTTGCTCGCCAAGCATTCAATGATGCGGTAACCACTTACAACACTTTCCGTCAGTCGTTCCCGCCGGTTGTGTTCGCCGGCATGTTTGGTCATGGCAGCGATGCCGAGCTACTGGAGTTCGCTGACTCTGCCGAGATTCAGGCGGCACCGAAGGTATCCTTCTAACGATGGATTTTTTCTCGCAGCAGGACCAGGCCCGCAAGCGCACCAGCCACCTGGTGCTGCTGTTTTTAGTGGCCCTGACCGTACTAACCGTACTGGTAAATCTGGTGGTGGCAGCCGCGCTATGGGGCATTGATGAGCACACGGTGGGCCAATACCAGAACGTGACGGCCGCAGCCGAGCGCGGTTACATGGCCGATACCCTGGGGCTTTTTGCCTACATCAGCTGGCAGCAGTGGTTGGCCATCAGCGCCGCCGTTGTCGCCGTGGTAGGCGGTGCCAGCTTGTTTAAGTGGCTGTCGCTTAAAGGCGGCGGCCAGCGCGTTGCCGAAATGCTCGGCGGACGCCTGGCGGCCACCAACACCGATAATTTCTATCAGCGCCGCCTGCTCAACGTGGTGGAAGAAATGGCCATTGCCGCTGGCATGCCGGTGCCACCGGTATACATTCTTCCCGATGACAGCATCAATGCCTTTGCCGCTGGCTATCAGCCGTCCGATGCGGTGATTGGCGTTACCCGCGGGGCGATCGAAAAATTATCGCGCGAACAGCTCCAGGGCGTGATCGCCCATGAGTTCAGCCATATTTTGAATGGCGATATGCGCCTTAACATCCGCTTGATGGCCATTCTGTTTGGCATTTTGTTTATCGGCTTAATCGGCCGCTTTGTGTTGGATTCGGCGCTGCACAGCCGCAGCCGCTCCAGCAAAGAAAACAATACTTTGCCACTGTGGGCCGTCGGCATTGCACTGATTGTCATTGGCTACAGTGGCGTGTTTTTTGGCAACCTCATCAAGGCTGCCGTCTCGCGCCAACGAGAGTTCTTGGCTGATGCCTCAGCGGTGCAGTTTACTCGCAACCCAGAAGGCATTGCCGAAGCACTCAAAGTCATTGGCCACGGTTCCGGTAGCGAAATCAGCAGCTCAGAGCGCGAAGAAACCGCCCATTTGTTTTTTGGCCAAGCCGTGCCCTGGCGCTTTGGCTGGTTTCATACCCATCCGCCTTTAGAAGAGCGAATTCGTCGCTTAGATAAACAATGGGATGGTCGTTTCTTGCCACCGCAATCCCCTGAAGCCGCCACCGCTGCCGACCCAGAACTGGCGCAGTCTTCAAACCTGGCCGAGACCGTTGGCATGGTGGCAGCGGCCGTGGTTGCAGCCAATACCAGTGCTGGTAGCCAAGCCAGCAGTGCTGACGTTACTGAACCAGAGTCTCCAACGACCACACCTGCTCAGACGCCATCAACGGCCCTGCAAGATGCTGCTCGCGACCCCTATACCGCCCGAGCACTGATTTATAGCCTGTTGCTGGCCGCCCCAACCGCTAAAGAATACGAGCAGCAGCTGGAGTTGGTGCGTCAGCATCAAGGCCAGGATTTGTACCGCTGGTTGCTGCGTCTGCATCAAGCGGCACAAGCACTGCCGCGACAACATCATTTGCCGTTAGTTGAAACGGCCATTCCAGCACTGAAGCAGCTCTCCGCCAGTCAATATCAGGCCTTTCGTACCACCTTGGTTAAGTTGGCCAAAGCCGATGGCAGCATCGATATTTTTGAGTGGTGCCTGTATCGCTTAATCCTGCAATACCTTGAACCCGTGCACGGCGATGTCAGCCCGGTGAAGGCACGCTATGGCCGTATCGACAAAATCAAGGAATCGACGGCGGTGGTGCTCAGTTACTTGGCCCACTATGGCCACGATAACGAGCAAGCGGTTCAGCATGCCTTTGCACAAGGCTGCCAAGCTGCTGGGGTGGAGCTCAGCCTGCAGCCGAAGCCAACCCAGTTAAATCCGTTGAACCAAGCCTTAGTGCAACTACAGCAGGCCTACCCGCACGTCAAAGCGCGCATCATCAAAGCCTTGGTTGCCTGTGCCGAAGCTGACCAGCAACTGCTCGATGTGGAGCTCGACCTGGTTCGCACCCTTGCAGCTCTGCTGGAAACGCCCGCTCCTGAGCTGATCCCAGCCGGCAAATCTTAAGCCGCTTGCGCCCTCGATCCGTCTGGGTGATCGAGGGCATAAACATTCACATGGCCGCCACAGACATCGCCACTGAGCTTAATCGCCACCTCGGCCGCATTGTTGACTTCAGCACCCGCACGCGCCAGCACACAGACACCACCAGCCAATCGGTATCGGAATTGTTCAACCTGGCTGATCAACTGCAGCAAAACGTCAATCGCTTTCGCTTGTAGCAAGCCTGTAGCAAAAGATGCCAGCATGTATCAGTGCGGCCGCGCTCACACCGCGGCCGTGTTTGTTGCGCCTATAATGCCCGACTTTTAGCAATGCCAAGCGCGAGGCACTCATGGAGCGACTAATCCACCTGCTGCTACTGACACTCATACTGGTTGGTTGTGGCGGCTCAGCTGACAGCGACGAGCGTCAAGACCAGAGCCCGACGGAAGTTTCTAGCGACGAAGAGACAACAAACTCGGGTGAGAATAGCGACGACTCGAGCCGTACCGAACCGGACACACCACAGACCAGCGGTGGAGCAACGACGGACACAGAGACGGATTCGGAGACAGAATCAGAAACCGACGCCGACTCCAATGGCGACACCGCCAGTGTGCCACCAAGCAGCAAAGACGATGACGAGACACCAACCGATAGCCCCGCCGCGTGGCTCAGGCTCAACAGCGACACCACTCAGGCCCATTGGCCAGTGCCGTCAATTGAAGTCCAGGCCAATTACGACTCTCATGTGCCCGCCGACCTTATTTGGCAGGTTGATAGCGCGAACAATACGGTTGAAGTGCGAGAGCAGGGAGCAAGGCTTATCCTGATCAACCCCGCCATCGGCAGTTATCACATCACCGCCACGGTGAGCAATGGCAACGCCCAAGACGATGTTGAAAAAACCCTAACCATCGAGGTGCTGCCACAAGACCTTAGCCACATGACGGGCCTAGCGCTCACCCAGGCGCAGCAACAGCAGTTGGATCAGCTAGTGTTGCAGGCGGCCATTCAACCTGCACAGCAACATCCAAGGCTGTATGGCAGAAATCAACAGTGGTTTCAAACTCTGCAGCAAATCGAGCAGTTTGATCACAACTGCCAAATCGAAGGGCCGACTTCTGGCCTAGGCACCATCAATAATATGAAAGACAGCTGGCAGAATCTGCTGATGGGTGGGGTTAAGTGTCACAACAACCTGCCCACCGAACTGGCCCAACATCGCGACGCCAAACTGTATCTCAACGGTGAAATCAAAACCGAGCAAGCAGCCAACAACAGCCGTCGCTTGCGCCTGATTCACTTGCTGCGCCGTGAGCTTTATTGCGACCAGTACGGTTACACCTGCCAGTTTGAGCGCGCTGACGTGCTGAACTTTGCAGAGAACTTCCTTAACACCGAGTTCACCCGCCTACGCAATGCGCCGCGAGGCACCAGAGCGCCCAAGTGGGCCGCCGAAATCGGCATGCCGGCTGACTACCGCTTCAACAAATACTGGCACATGGCCAACACCACCGAGTTTATGGTGCTCGACGCCGCACCGGCGTTTCAGTTTTGGACGCTGGTGTTGGATGTTTTCCACCAAAGTCCGTTGATCAGCGCTGCGGATGAAGCCTATTTGCGTCAAGAGCTGGAGTACCAAATCGACAGCTATTTAAAGCAATACGAGCATCAGCACTGGTCGCTTTTTAACGGCAATAACTGGACCGTGGTGCTGAACACCGCCGCTTTGCATTGGGCCTTGCTCAACTATTACGAGCAACCCAGCAAAGCCCAACAGGTGTTAGAGGCCGTTTTAACCACCAACTGGCTGCACCGTGATTTCTTTCTCGCCGACGGCGGTTACCTCGAAGGTGCCAGCTACGCCGTTATTACTTCATACCCCTACGTACTGCTGCAACAGCAGCTGTTGATGCCCGCATTCGAACAACCATTGCACAGTTTTAACTGGCTGCGCGGCCCCAACATCGCCAGCTGGCTGGTGGATTCCGTGCTGCCGGATAACCGCTTTGTCGACTTTGGTGATGCCTGGGCCAAAACCGGTTTGTCGACACACATGGCTTTGCAGCTGATGTACCCAGGCGACCTGCTTAAGCGTCCGGATCTCAATCCAAACGTCGATGCGTGCCAGCTGCAGCGCTTTTTCAGCCACGCCTATTATGATCGTCCGTTTTACGACCCCTGGCAGGTCGTGCCCATGGTCTTCCGTGACTGGCAAGCCGAGGTGCGACACTGTCAGGGCAACGCCGCCGCTTCACGCGTCGCTATTTATCCAGATTCAGGCCTGATGCGCCTAGATTTGCTCAGTGACACGCCGCTGTCGCAGCAGGCCACGGACGAGCGCCCGTTCTATTTGCAAAGCCGCCACAACACCCTAGTAGCCACCACCACGGCAACCGACACGCCGCACCGTGAAATGGACGTTGGTGGCATCATTTGGGCGGCCCACGGCACACGCCTGCTGGCCGACATGGGCTATGGCCGCATTGCCCGCAACTACATGGAATACGATCTGTTCAACACAGTCACAGGTAAGTACTACAACCATATCGATCACATGTTAGGCGCCAATACGCTGGTATTGCCTGAAGCGTTTTATGACTACCCGGTTGAGAATCCTCAACGCTATCAATACCGTGGGCAGTCCTATGGTCATGGCGGCGAACTGCAGCAGCGCCAAGTCAGCGGCCTAACGGCTGTGCGGTTAGACGCCAGCGCGCCTTATCGTGAAGATGCACCGGGCAAGTTTTCTCGCCCAGCCAACGAAGGGCATTTGCAGCAGTTCGAGCGTTGGATGGTGCCAGTGAATGGTGCGGGTTACTTATTGGTCGACCTGATTCAAGCCAAAAGCGGCCAAACCACTCAGGCTGAGCAGTGGTTTTTAATCCCCGCCGACGACAAACAAGGCTGTAACAGCGGCTCATCTTTGCATGTGAAGGTTGAGCTGAATATCGCCCAGCAACTGGCACTTACCCCTAACTGCAACCTGCTCAGTCGCACTGACAACAGCGCAGTAACAGCCAAGATTTACGCTCATGCCCAGAACGCCGGAGGCTTTAAAAGCGATACCCCCGCGTATTGGCCGCAAGTCGCTATTTTTGCAAACAGCATGAACAGCGACACCGACCCCGTCAGGCTGCAGCTGCAAAACCAAGTGGGCCAAACCGAGCAAAGACAGCTAGTGCGCTGGCAAGCCGACACCGCTGTGGGCAGCGACGTGCGTTTGTTCTTTTTACAAGCCACGGCCGAAGGACAAATGCCGCCAGTGCAATTGACCACCGAGCCTTGTGATCAGCACTACTGCGCCCGCCTGCAAGTAGCGGAGCACAACCTACTGATTCAGGTGGATCGCCAGAACGGTTTGCTCACGCTGATGTAGCGTTCATTGCATTCAATAGCGCCATGCACGGTGCTATTGAATGCCAACTCGGACACCGTACAATGAAACGCAAGGGCGTTTGCCAACCATGGGAACCTTTGCTGGCGAAACGTTGACGAATCCACAACGGCGATTGTGCTGCACTCCCGTTTCATCCGTTCTTTCGACGCCAGGCGCACCAAGGTAATCATGACCAGCTATCAGCCGATTCCACTGCAGTCGCTACACGATAACCACGGTCGCCGCTTTACTTACCTGCGCTTATCCATCACTGATGTGTGTAATTTTCGCTGTCACTACTGCTTGCCCAATGGCTACCAGGGTGACGGCGAGCCACAGCCCTTGAGCTTGCCAGAGATCCAACAAACCGTGGCGGCCTTTGGCGCGTTAGGAACACGTAAGATACGCGTTACCGGCGGTGAACCTGTGTTGCGCCGAGATCTGACCGACATACTGCACGCCATCAGCAGCACTCCCGGCATTGAGCAACTGGCCATCACCACCAACGGCTACAAGCTGCCACAGCACATTGATGGCTGGGTAGCAGCCGGCCTAAGCCAACTCAATGTCAGCATTGATAGCCTGGATGCGCGGGTGTTTAAAGCCATTACCGGCCACGATCGCTTGCGCGAAATCCTCAGCGGTATTGAACGGGCGTTAGAATTGGAGTTGCCGGTCAAGGTCAACGCCGTGCTGCTGCGCGACCAACTGGATCAATTGCCGCAGTTTCTTGCTTGGCTGCGTCACACCCCCGTAACTATGCGCTTTATCGAACTGATGCAAACCGGCAGCCAGCCGGACTACTTTAAACGCCACCACATCAGCGGCGATGTCATTCGCCAGCAGTTGCTGCAACAAGGCTGGCAAGCGTTACCGCGCAGCCCGCATGCCGGCCCGGCGCAGGAGTACCAGCATCCGGGATATGCCGGCCGCATCGGCTTAATCATGCCCTATAGCCCCAATTTCTGCAGCTCCTGCAACCGTCTGCGCATCTCCGCTGCCGGCAAACTGCATTTGTGCTTATTTGGCGAGCACGGCTATGATTTGCGCCCTTTATTGCAACCACAGCATCAGGCGGAGTTGCGCCAGCAACTGCAGGAGTTGCTGCAACTTAAAGCTGCAGGGCACAACTTGCACCAGGGCAATAGCGGCGCCATCCAACACTTTGCCATGATTGGCGGATAACACGAGGAAACCATGGCACACACCTACAGTGACCAAGCCATTGCACTCAACATTGCCGTGCTGACGGTGTCCGACAGCCGTACCGAAGCCACCGACACCAGTGGACAGCTGTTAGTTGAACGCCTAACCGATGCCGGTCATCACCTCAGTGAGAAGCGCATTCTGGCGGATGATAAATACCGTATTCGCGCCCAAGTGGCGCACTGGGCCGCCGATGATCGCACCCAAGTGGTGCTGATCACAGGCGGCACCGGCTTTACCGAACGCGACGCCACGCCCGAAGCCGTAGCGCCATTATTTGATAAAGAAGTACAGGGCTTCGGCGAGCTGTTTCGACAGCTCTCTTATGATGAAATTGGCAGCTCTACGGTGCAAAGTCGGGCTTTGGCAGGCTTTTCCAACGACATGCTCATTTTTTGTCTGCCAGGCTCTCGCAATGCCTGTCACACCGCTTGGGATCGAATTATTCGTGAGCAACTCGATAGCCAGCACCGCCCCTGCAATTTTGTGCTGCAGCTAAAACCTGTGACGGAGAACTAACATGGGCGAACTGTCTCATATTAATGCCGATGGCGAGGCCAATATGGTCGACGTCAGCCACAAGGATCACAGCCGGCGTGAAGCCATTGCTGAAGGTTATGTCTACATGCAGGCCGATACCCTGCAGCGCATTCTTGATGGCGGCCATGACAAAGGCGATGTTTTTGCCGTGGCACGGGTCGCTGGCATCCAGGCCGCTAAACAAACGGCCAATCTAATTCCTCTGTGCCATCCATTGATGTTGAGCAAGGTGGCAGTTGAGTTTGAGTGCCAACCACAGCAGCAGCGCGTGCACATTACCGGTCGCTGCAAGCTAACAGGCCAAACCGGCGTTGAAATGGAAGCCCTGACGGCGGTTTCCGTCGCTGCCTTAACGCTGTTCGATATGTGCAAAGCCCTCGACCCTGCTATGCGCATTGAAGGCATTCGAGTGTTGGCAAAGCGTGGCGGCCAAAGCGGCGATTGGAGCGCCGAGTGAACGTCCTGTTTTTTGCCGCCTTGCGTGAGCAACTGCAGTGCGATGCACTGGAGCTGGAAGCCAGCACCATCGCAGCACTGCGACAACAACTGCAACAGCGATGGCCACAACATGCCGAGGCGCTATCAGCTGAACGGGCGTTAGTGGCGGTAAACCAAACCCTCACCAAAGACGAACATCAGCACTTAAATGACGATGATGAAGTGGCTTTCTTTCCGCCCATGACTGGAGGCTGAGTGTGGATCACATCCAGGTACAGCAGCAGGACTTCGATGTTGGCGAGCACTATCGTTCCCTGAGCGCTGACCCGCAAGCCGGTGCCATTGCATTGTTTGTTGGCCAAGTACGAGACATGAACCTGGGTGCAGAGGTACAAGCACTGGAGCTGGAGCACTATCCGGGCATGACCGAGCGCAGCCTAGAGCACATTGTGGCAACAGCGCGTCAACGCTGGGAGCTAACAGGCGTTAGGGTTGTTCATCGCTATGGCTGTTTATCGCTGGGTGAGCAAATCGTATTGGTTGGCGTTAGCAGCGCCCATCGGCAAAGTGCTTTTGACGCCTGCCAGTTCATTATGGATTGGCTGAAAACGGACGCACCGTTTTGGAAGAAAGAGCACACAGGCGATGGCCAACGCTGGCTAGAGGCCAAAGCCTGCGACCGCAAGGCTAGAGATAAATGGCTGGACTCTCACGAATAAACACCGCCAGCTCAGCTGCCGGCATCGGTTTGGCAAAGTGATAGCCTTGGTAGCGGTCACAGCCATCCGCCATCAATAGCTCTTTTTGATCGGCCGTTTCAACGCCTTCCGCCAGCACCGACATGCCGTAATTTTTGCCGATGGCAATCACGCTTTGCGCCATCTTGTGGGCAGTTTGATCGGTGCGAATGTCGTCGATAAAGCTTTTATCAATTTTCAGCTCGTCAATCGGTAACAAGCGCAGCACGCTGAGCGATGAAAAACCGGTGCCGAAGTCATCGAGAGAAATGCGCACCCCCATGTCATGCAGCTCATTGAGGATCGGTAGCACCATTTGCAAATCTTCGATAAACACACTTTCGGTGATTTCCAGCGTTACTAGCTCAGGTTGTAAGCGATAATGGTCAATTTGCTCACGAATGCCGTCGACAAAGCCCGCCAGCAAAAATTGCTTCACTGATATGTTGATGGCGATATCAAAGCTTTCCTCTAGGTGCTGCTGCAGCAAGGTCATTTCGCGCATTGCGGTGCTGACCACAAACTCCCCAATCGCAGGCATCAGCCCGGTGGTTTCTGCCACGCCAATAAATTCGTCTGGCGGTACAAAACCCAGTTCGTCGTCTTTCCAGCGAATCAGCGCCTCTACACCGAGCATGCGGCCGTCGTGACTGACTTGAGGCTGATAGACCATAAACAAATGCCCCCCGGTCAGCGCAGACCGCAGGCGCTGCTCAATGCGGATTTTCCGCAAATATCCGCTTTCCATTTCATCGTGATAGAAATTTACCGAGTTGCGGGTTTTTTTCGCCTCATGCATGGCGATGTCGGCGGCCCGCAACAGGTCATTCATGCTGCGGCCATGCAATGGGTAGCGGGCCACACCGATGCTGGCACCAAGCTGGAAGTTGAACCCATAAACGGCGTAGTCGCGCGATACCGAATCAATGATGGCATTGCCACGCTGGCGCACCTGCTCCTGATCGGCAGTGGTGAGTAGTAGGATGAACTCATCGCCACCCAAGCGTGCCAGCACTTCCCCATCCTCAACATGGCGCTGCAGACGATGGCTCAACTCGATGAGTACCTGATCACCGCAATCGTGACCAAAGCTGTCGTTAACGCCTTTGAAATTATCCATGTCGATGAACATGACAAAAAAGCCACGATCTTCATCCATCCAACCGTGTACATGCTCCAGCAAATAATTGCGGTTGGGCAAGTTGGTAAGGCCGTCGTGGTTGGCGGTAAAAAACAGTTGCTGGCGCTGTAGGTCTTCGGCACGCGCGATGGCGCGAAAAAGCGCAAACAGCACTAACACCACAACACTGTAAAGAGCGGCATAAATCGCAACCCGCCCCAAAAAGCCTGAGCGTAGCGGCTGTTCGGGGGTTTCTGCCAACACCCACAAATCGTGTCGTGGCAAAAACATGGCAGCACCTAACACAGACTCTCCATCCCGCTGCAGCCGATACCCCCAAGCCCCTTTGCCCTGGCGGATGGTCGCAAGATCGACGCCGTTATCTTGCTGCAAGGCTCTTTCCATTGAGCGCACGGTGGCGGTTGCCAGCGGCTGAGCGTAGCCCTCATCTTCCTCGACCACGGTGGAAAACTGCAGATAGTTATCGTGGGCGCGCACAAGCCAGGTACGGTCTTGCTGCGACCGCTGCTGGAACAGGTCAGAAGCCGTGCTCAGGTCAATGCCTGAGGTCATCACCGCCACAACATTGCCATCATCATCTCGCAAGGCTTTGCGCAGCGGAATGATCCAGCGCTGTAGGGACGGCATCAAATAGGTTCGCCCCAGCACCATTTGACGGCTGTGCAAAGCGCGCAAAAACGAGTCACGAGTATCCGGGTGCTGCAGCAAGTTAGGCTGGTTGCTGCCTAACGCATTGCTACTGGTTTGCAGGAACTCACCATCAGGGCCAGCCAAGCCGAAGCCGACCAATACGGGGTTCACTTCAAGCAGTCGATCGAGCAAGGGCACAGGGCCAGGACCGTGCAAGGTATCGGGCGCATTCAGCAACTCATCGCCCAACACGTCGAGTAACATTTCTTCGGCTGCCAGTACACTGCGCACCGTTTCGCCCATCAGTTCGGCGCGATTGCTGTAGGTGAGCGTATGCTCACTCAGTTGGGCATGCCAGCTGTAGCTGATGATAGCCGCCAGCAAGCCCAGCCCACCGAGCACGATAAAGACAAATAGACTCCAGATATTGCGTCGCATCAGCGCCAAACAAAACCACCTTGAGAACGAATAAATAGCCACGAGAAAAACTCGCGCATTGTCGCATAAGGATAGTCAAATAGCAGAGCTGCGTAGCGCTCCGGCGGCTGCGCCTGATGTTCATCAAACGCAGCCACGCGGTCAGTCCTGAAGACGTAAGTTGCGGGTAGCACCGTCCAGCTGATCGAGGTCGGTTTCTGAGCCGAGCTTGATCATTAGACGTAAGTCGTTAGGCGAGTCAGCATGAGAAATGGCGTCCTCGTAGGTGATTTCGCCTTGCTCATACAGGTAATACAGTGCTTGGTCGAAGGTCTGCATGCCCAATTCGGTGGACTTGCGCATCAAAGGTTTGAGCTCATGCACTTCGCCTTTGCGAATCAGATCGGCCGCCAGTGGCGAGTTGATTAATACTTCCACCACGGCCCGGCGTCCACGGCCATCGGGCGTAGGAATCAACTGCTGCGCCACAATGGCTTTCAGGTTCAGGGACAAATCCATCCAGATCTGGCTGTGCCGCGCCGGCGGGAAGAAGTGAATAATCCGCTCCAACGCCTGGTTGGCGTTGTTGGCGTGCAAGGTTGCCAAACACAAGTGACCGGTTTCAGCGAAAGTCACCGCATGCTCCATGGTCTCAGGTGAGCGCACCTCACCAATCATGATGACATCCGGCGCCTGACGCAGGCAGTTGCGCAGACCGATCTCAAACGATTCGGTATCTAAGCCCACCTCTCGCTGGGTAATGATGCAATTATCGTGGCGGTGCACGAACTCGATCGGGTCCTCAATGCTGAGAATATGGCCCTTACTGTTGTGATTGCGATGACCAATCATCGAGGCCAGCGAGGTCGATTTACCGGTACCCGTGGCGCCCACAAACACGATCAAGCCGCGCTTTTCCATCGCCAAGTCTTTGATAACATCGGGAAGCCCTAGATCATCGACCTTGGGGATTTCAGTTTCAATACGCCGCAGCACCATGCCCGCGACGTTGCGTTGATAAAACGCACTGGCACGAAAACGGCCAATACCGCTGGCGTTGATGGCAAAGTTCAGCTCTTTCTTTTCTTCGAACTCAGTTTGCTGCTTGTCGTTCATTAAGCCGAGCACAATATCGCGGGCTTGCTCGGCCCCCAGCGGGTTACGACTGAGCGGCATAATGGTGCCGTGCACCTTCATGGAGGGAGCAACGCCTGCGGTGATGAACAGGTCGGAGGCCTTCTTCTCCACCATTAGGCGCAAAAATTTGTCCATAGACATAGTGGCTTACCTCAGAAGTTATCCGGCACTTTGGCTTTTTCTCGCGCCGCTTCACGCGAGATCAGGCCTTTCGCCATCAGGTTTTGCAGGCATTGATCCATGGTCTGCATGCCATAGGCGCCACCGGTCTGAATCGCCGAATACATTTGCGCAATTTTGTCCTCACGAATGAGGTTACGAATCGCCGGGGTACCGATCATAATTTCATGAGCCGCTACTCGACCGCCACCGT
The DNA here is from genome assembly GCA_965233665.1 of Bacterioplanes sp. Lineage (GTDB taxonomy): Bacteria > Pseudomonadota > Gammaproteobacteria > Pseudomonadales > Oceanobacteraceae > Bacterioplanes. Next base: position 23,052 of record CBDDTG010000021.1, on the reverse strand, counting down.
TTTTCTTCAACAGGGTCTGGGCAATCACGCCCTGCAGCGATTCTGACAGCATTGACCGCACCATGGATTTCTCTTCTGCGGGAAATACGTCAACAATACGGTCAATGGTTTTGGCCGCCGAGCTGGTGTGCAAGGTGCCAAAAACCACGTGACCGGTTTCCGCTGCGGTCAGCGCTAGGCGAATGGTTTCTAAGTCCCGCAGCTCGCCCACCAGAATCACATCCGGGTCTTCCCGCAGTGCGCTGCGCAAGGCTTCGTTAAAGCCCAAGGTGTCGCGGTGCACTTCCCGTTGGTTAACCAAGGCTTTTTTGGATTCGTGTACAAATTCGATCGGGTCCTCAATGGTGAGGATGTGCTCGTATTTGTTTTCGTTGATGCTGTCGATCATGGCCGCCAGCGTGGTCGATTTACCCGAACCCGTCGGCCCGGTAACCAGCACGATGCCACGCGGAATGTTCGATAAATCTTTAAATACCTGCCCCATGCCCAACTGGTCCATGGTCAGTACCTTGGACGGAATGGTCCGGAACACGGCACCGGCGCCACGGTTGTGGTTAAAGGCGTTTACCCGGAAGCGCGCCACACCAGGCACTTCAAAGGAAAAGTCGGTTTCCAGAAATTCTTCGAAATCCTTACGCTGCTTGTCGTTCATGATTTCATACACCAGCGCATGCACTTCTTTGTGCGCCAGCGCCGGCAAATTAATGCGGCGAACGTCGCCGTCGACCCGGATCATGGGAGGCAAATCCGCCGACAGGTGTAAGTCGGAAGCACCCTGTTTGGCACTAAAGGCCAACAGTTCGGTAATATCCATAGTTTCTCCTTCACGCCGTGCGCGAACGGCGCCTTGGCTTTATCATTGGTTGCTGACAATCCTAAACCAAGCCTAAGCAATGTCCACTCTCGAACAACGCTACCATGCGGTGCAACAACGTATAGACAAAGCCTGCGAACAAGCCGGTCGCAGCCGCCAGCAAGTGGCACTGTTGGCGGTCAGTAAAACCAAACCCGCCAGCATGGTGCGCCAGTGTTATCAGCTCGGGCAACGCGCCTTCGGTGAAAACTATTTGCAGGACGCATTGGACAAAATAGACGCCCTGGCGGATCTCGACGACATTGAATGGCATTTTATTGGCCATTTGCAGAGCAATAAGAGCCGGACCGTCGCCGAGCGCTTCCAGTGGCTGGAAACACTTGACCGTCTCAAGCTGGCGCGGCGGTTAAACGATCAGCGCCCTGATGGCATGGCTCCTTTGCAGGTGCTGTTACAGGTCAACATCAGTGAAGAAGCGCAAAAGTCTGGGGTGCTGCCGTCGCAGGTGCCCGAACTAGCCGCCCAAGTCGCTGAGTTGCCACGCCTGACCGTGCGCGGATTGATGTGCATCCCCGAAGCCACGAACGATAAGCAGGCACTGGGCCAGCAATTCGACCGAATGCAGCAACTGCTGGAGAGTCTGAGAGCGGATCACCCGCAGGTCGATACACTGTCAATGGGCATGTCCGGGGACCTGGAACTCGCCATTGCCCATGGCAGTCATCAAGTACGGGTGGGCACGGATATTTTTGGTGCTCGTGATCAAGCAGCCAGTGTGTCTGTTGTTGCCGATGCCGGCCCAGATACCTAAACTCGCAGCAAATTCAATGAAGGAAGCAACATGACGCAATTGGCTTTTATCGGCGGTGGCAACATGGCCGCCAGCATCGTCGGCGGCTTGATTCAAACGGGCGAATTGCCCGCCAACCAGATTCATATCAGTGATCCCAATGCTGACCAGCGCGAGCGTCTGGCGGCAGACTATGGCGTGCAGGTGTATGCCGACAACGCTGCTGCCATTGCGCAAGCAGACGTCGTGATGATGGCGGTAAAGCCACAAGTCATGAGCCAAGTGCTGGAGCCACTGCGAGAGCAATTAACAGAGCGTCAGCCACTGTTGATCTCCATCGCTGCGGGCATCGATCTGGCTTCGTTGGAACTTTGGAGCGGCTGCCAGGCCATTGTGCGCTGCATGCCCAACACGCCGTCTTTGGTTGGCGTTGGTGCCAGTGGCTTATTTGCCAGCGACGCAGTCAGCATGGAACAACGCAACTTGGCCGATGCTCTGATGCGTGCCGTCGGCATCACCGTGTGGGTTCAAACCGAAGCTGAGATTGATACCGTGATCGCGGTTTCAGGCAGTGGCCCGGCCTATTACTTCCTGATGATGGAAGCCATGATTGAAGCCGCCGAGAACATGGGCATGAGTCGTGAAACCGCAACGGAGCTAACATTGCAAACCGCCACCGGCGCGGCTGAAATGGCACGTCAATCCGATGTCGACCCGGCTGAACTGCGTCGCCGTGTGACCTCACCTGGCGGCACCACCCAGCAAGCCATTGCCACCTTCGAAGCCGCTCATCTGCGCGATGTCGTCAGTGCCGCCATGAATGCCGCCTGCCAGCGCGCAGCAGAATTAAGCCAGGAGTTGGGTGCCAACCCTAAAACTTAAGGAGCCCTTATGTCAGCGTTTACACAGGTGGGTCTGCTACTGATCAATACCATCGGTAGCTTGTTTGCATTGGTGGTATTGATGCGCTTTTTGCTGCAGTTAGTGCGCGCCGATTTTTATAATCCCATCTCTCAATTTATTGTGAAGGTGACGAATCCGCTGCTGATTCCCTTGCGGCGCGTGATTCCCGGCTTTGGTGGACTTGATCTGGCCTCGCTGTTGCTCGCTTGGTTGGCACAATGCGTTTACATCGGTGCCGTTAGCATGATGATTGGCCTTGGCTTGCCCTGGGCCAATCTGCTGGTGTGGGGCACCATCGGCCTAGTTAGCCTGCTGTTCAATATCTACTTCTGGGGTTTGCTAATTGTGGTGATCGCATCCTGGATCGCCCCCAACTCATACAACCCAGCGTTGATTTTGATCAACCAGATATTAGAGCCTGTCATGGGGCCTATTCGGGCCAAAATGCCCGATTTGGGCGGCCTGGATCTGTCACCTCTGATCTTTATTCTGGCGCTGAAAATTGCTGAAATTGTTCTGCTGACGCCGCTGTATCAACTCGGCCAAGTTCCGTTTGAGCTGGCCAAGGTGGTGGTCGGTTTGTAACACCCTGTTGCGGCGGCCATCGCCTGCCGCCGTTTTCCCCGTTATGATCAGCTATTAAGTTGTTAGCTAACAAGGAAGGACGGGATGACATCACACTCAATAGAGATCCAACGCGCAGATCTTCAAAACCTGATTGAGGGCGCTTGTTTTCTAGCGTCTGGCGGCGGCGGCCCGAAGGATATGGCCAATGTGTTTTTGGAAGAGTTTCGCGGCCCAGTGACCATGGTCACAACCGCGAGTATGCAGGCAGGCGACTCCAGCTTAATGGTGGTGGACCTCGGCTCACCGGCCAAAGCCAAGCAGGGCTTCGGCCTTACCGCCCCCATCAATGCCTTTGACCACCTCAGCGAGTATTTAAGAACCGAATGCGGGCAAACCCCAAGCTACTTGTTGCCGGGCGAAATCGGTGCGGTAAATACCCTGCTGCCGTTTTATATTGCCGATCATATTGCCCACCACGGTACACAAAAATTGCTGGTTTTAGATGCTGATCCCTGCGGCCGCGCCGACCCTAGGCTGAATGAAACATTGCTGGACGTGGCAGACGGCATTAGCTGCTGCCCAGCGGTTATCGCCTCCGATAACATAGTCGGCGATACATTGGCAGGCGCTACCAAGAAAAATGAAGACTACCACTATACCGAGTTTACAGATCCCCAGCTAAGCCCAACCGAGCTGGAAGATAAAGCCCGCGAGGTCGTATCACAGCCGGGCTATAACCAAGTCGGTGGCATGGCCTTATACCCGTTAGAAGGCAAGTTCGTGCAGCGCTATGGTCGGCAGTATTTGGTGCAGCAATCCGTCAGTCTGGCCATGGCAGTGGGCAAACAGCTGCGCCAAAACCCGAGTGATGCTCACTTGAACTACGTTCTCGATAAATTGGCCGTCACTAATTATTGTTTTGTGACTGGCACCATCAGCGCAGACAGCGTGCGCAACACCGACGATGGTTTCGATAACGGCATTACCATCATCAACGGCGATGATGGCGATACGTATTGGGTGGTGATGCGCAATGAAAGCTTGCTGGCCTGGAATGACACTCAAGGGCGCTTTTTAGCCATCGCACCGGATTGCATCAATATGCTACTGCATACAGAGTCTGGTCGAGAGTCGATCTCAAATGCCTCAATTGAGGCTGGTCAAAAAATCACGCTATGGGGCACTGCAGGGCCAGCCCAAGTTATCAAACAGCCCACACTGGTCAGCCGATTTTCGGATGATATCAATCATGTGTTAGACATCCCGGAGTTCAAGTCATACAAGGAGCGCATGAACTTTAAAGAATATATTCCCATTGAGACTCTCAATAGCCATGACTGATGCGTGCAGTAAGAGCCTGGAGCAGCATTTATTTTCTGAAATCTGGGCCAACTCACCCGATAACATGTTCATTCTTGAAGTGGGTGAAGATGATTTTTATTTGGTGAATACCAATACCGCGCAAAAGGCCACCATGGAGCTGACTGGAGGCTTGCCGAAAGGGCAAGCACTCAGCGCCATCTTTCCTCCTGAGCTGTACCAGAGTTTGGTGCAGCGCTATCAGCAATGTGTGGATCAGCGCCGGCCGCTGCAGTATGAAGAAAGTGAATCATTCAGCAGCCATGATGGCCGCGAGCAACATTGGAGCACCATTCTATCTCCGCTGTTTGATGAACAGGGCCGGGTGGCGCATATTTTTGGCGTATCGCGCAATATTACGCGCTTGAAGCTGGCACAAACTCAAGCCGAAACGGCCAACGCTGCCAAGATGGCCTTCTTGGCCAATATGAGTCATGAAATGCGCACGCCCCTAAACGGTATCAGTGGCGCCATCGAACTGTTGCAGCATGCCGAGGATGCAGATGAGCGGGCACAGCTGTGTGCCATTATCCAGTCCTCGGTCGAGTCGATGACCCAGCAGACCAGTGATATTCTCGACTATGCCCGCCTCGAAGGGGGACACCTCAACTTACACGCTCAACCTTTTAACCCCAGCGACATCGCCAAGCGCGCGTGTGCCGTGCTTGAGCCCATGCGGCGCAAGTATCAAGTCATGCTTCAATGTGACATCGACGAACAGCTGCCCCAGCGCCTGATCGGCGATGCCGGCCGGCTGCAGCAGATATGCCTCAACTTGCTCAGCAATGGCATAAAGTTTTCTCCCAACGGCCATGTGCATTTACAGCTGGAGTTGATGAAGCAGCAGCCACAGCAAGTGCAAATGCGTATTCGAGTCAGCGACGATGGCATCGGGATTACGGCTGAAGACCAACAGCGTTTGTTCCAACCCTTTTCGCAAGTCGATAACAGCACGACCCGTGAGTATTCTGGCAACGGCCTCGGCTTGGCTATTTGCAAAGGTTTGGTCGAAGCCAAAGGCGGCCACATCAGCGTCACCAGCGAGCCAGGCAAAGGATCGGTATTCGAAGTCATTGTTGGCTACCGCCCCGACCATAATGCGCAACAAGATGCAGCCCCAAAAGCGCAACGCGAGTTGCCAAGCAACCTAAGTGGGCATGTACTGTTGGTTGAGGACAACGAAACCAATCAGTTGGTGACGCGAAAAATTTTGGAGCGTGCCGGCATGCAAGTAACCCCCGCTTACGATGGCCAGCAAGCCGTGAACTGCTGCGCCCAGCAGCGCTACGATTTGATATTGATGGACTGGCACATGCCGGTGATGGATGGCTTGCGGGCTACCCAGGTTATTCGCCGATTGGATGACTATTATGCCCAGGTAGCTATTTTGGGACTGACGGCCCGAGGAATGAGCGAAGATCGCAGTGCCTGCCTAGCAGCCGGCATGGACGACGTGGTGGTCAAGCCACTGAACCCGACCAAGTTGATCAATCAAATCCAGCGCACGCTGAACAGCACCGAGATATCTTAGTGTCCTGAGTCAGAAGTTCGTATATTTCCATTCGCTCTCTTAGAGGGCGCCCTCAAAGCCCCCTGAAAGCATACGAACTTCTGGCTCAGGACACTCGCTCATTGATTTTTAAGCATAAAATCTTTGACCTCTGGTGCAATTTGCTGACGAAAGCGACGACCATTAAAAATGCCGTAATGCCCCACGCCTTCAACCTCAAAATGCCGCTTCTGCGCATTGTCGACATTGCGACACAAAACCAACGCCGCAGCGGTTTGGCCGCGGCCAGTAATGTCATCCAGCTCGCCCTCTACCGTCATCAGCGCCATATTCTCGATGGCTGCCAGGGTGACAGGATGACCGCGATGCTGCATGCAATCACGCGGTAGCTGATGCTCCAAAAAGACGCGCCGAATGGTCTCCAAATAATAATGAGCGGGCAAGTCCATCACGGCTAAATACTCGTTATAAAAGCTGCGGTGAGCTTCCGCACTGTCACCGTCGCCGCGAATCAAGTCATTAAAGAACTTAAAGTGCTTGCTGATGTGGTTGTCGAGATTCATCGACATAAACCCCGTGAGCTGAATAAACCCGGGATACACCAGCTGCCCTTGACCGCGAAAGCCAGCGGGCACCTGACAAATAACATTGCGCTGAAACCAAGCCAGGTCTTTGCCTGAGGCATAGTCATTGACGTCCGTTGGGCTGATACGAGTGTCTACCGGCCCGCCCATTAAGGTCATTGAGCGCGGCAAGGGTACTCCACGCTCCGCCATCACGGCGGCGGCAACCAAAGCGGGCACACACGGCTGACACACCGCCATCACGTGCGTTTCAGGGCCGAGGAAGCGCAAAAACTCGATCAAATAGTCGACATAATCATCGAAATGGAAACCACCGTCTTCGACCGCTACCTCACGCGCGTTGCGCCAATCGGTGATGTAGACCTCATGGTCTGGCAGGAACTCGCGCACTGTGCCGCGCAATAGGGTCGCGTAATGGCCCGATAACGGCGCCAGCATCAATACTTTGGGTTGGCCTTCAGGCTGGGGGTGGCGACGAAAATGCAGCAAATCACAGTAAGGCTTGCTCAGCACACAGTCGTAATGTACCTCGCACGGCTGGTCTTGAACCCAAGTGGTATCCAACTGCCAATCCGGTTTGTCATAGGAGTCGGTGAGCCGCTCCAACAACTCTACCGACGCCCGCAATGAGCGCAGGCTCCAGCTGGCATTGGCCGGGTTCCAGGGTTGATATAACCATTGGCGACTTTGTCTGGCTAATACATGCCAGGGCTGCATAAAGCGGGTGATACCGGCATTGAGTTGATAAAGCATCGCGCACCTCGTCAGGCTGGATAAGCATACGCCCACAGCACATTGGCTATGCGGTAGCAGCAGCTTAGCATCGCTCTGCGGCCTTGCTGCGCGCCCACCCCCCAGCCGCCATCAGGCGCCTTAACCAAGCGAATATCGGAATAGCCTTTGCTTGTCGGCGAATGGCACCACCGGCCCTGTTCTGGGCCACCATGGCCGTTACTATGACAAAGACAGATAACAATAACGAAGGTGTGCCATGAGCGAGCCCAAAGAGTTTTCCAGCTTCGCCGAGTTTTATCCCTACTATTTGGCAGAACATGGGCATCCAGTATGTCGTGCCCTGCACTACAGTGGCAGCCTCAGCGCCTTAGCGATAGTGCTCGTGTGTGTGCTCAGTGGTGCCTGGTCATGGCTGCCGCTGGCGCTGATTGCGGGCTACGGCCAAGCTTGGATCGGCCATTTCTTTTTTGAGCACAATAAGCCCGCTACCTTTCGCTACCCTCTGTGGAGCTTTATCGGCGACTGGATCATGCTCAAGGATTGGCTGAGCGGCCGCTTATCCCAGCGCCTAACCGATTCCCGTAAGCCCTAATGACCGAGCTACTCCAGCACCAAACGCCGGCCGGCAACTGCCACTTGTCTGCCGGCTTGCAAACGCTGCACCAGCCACCAAACCCAGCAGCCGGCGATGGCATTGCCCACGGCAGCTCCCAGTAACAGTCCTTGGTAAGACCAGCCCCAGTGCTGGCCCAGCTGCATGCCCAGCCAGGCAGCTGGCACATACAAAGCAAATAAGCGCACGCCATTGACCAGCATCGACACCTGAGTCTTCTGCAATGCGTTGAGCACAGCGTTGGCGCACAGCACGATGCCCATGCCGGCATAGCCGAGCGGCAACCAGCGAACGAAGGCAACAATGTAAGCCTGCACACCCGCATCCGCAGAGAACAATTGTGCCAACCCATCAGCACTGAGCCACAGCAATAAGCAAATAAGCCCCTGCCATAACAACAAGAAGCGAAACGACAACGTCAGCGCCTCCCAGATACGCGACCACTGATGAGCAGCACGATTTTGTGCCACAAACACCGGCAACGTGGAGGTCAGCGCCAACGCCACCACAATCGCAAAGGGCTCCAAACGCATGCCGACACCAAATCCCGCCACCGCTTGTTCACCCATGGGAGCCACCCATTTCAGCAGAATGGCTCCGGCGAGCGGCACCAGCATATTGGTGACCATCGCCGGTACGCCTAAAGCCAGTAAACGTCGCCATAGCGCCGTGATCGACGCCAACGACAAACCAGCAAAGCCCAACAGGCCCTGGCGCCACTGGTGCGGCAAAATCACTGCAATCACCAACAGCCAGCACAAACCACTGGCCAATGCCGCACCACCTACGCCCATCGCAGGCAGCGGCCCCCAACCGAAGATCAGCAATGGATCCAAAGCCGCATTTAACACCGCTGCAGTGATCATCATGCGCGCCGGCAAACGCGTATTACCACCAGCGCGCAAGGCGCTGTTTTGAATCATCATTAACAGCATCAACACACTCGATGGCCACCACCAGCGCATATAGCCCCAGATATCCGCCATCAGGGCTTTATCCGCACCGAGCCATTGAAACAGCCAAGGATTCAACCACCAACCGACCACGGCCAGCACCACACCCAATACCAGCGCCAACGCCAACGACGCGGTGGTGGTCTGCCGTGCAGCCGTATGATCATCCGCGCCAAAGGCATGTGCTACCAACGCCCCCGAGGCAATGCCCAAACCAATGGCCAAGTTCATTACCAGCATGGTCACAGGCAAGGCAAAGCCTACCGCCGCCAAGCTGTCGGTGCCCAACAAACTGATAAACCAGGTATCGACCAGGTTGAAAAAGAATACCGCCAGAATCCCCACTACCATGGGCCGAGTCAGCTGGGTCAGCACCGTCTTTACCGGCGCCGTTAAGATTGCTTCACGCACATCGAATCTCTATTTGTCTGCGGCCGCTTACTGTAGACGAAGTGTGTGCACCATGCCCGGCACAGACTGTTGCAGCTGGCAACTCAGCTCGTTAATCTGCCGCCTGGTTTTAATCGCGTGACAGTCCTGAGGATTTATTCATGAAAGCTTTTTCTTCCCTGGCCCTAGCGCTGAGTGTCATCAGTGCCAGCGCCGTTGCCGACGATGCACCGCAAAGTGCTTGGAGCGGCGCATCTGAACTGGGCTATTTGCTGACCTCAGGTAATACCGACAGCAGCGATCTCAACGGTAAGTTCAACATCAAACATGAAGGCAAGCGCTGGGACAAAGCGCTAAAACTCACGGCCCGCAGCAGCAAGGAAGATGGTGAAACGTCAAAAGAAAAATACGTTGGCGAGTTACAGCTGGATCGCAACTTCAGCAAACGCTCATATTTGGCATCGGTGCTCAAACAAGAGCGCGATCGCTTTTCCGGTTTTGAATACCGAACCACTGCGGCCATCGGTTATGGCTATCGAATATTCACCCAAGACGAACTCAAATGGCACATTGAAGCAGGCCCAGGTTATCGTCACGACAAAATCAAAGACAGTGATGTCGTCGATGAAGAATGGATTGGCCGGCTGGCCAGCAAGCTCACTTGGAACATTGCTCCAACGGTACAACTGATCCAAGAAATAAGCGCTGAACCCGGTCAGGACAACAGTGTGTATGCGTCTGAAACCAGCCTCAAAAGCAATGTCATCGGAACGCTGGCAACCAAGATCAGTTACAGCGTCGAATACACCGACAAAGTGCCTGAAGATAAGGTCAACACCGATCGTGAGTTCGGTGTGACCTTGGTATACAGCTTCTAAAAGAAGGGCTTTGGCCAGCTCACAGTTAAAGTGACTGGCGGTGATGGTGAAAGCGTTTGTGCTGACGCTGCTGCATCGCCTGCCACTGCTGTTGCTGCTGACTGGTCAGAATGAGTCCGAGCTGTTGCTCCAGCTGCTGACGCTGTTGGTGTTTGTGCTGCAGTGTTGGCGGCCAGCTCGCCGTTGGCTGCAGCGATTGCTGCAGTTGCTCACGCTGCTCTGCCGTCAGAGACAGCTTCTGACTTAGCTGCGATACACGTCGTTGCTGCATTTTTTGCTGACGCTGCTGCAGCAGCTCATCGGCTTGTTGACGCTGCTCCGGCGTCAGCAAGGCGCGCATTTCAGCATGCATCGCCTGACGCTGCTGTTGTGCATCTTTACGATGGCGCTGCTCCAGTTGTTGCAGCTGTTGTTGCTGCTGTTCACTGAGTTGCAGCTGCTGTGCCCAGTCCAACTCACGATGCTGTCCTTTAAACGCCCATGCCGGTTGGCTGAGCGCAACCACCGCCATGGCGACGATGGCACTTCTGTGATTAAAGCGAATCATATTGAAAGTCCTCAGGGTTAATGCGATCACGGCTCGCATTTCCACAATAAAACAGGGGCTTTAAAAGTAGTGTCTGGGCACGCAAAGAAGTGTGTTAGCTGCGGTATCATAGGTCAGCGATGCAGCGAGCCTCATCGCGAAGACAGTGTTAAGAGGTGAAACCATGGCTGAGTCTGACGACGATCTGTTTTTACAGGAAATGCAGGGGGTAAAGCGTTTGCCCCAGCGCCCAAAGGTGCAACTGCGACGCGGCCCGGACCTGGCCAAAGCCAACGCCGCCGCCCGCCAGCAAGCGGCGATGAACGAAAACCAAGGGCATGATCCCAACCACTTACGCCTGTCCGAAGTTGAGCGCGTGGGGCCACACGACATCATTGGCTACAAGCGCCCCGGCATTCAGGACGGCGTGTTTCGCAAGCTACGGCTGGGTAAATATGAAATTGAGGCCCGGCTGGATCTGCACCGTCGCACCATTGATCAGGCTCGCCGAGAGGTATTTCGCTTCATCAATGACTGCCTAGAGCACGACTTACGCAGTGTGCTGATGATGCCGGGCAAAGGTGATCGCAATGTCGAAGATCCAGCACTGCTCAAAAGTTATTTGGTGCACTGGCTACAGGATTTGGACGACGTGCAAGCATTTCACACCGCCCAGATACATCATGGCGGTTCCGGTGCCTTTTATGTGTTGCTGCGTAAAAGCGACCGGAAGAAACAGGCCAACCGCGAGCGCTTCACCAAAGGTAGGGTGTGATGGCTGCGAAGATTATTCCAAACTCGTCGATCCGCGTTTTTCCCAATCGCGCATGGCTTGTCGTAAAAAGCCTTCCATCACCTTTTCTTGCTGGGCTTTTTGCAATACAGCTTGCAGCTGCTGGCGAAACTTAGGGGTATTGCAGACAGACTTCTTCGACATGGTTAAATACAGCGGTTCCTGTGATATTGGCACCGCCAACGGCCGCACGTCTGAAATACCGAGCTGCGAGGCATACGCTTTGCCTGGGTTGAGTTCATAAATGAAATAATCCACGCGGTCGCCCTGCAACATGCGCAGCCCCTGCTCCAGCTTAACGGCTTCGTGAATGGTGAGGTTTTGCGCCGCAAACTCGTCAAACTCCTGACCGAAACTGTTGTTAATAACAGTGACCCCTTGTCGACCGATCAGATCTTGCCATTGGCGGTACTCAAACGGGCGGTACTCACTCACCCAAACGGCGGTTTGCGTGACCTGGAAGGCGGGCCTTAGGTAATCCATGCGCTGGGTGCGAGGTTCGGTGAAAAAAGCTCCGGCAATAAAGTCGATGTGGCCTTTGGCCAACTCTTCTTGGGTGCGCCCCCAAGGGCCGACGTAACCGATGTCGATGGTCACCCCCAGCTGCTCACCGATGTAGTCCATCAGCATGGCGTTGGCACCCACTAATTTCATCGAATCGTCCGCCGAACGCCAAAGATACGGCGGGTATTCCGCATTACCGCTGGCAGTGAAATGCTGGCAAGTACTGGCATACGCCTGTGGCAGCAGCAATAACAAAAACATGCAGATCATGAGTTTCACGGCGAGTCTCCATTACCACGCTCTGGCCGGCACAAACAGGCAAGAGTTAATGAGCTTTTTGACACTCTAATAGTAGTTCGCCTAACCACGGCTGCCGGCCGTGGCCCGCCAACTTCGCCTGACATGAATGACAGTGTCAGCAATCGGGTCAATGTAACAAGATGAAAGCTGACAGCTCCGTCACATTGACCCGGCGTGCCCAAAAACTAACGCAAAAACAAGTGATAAGCGGTGTTATCTGTTTCGTCCCAATAGCGGTAACCGAGCGCTTTCAAATACTTACGCAGCTCCGCTTCTTTGCCCTCGGGCACCTGCAGCCCCACCAATACCCGGCCATACGCCGCACCATGATTGCGATAATGGAACAGCGAGATGTTAAAGCGCTTGCCCAACGTGCGCAGAAAGTTCAGCAACGCGCCTGGACGCTCAGGAAACTCAAAACGATACAAATGCTCGTCCGCCACCGACACCGGGGCATGACCACCGACCATATGACGAATGTGGTATTTAGCAATTTCGCTGTGGGTCAAATCCGTAACCGGGTAATCGTGGGCAATCAGCTCATCCAGCAATGCTTGCTGGGCGCCAGGCTCTGCGCCGACCTTTACGCCAACGTAAATCTGCGCCCGGTTGTCATCACCGTAACGGTAATTGAACTCAGTGATAGGACGCTTGCCCAGCAAGCTGCAAAATTTCTGGAAGCTGCCGGGCTGCTCGGGAATGGTCACCGCCAGAATCACTTCTCGGCCTTCACCGATTTCTGCCACTTCCGAGATGTAACGCAAGCGATCGAAGTTGACGTTGGCGCCGCTGAGAATGGCGATCAAATGCTGGTTTTCGCAGCCTTCGCGCTCAACGTATTTTTTGAGCCCCGCTACGCTCAAAGCTCCGGCGGGTTCACACACCGCGCGGGTATCATCAAAGGTGTCTTTGACGGCGGCACAGATTTCGTCCGGCGTCACCGTGATGACTTCATCGACATGGTCTTTGCACACTTCCCACGTGTTTTCTCCGATCTGAGCCACCGCCACACCGTCGGCAAAGATGCCAACTTGCGGCAGAATCACCCGCTCACCGGCTTCCAGCGCCGCCGCCAGCGATGCCGACTCCGTGCTTTCAACACCCACGATGCGTACTTCTGGACGCAATGATTTAACGTAGGCGGCCACCCCCGCAATCAAGCCGCCGCCACCGACGGGAACAAAAATGGCATCGACCGGGTCACGCATTTGGCGCAGGATTTCCATACCAATGGTGCCCTGGCCGGCAATGGTTTCCGGGTCGTCGTAGGGGTGGATGTAGGTCATGCCTTTTTCTTCCACCAGCTTTTGCGAATAGGCAAAGGCTTCGTCGAAGGCATCGCCATGCAGCACCACTTTGGCGCCACGCGCTTTCACTGACTTCACCTTGATTTCCGGCGTGGTCCGCGGCATGACGATGGTAGCCTTGATGCCCAGCTCTTTCGCTGCCAGCGCCAGCCCCTGGGCATGATTGCCGGCGGAAGCCGCTACCACACCGCGGGCTTTTTCTTCTTCGGTCAGCTGCACGACCTTGTTGTAGGCGCCGCGAATTTTGAAGGAATACACCGGCTGCTCGTCTTCTCGCTTGACCCAAATATGATTGCCCAGACGCTCGCTGAGAAACGGTGCTTGATGCAGAGGCGACTCAATGGCGACGTCATAAACCCGCGCCGACAGAATTTTCTTCAGGTACTGATTCAACATGGACAGGTCTCATGGGTGATCCGGCAGCCAGCCGGGGCAAATTCAAAGCGCGCATTGTAACTCAGTCATGCATATAATTCCCGGCACAGGAACCCGCAACCCGCTGACAACGCAAGTGAATGACATGACTCAAGACCAACTGAAGCAAGCCGTCGGCCAAGCCGCCGCCGACTATATCCGCCCTAAGCTGGAGAAAGACAGCATCATCGGTGTAGGCACTGGCTCTACCGCCAACTGCTTTATCGATGCCTTGGCGGATCTGCGCCACGACTTTGCCGGCGCTGTTGCCAGCTCTGAAGCCTCGGCCGAGCGCTTGCGTGGTCACGGAATTGAGGTCTTTGACCTCAACCAGATCGGCCAGATGGAGTTCTACATTGATGGCGCCGATGAAATCAACGCTCAGTTGGAAATGATCAAAGGTGGCGGCGCCGCTCTCACCCGCGAAAAAATCGTCGCCGCGGTGGCGAAAACCTTTATCTGTGTCGCCGATGCCAGTAAACAGGTGACGCTGTTGGGCGAGTTCCCACTGCCGGTGGAAGTTATTCCGATGGCGCGTTCATACGTAGCGCGCGAGCTGGTCAAGTTGGGGGGTGATCCGGTCTACCGCGAGGGCGTCATCACGGATAACGGCAATCAGATTCTGGATGTGCTCAACCTGCGCATCGATTCCCCCATGGAACTGGAAAACCGTATCAATCAAATCGTCGGTGTCGTCACCAACGGCCTGTTCGCTCTGCGCCCAGCGGATTTGCTCTTACTAGGCACAGAGCAAGGCGTACAGCAGATCCAACGCTAGCCGATGCGGCGCTGGCTACGACGGTTAGGCTGGAGCTTAGTCACCAGCCTAGTGCTGTTAACAGCCTTGGTCGTGGCTGCCCCCTGGCTGTTGAAACCCACACTCAACCAGTGGGCCAACCAAGCTCTGCAACTCGGCGGCTTAGGCCAAGGCAAAGTGCATATCCGCCGTTGGAGTTGGTATCAGCTCCATATCGACCGCTTACACCTCACACTCGTTGATGGCAGTCAGCTGCAGCTAAACGATCTGCGTTTAAACTATCGCCCGTTAGCTGTGCTGCAGGGCGAGTTTCAGCAGTTGCGCATTGCTCGCCTCAGTGTGCAGCAAGCCAGCGCCAAACTGACCCAGGCTGCCCAGCGACAGGCCCAGCGTTCCGGCGCGGCACTGCTGCAACGCCAGCTCGATATTCCACCGCTGCAACAATGGCTGCAAGTCCCCCTGGGTCGCATTCAGATTGATCGTTTGAACTTCAACAATGCGCATTTCAGCAGCGACCTTAAAGCCAGTTTTGATGACGGTCTGTGGCGTTTGCATGGTGCCATACAGCTCGATAACGCGCCTCTGCCCTGGCAGCTGGAAGCACAGCTGCAAATAGGAGGCGCCTGGTTACTACTGCTGTCGGAGCAGCAACAGCGGCTGTTGCAATGGCATGGCCATATTGCTCAGCAGGACGGTCGAACTGAACTCGAAATCCAGCAATTTGCTGATCTGGCGCTGCTGCGCCAACGCCTGCCAGCGCTGGAGTCGCTGCCCATCGATGACTTGCAGGGCAACATACTGCTCAGCCTACCCAACCAAGCGCGGTTGCCCGACGACATCCAAGCGAAAGCATCCTGGCAACTCAATAGCAACCGCATTGCGCTCGCCGATGGTGCTTTACAGCCCAATCAATGGCAGCTCAGCCTCGATAAACGCAACCGCGAAGGCTGGCAGGCACAGCTCAGCAGCGCCCGCCAACAAGGGCATTATCAACAGGCGCAGTTCAGCTGGCTCCCCAAACTGCAATTGCATTGTCATAGCGATCTCAACCAGTGCTCCCTCGATGGCCAGCAGCAACTGCGCTGGCAGCAAACGGGTGTAGAGGTAAGTGCCACGCTTGCCAGCAGCGGCGACTGGAACAGCAGCGACGGCCTGACGCTGCAACTGCCGCTGCAACTGCAAGCACAGTGGCAAATGCAGGAACGCAACTTGCAGTTTGATGCCCACGGCCAATGGCAACTGCACTGGCATCCTGACCAAGGCATTGCTCTGCAGAGCGCTGAAGGGTTGGCGTTAACCACCGCGGGGCAATTGCAAGGCTGGCAATTACCACCGTGGCGCAGCCAATGGCTGGCCGACTTACAACTGCAGTGTCAGCCCGATTGCCAGCTCACATCGCCGCTGCAGCTCAGTTGGCAGCCCGTCACTCTGGTGCAGCCTGATGCTGCTTTAACCACTGAGTTTCCTTTACTCGCCGGTCACGCTCACTGCCAGTGGGCGGCTCGGCAATCGCCCTGGCTGGCCCATTGCCAGCTGAGCGCCGCACTGGCGAAATCACAATGGCAGGGCTGGCAGCTGGCGGATAACCAATTGCAAGCTGAGCTCATGCTATCGCCACAACAAATGCAGGGGCAGCTGAATTGGCGAGCAGGGCAAGGTGCACTGCAACTGCATGCCGACGTGCGCCAGCAATACGCTGGCGAAGGCCATATTCAATGGTATTTAAAGCCCACCGAACTCGCTCACCCTCTGCTCAACCTAAATCAATGGCGCAGCCTAACGGGCGTTCAATGGTTAGCTGGTCAGGTGTCTGGTCAGGGCTGGCTGGACTGGCAAGCGAATGGTCAACTGCATCCTGATACGACGCTAAGACTAACGGATGTTAGCGCGAGCTATGATAATCGCGTGGCGATCGAAGGCTGGCATGGCTTTGCAGCCCTGCGACGCCAGCAACAACAACTGCAACTGCAAGCCCAGCTGTCTGGTGATCAACTCAACCCAGGCATTGCCCTGACGGATTCGCTGCTGCGCCTCGGTGCACAGCTAACCCCCATCGATATCAACCAACCGTGGCAAGGGTTGGAGTACATCACTGCCGAGTTGCACGAAGGCCGCACCCGGTTGTTGGGTGGCAGCGTGCGCATCCCCGAAGCCCGCTTTGACAGCCGCAAGGACATTAACGCGTTTGGCATTGTGGTCGATCACATTGAGCTACAACAACTGGCCGCACTCGAAGCCAAAGCACAAGTGAACGCCAGTGGCGTGATGGACGGCGTGCTCCCCATTGTCATCGGGCGACAAGGGCCGTCGATTCCTGCCGGCAAGCTGTTCGCTCGCGCTCCCGGTGGCAAGCTGCAACTGCAAAGCCAGGCCAGCGCAACATTGGGGAGCAGCCACGATGGCGTCGCCATGGCCATGAACCTGCTCAGTGATTTTCACTATCACCAGTTAGAATCCGACATTCGCTACCAACCCGATGGCGCTCTCAACCTGGGGCTGTCGTTTGCTGGCAACAACCCGGCATTCTTTAACGGCCAAGCCACCGAGTTAAACATCAACCTGGATTACAACCTGCTGGATCTGCTTCACAGCTTGCGTGTTACGCAAAATCTGGTTGAGGAATTGGAACAAAAGTATCAGCCACACAGGTAAGTGCCGGTGCCGACAGCAATCAGTACGCCGTCTTCGTTATGAAACTCCATGCGAGTTACCGCCACCTTGTTGCCGATGCGCAGCAGCGTGGCGCTGGCGACAAACTCCTTGCCTTTGCCCGGATGCAAAAAATCCACCCGCATATCAATGGTGCCGAGCTTAGATAGCTTTTTAGGACGCTCTTCTTTGGGCACATCGTCGCGGTGCAAGCGCTGCCAAGTGGCGATCAGCGCCATCGCGCCGCCGGTCACATCCAGTGCCGTCGAGATGGCGCCGCCGTGCAATATTCCCTGCAGCCAATTGCCCACTAAATCATCCTTCATCGCCATGCTGAACTCACAGCGTTCGGCGGTCAGCAGCTTAGGTTTAAGCCCCAATACCTTGTTAAAGGGTATTTGCTCAAGAAAATTCAGTGCCAGGTTCAGCTCGGTTTGGCTAAAGCCTTCGGTTTCCACGGCGTCCGTCGTCATGTCGCATCCTCTGTTGATTGGCGGCTTAGGGAGTTAATACCGCTGTCATATCTGTGCTTCATGTTATGTCCAGCCAACCAGCAAGCAATTGCCGAAACGCCCAATCACACTGGCCGAATGGCTCATTCGCTAATGGTGACGTGTCTTGGGGAAGTAAAAGACCGTCAAACTTGCCGCACGTCATCGCCACATCAGGCTACAATCGGCAGCATTGCGGAGCAGGTACTCGCAGCCCACCTAAGCGCTGCCCGCAACCGCCGAACCACAAGTTCATCCTTGCACGTTTGTTTGCTGATCCAATCAACAGGAGTATCACCATGGCTTTTAACGATGCCCAACGTTTTTTCCCGGAAACCCGCCTGCGCCGGATGCGCCGTGATGACTTCTCCCGTCGCTTAATGCGCGAGAATCAGGTCAGCGTCGATGATTTGATCTACCCAATGTTCGTACTCGAAGGGCATCAAGAGCGCGAGCCGGTGATCTCTATGCCGGGCATCGAACGCCTGTCCATTGATTTACTAGTGGCTGAAGTCCGCCATCTGGACCGGCTAGGCATTCCTGCCGTGGCTTTGTTTCCAGTGACGCCAGCCGATGCGAAGTCCGAGCTGGCAGAAGAAGCGTTTAATCCCAACGGTTTGGCTCAACGCGCTGTGCGCGCCATTAAAGATGCCGTACCCACCATGGGCGTGATCACGGACGTCGCCCTCGACCCATTTACCGTGCACGGTCAGGACGGCATTCTCGATGAAACCGGCTATGTGCTGAACGACATCACTGTAGAAACCTTGGTGAAGCAAGCCGTATCCCACGCCGAGGCCGGTGCAGATGTGGTCGCGCCGTCCGACATGATGGACGGTCGCATTGGTGATATTCGCTCAGCATTAGAGGGCGAGCGCTTTGTAAATACGCGCATCATGGCCTACTCCGCCAAGTATGCCTCGGCCTATTACGGCCCCTTCCGCGATGCCTTGGGCACCGCTTCCAACCTCGGCAAAGCCGATAAAAAAACCTATCAAATGGACCCAGGTAACAGCAACGAAGCGCTGCATGAAGCCGCTCTGGATCTGGCCGAAGGCGCCGATATGGTGATGGTCAAACCCGGCATGCCTTACCTCGACGTGGTGCGCCGCATCAAAGATGAGCTGATGGCGCCCACCTTTGTTTATCAGGTCAGTGGCGAATACGCCATGCACAAAGCCGCTGCACAAAACGGCTGGCTAGATGACGAAGCCGTGATGCAAGAGTCGCTGCTGTGCATGAAGCGCGCCGGCGCCGACGGTATTCTCACCTATTACGCCAAGCAGTATGCTGAATGGCTGGATCGCTAATCACTCGCGGCGCCATGCGCCGCTTTCTGGTTTAAGGAATAAGCATGTCTGACGCGCCACAACAAGAAACTCCCATCACGGATTTGCATAGCCCAGAGCTGTACTTCAATCGCGAGTTGAGTCACTTGCAGTTCAACATTCGGGTGTTGGAACAAGCCCTGGATGAACGCCATCCGCTGCTCGACCGGCTGTTCTTTTTGTGCATTTTCAGCAAAAACTTGGATGAGTTTTACGAGGTGCGCGTCGCCAACCTGGTGCAGCAGCTGACCTACGGCCGTGAGCAAGCCGGCGTCGACGGCAAGCATCCGCGCCAGGTATTAAGTGAAATCCATCAGATGTGCAGCGAAACCGTTGAGCGCCAATACCACATTCTCAACGACGTATTGCTGCCGGCGCTGGAGCAAGAGTCCATTCGCTTTCTGCGTCGCGCCGACTGGAGCAAAGAGCAACGCGCTTGGGTACAGCAGTATTTCTTTGATTATTTGCAGCCTTTGATCAGCCCCATTGGCCTTGACCCTTCGCACCCCTTTCCACGACTGGTCAATAAAAGCCTGAACTTTATTGTCGCCTTAGAAGGCAAAGACGCCTTTGGCCGTGAAACCGGCCTGGCCATTATTCCGGCACCGCGTTCATTGGCGCGCATCATTCGTTTACCCGACGAACTGTGCGACGGCGGCGATAACTTCATCTTTTTATCGTCGGTGATTCACGAATACGCCGATGAGCTCTTCCCCGGCATGAAAGTAAAGGGCTGCTATCAGTTCCGGGTAACACGCAACGCCGACTTAGAAATCGACCACGACGACGCCGCTGACTTGGCCTCAGCCCTAGAGGATGAGCTGCACTCACGGAACTTTGGCGAAGAAATGCGACTGGAAGTCGCCGACAACTGCCCAGAAGAGCTCACCGAGTTTTTGCTCAAGCAATTTAACCTCGACCGCTCAGATTTGTTCCAGGTCAACGGCCCAGTGAACCTGTCACGCTTGATGGAAGTGATCGACCAGATTGATCGCCCAGATTTGCAATACACGCCGTTTACCGCCGGCTTGCCGAAGAACCTGAGCTTTAAGAAGAGCATCTTTGAAGGCATTCGCGACCGCGACACCCTGCTCTTACACCCGTTCGAATCGTTCACGCCTGTGGTCGATTTGCTGCGCGAAGCCGCCAAAGACCCAAACGTGCGCGCCATCAAGCAAACCCTGTATCGCACCGGCGCCAAATCCGAAATCGTCAATGCCCTGGTCGACGCCGCCCGCAATGGCAAAGAAGTCACCGTGGTGATCGAGCTACGTGCCCGCTTTGATGAAGAAGAAAACCTCTACTTAGCCAACCGCCTGCAAGAAGCCGGCGCGGTGGTGGTGTATGGCGTAGTGGGCTATAAAACCCACTCCAAAATGATGCTGATCGTGCGCAAAGAAGGCGACAAATATAAGCGCTACGTGCATTTGGGCACGGGCAACTATCATGCCGGCAATGCCCGCGCCTACACCGATTACAGCTTTATGACCTGCGACGACTCGATTGGCGAGGATGTGCACAAGTTATTCCAACAGCTGACCGGTATGGGGGAAGCACTGCGCATCAAGAAGCTGATTCACGCGCCTTTTACCCTGCACAAAAAACTGATCGAACTGGTGGATCGTGAACGCGCCCACGCCGAAAGTGGCAAGCCAGCGTTGATTCGCATGAAGGCCAATGGCCTGACCGAGCCCAAGCTGATTCGAGCCCTGTATAAGGCTTCGCAGGCCGGGGTCAAAGTGGAGCTGATCATTCGCGGCATGTGCTGTTTGCGCCCGGGCGTGCCCGGCGTATCGGAGAACATTGAAGTGCGCTCCATTATTGGCCGCTTTCTGGAACATACTCGGGTCTACTACTTCCACAATAATGGCAAAGACGAAATCTACGCCGGCAGTGCCGACCTGATGGAGCGCAACCTGCTGCGCCGGGTAGAAACCGCCTTCCCGGTCGACAACAACAAACTCAAAGAGCGCATGAAAGCCGAGCTTGAAGTGTACATGCGCGACACTACCCAGGCTTGGGTATTGGGCAGCGATGGCCAATACGCGTTAGTGGCGCCCGCTGACGGCGAGGACGCCATCAGTGCTCAGGGTTGGTTGCTGGAAAAACTGGCGGCGACAGCAGGCTAGGATGATGCCTGTGTTAACATGCTGCGCTGCATAATTGGAGCGTAGTATGAAGACAATGACCAAAGCCCTGACCTTGGTGATGGGATTATGGCTGCTAAGCGGCTGCACCCCCGAAGTCGGCAGCAAAGCCTGGTGTGAAATGATGGATGAAAAACCCAAAGGCGACTGGACCGCCAACCAAGCGACCGACTACGCCAAGCACTGCATCTTCCGCAGTGACGACTGAGGCTCACCCAGAGCCTCTATTTACGCTTCCGCTCCATCACTGATCAGCAGTTCAAACCCCGCAGCCGCCCAGTAGTCACGTTCACTGGCTAGATCCCGCGCCGTTAGTGGATGTTCGTTTAACCAGCCGGATGGAAACGTCAGCTGCAGCCCCTGCTCAGTCACCTGTAAGTCAGGCTCTGGCACTTCATGTGCGCCGCGACTGTGATTCAGCAACACCGCCAGCCTAAGCAACATGGCCAGGCGCACGAACTGCTGCCGCCACTGCTGCGAAATACTGTCGAACTCTTCGATGCGAAACTTACGTCGATGGCTGCGCACCAGCATCGCCAGCGCCGCCTGGCCTTGGCGGGTAAAACCGAGCAAATCGCTGTGCTGCAGCAAATAGGCGCCGTGTTTGTGAAAGCCGCTGTGGGTCAAGCTCAAACCGATTTCATGCAAATGGGCGCCCCAGCTCAGCCAGGATTGCCAAGCCTGTTCAGACATCAACCAGTCGGGAGCCGCTTGGCGCAATAATGCGGTGGCTGTGTGAGCCACTCGTTGCGCTTGGCTGAGATCCACATGAAAGCGCTCAGCCAGCGAGCTCACTACTCGTTCACGCACATTTTCGTGGCTTGAGCGCCCGACCAAATCCCACAGCGCACCTTCACGTAGAGCACCGTCGGAATACTGCAGGTGTTGAATGTCCAGGGTGTCGAAAGCGGCCTGCAAAATTGCCAAGCCACCGATAAACACCTGCCGTCGCTCTGGCTTAATGCCGGGTAAGTCGACGTCGTCGGTGGTGGCAAAACTCAGCATCAACTTGCGCAGCTTTTTAAGGTTTTGCCGGCTCACCCCTTCACTTGCCCAACCTTGGGCAATGATGGCCTGCTCGGCCGCACGAATGGTGCCAGAAGAGCCGACGACGTTGTTCCAGCCCCGGCGCTTATAGTTGGACTCAATGTTCAGCAGCTCTTGGCGCGCCGCTGCGACCGCTTCGTCAAACGCCGCCGCCGTGATTTGGCCGTCGGCGAAAAAACGCCGCGTGAACGACACACAGCCCATATGTAAGCTTTCTAACTCCAACGGCTCAAAACGCTCACCGATAATAAACTCGGTGCTACCGCCGCCAATATCAATCACCAGGCGTTTGCCGCGATCATCGGCCAGGGTGTGGGATACACCCAGGTAAATCAGCCGTGCTTCTTCGCGACCAGAGATCACCTCAATGGGGTAGCCCAGCACGGCTTCGGCCTGGTCAATAAATTGTTGACGGTTGCGGGCCGCACGCAAAGCGTTGGTGGCCAGTACCGATACCCGCTTTGGGTCCAGGCCCTGCAAGCCCTGGGCAAACTCGCGCAAGCACTCAACACCGCGCTGACAGGCTTCTTCTGATAAATAGCCATCTGGCCCCAAGCCTGCACCCAGCTGCACCTTTTGGCCACGTTTCTCCAGCGTGCGAATATCGCCCTGCAACTCTTGCGCAATGACCATATGAAAGCTGTTCGAGCCGATGTCGACGGCAGCCAATAGCTGCTCTCGTTGTGCTGCATG
>CBDDTG010000020.1:0-57853 GCA_965233665.1 Bacterioplanes sp. | reverse complement strand
CCGGATTGAATGCCCTGTGCCAAAATGCGCCCAGCACGCTCGGGCAAACCTTGGCTGATTTGCAACTGCACCAATAACAAAAGGCTTTGAGTTTGCTCTAAATAGCCGCCCGCGTAAGCGGTTTCTAATACCGTCAGTGCTTTCGCTGCTTGGTTTCGTTGCTGATAAATGCCGGCTTGCTGCTGCCAATAGCTTTCTTTTTCTGGTGCCAGGCCAATTAACACATCCAGCGAACGCAGTGCATTTTGCCATTGGTTTTCACGGTATTGCGCCACCATTAACATGCGCCACCAATTTTCTTGCGGGCTTTTACCCAATTGCTCACGGCGTTGAATCGCTTGCTCTACCCAATTAATCGAAGGCGCGTAGTTTTCTTGCAGCTGATACGCCGTGGCCAGGGTAATCATGGCCATCGGCTGCACAAACTGAGCGTTTTTGCCGGTTTTTTGCTGCTCCGCTTGTTCAGCTTGAATGAGTTTTGGCAGGCGCTGTTCGAGAGCTTGCTGGGCTTTTTTAGCTTGCTGCTCGGCCAAATACAATTGCGCCACGTTGGTGGCCATGCCGGATTCTTGCGCTGGGGCAAAGGCGTTTTGTGCCAGTGCTTGCTCAAACTCGCTAATGGCCTTGGCGTTATTTTCTTGCGCCAGCCAATACTGACCCGATAGTTGTAACGCCAATGCCTTACCAAAACCGGGCTGTAAATCCTCTAACAATTCATCCAGCTCTTCGCGTGCTTCGGCCCAGTTTTCTTCTGCCAGCAAGGTTTGAATATCGTTGAGATTTTCGTAAGTGGCGGGCGATAACGTCGATGCTTGTGCCGCACCTGCCGAAACCAACGCTAAAAATAACCACAACGCAGCGCACCAAGGTCGCATCAGTTATCTCCCAACTTAAATTCAATGGTTTGCGTTGCCGTTTGCGCTACCGGTTTGTTATCGACCATTTTCGGTTTAAATTTGTAGCGATACAGCGCCATCACCGCTTCGCGTTCGAATACACCCGGTGGCTTGGAGTCGATGACTTCCACATCATCGACGGTGCCTTCTGGCGTAATGGATAAACGCGCCGTCACATAACCTTCCTGGCGGGCGCGCAACGCGCGGCGTGGGTATTGCGGCTGCACTTTGACCAGCGGCAATACTTCACTGTCGCCCATGCCCAAGCCGACCACCGCATCGCCTAAGAACGATTGATTGCTGACACTGAGATCGGCGGCAACATCGGGAAAGTCAATCTGCAGTGATTGCACCTGAGTGCTTTGCTGCGCTACGGCGGTATTGGGCAAGGTCGGCTGCTGAGGCTTGGGCGGCTCTTTACGGCGGCGCTCCTTGAGCTGGGTTTCGCTGTTTTCTTTTAACCGCACAAAGTCCACTACGGCTTGCTCTTTGGCCGACTGCTGTAATTCAGCAGGCCCCAACACCATGGCGTGCATGGCATAAAACAACACCAGGGTGACGGCAGTTGCCAAGCCAGAGGCCAACAGCAAACGCATCAGTCGGTTGCCTCTGCTGAAATCGAAATGTCTTCAACACCGGCGAGGCGAATTTGATCCATCACTTTGACCAGCAAGCCGGTGGATGAATGCTCATCCGCTTGAATAATGACCGCGCCTTCAGGGTTTTCGGCTTTCATGCGTTCGATATTGGGCCGCACCGAGCGCACATCGATGGCGCGGCGGTCGATCCAGATTTCACCATTTGCGCGAATCGCCACCAAAATATTGCTGCCTTTTTTCTGTTCAGCGGTTTGCGCACTGGGGCGCGACACCGTCACACCGCTTTCTTTCACAAACGAGGTGGTCACAATAAAAAAGATCAGCATGATAAACACAATGTCGAGCATCGGTGTGATGTCGATATCGCTGGCATCGGTGTCGCTGTCTGTGTGTCGACGAGCCATAACTTATTCCGTAACCAATAAATCGGTGAGCTGTTGCACGCCGCGCGCACTCAGACGCTGAAAACGTGCACGAAAATACAAACCCGTCAAAGCCACCACCAGACCGGCCATGGTGGGAATGGTCGCCTGCGAAATGCCAGACGCCATGGCGCGAGCATTACCGGTACCGGTCACCGCCAACACGTCAAACACGCTGACCATGCCGGTGACGGTGCCCAGCAAGCCCAGCAAAGGGCAAATGGCAATTAAGGTGGCAATGGACGATAAGTAGGTCTGTGAGCGCTGGCGCTGGCGGCTAATGATGGCAGCGCGTATTTTACGCGCTGTCCAGCTGGTGTAGTCGCTGCGTTGCTGCCACTGCTGCGCCAATTGGCGATTGCTGCGCGGCAAGTCGCGATAAAAAAACCACAAGCGCTCCAGGATCAGACTCCATAACAGCAAGCAGGCGGCCAAAATGCCGTACAGCACTGGCCCGCCTTGGCTAAAGAAGTCCAGCAACCACTGCATTAGCCGCGCCCCTGACGTTCCAGCACTTCGGCCATCAGGCCTGCCGACTGCTCATCCAACACTTGAATCAGCGCCTTGCTGCGTGAGGCAACCCAGTTGTGGGCCAGCAGCAGTGGAATAGCAACAATCAGACCTAACACCGTGGTAATCAGCGCTTGTGAAATACCCGCAGCCATCAATTTCGGGTCGCCGGTGCCAAAGTTGGTAATCGCCTGAAAGGTCGCGATCATACCGGTGACGGTACCGAGCAGGCCCAACAGCGGGGCAATGCCAGCAAACAGTTTAATGATGGATTGACCGCGTTCCAGCGCTGGCAGTTCGCGCAATACGGCTTCGTCCATGCGCGCCTCCAACACTTCGCTGTCGATGCTGCGTGGCAGGTTTTGATGCACCGCCAAGATGCGACCGAGGGGGTTGTCGTCACTGGGCTGATCGAGTTGTTTTTGCTGACGTGCCAGCTTGCTGCCCACACTGAGCAATACCAACAAACGCCATACGGCTAACAACAGGCCCACCACGCCGACGACCAGAATGATGTAACCGACCTCAGCACCTTGCTCGATGCGCTCGGCTAAATCTGGCGAGTCCAGCGTCATGGTCAGCAAAGCGCCGCGGCTTGGGTCCAGCGCCAAAGGGGCAATGGCCTGACTGCTAGCAAGATAGCTAGCCGCCTGCTCCGCCACCGAAGGCTGGCGCCCCAGTTCACGCAGCTGTTGTAACTCGCTGTCGTACGCCAAATAGCCATCTGAGCTCAGGGCATTAAAGGTACCGATGCGCACCACATCGCGCGCGACTGGCTTGCCATCGACACCAATCACCTCGGTGTTAAAGGCGCTGACCTGGCCATTGATGGTCATCTCTTGAAGCAAGGTGTGCCATAGGTTTTGCAGTTGCTGTAAATCCGGCAGCTCTTTGGCTTCGGCCAGGGTGGCCAAATCGGCACGGCGCTCAGGCACTTCCACCTTGGTTAAGCTGTCATCGAGCACGGCTTGCAAATCGTTGGCGACCTGGCGCACCACGCCAAACATCTCGCCCAAGTTGCCGACTTGCATGCGCAACGCTTCTTCTTTTTCCGTCAGCGCCACTTCATTGTTGTCAAAGGCTTGCTTCAACGCATCGGCGCGTTGACGCTCGACGGCCAAAGCGGCCTTGGCCTGCTTAAGCAAGCGCTGCTGCTCGGCCAAATCGTTGCGAAACGCTGCCTGGCGGGCTTTATCCAACTGAGCTTCGTTGCTCTGGTAATCAACGGTTTGCTCCAGCAGTTGCTGTAAGCGGGCTTCATCTGCCTGGGCAAAAACGCCAACCAGCAACGTCGCTAGGGCGATCAGAAGATGTTTCATGATGCGCCTCCTTGCAGAGTCGGCAATGGCAAGGTCAGCAGCTGTGGCGCCGCCGTTTGACGGGCGACTTTCAGCGCTTGATTCAGATCACGCAGGTAGCCGCCATCCAGTGCTTGCCAGCTGTCTTGCTGGCGCGACCAGAGCCAGGCTTGCTGACCATCGTTGGCAATGCGGTACAGAGCCACACGACCGATGCGCAAAAACTCATAGCTCACACCATCGTCATTGGCGCGATAGGCTTCAATATTGCGGCCATAGTCGACTTCAATTTGATACGCCTCTAACACACGGCGAAATTTTTCCGATACCGTCACATCGGCACGCGTCATCATGTCGCGCAGCAATGCCACGCGCGTGGCGCGCTCGTTGGGCAAAAACGGCGTGTCTAGCTCAACAAACTCGTCCAGCGAATCCAGCATGCGCGTCATCAGCGGCAAGATACCGCGCTCGGTGCGCTCGATTTCGCCAATTTGGCGATCCAGCGAGGCCAGTTCTTGTTGCTGGTTGTCGACGATTTGCTGCATTTGCCGGTTGTAGAGCGCCAGTTGCTCAGCTTCGGCAATGGTTTGGCGATACTGCTGCAGCAGCTCGCGGGTTTGATCATCGAGCTGGTCGATGCGGCGCTGATTTCGCTGGCCGCTGCGCTCGCTTTGGGCGACGGTATTTTTAGCCTCGCGCACACGGTCGGCGGCTGGCTCAGCTTGCACAGCCGCTACCAACGCTAACAGCGCGGGAGCGACGAAAAACGATGCCTTCATAATAAGGATCATTCCTGACGGTTGATGAGTGGCAGCCATTCTACCCACTCAATGTGAATCCTGACTGAACTTCCGGCGAAGGCCGGCATAAAAACGGCGCCGATTATGGCGCCGCGATCAAACAATGACAAGTTTGTGAGAATCATTAGCAATTGATGAGACCCACAAACCCGCAGGCGTTAATAATCCTCTGCCACCAGCCCCAATGCCTGGGCCACCTGCTCCGTGCCGCGCGGCGCCACCACCGCCCGACTGCCGGTTTGACCTTCGATGTAGGTTTCGGCCACCCGCACCAAGTCATTCCAGCTGACAGACAGTACATGCTCGCGATAGTTCTGGCGCACGGCTTGGCTACGACCGGTACGATCCTGGTGGAAGCTCTGCTTGGCCTCACCGGCTGGCGAGCCCGGACGGTCCATGGAACTGATCACGCCCAAGATGGCCTGCTCCACCAAGCCTTGGTCGGCTGGCTGCTGCTTCAACCAGCTCACCGAGCGGGCAAAATCCTCAAAGGTCGCTTCGCAGCGCGGATCGCGATAGGAGTAAAACTTAAAGCAAGCATGGGCATGGTCTTGCGTCGCCCCGCCACCATAGGCCCCGCCTTGCTCGCGAATCGCGGTATGCAGCATATTGTTGCGCAACACGCCCGCCAATACCGACAAAGGTGCCGCATCGGGGTGGGTCAGAGGTACTGTCGGCAGCGCCCAGGCGCAGTAATTGACTTGCGCATCGACCATCCAGTAGCGCGCTTGATTGGCTGCAAACTGCGCATTTTGAACATCCTCGTGGCCACTGCCGGCTTGCTGCCAATGCTGGCGCACGCTGGCCAAGTGCTCGGCGGCAGCATTAACATCATGCACCAGCAACGCTTCGTCAGGCTGAGCCGGCAAGGTTTGGCGCAACGACTG
This sequence comes from Bacterioplanes sp., assembly GCA_965233665.1. Lineage (GTDB taxonomy): Bacteria > Pseudomonadota > Gammaproteobacteria > Pseudomonadales > Oceanobacteraceae > Bacterioplanes. Next base: position 52,441 of record CBDDTG010000020.1, on the reverse strand, counting down.
CAAGGCTTCAACCACGGCCGCACCGCCCTGCTGTTTGATGGCTTCCACCCGCTGCTTTAAGCGCTTGGCTTGCGGCAAACCGCTTACTTCATCCAATAACTGCGCGGCCTGATTCAACGGCGCGGCCGCCAGCGACATGGCTAACGCATGGCCGCTGCCGGTAATACCATGCTCTTTGCGGGCTTTGGTTTGTCGCAGCAGCTCGATCAGACGCTGCTCTTCATCGAGGCGCACCTCGCGCCAGGTTTCTGCCGCCATATCACTGAACGCTTGGGTCTTCGTCGCCAGTGCTTTGCCCGTCAGCACCAAATAGCTGCGCAGCTGATTTGGGTCATCGACTTGGCTTTTAATGGTGGCGTAGGCGCTTAAACTGCCCAGCGTCGCGGTTTGCCGCTGCTGCTGTTGCAAATAGTCGTATTGGCCAGCGCCTACTTCCGTCCAAGCATGGGTGTAAAACGGCAGCCAAGTGAGCTGCTCAAATGACAGTGCAGGCAAATCGGCAATCAACTGCTGATACACTAGGCCATTGGTGCCCGCCTGATACTCGTGCAGCGGCATGCCGGCATCATCGACCGAAGTGGCTGGGGTATAGGTGACCGCCGCTGGCACATCGGCCAGCCCAACTTCTGGCAACAGTGATTCGTCATCCTGTTGCGCCTGGCGCGCTTTTAACGCTATGGCATCATCCACAATGCGCTGACGCGCTTCGTCACTCAAACCCGCCTCGATAGCGGCCAATTGCTGTTGCTCTTGCTGTGCGACCGCATCGTTCATACCCGCATCCGGTGCCAGGGTGTAACGCACACGGTGGCGGTTATCGAGCAGCAGCTGGCGCACTCGCTGTTGAATAAAGCCAGGCTCGGCCGCCTTGTCACGCAAGCGCTCTATAGCTGGGTCTAGGTTAATCAAATCCGTCGGATTGCCGTAGTGCACCGCTGCTGGCAATGACGAAAATATCAATTGCAAGCCGTACGGCATATGATCGCCACCGATCTCACGCTGATGCAGCTCCAACTGATGCAGCGCGGCCTCGACCACTTCAGCCTCAACGCCCTCCTCAGCTACCTGCGTGAGCACCTTCAACACCAGTTGTTCAAACGCGCCAGCATGCTCGGGCTCACTGCCCTCAATGCCACACAAAAAGCTCATTTCACGATTGGAGTCTTCCAAACCACACAAAGGCGAAGGCGAGCTGCCCAGTTCCGTGTTTTCTAGCGCCCGGCGCAGTGGCGAGGCACTGTTGTCGAGCAATACCTGACTAATCAGGTTGGCTTCCAGCTGGGCGTCCAAATCGGTGGAGTCGCCCAGCAACCAGCCCATTACATGATGGGTTTGACCACTGAGGTCACCGGCTTCGCCGCCCTCAACGCCGTAATGGGCCTGCACCGCGCGCGGCGCGGCGTAGCGTTTTTCCGGCTGTACTTGCCATTGCTTGTGTTGCTGCTCAAAGCGCTTGAGCGCCAAGCTTTCAAACGATTCATGTAGCTCGCTGATGTCTAAATCACCGAAGGTCATAAACACGGCGTTCGATGGGTGGTAATGGCTTTTGTAAAAATCCATCAGCTGGTCGTAGCTGAGATCAGTAATCACCGACGGCTCGCCGCCACTGTTGAAATGATACGTAGTGGTCGGGAACAGCTCGGCACTGATGCCTTGCCACAACTGCGATACCGGCGATGACATCGCCCCTTTCATTTCGTTAAACACCACGCCTTTATACTGCAAGCCCGAGCTGGCGTCGGCGGCATCGGCAAACTCTAATCGGTGGCCCTCTTGGGCAAAATCAAGCGGGTCTAAGCGTGAAAAGAACACCGCGTCTAGGTAGACATCCAACAAATTAAAGAAGTCTTTATCGTTTTGCGAAGCAAAGGGATACGCCGTCCAGTCACTGCTGGTCATGGCGTTCATAAAGGTATTGAGCGAGCGGCGCGTCATCATAAAAAACGGGTCGCGCACCGGATAGCGCTCACTGCCACACAGCACCGTATGCTCGAGAATATGCGCGACGCCGGTCGAGTCCATCGGCATGGTGCGCACCGCCACACAAAAGGCTTTTTCATCATGATCGCAATTTAAGTGATAGTGCTCGGCTCCCGTGGCACGATGGCGATAGTGCTCGACGGTGAGATTTAACGACGCCACCGGCGTGGTGCCCAAACATTCAAATGCGCTGTGTATAGACATGAAAACCTGATTTATAGCTGAATAAGCTTCTATGGTATCGCACTGCAAAGGAGATTGTATGCTCAACCACCATTGGAACGACGAGTTCCCGGTCAACCAGGAATGCCTTTACCTCAATCACGCCGCCGTGGCTCCCTGGCCGCTGCGGGCGCAACAAGCAGTGAGTCGCTTTGCCAGCGAAAACACGGCATTGGGCGCCAGTCACTATCCCGAATGGCTGCAAATAGAAACACAACTGCGCCGCCGCTTAGAAGCGTTAATTAATGCTCCACAGGGCAGCATTGCCTTAGTTAAAAACACGTCAGAGGCGTTATCGTTTGTCGCAAATGGCATTCATTGGCAAGCCGGCGATGTGGTGGTCATTAGTAATCAAGAGTTTCCATCCAATCGAATTGTTTGGCAGGCCCTAAGTGAGCGCGGCGTCAAAGTCATTGAAGTCGGCCTACCCTGGCATGAGCCAGAAGCCGAGCTTTTGGAAGCAATAGCCCAAAAGCCACGTTTGGTCTCCATCAGTGCGGTGCAATATGCCAGCGGACTGGTGCTCGACATCGCGCGCGTTGGTGCAGCTTGCCGTCAGCATAACGTGCTGTTCTGCGTCGATGCCATTCAAGCGATCGGCGCCATGCCAGTGGCAGTGGATGAGTGGCAATGCGATTTCGCCATGGCCGATGGCCATAAATGGATGCTGGGCCCGGAAGGCTTGGGCTTGTTCTATGTTCGCCCAGAAACGATGGAGCAACTCCAAGTTAGTGAATATGGCTGGCATATGATTCAAAACCCCGGGGATTTTGATCAACATGACTGGCAGTTAGCGCACGATGCACGGCGGTTCGAATGCGGCAGCCCCAACATGCTTGGCGCCGTCGCCCTCAATGAAAGCATCGGCCTACTGCTGGATGTCGGCTTAGCAAACGTTCGCGATGCCATTCATGAGCGCTGCTTTGCACTGATGGAACTACTCAGCTCGAGGAACGCTCAGCTACTCAACCCAATATTGCAGCAGCGCCCCTCCAGCATCATTACGTTTCATTTATGGCAAACCGATTTAGAGCGGCTGTATCGCGCACTGATGAAAAACGGAGTGATTTGCGCTTATCGCGGTGGCGGTATTCGGTTTTCTCCGCATTTTCATACGCCGTTTTCGGTGCTGGAAGAAGCGTGCAATAAATTAGACCATATACGACTCATCAGCAACGATGGCTCGAAATAAAACCAATACAATCAGCCAGCAGGGATTTTTTACCGAGGTTTTCGCAATTCTTAGCCACGATTTGTTAGCTTGCGCGCGTTGTGCAAGATGCACAGCCATGGATATCATCGAATCAAGGAAATCATTGTGAAAAAGCAATTGTTAACACTCGCCGTAGCCGCAGCTACCACTTTCTCTGCACAAGCAGAAGTCATTAAGTACGAAGCCACAAATATCTTCGCCAACGTCAAAAACAGCTTTCCAAGCCTCGAGCTAGATCGCGTTGAAGGTGCTAGTGTCTGGATCGAGAAAACAGACAATCACTTCGGTCAAAGCTTCAAGCTGAAAAGACTGGTCATCGATATGGCTAACAACAGCGACTTAGTCATTAATGACTTCGACAGCCCTCACCAAGACCGCTACTTTACTGCTCGTACGCCAGGCTGGGTCTTCCGTGACCTAACTGTTCGTGGTGAGTTCAAAGACAACAACGAATATCCAGAGCTTGGTGACCTGACGATTGCGGTATCTCCTGATCCGAAGTCGGAAAACAAATATGAAGAAGAGCTGGTAACGTTCAACTTTGGCGAACTGGTGCGCACCGGTGCCAACCCAGTTGCAGACGTTGCCCGCTTGAACGTTAAGAGCAAAAATCTGACCTTGAAACTGCTGACTCGCAAGCAGCGCTTGGATGAGTTCGGTGGTTTAAGCCATGTCATCGATGCAAGCTGGATGGGTTACGGCAACAAATTGCTGCCTGTTCATGCCCCCACCAACAGTGACCTGATCGGTATGCGTCTGGTAAACATGGGCGACCATCCTGAATACGGCGCTGACTACGAAGTGTTTGTAAAGTATGAACGTGAAGACGGTTCTGTGGCAGAAGACCCTGCCGGCTTGCTCTCCCATATGCTGGATATGTACAAGCGCTAAATAAAAAACCCGGCTTCTGCCGGGTTTTTTATTACATAGTATGGGTCATGCGATCCGATTTTAGTGCCCCAGCCAGATAGGTTTCTATCTTGTCGCGGGCGATGGTGGTATCGCCGGTAAACTGCACACCGATGCCAGCCACCTTATTGCCCTGCGCGCCTTTCGGGGTGATCCACACCACCTTACCGGCCACCGGAATTTTCTCCGGCTCTTCCATCAGCTTGAGCAACATAAACACTTCATCGCCCAGCTGATATTGCTTGTTTGTTGGAATAAACAGCCCACCGTCTTTGATGAAGGGCATATACGCGGCATACAACACCGATTTGTCTTTGATTGTCAGCGATAAAATACCGCTGCGGCCACCTGCTCCCGGTATCATGCGGTCTCCCTTTGTTGTGCGGTCATCACCAGCTCACGCCAGTCGAGTAATAAAGTTTCAAGGGTCAGCTGTTTATTATAGTGGCCTGCGCCGGAAGCCAGGCGGCCAACTACGGTCTGCACTTTGTCGTGCAAGGTTATCAGCTTTGTATAGTCCAAGGTAGCTTGCTGCAGCACAGGCAACTGCTGTAGCAGCTCAATCAGCATTATTTGTTCGTCACGCGCGCCCAGCTGGGCTTTCAGAGTGTCGGCCAACACTTGCAGCCACCAGCGACAGACCTGAGCAAAATCCAGCTTCTTACTCCAGGGTTCAGCCACCTCGGCCAAGCTGGCGCTGCCCTGACTCCATTGGCGTAGCTGTTGCAGCCACTTTAGTAGCTGCTCGTGACTGCCGTCGTTAATCCACTGCAAAGCGGCCAGCGGCGCCCCGGGATTAAAGCGCAAAGCTTGCTGAGCAAGCTCAGTGTCGATGCCCTGCTGCTGCAACCATTGCATCGCTTGGTTTTGCTCCGGTGCCTGCAAACTGATGCGCTGGCAACGACTGCGAATGGTGGGCAATACCGAGCCGTAGCGTTGCGCTGACAACAGCAAATAGCTTTCACCAGGAGGCTCTTCCAGTGTTTTTAGCAAGGCATTGGCGGCACTGAGGTTCATAACTTCTGCGGGTTCAAGAATCACCAACTGACAGGGCGATATTTGCGGTGTTTGCGCCAGAAACTGGTTGATTCGGCGCACCGCATCAATGCGAATTTGCTGTGAGTTTTCCTCAGGCGCACAGTGCAAATAATCCGGGTGATTACCCGCCCGCCACAAATGACAACTGTGACATTCATTGCAAGGCCCAGAGGGCTGTGGCTGACTACACAGCAACCACTGCGCCAACTGCGACATCAATTCATGCTTGCCAATGCCGGCCAGGCCCGTCAGCATCATGGCATGGGGCAGACCGGCACCAGCGTTGCGCTCAACCAGCCCCTGCCAGACCTCACCCTGCCAAGGCAAGATCATAACCTGGGCTCCAGTGTTTTAATCGCCTGCACGATGGCTTGTTGCACACCGGGCAACGCTTGGTTGGCATCAATCGCAACGATCCTAGCGTGTTCACGCGCCAGCGCTTCAAAGCCCTGCTCGACGCGCTGAAAGAAAGCGTCTTGCTCGGCTTCGAAGCGATCCGTGACTTCGGCACGCCCTGAAGCACGCGCTCGCCCCACCGCCAAAGGTGCCTTTAACCACAAGGTTAAATCCGGCTCCAGCGAGCCTTGCACCAAGTGCTTTAATTGCTCAATCACGCTCAAATCAACACCCCGACCATAGCCCTGATAGGCCAGCGTTGAGTCGCTAAAGCGATCGCACAACACCCATTTGCCAGCCGCCAACGCCGGTTTAATCAAACCTTGTAAGTGCTGGGCACGCGCGGCGAACATCAGCAGCAGCTCGGCCAAATCATCCATTGGCTCATCGTGGTGCGCTTTTAGGAGCTGGTCTCGAATCAGCTCAGCGATCTCGGTGCCGCCAGGCTCACGGGTGGTGACGACTTCGTGCCCATGTTGGCGCAACCAATCGGCGAGGAACTGAATATTGGTGGTCTTACCCACACCTTCACCGCCTTCGAAAGTGATAAAGCGCCCTGCGCTGGGGGTCATGCTAGTTATTCTCCTGCGGTGCCGGACTGGAGCGATAATCATCGCGCCGACTAAGAATCTGATATTGGCGCACGGCGCGATTGTGCTGCTCCAACGTATCGGAGAACACATGACTGCCATCGCCTTTGGCAACAAAATACAATTCGGTTCCGTCTTGCGGTTGCACGGCAGCGATAAGCGCTGCCCGGCCAGCCAAAGCAATCGGCGTCGGTGGCAGACCGGCATGACGATAACTGTTGTAAGGGTTGCCAGGGTCATTTAAGTGGCGACGACGTAAATTACCGTCGTAAGTCTCGCCTAGGCCATAAATTACGGTAGGGTCGGTTTGCAAACGCATGCCTTTGTTTAGCCGGCGAACAAACACCCCGGCGATCTGCGGCCGCTCGTGGGCGGCACCGGTCTCTTTTTCCACAATCGATGCCAGCACCAACGCCTGGTACGGTGTTGTTAGCGGCAAGCCTTCATGGCGCTGCTGCCAAGCCTGCTGTAACTCATTTTGCAAACGGCGGTGAGCCTGATGTAGCAGCCGACTGACCTTCTCGCCACTGGGGTACACATAGGTATCAGGGTACAAAAGCCCCTCTGCACTGCCTTGAATCTCCAGCAGCTCGGCCACCCGTTCGGGCGTCAGTGGCTGCACGTCCTGATCCAAACTGGGCGCTGCAGCGAGCGCCTGCAAGGCATCGCGCAAGGTTTTGCCTTCAATCAGAGTCACTCGGTACATCACTGGCTGCGCTTGATCGAGCAGCGTCAACAGCTCTGCACCAGTGACGCCGGCCGGCACATCAAACTCGCCGACGCGCAGCACCCGCTCTTTATCCAACAACCGCGCTTGCAGCCGCAACAATGCCGCCGATGGCAACCAGCCATCGGCCTGCCATTGCCGGCTTTTGCCTGCAAGGGTGTCGCCACTTTTAATGGTGATGCGCACGGGCTCTGAATTGGTGCTGGGGACAAACCAGGCTGCCAAAGCCAGGCCGACGATCAAGACGGTCAGCGCTAGAAATACATACCGCAACGATGAGGCCGAACGCGATGAAGGCTGAGTGTTTTTCGATTGCGCGTGAGAAGTGTCAGAGCGAGCCACAGTTAATCCGCTGTTAGCATAAAAAAGTCAGGATACCGGATTCAGCCGGCCAGAAAACAACTGTTGTAATTGCGATTGCCAGTCTGTGATCTGAGTCAGCTGCGACATGGGCAAATTGATATCGTCAATCCGCGACACCGGCACCAGCCCACGCACGGCATTGCTGACAAACAAAGTGTCCAGCGCCGCCAATTGCGAGCGGTGAATCTTGGTCACCTCAATTGGCGCTTGCTGCAGCAGCCACTGTCGAACGACACCGTTGACGCCACACGAAGTCAGATCTGGCGTCTGCCAGCGGCCATCGACATAGGCGAACACATTGCCACAACTGCTTTCGATCAGCTGTTCATCGCCATCGAGCATCAGGCAGTCATCCCAGCAACGCGCCAAACGACCACGCGCCAGCACCTGTTCGAGTCGATTTAAGTGCTTAATGCCAGCCAGCAAAGGCTGGTGACTCAAACGCACATCACTGACCGTCATCACTTGCGGTGCAGACGGCCAATCGGGCACCTCGAACGATTGCAGCATCACCAGTGGCTGCATTTCGGCATGGTAGCCATAGCCTCGACCACCATCGCCGCGGCTGACCAACAATTTCAAGCCGCTATTATGTCGACCTTGGCCTTCGAAATGCGCCAAGGCTTGCTCGATTTGAGCCAAGGTATCGATGGGAAAATCCAACGCCACCAAACCACGCTGCAACCGCTGCCGATGCAGCGGCCATAGCGGCAGCGAGCCGTTATCGGCGCGGCGCATGGTTTCAAACACTCCGTCACCGAATTGCGCCGCACGATGATTATCGGGCACGGCCACCGGGCTGCCCGCGCAGTACCACTGCAACTCAGGCATGATCGCCTCAGCCATCAAAGCGCTTCAGTAACAAGCTGCCATTGGTACCACCAAAACCAAAGGAGTTGGAAATGGCGGCACGAATCGGCATAGAACGCGCTTGATGAGGCACATAGTCCAAATCACAGCCGTCGTCTGGCGCATCCAAGTTAATGGTCGGCGGCGCCACGCTGCCGACAATGGCCAAGGTGGTGATCAAAGCCTCCAACGCACCCGCCGCGCCCAGCAAATGGCCCGTCATGGATTTGGTCGACGACACCGCCAATTGATCGGCGTGCTCGCCAAACACCGCGCGAATGGCTTTGGTTTCTGCGACATCGCCGACCAAGGTTGCAGTGCCATGGGCGTTGATGTAGTCGATGTCTTCCGCCTTCATGCCAGCGTCGTTCAAGGCATTGAGCATGGCATCGCGTGCTCCGGCACCATCTTCGGGCGGGCTGGTAATGTGGTGAGCGTCGTCGCTCATGCCTAAACCTGCCACCTCAGCATAAATACGTGCACCGCGTGCTTGGGCATGCTCCAGCGATTCCAGCACCAATACCGCAGCACCGTCACCCAGGACAAAACCGTCACGGTCTTTGTCCCATGGGCGGCTGGCTTTTTCTGGCTCATCATTGCGAGTGCTCATGGCCCGTGCGGCCGCAAAGCCCGCCACCCCTAAGGGCGACGAGCCTTTTTCGGCGCCACCGGCGAGCATGACGTCGGCATCGCCGTAAGCAATGGTACGCGCGGCATAACCGATGTTGTGCGTGCCCGTGGTGCAGGCCGTGGTAATGGCGAAGTTGGGGCCGCGAAAACCGTGGCGAATGGCAATATTGCCCGACGCCATGTTGATCACGGAGCCAGGAATCAAAAACGGCGATACGCGCCGCGCACCACTTTTCAATAATTGGTCGTAGTTCTGCTCAATGGTGCTTAAGCCGCCAATGCCAGACCCAACGGCCACGCCGATGCGATCGTAATTCAGGGCATCGCTCAGCTGTGCGTCACTGACGGCTTGTTCCGCCGCCACCAAGGCATATTGCAAGAACAAATCCACCTTGCGCGCTTCTTTCGGCGACATCACGGCACTGACGTCAAAGTCTTTCACCATGCCGCCAATGCGGGTGGCAAAGCCCTCGGTATCGAAATGGTCAATGACACCAATGCCACTGCTGCCCTGACGGACGGCATCCCAGGTGTCCTGTGTATTGAGGCCCAGTGGGTTAACTGTACCCAGGCCGGTAATCACGACACGTCGTTTACTCATAGCACCTATTCGCTGTGAATTTCTCTTAGCCCGCTGGCCGCTATTGATACGAGCGATATGAGCGACGGGCATAAAACGGGCATAAAAAAAGCCGCGTCCGAAGAGGCGGCTTTCGAACATCGCGAATCTTACAGATTGGCGATGATGTAGTCGATGGCTTCCTGAACGGTAGTCAGCTTCTCAGCGTCCTCATCCGGAATCTCGGTCTCGAATTCTTCTTCCAGAGCCATAACCAGCTCGACGGTGTCCAGTGAGTCAGCACCCAAATCATCAACAAATGAAGAGGCGGCTTTTACATCCTCTTCTTTAACACCCAGCTGCTCACAAACAATCTTTTTAACGCGTTCTTCAATGTTACTCATGGTTAGTTCCTACCGTTTCAGTTTTTCCTGAGGGTCAGCAATGACCTCACCCCATATTCATGCCGCCATTCACATGAATGGTCTGGCCTGTTACGTACTGTGCGTCATCACCGGCCAGAAACGCCACGGCGGCGGCGATATCATCGACCTGACCGAAGCGCTTCATCGGAATCGACGCTAGGATGGCCTCTTTTTGCCCGTCAGGCAAGACATCGGTCATATCCGTTTGAATAAATCCTGGCGCGACACAATTGACGCGAATATTACGACTTGCGACCTCTTGTGCCAATGAGCGCGAAAAGCCCTCAAGGCCAGCTTTGGCCGCCGCATAATTGGTTTGTCCGGCATTGCCCGTGGTGCCAATGATCGAACTGATGTTAATAATCGAGCCGTGCTTTTGCTTGATCATCGCTTTTGACAAGGCTTTGCAGACTCGAAAAACACCGCTCAAATTGGTGTTGATCACCGCCTGCCAATCATCTTCGCTGAGGCGCAAAAATAAATTGTCACGGGTCACGCCGGCGTTATTTACCACCACTGACGGCGTCCCAAAATCGGCCAACAGCTGCTTCAAGGCGCCATCGGTTTGCTCAGCATCGGCGATATTCAATACCAATGCATCGTTATCAGCAGACAGCGCCTGCAGTTGCTGGCGTATTTTGTCAGCACCGTTCTCACTAGTAGCGGTGCCAATGACTCGATAGCCCTGCTGCGCCAGCTTTGCCGCAATGGCAGCGCCGATACCGCGTGACGCGCCGGTTACAAGCGCTAAAGCTTTCTCACTCATGAAGCCCCCTGTATCGCTGCCAACGCATCATTAAACGCGGCAACATCCAATGTATTTTTAGTGGTCAGCGTTTTATCAATGCGCTTATTCAACCCGGCCAGTACTTTGCCAGGGCCAAACTCAATCGCCCATTCGCCTTTAGCACGACATGCCTGCACCGCACCGGTCCAATTAACTGGGCTGTACAGCTGCGCCAATAACTTAGCTGGAATGTCCGCTGCCGCCGCAGGTGCATTATCAACGTTGTGATACACCGCAAATTTTGGCGGCTGCCAGCTCACCGCGTTTAGCTCAGCCTCAAACTCAGCGGCTGCCGCTTTCATTAAACTTGAATGAAATGGGCCACTCACGGCCAGCGGCAGTGCACGTTTTGCACCCATTTCTTTGGCAGCGACAACCGCCGCTTCGATGCCTGCTGTTTCGCCAGCAATAACGATCTGACCAGGCGCATTAAAATTCGCAGGCTCTACCACGCCCTGCTCCGCCACTTGCTGGCAAAGTTCTTGAACTTGCTCTTCTGACAGCCCCAAGACAGCCGCCATACCGCCCTGACCCGCCGGCACAGCGGCATCCATCAGCTCACCGCGGCGCTTTACCAGCTTCACCGCCGTTGCAAAATCCACGGCTTCACTCGCCACCAGCGCACTGTACTCACCTAATGAGTGGCCTGCGGCGGCGGCCGCCGTCAAACCCGGCTGTTGCTGCTGCATCAAACGCCACAGCGCCACACTGGCCGTCAATAAAGCTGGCTGGGTGTTGTAGGTAAGGTTCAGCGTCTCGGCTGGCCCTTGCTGAGACAAAGCCCACAAGTCTAAATCAATGGCAGCTGAGGCCTCGGCAAAGGTGTCTGCAATAATTGAGTGCTGCTCAGCCAGCTCGGCCAGCATACCTACCTGCTGCGCCCCTTGGCCTGGAAAAAAAGCAATAAAATCCGTCATTTAACAACCTTTTTTTGTTGCTGTTCGCCAACGCAGTACGCCAGCCACCACGCTCATCAGCGCAGCGGGGCCCATACTATGGACGCGGATTGTTACAGTAAATGGGAATGATTGCACAAGATTATTGAGTATTTTTCACTGACCAGCGGTCAGCGCTTGGGCGTAACCCGCTTGCCCGCCGCGCTCAAGCTGCTGATAGACAAACTTGAGAGCATGGTGCAATGAGCGCCAATCGGAGTTGCCATGACTTTTAACCACCACGCCGCGAACACCCAGCAACAAGGCGCCGGCATAGCGACTGGCGTTAAAACGGCGCAATAAACGCGCAATGATCGGCCTAAGCAAAGGGTAAAAACTGCGCCCCCAAAAGTGACGCTGAAACTCACGTTGAATTTGCTCCGACAGCCACGCCGCCAAACCTTCACTGGTTTTTAGCGCCACATTGCCAACAAAGCCATCACACACCACCACGTCCAACTCACCGGTATAAATGTCGGTACCCTCACAGAAACCGACAAATTGCTCAGGCCAGCGCTGGCGAAAACGCCCCGCAGCCTCGCGAATGGTGCTGGTACCCTTGCATGACTCCTGGCCAATGTTAAGCAGCGCCATACGCTGCACCGGACGCCCTTGAAGGGATTGCCAGGCCAACCCTAGGGCTGCAAATTGCTCTAACTGCTCAGCACCCGATTCTAAATTGGCGCCCAAATCGAGCATCAACACCGGACTTTGCCGGGTTGGCAGACACGCCGCCAGAGCCGGTCGCTGATAACCGTCATACATCCCCAGAAGCTGACGCGACATCGCCATCAGCGCACCCGTGTTGCCCACCGACAGCACAGCATCGGCCTCACCATCAGCATGCAGCTGCAGCGCCATGGCCATACTGGAGTTTTGTTTGTGACGCAGGGCCGCAGACGGCGAATCTGTCATCGCAATGGCGACATCAGCGACAACAAAGCGCACCTGCTCGAGATAATCGGCAAGTTGGGAGTGGGCTTCGGCCTGCTGATCAGCGGTCATCACCAACAGCAAACGAAGATTTTTTGGGCGGGTTGCCAACCATTTACGGCAGGCCTTAAACGCAACGCGGGGACCTAAGTCCCCGCCCATAACATCTACCGCGATGGTAAACATCATTAGTCGTTGCCAGTCTCCACGACTTTTTTGCCACGGTAAAAACCGTCTGGCGTTACGTGGTGACGACGATGCGTCTCACCAGTCGTTGGATCGGCGGACAGAGCAGTTACACCGCTGTCCAGAGCATCGTGAGAACGACGCATACCGCGCTTGGAACGAGTCACTTTGTTTTTTTGAACCGCCATGGTTGGCTCCTAGATGTATATCAGTCGCTAGTTCTTTTTCAGCTGGGCCAGAACACTGAACGGATTCTCACGTTCAACCTCTGACCCGACGTCCTCTTCTGGCTCGGGCTGCTTCAGCTGACATTCGCTCTCCGGATGAAGCGGAAACGGTGGCAGACTTAACAACACTTCGTCCTCTAGAACATCTAAGAGATCAAAGTAACCGTTTTCATCCACAATCACCGGCTCCAGACGACGCGGCAATTGTTTTGCCTGATCATCACCGAAAACCAGCCCCAGCTCAAATTCGCTGCTGACCTCGAGGGATACCGGTTCCAGACAACGCTGGCACACCATTACCACTCGGGTACTGCAATCGCCTTTCAGAACGCGATGACCCTCTGCGTCTCTGAAAAACTCTAAATGGCAATCCACTGGTGCTTCAGCCTGCTCAATTGCAGCACTGAGGCGAGCCAGATTTTGACTGTCGATTTTTGCGCTAAATTGTTGATTTGCATCGACTAACTTAGCTGCATCAACCCGCTTCGGAAGTTGAGCCTCTGCCATAGTGCGCGACATCATAGGTATGCAATGGGCCTCTGTCAAAATTATTTAACGCAGGGTCAGCGATTGGGTGGTGAGCATGTTAGCAAAGCCACTGCCAATACTGGCCCCAAACTGTCTTACCAGCTCTTCCCACGGGTGAGGCTGATAGGTGTAATTCACCAATTCTTCGGTGCCCAGCTTATCACGCGCCACCTGACTGCTGGATGCCAAACCGTCGATCAAGCCCAACTCCAGCGCCTGCTCGCCCGACCAAACCAGACCACTGAACATATCTGGGTGCGATTTCAAGCGATCGCCACGCCCCGCTTTAACCTGCTCGATAAACTGCTTATGGGTGACATTGAGCACGCTGTTCCAGAATTGTTTTTCCTCTTCATTTTCTGGCGAAAACGGATCCAAGAAGCCCTTGTGCTCGCCAGCCGTATAAAGGCGACGCTCAACCCCTAATTTTTCCATGGCATCCACAAAACCAAAGCCAGAGCCCACCACACCAATCGAACCCACCAGACTGGCTTTATCGGCATAAATTTCATCAGCTGCGGCGGCAATGTAATAAGCACCCGACGCACCAATGTCCATAATCACGGCATACACAGGGAAATCTGGACGGGTTTCTTTTAAGCGCTTAATTTCGTCATAAACGTAACCGCTTTGCACCGGGCTACCGCCTGGGCTATTGATGCGCAAAATCACACCATTTGCCGCTTCGTCTTCAAAGGCTTTGCGCAGCGAGCCAACAATCAGGTCGGCACTGGCGTCTTGGTCAGCGGCGATTGGGCCATTCACCTCAATCACAGCAGCGTAAGGACCTTCGCCCATATCCTTGGCGACGTCGTCGACCGGCATGCGCACCAACCATAAAATGGCGATCAAATACAAAAACGTCAGCGACTTAAAAAAGATGCCCCAGCGACGCGCGCGGCGCTGCTCGCCTTGCATGTCCATGAGCACTTTTTCTATCAAGCGCCATTCTTTGCTGTCGTCTGACGGGCGGGATGAGCTACTTCTATTCATATCATCCATTATTTTCTATCCAGTTGTTTAGTTCATTCAGGCTATGACATACCGCCACCGGGCGGTGGCGCCGCAGCACCTCTTCATCGTGCGCTCCATGGGTCATGGCCACCGCCGCGACACCCGCCGCACTCGCCATATCCAAATCGTAGGTGGTATCACCCACCATCAGGGCACGTTCGGCTGGCACAGACAATTGCTGCAGCAATTCGTTCAACATGCGCGGCGCCGGTTTAGATTCGGTTTCATCGGCGCAGCGCGTGGCGGCAAACCAATGACGAACATCATGCTCGTCCAGCATGCGATCCAAACCGCGCCGACTCTTGCCCGTAGCCACCGCCAACTGCCGCCCGCTGACTTTTAAGTTGTGCAACAACGAATCGGCGCCTGCAAAAAAAGCCATCGACACCTCGCTGTCTGCAACAAAGTAGCGAGCGTAAACCTCCGTCATGCGTTGGCGTTGCTCACCATCAATGCCGGGCCACAAGGTTTCCAATGCTTCTGGCAACCCCAGGCCGATAATGTTTTGCACAGCAAAGTCAGAGATGCTGGCCAAGCCGACATCCGATGCCGCGCGCTGCATACTATCTACAATGCGCCCGGTGGAGTCCACCAGAGTGCCATCCCAATCAAAAACGATTAAGTCGTATTTCACACAGATTCCTTTAAGTAGTCGCGCCATTGCCGCCCAGCCAGCGAATCCAACCAACTGGCCAGCCGGGCATCCGGCAACGCCTGCAGATCCAGCCACTCACCGCTCACTGGGTGGCGAAACGACAAACGCCAGGCGTGCAAACACAAGCGCGTCACAGCGTATTTAGCATCGACTTGCTGCTCAGGCGCTGTGTGGTACTTCACATCGCCGGCGATGGTACAACCCTGAGACAAGCAGTGCACTCGAATCTGGTGGGTGCGCCCAGTCACCGGCTCCGCCTGCACCAAGCTGTAATGGCTGCCGGCGGCCAGCAAGCGGTAACGCGTTAACGCCGTTTTACCCTCATCATCAACTCGCACCACACGCTCACCGGATTGACGCTCTGTGCGCAGCAGTGGCAGATCGACATGACTCACTTGCTGCGGCCACTGGCCGTGCACCAATGCCAAATAGTATTTGCCGATGCCCTGCTTATCAGCCAGCATGCGCTGCAAAGCGGTCAGTGCTTTGCGCTTTTTGGCCACCAATACCAAGCCAGAGGTATCGCGATCCAGCCGATGCACCAACTCTAAAAAGGCGTGCTGCGGGCGCATCTTGCGCAGCGCTTCGATCATGCCCAAATTCACGCCACTGCCACCGTGCACCGCCAACCCTGAGGGCTTATTCACTACTAGCAAAGCATCGTCTTCATAGACGATGGCGGCGTCCAGCTTATCGCGCAGTACCGATGACACTGGCGGCGTCTCACCCTTTTGCGGCAAGCGTAGTGGGGGAATGCGCAACAGATCTCCTTCCTGCAAGCGGGTATCCGCCTTGGCGCGCTTCTTATTGATGCGCACTTCACCTTTGCGAATGATGCGATAAATCAGCGTCTTGGGTACGCCTTTTAAAGTCGACAAAAGGAAGTTATCGAGGCGCTGACCGGCGTTAGCGTCGGTCACGGTCAACCAGGAAACCTGGCTGCTATCTAGCTCTGTTGGCACCATTGAATGTCCGGTAAAAGCTCTTAAGTACGGCGTTTGCCGCCGCCCAGCATTATTGCTATAGTCCGGCGACGGTCTGACGCGCCCGTACATCCGATTGATCAGATGCGCTCAGGCCGCGCCGAAAAGCGGCACAGTATAAGGAAGATGAAGTCAAGAAAACACTCTTCCGCACGAACAAACCCGTTCCGGCGTTGCTCGCAACGCTGAGTGAGATAAACCAAGCAACAAAGCGTGCTGGCATCTCGCATTATCAAATTATGGACAGTGTCGGTGCCCCACAAACGTTGGCGAGGCACCACTGCAACAAGCTCGGCAGCCCGATTGGCGCCGGCCAGCAAAGCACCCATAAACATTTTGGTAATGGCCGCAAAGCGGCATTGCCAGACGCCGCGTTGCTCACATTGAGCAATAAAGACGGCATGAAAAGAATGCTAATCAATGCAACTCAGTCTGAAGAGTTGCGCGTAGCCCTAGTGGATGGGCAAAAACTGTACGATCTCGACATCGAAACCGGTGCCCGAGAGCAGAAAAAATCCAACATCTATAAAGGCAAGATCACCCGTATTGAACCCAGCCTGGAAGCGGCGTTTGTCGACTTCGGTGCTGAGCGTCATGGCTTTTTGCCCCTCAAAGAAATCGCCCGCGAGTACTTTGTCAAAGACCCAGGCCCTGGCCGCATCAACATCAAAGATGTGTTGAAAGAAGGCCAAGAAGTCATTGTTCAGGTCGACAAAGAAGAGCGCGGCAACAAGGGCGCCGCTCTCACCACACAAGTGAGCCTGGCAGGCCGCTACCTGGTGTTAATGCCTAACAACGCCCGCGCTGGCGGTATTTCCCGTCGCATTGAAGGCGATGAGCGCACCGAATTGCGCGAAGCCATGAAAGACGTTTCCGTGCCAGACCGCATGGGCGTGATTGTGCGCACCGCCGGCATCGGCCGCAGCTCAGAGGAACTGCAACGCGACCTCGACTATCTGGTTCAGCTTTGGGATGCTATCAAGACCGCAGCCGACGAAAACAAAGCTCCGACCCTGCTGCTGCAAGAGAGCAACGTCATTCTGCGCGCCATCCGTGACTACTTGCGCCAGGACGTCGGCGAAGTGCTAATCGACACCGACGAAGCACATCAAGAAGCGCTGGATTTTGTCCGCCGCGTAATGCCGCAGTTCCAGAACAAGTTCAAGCGCTACGAAGACAGCGTACCTCTGTTCAATCGCTACCAGATCGAAGCGCAAATCGAGAGCGCCTTCCAGCGCGAAGTTAAGCTGCCATCCGGCGGCTCTATCGTGATTGATCCCACCGAAGCACTGGTATCGATCGACATCAACTCAGCACGCGCCACCAAAGGTGCTGACATCGAAGAAACCGCGCTCAACACCAACCTGGAAGCCGCCGACGAAGTTGCACGCCAACTGCGCCTGCGCGATATGGGCGGTCTAGTCGTCATCGACTTCATTGACATGATGTCGAACAAAAACCAGCGCGAAGTCGAAACCCGTCTCAAGCGCGCACTGGAGCTAGACCGCGCCCGTGTGCAAGTTGGTCGCATTTCACGCTTCGGCTTGATCGAAATGTCACGTCAGCGCCTGCGCCCATCACTGGAAGAAACCAGCGGCCACGTGTGCCCGCGTTGTAACGGCACCGGTGTCATCCGCGGCATTCAGTCCGTTGGGCTGTCTATTTTGCGCCTGATTGAAGAAGAAGCTGCCAAGGAAAATACTGGCCAAGTGCGCGCAGAGGTACCCAACCCTGTCGCAAGCTTCTTACTGAATGAAAAGCGCGCTTTGATTGCTGCGATCGAAGAACGTCACAACACGCGGGTTATGATTTTACCCAATCCGCACATGGACACGCCTCACTTTGAAGTGCAGCGCTTACGCCCTGACGACACCCTGATCGAAGAAGTCAGCTACGAGCAAAAACTGCAAGGTGGCGAGCCTGAGTACGGCATCGACCTGAACACAGAAAACGCCACCAAGCCACAGCGCGCCGCAGTTAAGGCCGTCGCGCCTGCAGCAGCCCCTACAACACCTGCTGCACCGACAGCCGACGCCAGTGACAAACCCAGCTTTTTCAAGCGCTTGGGTGCAGCACTGACCACCCTATTTGATGGCGGCGAAGAAGAAAGCCAGCGCAAGCCAGCAGCGCCAAGCCCGCAAAATAAAGGCAATGAGCGCAAGAGCAACGGCAGCGGCCAGCGTCGTAACAACTCCCAGAACAGTGGCCGCAACGACAGCCGTAACGATGGCAACAAAGAGCGTCGCAGCCAGTCACGCAACGAGCGCGGCAACAACCGCTCAGAGCGCAACAACTCGCGCGACGACAACCGTACTGAGCGCGATAAAAACCAGGAACAACCAAATCGTCAGGCGAAGCAGCCAGACAACAAGGGCCCGGAAAAAGAGCGCAATAAGCCGCAGGACGACAAAAACCGTCGCAGCAATCAGCGCGACAACAAGCGCGATAACGCCCCGGCAGCGAACAAGAGCAACGACAAAGGCGGCGACAAGAACAACAGTGTCGACAACAAAGCGCCGCGCCGCGACCGCAGCCAAGGTGCCAGCCCACGCAAACGTCAGAACAAGCCTGACTTCAGCGATGAGCCAGATACGGTATTGATCGGCCAACAAGGCAACAAAGAAACCTTGGACGCCGAGCAAGCCAATGAGGCGCAAAAGGCACAACAGGAAAAACGCTCCGGCAATAGCGATGACAGCAACACGGCTGAAGCAAAAGAGCGCCGCCCACGTCGCTCGCGTCGTCGCAACCGCACCGATAAGCCACGCGAGCAGGAAACTGACAACGCGGCCAACAGCGATGTGACTAGCAACGAGGACAGCAGCACTCAAACAGAGCAGCCATCCAAAGAGCAAACCACTCAGGCTGTCGAAGCAACGGCGCCTGCCGACACCCCGGAGAAGCCAGCGACTGTCGATACTGCGGATGCTAGCACCAGCAACAACGACGCTGCTCAACCAGCTGACAACAAGCCAGCCGACAACGATGACGAGCAAGACAGCGATAAGCCTCGCCGTCGCAGCCGTCGTGGACGTCGCAAGGCGGATGACAGCAGCTCGAACGATGCCGTAGCGGCAGAAACACCTGAAGCGACTACGGAGTCCGACAGCGACGCCGCCACAGCCGATGCTCCTGCGACCAGCGACATTGCTCCGGCAGCTGAAAAAGCTGAAAAAGCTGAAAAAGCTGAAAAAGCTGAAAAAGCTGAAAAAGCTGAAGCTCAGGATGGTGGCAGCGATGAAGCTGACAAGGCACCTCGCCCACGCAACAGTCGTCGTAGCAACCGCCGCAAGGCTGATGCCAGCGCTAAGCCGACCGAGCAAGAAAAGGCAGAGACAGCAGCACCAGCAACGGAGCAGCAAGTTAAGGCAGAAACACCGGCAAAGCCTGCTGAGGCCACTGCAGAACAGCCTACGCCTGCGACTGCAGAATCGACGCCAGAAAGCAGCGCTGAGCAAGCTGAGGTCGGCAGTGATGACGACGCTCCTAAGCGCCCTCGCCGTGCGCGCCGCCGTGCAGCTGGACGCGCCCCTAACGACCCGCGCAATCAGTTAAGCGCTGAGCCGTCAGATGCAGAAGCGCCAGCACCTCAGCCAGCCGCACAGGCCCAAGGTGAAGATGCTAGCCCTGCTGCTGCGAACCCAGCGGCTGCAGACCCGGCGGCCGACAGTCCAGCTCAAAATAATGAGCCGGCAACAGCTGAGCCAGCACAGCCGAAAGCTGAACAGCCTGAGGTAAAAACTGGGGAATCCGTCCAGCCAGACAATGAGCCCGCCGCCAAAGCGGACTCAGATGCGCAAGCTGAGGCTGATAAAAAAGACACCGAGCATAGCCGCTAAGGCCCTCGGTATCGCATAAAAAAACCGGCGCCAAGCGCCGGTTTTTTTATGTCTTCGTTTTATGAGAGTGAAAGAGCTAACGCCCTTAAATCTGTGCCGGTGACACCCTCACCCAGCCTTCCATCAACACCCGCGCACTGCGACTCATAATGGCTTTACTGGCACTCCACTGGCCGTTTGTTTCAACCGCTTCTGCACCGACTTTTAACGTGCCGGACGGGTGACCAAAATGCACCTCCCGACGCTCACCGCCACCAGCCGCTTCATTCACCAAAGTACCTGGCACCGCTGCGGCTGTGGCAATGGCCACAGACGCCGTGCCCATCATGGCGTGGTGCAACTTGCCCATCGACAGCGCCCGCACCCGCAAATCGATATCGGCCGCGCCAATCTGCTTACCACTGGAAGCAACATAGGCCTCAGGCGGCGCCACAAAGGCGATTTTCGGCGTATGCTGGCGCGCCGCCGCCTCGCTGATATCGCTAATTAAACCCATTTTAACGGCAGCATAAGCTCGAATGCTTTCAAAGCGTTGCAGTGCCGCTTCATCGTTATTGATGTCATCCTGCAGCTCAGAGCCGCTGTAGCCAATATCACTGGCCCGCACAAAAGCAGTAGGAATGCCGGCGTTAATCAAAGTCACATCAAAAGTACCCACACCCGGCACCTCGAGCTGATCGATCAGGTTGCCGGTCGGAAACATAGCACCCTCGCCATCGGCCGGGTCGAGAAATTCAATCACCACCTCAGCCGCCGGAAAGGTCACGCCATCAAGCTCAAAATCACCACATTCCTGCACCTGACCGTCTTTTATCGGCACGTGGGCAACAATGGTTTTTTCGATATTCTTCTGCCAGATACGTACTGTGCAAATCCCGTTTTCAGGTACGCGCTCGGCGTCCACTAGGCCTTGGCTGATAGCAAAAGCGCCGACGGCACCGGTTAAGTTGCCGCAATTGCCCGACCAATCCACAAAGGGCTTGTCGATGGCCACTTGGCCAAACAAATAATCGACGTCGTGGTCTGGCTGGGTACTTTCATCCAGCAATACGGTTTTGCTGGTACTGGACGTCGCACCACCCATACCATCAGTATGTTTGCCATAAGGATCTGGACTGCCAATCACACGCAGCAGCAACTTATCTCGATACTCACCTGGCGCCTGAGCTTCAACCGGTAAGTCTTTGATATTAAAGAAAACCCCTTTACTGGTACCACCACGCATGTAGGTGGCGGGAATACGTATCTGGGGGCTATCAGAAGGAAAGGACATAATGCCATCTCGTGTTAAGCAAACGCTGGGCGGCGCTGCCACCCAGAACCAAAAAATAGGGTAAGCGGGCTCACCCAGAGAAAAACAGGGCAGCCTTAGCTGCCCTGCTAGGCACTCACTGCTGCAGGAACTCCTTGGCAAAGCGCTGCAATACACCACCGGCTTGGTAGGTGGTGACCTCTTCACCGGTATCCAGGCGACAGATCACTGGCACTTGCTGCTCACGACCATCAGCATAGTGAACCACCAAGGTCAGCTCGCCGCCGGGCTGATGCTCACCCACAACATCAAAGGTTTCCGTGCCATCCAAGCCCAACGTGATGCGCGTGGTACCCGGCTTAAACTGCAGTGGCAACACGCCCATACCAATCAGGTTGGTGCGATGGATGCGCTCAAAGCCTTCCGCCACGATCACTTCAACGCCCGCCAAGCGCACGCCCTTGGCCGCCCAATCACGTGACGAGCCCTGGCCATAATCGGCGCCGGCAACAATGATCAACGGCTGCTTACGCTGCATATAAGTTTCGATGGCCTCCCACATACGCACCACCTTGCCTTCTGGCTCAATGCGCGCCAGCGAGCCCTGCACTACGTTGCCTTGTTCGTCGCGCACCATTTCATTCATCAACTTGGGGTTGGCAAGCGTGGCACGCTGAGCCGTTAAATGGTCTCCGCGATGGGTGGCGTAGGAGTTAAAGTCCTCCTCCGGCAGTCCCATCTTGGCCAAATATTCACCGGCGGCACTGTCGGCCAAAATGGCATTCGACGGCGACAAATGATCAGTGGTGATGTTATCCGGCAGTAAGGCCAGTGGTCGCATGCCTTTAAGCGTGCGCTCAGCGGCTAAGGCACCCTCCCAGTACGGCGGGCGACGAATATAAGTACTCATCTCACGCCAGTCGTAAAGCGGGCTCGGAGATTTTTCGATATCACCGAGGTCAAACATCGGGATATACACATCGCGAAACTGCTGCGGCTTAACGTGCTCGCCAACGATGGCGTCGATTTCTTCATCCGATGGCCAAATATCGGCCAAGCGAATCTCTTGACCATCCACCACTGCCAATACGTCTTGCTCAATATCAAAGCGCACGGTACCAGCAAGAGCGTAAGCCAAAACCAACGGTGGCGAGGCCAGAAATGCCTGTTTGGCGTACGGATGAATGCGACCATCAAAGTTGCGATTGCCCGACAACACCGCAGTGGAGTACAGGTCACGGTCGATGATTTCCTGCTGAATCTCCGGGTCTAATGCGCCTGACATGCCGTTACACGTGGTGCACGCAAAAGCCACAATGCCAAAGCCAAGTTTTTCCAGCTCGGGTAATAAGCCTGCTTCTTCCAGGTAAGTGCGCGCCACTTTGGAACCCGGTGCAAAGGAGGATTTCACCCAGGGTTTACGTACCAGCCCCAGCTCATTGGCTTTTTTCGCCAGCAAGCCTGCCGCCACGACATTGCGCGGGTTGGAGGTGTTGGTACAAGAGGTAATGGCGGCAATAATCACCGCGCCATCCGGCATCAAGCCTTGGGCTTCTTGCTGGCGTGCTTGCTCTAAATTGCCAGCAATGCCTTTGGCAGCCAGATCTTTGGTGGCAACACGTGCATGAGGATTCGATGGGCCGGCGATATTACGGCCGACACTGGACAAGTCAAAGCTCAATACCCGCTCGTATTGCGCGCCAACCAAGGAATCCGCCCACAAGCCCGTGTGCTTGGCGTACTGTTCCACAAGCGCCACTTGCTCTGGCTCACGGCCTGTTAGGTTCAAGTAATCGATGGTTTGCTCATCGATGTAGAACATGGCCGCTGTGGCGCCGTATTCCGGCGTCATATTGGAAATGGTGGCACGATCGCCGATGGTTAAGCTGCGCGCACCGTCACCAAAGAATTCCAAATAGGCGCCTACCACTCGCTCTTTGCGCAAAAACTCGGTTAATGCCAATACGATATCGGTGGCGGTAATGCCAGGCTGGCGCTTACCGGTGAGCTCAACGCCGACAATATCGGGCAAGCGCATCATAGACGGATGGCCCAGCATCACGGTTTCCGCTTCCAGACCACCGACACCGACGGAAATCACGCCCAACGCATCGACGTGGGGGGTGTGGGAATCGGTGCCGACACAGGTATCCGGGAAAGCAACACCGTCGCGCACTTGCACCACGGGGGACATTTTTTCCAGATTAATCTGGTGCATGATGCCGTTACCGGCGGGGATCACATCGACGTTATCAAACGCGGTCTTGGTCCAGTCGATAAAATGGAAACGGTCTTGGTTGCGGCGCTCTTCAATGGCGCGGTTTTTATCGAAGGCATCTGGGTCAAAGCCGCCGCATTCCACCGCCAGAGAATGGTCCACAATCAGCTGGGTTGGCACCACAGGATTAACTTTGGCTGGGTCACCGCCCTTGTCAGCAATGGCGTCGCGCAAACCGGCTAAGTCGACCAGCGCCGTTTGCCCCAAAATATCGTGGCACACGACCCGCGCCGGATACCAAGGAAAATCCAGGTCACGCTTGCGCTCAATCAACTGGCGCAATGAATCAGTCAACGCCTCAGGCGCGCAGCGGCGCACCAATTGTTCGGCCAAAATACGCGAGGTGTATGGCAAACCGTCGTAGGCACCCGGCTGAATGGCCTCCACGGCCGCCCGGGTATCAAAAAAATCGATATCGCTGCCGGGCAGCGATGTGCGGTATTCAGTATTCATAATTTGGCTCATCAAGCAGCACCGGCCCTAGCCGGTGCTTTTAGAATTATCGGTCGGCTATGGCGGTCACTGGACGCAGCGCTTCGCCGGTGTATTCCGCACTCGGGCGAATAATGCGGTTATCAGCACGCTGCTCCATCACATGGCCAGCCCAGCCGGTCAGACGGCTGCAGACAAAAATCGGGGTAAATAACTTGGTCGGAATGCCCATGTAGTTGTAGGCCGAGGCGTGGAAAAAATCGGCGTTGCAGAACAGTTTTTTCTCGCGCCACATGACTGCTTCACAGCGCTCGGAAATGTCGTACAGCGAGGTGTTGCCATTTTCCTGAGCCAGTTTTTCAGACCAGAGTTTAATAATGGCGTTGCGCGGGTCAGATTCGCTGTACACCGCGTGACCAAAGCCCATGATTTTTTCTTTGCGCGCCAGCATGCCCAGCAGTTTTTGCTCAGCATCGTCTGGATTTTCCATGCCTTCAATCAGCTCCATCGCCGCTTCATTGGCGCCGCCATGCAGTGGCCCACGCAACGAGCCAATAGCGCCGGTCACACAAGAGTGCATATCACTTAAGGTGGAAGCACACACACGAGCGGTAAAAGTCGAGGCATTAAATTCGTGCTCGGCGTACAAGATCAGCGATGCGTGCATTACCTGAGTGTGCAGCTCAGATGGCTTTTCACCGTGCAAGGTCCACAGAAATTGCTCAGCGATGGAGTCAGCGTCGGTGTCTACCTCAATGCGCTTATCCTTATGGCTGAAGTTGTACCAGTAGTTAATCATGCCTGGGAACAGCGCCAGCATGCGATCGGTGGCATCTTGCTGTTGCTCAAAGCTTTCTTCCGTTTCCAAGTTACCCAACATAGAGCAGCCGGTACGCATCACATCCATTGGGTGCGCCGATGCCGGAATACGCTCCAGTACTTCTTTTAACGGCTGTGGCAGTGTACGCAGCGATTTCAACTTGGCTTTGTAGTCGTCGAGCTGCGCTTGAGTGGGCAGTTCGCCTTTTAAAATCAAATAAGCGACTTCTTCAAACTGGCACTTATCAGCCAGCTCTTTAACGTCATAGCCGCGATAGGTCAGGCCAGAGCCAGATACACCCACCGTCGACAGTGCAGTTTTGCCTGCTACCTGGCCGCGCAGGCCGGCACCACTGAGTTGTTTAGCCATAAGTGATTCTCCCTTATTTGTTTTTGCCGTCTGCGAACAGGGCATCCAGTTTGCTTTCAAAATCGTGGTAGTTGAGGTAATCGTACAGTTCCATGCGAGTCTGCATCATATCGACCACTTTGCGCTGGTCGCCCTCTTCCAGAATGCTTTGGTAAACCGTTTCTGCCGCTTTGTTCATGGCACGGAAAGCGCTGAGCGGATACAGCACCATGGCAGCGCCCCACTCGCCTAATTGCTCGCGATTCCATAATTCGGTTTGGCCGAACTCGGTGATGTTGGCAAGAATCGGCACTTCTAAAGCCTCGGCAAAGGCACGGTAGTGCTCTTCGGTTTTTACCGCTTCGGCAAAAATGCCGTCGGCACCGGCTTCAACACACGCCTGAGCGCGCTCAATGGCGGCCTCTAAACCTTCCTGAGCAAAGGCATCGGTGCGCGCCATGATAAAAAAGCTGTCATCGGTGCGCGCATCCACCGCCGCTTTAATGCGGTCGACCATTTCGGCTTTGGAAACGATTTCTTTATTAGGGCGATGGCCGCAGCGCTTTTGCGCCACTTGGTCTTCTAAGTGCACCGCCGCTGCACCGGCCTTTTCCATCTCTGAAATGGTACGGGCAATGTTAAAAGCGCCGCCCCAACCAGTATCGATATCCACCAGCAAGGGCAAGCTAGAAGCCGAGGTAATGCGGCGCACGTCTTCTAATACATCGTTGAGCGAGGTCATGCCCAAATCCGGCAAACCATAGGAGGCATTGGCCACCCCACCACCGGACAAATAAATCGCCTGATGGCCAATGCGCTCAGCCATCATGGCGGCGTAAGCATTGATGGTGCCGACGATTTGCAGCGGCTGGTTATCAGCCAGCGCTTGTCTGAATTTTTGACCTGGAGTCATGCTTGACCCTCCTGTTCTAGACGGTGTTCAAGATTGATCAACGACGTCTGAATATGACGACGCATTAATAATTCGGCGAGTTCGGCATCGCGTGCGCTGATGGCCTCAACGATGCGCAGGTGTTCGATTAGCGCTTGCTGTGGACGTTTGTTGCTGGTGGAGGTTTGATAGCGGTACATGCGCACTAGGTGGTACAGCTCGCCACACAGCATTTGATGCAAGCGCGCGTTGCAACTGCCTTTCACAATGCGATAGTGAAAATCCAAGTCGCCGGCTTTCTGGTAATAGGCCAGACCCTGCTCTTCTTGAATGTTCTGCTCGTGCTGTTTAAGCAACGCCTGCAGCTCGGCAATTTCGTCATCGGGCATGCGCTGTGCCGCTAAGCGACAGGCCATGCTTTCTAGCTCGACTCGAATTTCATAGATGTCACGCAGCTCTGCCAGGCTAAGCGACACCACCCGAGCACCAGCATGGGGGATGCGCACCACCAGATGGCGCGCCTCCAGCTTTTGAATGGCCTCGCGCATCGGCGCACGACTGCCACCGTAGCGCTCCACCAGCTGCTGCTCCGACAAACGATCACCCGGCTTGAGCTCACCCCGCACAATGGCGGTGGTCAGTTCTGTGAATACTTTCTCTGCCAGGGTTGCATTGTCAGCCATGCATTTTGTCTACAATTGCTTAACTTGTTGGCCAAGAATACGCTTGAAACAACAGATTTCAAGTAAAACCCCACAAGATTGTATACAACCAAAGCGTTAGACGGAATTTCAACGCACAAAAAAGCCGGCATTGCGCCGGCTTTGTCGACCATTCCTTTGGTTATGCGCTTTACGCTGGCATCGACAGCGCTTCAGGCGAGACAATCACACCGTTATTGTCGGTATAAACAAACTGCCCAGGAACAAAGCTCACACCGCCAAACTTCACTTCGACGTTAACATCGCCCAAGCCGCGCTTGTCAGTCTTTAGTGGGTTGGTCGCCAACGCTTGCACGCCCAGATCGGTTTCCATAATCACGTCAACGTCGCGGATGCAGCCGTAAATAATGATGCCTTCCCAGCCATTGCTGGCGGCTTTTTCAGCCAGCATGTCGCCCAACAAAGCATGACGCAGAGAGCCACCGCCATCGACCACCATCACTTTGCCCGTGCCATCGGTGTCGACCAGTTCTTTAACTTTGGAGTTGTCCTCGAAGCACTTCACGGTGACGATTTCACCGCCAAAAGATTCGCGGCCACCGTAGTTGTTGAACATGGGCTCAACCACTTGCACCAGTTGCGGATATTCATCGCATAAATCTGGGGTTACGTAATCGCTCATAGTCCTTCCTTATTGAGTTGTTGAATGTCTTGCACTTCGAAATAGAACTCACCCGGCGCAGCACCGGCCAACGATCGCCACATGGCGCTGGCAACCTGCGTCGCTGGCATTGCCTGATAACGCCCCCACCCTTGGTCCGCCAGCAACTTGCCAGCTAAATGCTCCAGCCCCCGATGCTGCGAGCGCTGCCCCAACAGCACCGACGGCTGCATAAACACTAACCGCTCAAAGCCCAAGGCGGCCACCTGCTGCTGCATTTGTCCTTTGAGGCGGTTGTAGAGAAAGGAGGATTGCGCATTGGCACCGATGGCGCTCAGTACGCAAGCGCGCTGAGCGCCCAGTGCTTTGGCTTGCTGCGCAAACTGCACCACCAGATCACGATCCACCGCCGCCAAACCCGCACGGCCCGACTGTTTGCGCGTGGTGCCCAGGGTGCAAAAGAAGTCCGTCACAGGTGTTTCTATGGGCGAATCGATTGCCAGCCAGTGCAACTTGGCATGCTGCCAACCCGGCTGAGTACGTACGGGCGCCAGCACCTGTTGATAGCGCTCGTCATGCAATAAACAGGACAGCAGCGCCTGGCCCGTCAGGCCCGTCGCCCCTACCAACAGTGCCGTGCGCTTCACGCCCCGTCATCCTGAGACTGACCGACAGACAGTTCGCGACCTAAACACCAGTTACTGATCATGGGCCAGACTTCCTCGGCGGCCTGCTGACTGACGACCATATCAACATGGCCATAGTCACGCTGAAAGCCCTCTGCCTTGCCCAGGCGCACGTATTGCAAAGGCCCGCCGTACAGCGAGGCAAAACGCTGACAATAAGGCTCAGGGTCGGAGCGGTCGGCCGCGGCGGCCAATGACAACAAGGGCACCTCACCGGCTTGCCAGCCAGGCATCAATTTGCGTTTTGGACGGCGAAATCGCCACTCTCCAAACCAGTCGTGACGGCGCAAATATTCATTAACCAAGCCCGCCGGCTCAGACTCAGGGCCAATTTTCAGGCGCCGGCCACTGACTTCACCGCGCCGCTTAATCCAGCGCCGCAAACCAAAGCCCAACAGCGGCAGCCATAAATAGCGCGGCCGGCGCATGACTTGGGTGCCCAACAGCACACAGCTGTGCACATTCTCTCGTGTCAGTACGCCGCTGGCGATGGCCGACGCCAGTATAACGCCGCCCAGAGAGTGCCCCACCCAAATGGGTGGCTGACCACTGCGCTCAAGCAGAAAATCGTTAATGGCACCGATGTCGAACTCAACGTAGCGTTGTAAGGTGTTGTTACGATAATCCAGGTTGCGCGGGCTTAAACCGTGGCCACGCTGATCGAGCAGCCATACGTCTAAGCCCTGCTCAATCAAGTGACGCGCCAAACCGATGCCACGCTGCGACCACCAGAAACGCCGATTAGTAAAGCTGCCATGGACCAACACCACCGGCTGGCCGCCTTGATGGCGACCATCGGCATAGCCCAGGTGAGTTAAAGCCAGCTGCACGCTGCGATCCGGATCGCGATTGTGCTTTACCAGGTAAACATCTTCGGCCAAAGGCCCTTGCTGTTCGGCCCGCATTAAGCTGACCGGAAACAGCGCACTGCTGCTTTTCATAGAGCGGTTAGTTGTCCTTGTCAGCAAGGAAGAACCAGGTATCCATCACCGAATCCGGGTTGAGCGACACACTGTCGATGCCGTGCTCCATCAACCAGCGAGCGAAATCCGGGTGGTCCGACGGCCCTTGACCGCAAATGCCAATGTATTTACCGGCTTTTTTACAGGCGTTAATGGCGTTTTCCAGCAGCGCCAAAATGGCGGGGTTACGCTCATCAAACAGGTGAGCGATGATGCCGGAGTCACGATCCAGCCCTAAGGTTAACTGGGTTAAATCGTTAGAGCCGACAGAGAAGCCATCAAAGTG
The DNA here is from genome assembly GCA_965233665.1 of Bacterioplanes sp. GTDB lineage: Bacteria > Pseudomonadota > Gammaproteobacteria > Pseudomonadales > Oceanobacteraceae > Bacterioplanes. The sequence goes on along the minus strand of CBDDTG010000020.1, from coordinate 23,174 downwards.
CTCCAAGAACTGCTCTGCCAGCACCGCATTGGCTGGCAACTCGCACATCATAATTAAGCGCAAATCGTTTTCGCCGCGCTTCAAGCCATTGTCTGCCAACAGCTCCACCACCTGCTCGGCTTCACCCGGCGTGCGCACAAAGGGCACCATGATTTCAACGTTGGTAAAGCCCATGTCGTTGCGAACACGACGCATGGCACGGCATTCCAGCTCAAAGCAGTCACGGAAGTTTTTAGAGATGTAGCGCGACGCACCGCGAAAGCCCAGCATCGGGTTTTCTTCTTCCGGCTCGTACAAACGGCCGCCAATTAAATTGGCGTATTCATTCGATTTAAAGTCCGACAAACGCACAATGACACGCTTAGGCCAGAACGCCGCTGCCAGGGTAGAAATCCCCTCCACCAGTTTGTCGACGTAAAAGTCCACCGGGCTTGAATAACCAGAAATACGGCGTTCAACGGTGGGTTTGATTTCCTCTGGCAAGCTATCAAAGTTCAACAGTGCTTTCGGATGCACGCCGATCATGCGGTTAATAATAAATTCCAACCGCGCCAAACCAACACCCGCGTTGGGCAAGCCCTGAAAATCAAAGGCGCGATCCGGGTTGCCGACATTCATCATGATTTTAAACGGCAACTCCGGCATGGATTCAACGCTGTTGCGGCGAATATCAAAGTTCAATGCGCCTTCATAAACCAAACCGGTATCGCCTTCGGCACAGGAGACGGTGACTTCCTGACCATCGCTTAATAGCTTAGTGGCGTCTTCACAGCCCACCACCGCCGGAATGCCCAGCTCGCGTGCAATAATCGCCGCGTGGCAGGTGCGACCACCGCGATTGGTGACGATGGCTGAAGCACGCTTCATCACCGGCTCCCAATCTGGGTCGGTCATGTCGGCGACTAAAACATCGCCAGGTTTTACTTGATCCATCTCGTCGATGGAGTCGATCACCCGCACTGGGCCTTTGCCAATGCGATGGCCAATGCTACGCCCTTCGACCAGCACTTTGCCGGTTTCTTGCAGCAAATAGCGCTCCATTACGGTTTTGCTGGCACGGCTTTTTACCGTTTCCGGGCGCGCTTGCACTATGTATAAGCGGCCATCATCACCGTCTTTGGCCCATTCGATGTCCATCGGCCGGCCATAATGCTTTTCAATGATCATCGCCTGACGTGCCAGCCCTTCGATTTCCGCGTCATTGATGGAGAACACTTGGCGCTCGGCGCGATCAACGCGCTGGGTTTCTACCGACTTACCGACAGAAGCATCCTGGTTGTAGACCATCTTGATGGCCTTGGCCCCGAGGTTGCGGCGCAAAATTGCGGGGCGGTTGTTTTGCAGGTTTTCTTTGTGAACGTAAAACTCGTCTGGGTTAACGGCGCCTTGCACCACGGTTTCACCCAAACCATACGAGCTGGTAATAAATACGACTTGGTCAAAACCCGACTCCGTATCCAGGGTAAACATCACGCCACTGGAGGCGGTTTCACTGCGCACCATGCGCTGCACGCCCGCCGACAGTGCCACTTTGTGATGGTCAAAGCCCTGGTGCTCACGATAAGCAATGGCACGGTCGTTAAACAATGAGGCAAATACATCGCGAATGGCGTGCTTAACGTTGTCGATGCCGACAATGTTGAGGTGAGTTTCTTGCTGGCCGGCAAACGACGCATCGGGCAAGTCTTCAGCGGTGGCCGACGAGCGCACTGCGACCGCCATCTTGGTATTGCCACCTTGCAGCTTGCTGAAGGCTTCTTCAACGCCGGCCTCCAATGCCGGCGGCAGCGGCGCTTCTAGAATCCAGTTACGGATGCGCGCACCGGTCTCTGTCAACATGCGAATGTCGTCAACATCCAGCGCTTTCAACTCGGCATTAATGCGCTCATCCAAGCCCTGATGGGACAAAAACTCACGGTAAGCGTCTGCCGTGGTTGCAAAACCATTGGGAACAGTAACGCCTGCGTTGGCCAGATTACTGATCATTTCACCGAGCGATGCATTCTTGCCACCTACCCGCTCTACATCGCCCATGGACACCTGATCAAACCAGAGTACGTAATCGGTCAACGCCCTTCTCCTGTCTTTTTCAATGGCTTATCGCTATGATTCGCAGCGCGTAATAGTAAAAGTACCCAGAGCAAATTTCTACATGAAGCGATACGCATTCTTCATTTCCGATGGCACCGGCATTACCGCAGAAACTCTGGGGAATAGCCTGCTCGCCCAGTTTGAGCGCTTAGAATTCGAGCGCATTACCATGCCCTACGTTGACGACGAAGAAAAAGCGCACGCGGCGGTGGCAAAGATGAATCAAGCAGCCCAGGACAGCGGCCAGCCGGTGATTTTGTTCGACACCATCGTCAACAAAAGCATTCGCGCCATCGTCGACTCCGCCAACGCTTTTAAGGTGGATATTTTCGCCACCTTTTTGGCGCCTCTGGAGCAAGAGCTGGGCACTGAGTCATCTTACAGCGTGGGCAAATCACACCTAGCCACCGACAGCCACGATTATCAAGCGCGCATTGATGCCATTAATTTTGCCCTGGATAATGACGACGGCGCACGCACACGGCAATACGCCGAGGCCGATATCATTTTGGTGGGCGTGTCGCGCTGCGGTAAAACCCCCACCAGCCTGTACATGGCGATGCAGTTTGGCATTAAAGCCGCCAACTACCCGCTGACAGAAGAAGACATGCTGGATTTAAAACTGCCGAAATCCCTCAGCGAGCACCGCGATAAGCTCTACGGCTTGTCGATTGACCCAGACCGCTTAGCGCTGATTCGCAGCGAGCGCCGCGCTAACAGCCGTTACGCCTCGCTCAAGCAGTGCTACCTCGAAGTCGAAGAAGTGGAGCTGCTGTATCAGCGCGAGCGCATTCCTTACATCAGCACCACCGCCCGCTCTATCGAAGAAATCGCTACCCGCATCTTGGCCGACACCGGCCTGCAGCGGCGGTTAAAGACCTAGGGCGCGACCAGCCCCCCCTCTAAAAGCCCCCTAGAAGCTCAAGCCGTTCATTGCGCTAGCAATTTGCCGTGAATGGCTATACACCAAGCGATGATCGGCACCCGGAATATTCACATACTGCCAAGGCTCAACACTGTCGCGCGCCAATTGCTGATGGCGCTCATGCATCGTTTGAGGCGATAAACTGCCCACAAAACTCATGCCGGCCACCGGCGGCTGCCACTCCACAAACATCGGGGCATGCTGCTCCAGCTCCGCCGCAACCGTCGCTAAAGCCCGGGCAAATCCGGCGGGGTTTTCCGCCAAACGCTGCATGGTTAAGCGATCGGCTTGGGCATTATCTGGCCGTTTGGGCGAGACAATATCTAAGAAATGGCGATACAAGGCTTGCTCTTGAGGCTTGGTCGCTAACTGGTGTGACAGCTGGCGGTAATCGGCCGCTTTGCTTAACAAAACATCTGCATCGCAACCGCCAAGCATGGCCGGCTCGAGCAAAAATAATCGGCCGTGCAAATCATGCTGCTGCAACCAAGCCCAAGCGACCATGCCACCAAAGGAATAGCCCGCCATATCAAAAGACGTCCAATCCAGCCGTTGCAGCAGCTCTTGCAGCTGTTGCGCATAGGCGCTAGCACGCCAAGGCTGCTCGGTTAAAAAATACGACTGACCCATTTCCGCCAAGTCAATGAGCAGCACCTCGGACCAGCCATTTAAATAATCGCTGACGTAGGTCCAGGTGTATTCACCGGCAACGCCAGAACCATGCACCATCACCATACGCGGACCACCGGCATACTGAGGGTATTGCAGCAACAACGCATGCTGATGTGCACTGTCGGTGTTTAAATTAATCGGATGTCGTTCCATAAAACCATTGTGCTGTTAGGGACCAAGGCTGCTTAGCCTGCGCTTCTGGCACCAGGGCGATGACATAACGCACGTGCGAATCACGAATTTCAAGCAGGGATTCAAACTGAGCCACACGCGCCCAGCTGGCGGCTTGTTGCACGCCATTTAACTTGGGCAGCCAGTACAGGGGTTGTAACTGGTCATTAAGTAATAATAACGCTGGACGCAAACCTTCGCCTTGACTCACCAAACGAAGCTGTCGAGGTGCTTGGGCTTGACCAGCTAAAGCAAAATACCAACCGCGATATTGGCGTGGCTTTTTGTTTGGCTGCTGCCACAAAAACGGCTGAGCGCGCGCAAATGAAGAAAATGCCGCCATTTTCTCTACAGGCAAGCTGTCTTTAAAAGCGAATAAATAGCGCTCACAACAGCTTTGGGGCGCATTTTTTAAGCGAAAAGGCGGAATCAATATATGATCAAATACGGCTTCTTCTGGAGCACTATCCGCTTTGCCTTCGCCAGATCTGTAGGTTTGACGATGGGTCACGCCCTGCTCATCCACCCAAATATAAAATGGCGGATTTTCTTGCTGATATTGCTGTTGGCGGCGCTCGACTTCCGCCTCATCAGGGAAGTCATCAGGATCGACTGCTATGCCATCTGGCTCAGCGCTGTTTGACTCGCCCTTTTCTCCAACTTTGTTAGCCGCTTTTTCATCGGCCGACAATGAGCCCGGCTTAGGGCTGTTGTGTACCCGCCCCTGCTCATCGACCCAGGTGTAATAGTCACTGTCAGCCCAAGCTGGCCCGCAGGCCAGCATTAAGCACAGTATTAAAATTTGGTGCGAAAGCTGATACCAGCGGCACCAATGGTTAGATGGGTGTCGACGTCCAGCCCTGGATATGGGTTGGTGACGGTACATGTCAGACAGTTCCGGTTAATGGCGTTACTGGAATTCGGGTATTCACCGACCTGCTCGGCGTCTTGTGGGTCGGCTTTAATCGACTCGGAAGACTGCATGAAACTGAGTGACAGGTCAATCACAGTGTCCATATCCCACTGATAGCCCATGCCGACACTGTACAGTGAGGCAAAACCCAGTGGCGCCTGAATGCTCCGGGCATTATCGGGAATCGAGGTTTCCCGCGGCTCGTAGCCGGCACGCAATTGAATGCGAGAGTTTAAATCGTACTGAAAACCAAAACCCCAACTCCAAACACTGCGATAGCCGAGGGTTTGGCTTAAGGTCGTGTCGGTCACCAGCCCAGGTGCCAGGGTTTTGGCCGTGCTTAAAAAGCTTACTTGGCGGTCGAACTCAAATTTAAGTGCGTCCCACTTTTCAAAATCCGTCCAACCGGCATCGACGTTAATTTGATAGCGGTCTAAAAAGCGAAACTTAGTCCCTAACTGCAAATGCTGGGGATACGTCATTTCTACCGAGACATTGCCCGACTCACGGCGCTGGCCGGTGGGCAGTGAGAAAATTGCACCGCCAATGGCACCCACGATGGACGAGCGAAAACTGCGGAAAAAATCCGAAAACTCGCGCGTGTACTCCAGCTCGTAGGTACCTTTTAAATGGGTAACCGCTTCGCTTTGATAACCCAAACCAAAGGCAAACCAATCCGTCGGCTCCCATAACAGGCCTAAGTTAAACGACGGCGACAGCGTCTCTTCCGTGGTTAAGCTCAGCTCACCGACATCATCGTAAGGGCCGATATTACCGCCACACAGGGTAATCAGCGGTGCCAGCGGGTCGTTGCCCGTCGGGTTACCGTCTTCGTCGAAACAGCCAAACGAGTCTTGCAATAACTCACCCACCCCAACCAACACGCTGGGGGCACGAATATCCTGCACCACAGACACGGCTTGATGAGAGAATAAAAAACTGGCGCCTACAGAAAACTCATCGTTCACTTTATAGCCAAAAGACGGCGATAAATAAGTAAAGCGCTGCAACGCCACTTGCTTGGCTTGATAGCGTCCTGGGTCATCATCCGCTTTAGCAAAGCCCGCCGCCATCGGCGCATACACCGCATTAGCAAAGGTAAACTTAGAGCCAGGCGGTTGAATCGACACGCCACCGGTTGGCAAGGTTAAAATCGGCAGCATGTCCATGGGCATAATGCCATAACCAGGAATGTAGGCCGCTGCCGACGCCTTGCTGTCACCTTCTTGCAATATTGGATCTTTTGAAATATCCAGCAAGCCCGCCTCATCAGCGTCGTAATCCTCAGGCAATGAGAAAGTGGACGTGGCGGACAAATAAATATTCATTGCCTGCAGCTGCCACTGCCGGCCATCCAGCTTGGTTAAACCCGCCGGATTAAAGTGAATATCCATAATACCGGTCGGGTCTGCCGTCACTGCATTGCCTAACGACATGGCTTTGGTATCTAAAAATAGGTTTTGCGCCAGCTGGCTGTTTACCGTGTTGGGCATCGAAGCCATCAGCACAGCTGCGGGCAAAGCACGACGCCAAAAGCGTCTGCGGGGAGTCATCTCAATCATTGATCACCCCATCAATTAGCCGCAGACGGTTTAACGCCTTCAATATCAATAGGCAACGACAGGCCCAAAATAATATCAGGCGACAGCTCCGTCATACCGAAACCGACGTTGACGTTGGCAATGGTGGTGGGCGCTACCCGCACCCCCAAGGCAAAGTTCATGATGCCAGATAACTGACTCCCGCTGACGGAATCTGTGGTGAGCCCCGTAGCCGGGGTGTATAGGCGGAAACGCGTTTCATCGTTATATGAGCCCTGAAAGGACACACTCAACGACACATCGTAAGAGAGTGAATAGGCAAAGCCCATCGACAGCGACAGCGAATTGCCAGGGTGAACTTCTTTCAGCAAGGAAGAGCCACGCACTTGATCCAGATCCGTCACCGGCAGGTTATAGCCATAACTGCCCGAGCCAAACAGTACCACAGGGTCCATCACTTTGGAGGCACTGATGCCACCGCTCCAACTGTAATAGCCCGATCCACTGGAGAGGTTTTTATCTAAATCAATTTCGTACGGGCTATCGCCGGTTTTACTTTTAAAGGTGGTAAACAGGGTTTTGCTGAGCGTACCCGGTACATACTCCCATGGCTGCCAGCGCAACGTACCACTTAAATCCCCTAGGGCGTAACTGGTTAAACTTTCTTCTGTATCGAACTTGGCCACCAAGGGCAAACGGCCACTGACGGTCAGATTGTTAAACAGGCCGTAGTCTAGGGTAAACGAGTTGGTAAAGGTATGCGTGGCGGCCGGTGAAACATCGGCGTTGCGAATGGAAGAACTGCCCGTTGGCTCACCGTCTTCATCCAAGTTGGGCTCGACGACTAAGTTGATGCGCTGATCGCCGTAATAGCTGTAGTCAAAATTATAATTTAGGCCAACGCCGCCTTGTTTCAGCAAGGAGTAGTTTTCCTCTGCGGCTTCAAAGACTTCTTCCAATGCTTTTTCGGTGTCAGCGTCGTCTTCCTGCTTAGATAACGCTTCGCGAGCCTGAGATAAATCATCCTCTGCCCACACTCCTGGCGACAAAGCCAGCAGCAAAGGCAACGCATATAAAGAGTGGCGAGTCAGCATGAGTAGTCCTTGCATGTAATTATTATTTTCTTCTGAAGCGCAGCGTTTTTTCAATTCGCTCCGTCGGGTCCTGAGTTACCCGCACATTGTACTCAGAGGGGTCGATACCGTCTTCTGCATCTTCCAGAGTAACCTGGTAAAGATAATTGCCATCTTCATCCGTAATCGCATTACCGTTGTCATCCAACTGCAGCTCATAGCTGGACTTAGCATTGTTGGACAGCGAGGCGATTTGATTGGCCATTTTGTCTTCATGACGAATGGCCAACAACGGAAACTCGCGGTAAGCATTTTCAGCAATCACCGACTCGGACACAAAACGCATGTCTTCTTCGCGCAGCGCCAAGCCGTTGGCCGGTGTATGACCATTAGGAAAAACGATAAATAAAATATTGTTATCCCACACTTCTAAAAACCGATGCAGGGTAAAACTGATGTTGCCCTGGGCGGGGTCAGCCACGTAAACGCGATCTTCGTGTACGGCACGAATCACAACAAAGTGTTTAAAGCCGGCGTGATCGATGGGTGCAATGGCGGGGTGATCCAACTCGCGCAAGTCATCCGCATCGGCACGAAAACCACCGGATGGGTGACCCAAAGCCGTCACCAAACGCTTCATATCCAACAAAGAGAATCCACGGCGCTGAATAATGCGTTCGGTTTCACCAAAGCGCAGCAAGCCTTCCATCACCTGGCGTTCGCGAAAGTTACGGCCAAGATAATAATCCAACAAAGTCGTCAGCGCGGCGGAGCCGCAAGAATAGTCAAACTGCTGGCGCACCACATTGTGAAACTTCTGTGCTACTAACGGCTCGACATTGACCACCTGATCGGACTGAAACGGCTGATTGACATCGTAGCGAATGACGGTATCACCCGGCTGGCGGTCATTAACAATGGCCAGCTCGTTGATCATGGCAAAGCCGATGATGGATCCGAGGAGAATGACGAACACGGGTGACAACCCCATTATTATTGTTATGTTGATTGATACCCATGTTACATAAAATCACACAAGGCACCAAACGCTTTTTCCACCATTTGCGCCAATCAACGAGCCCAGCATTAATGCATAAAAGAGACTCAGTATCCCCTCAAAACCCTGTATATACACCACTGATACGGAGTTTTTTGACGGTTCAAGTACATTTCAAAAGTTGCCTCGTGTACCGCATCATAAGCCATTATATCGACAGCATACGCACTCCTTGTGCTCAAAGAGAAAGGGCGATCCGTTTGCCGTGCAGTATAAATGGAGTAACCCGTCACTCCAGAGAATGGTAGGACATCCCAATCCACTCCTGGACAACGATAACTATTTAAGTTTCCTTGCGGAGTATTTTTGACTTCTTCCAGAATACCGCGCAGCGAGTCAAATGAGTCTTTGTCAGGTAAAATCGTTTCTCTGCAACTAGGATTAAGATCTACACCTGTCAGAGCCATTTCACGCTCGTACTCGATACTTAGCTCTTCACCTGTAGCGATACTTTGTGCCGTAAAATACTTCCGGCCCTGCTCCGAGTCTTCTATGTTGAGACGAAGCTTCGAATGAATACCGCCTTTTGGCTTCAACAGTAACTCAGAGCCAGACAGCACATCCGCAATAACATACTCTTCTTTTTGCCAATAGCATTGAGATATTTGAGTACACGCATCATCCATATAGTCATGAACGATGACACTACCACTCTCAGATATTTCTAAGAAACCCTGGTTACCCTGTTCTTTAGAACACACCAAGTGTGAAGTCACACCTAACTTATGCCCTACAGGCTTCCATAAGCCCACCAAATTGCCTGGAATGATCACGCCTTCCTTTTCAGAACCAGAACCAGAACCAGAACCAGAACCAGAACCATCTTCAGGCACCGTTTTATTTACATCATCGCCTTCATTTTCTTCATCCACACTCTCTGAGCGCTCAGCGCCATTAGAACTCTCGGTTGTTTCATTCTCATTTCCCTTTGGGCCGCTCGTCTTATGCTCATTACCACATGCTACTAATAGAGTGATGAGCAAGAGCAATACTACTTTCATACAAATAAAAACCTTTTTCAAATACGCAAAAAAACGGGCTGCATCAGCAGCCCGTTTTATAAAACGGCATCAGCAGTTTTAGTTGTGACCGTAGATGCGCTGAGTCATGCCAGCCAGATTGATGTCAGACACCTTAACGCCACCAATCGACTCACCGCCCATTTTAATAGCATCAATATCTAGGGTACCAGCTATCTGCCCCATCTGAATGTAAACACCGCCTCCCTGAGCAACGCTTCCGCCTTTCGCCCAAATAGTTTGATCTATCGTTGCCGCCTGTTTGTTGCCATTACTGTCTAAGCTATAGAACTCCAAACCTTCAATTTGAACCGCAGAGCCATTAGCCAAATTATCTGCAACGGCTTGCTCCGCTGCATCCAAGTTACCATCACCGTCACCACCATAGGCAGCACTATCCGCGCGAGTATCTGCTTGGGCTCGAGTGTAACCGAAAGCACCGACATTCATATCTGTGATTTGAATGGCACTACGAGAGAGAATAGCAACAGAGCCTACCTGAGCCGATGCTGGAAGATCTGCTGTCGAAACAACATCACCATTAGCAAAGGTAAAGCTATTGCCGGCTTGCTCTAGATTGAAAATCACCGTCTCTGAATCACCAAGGTTCAACGTCATGTCAATATTATTGACAACTTCAGAGGTAGCACCGCTAGTACTGCGCAGAGCTAATGCGGAAAAGTTACCATTGTCCGCAGCGGTGTCACCGATACCTAGCTTCATGCCACTTACACCGGACATGCCAATGACAAGGTTACCATTAGTATCCACATCAATTTTTTGCGTTAGGTTAGTAACATCACGAACAGTAATGTTTTGCAGTAAGACAGAACCTTCATCCGTGTATTCAATTTCGCCAACAGAGATTCCTGTCGTATCGATATCAATTTCAATCGTTACACCTGCCTGACCGGTGGCGTTTGATAACGTCGCATCATCCAGTGGCTGCAATGCTTGCGCTGCGAACGGTGCAGCAGCAATAGCCGCGGCGAGAGACGCTTTTTTGAGAAGTTTCATGTGTGCACACTCCTGATTATTTTTTTGCGTTGTGCGGGCCTTCCCGGCCCTATCACTGCGACACCGTCTCAACTCTCTGTGGAGCCTTAGCAGTGATCGCGGTGAACTGTAGAAAATCGCTGTTATTGTTATTCGCTCTGTCAGCACCGAGCAGCGCTCGTTTTTGACTGCTGATAATCTATTACCCTCGCCTAGGCCGTGTCTAGCAATGAGTTACATATTTTAACCGCCGCTCACACAAATCGGCGTTTAATGCCATGTCGGCATGCCAGACGTGCTGGCGCTTTTGCTGTAAAATCAGGCACTTAACTGGATTCAGCCGGACGCCCGATTGGCACAAAATGATACACAGCAAACTCCCCTTCAGCGCGCGTAAGATACTGAAATACTGCCATTTTTTGGATAACCCAATTGTGTTTTACAGCGGACAATCGGGCAAAGCGGTACCATCGTCACAATCTTTGTTGTCCAATCAGGACAGAATGGCCGTTTTGGCCTTCGCACCACAGCGGTGCTTGCAAGCGAATAACGCCGAATCCTTGCTAGACATGGTACGCCAGCTTAATGCTGACGTTACGGGCAACCATCAGCATTCCGGCCTTGCTGAAGATCGCTTCGTTAGCGGTTGGGCAGGCGCTTTCAGCTATGACGCCGGTCAAGCCAACCCAGCCAATGGCCTACAGGGCGATGCCGACAGCCAAGCACCACTGGCTTGGTTTGGCTATTACCCTTGCTCAGTGCATTTGCAACTGGATAGCGACGATGCCTGGATATATCACCCAGATCACTTAAACAGCACGCCCTGGCTAGCGGCGCTGCAGCAGTTACTGCAGCGGCCACCTAAGACGCAAGCGGCCAAAGCTCGCCACTGGCAAGCTGGCTGGCAGATTGAGCAATACCGCCACGCCTTTGAGTGCATTCAGCACTATTTACGCGCGGGTGACTGTTACCAGACCAACCTAACCCTGCCATTTGTGTGCCCGGATGATCTCACCGAGCAATCGCCTCTGCCATTGCTGCAGGCATTTGATGCACCGTACAGCGGCTACTTAAAGACGGACGACTTCACCCTGTTTAGCGTCAGCCCAGAGCGCTTTATTCGCATCCAAGGCCAGCAACTGGACACCCGCCCCATCAAGGGCACGGCACCTAGAGGTGCAACTCCAGAGGAAGATCAAGCACTGCTGAACGAGCTGCGCCAGTGTCCAAAAAATCAGGCCGAAAATCTGATGATAGTTGATCTGCTGCGCAACGATTTGAGCCGCTATGCCACACCAGGTAGCGTCAGCGTTGAGCAACTGTTCGAGCCGCAAAGCCATGCCAATGTGCACCACTTGGTGAGCACCATTCACGCCGAACTCAAGCCTGACATTGGCCACGCACAGGCTATTTTTGCCGCGTTGCCGGGCGGTTCCATTACCGGCGCCCCCAAACGCCGGGCAATGGAAATCATCAGCGAGCTGGAAGCTGGCCCGCGCGGTTTTTATTGCGGCTCCATGGGTTACTTCGACGAGCGCGGCGTGAGCGACTTTAACATTCTAATTCGCACCATTTGCGCGCGCAAAACCGGCGCGCAGTGCTGGGGCGGCGGCGGCATTGTGCTAGACAGCACCGCCGAGTCCGAATTTCAGGAAGTACTGAACAAGGTTCAGCGCATTCTTGATCAACCGCTATAACCGCCACTGCAAAGCAGCGCCCGCCCCACAAGGTCAGGCCGACGGGTCTGACGCTTTCAGATACCAAGCCAGAAGCCACACCTACCATTGCAAAACTTATTGGCGCTTGCTTCGATTCTGCGTTTAAGGATGGCATTTTTAGAGAACCACGCCCAAGATAACGGTATAACCTATAAACTCAAATCTCGCTCACTGGCTTCAATAAATGCTCGCTTAAGCTCTTCGTAGGTATGCACGGCTGGAAACTGCGGGAACTCATCAATCACGTTTTGTGGCGCATGAAACAGAATGCCGGCATCCGCCTCAGCCAACATAGTGGTGTCGTTGTAAGAATCCCCTGCGGCGATGGTGCGGTAATAAATGGTTTGCAACGCCCGAATGGACTGACGCTTAGGGTCGGCCTGGCGCAGCTTGTAATCGACCACCCGCCCTGACTCATCCGTAACCAAACGATGACAAAACAAGGTGGGAAACCCTAACTGACGCATCAAAGGCTGGGAAAATTCATAAAAGGTGTCGGATAAAATAATGACCTGAAAGCGCTCACGCAGCCAGTCGATGAACTCGCGCGCCCCTTCCAACGGCTTCAAGGTGGCAATGACCTCCTGGATGTCCTGAATTTTCAGCCCGTGTTCAGCCAGCAAGCGCAAACGCTGCTGCATTAACTCGTCGTAATCCGGAATATCACGTGTCGTTGCCTTAAGCGCTTCAATGCCGGTTTTGTTGGCAAATTCAATCCAAATTTCGGGTACCAAAACCCCTTCCAGATCCAAACATGCGACTTCCATGAATTCTTCCCTCGATGAATTAGCGGATGATTAAAATGGCCACTCACTGTAGCCAGCAGCGAGAATGAAGACAATTGACTCAGGGCACCTCTGAATAATTCGGTGCCCGCTCTGGACCACCAGAGGGCTCCAGATCAGATGCCGGTTTACCGCTCTAGCAAGAGCTACAGCAAAAATCGGCGACACAGAGCTGGAGTTCTCAGGCGATCCCCGCAGGGCGCGGGCGGCAGACGTCCATCACGTCGTTGGCGATGTTGAAAAGGGCTGGCTATTTCCTGCCACCACCGCCTTATTCTGAACGCCTGCTGCACTCACGCAGAGCTGTGCAGAATTATTGAGAGGTGCCCTATGTTATAAAAGTACACAGCAAGGGTATGCTTTTTTATTATTAAATGGACTAAGTAGCGCATGTTAACCTTGCGCTCACAAGAACCACAGGACAACCGTGATGAGTGAAGAAATCGAGCAACTCAACCAGGACTTAGCCGACAAGCGCCCGAAAGACATTATTCGCCACGCGCTGGAGCAGCACGATGCCATTGCCGTGTCTTTTAGTGGCGCTGAAGATGTCGTTTTGATTGATATGGCCGTTAAAATCAAACCCGACGTTGATATTTTCACCCTCGATACCGGCCGCCTGCACCCCGAAACCTACGAGTTTATTGAGCAGGTGCGCAAGCACTATGGCATTCGCATCGACATTCGCACGCCCGAGCAACAGGCGCTGCAGCAGCTGGTGCGAGAGAAAGGGCTGTTCAGTTTTTTTGAAGATGGCCATCAAGAGTGCTGTGGCATTCGCAAGATCGAACCACTGCGGCAAAAACTGCTGACCCTGGACGCTTGGATCACTGGCCAGCGCCGTGACCAATCCCCCGGCACGCGCAGCGATGTGCAACTGGTGGAAGCGGATTCAGCGTTTCAAGGTCGCAATGGTGAGCTAACCAAATACAATCCGTTGGCGCTGTGGAGTTCGGCTCAGGTGTGGGAGTACATTCGTCTGTTCGACGTGCCTTATAACCGCTTGCATGAACAGGGCTACATCAGCATCGGCTGCCAGCCCTGCACGCGCCCCACCCTGCCCAATCAGCATGAACGCGAAGGCCGCTGGTGGTGGGAAAACGCAGGTCATAAAGAATGCGGCCTACATGCCGGCAACATCATAGAGAAAGGCTAATGTCCTGAGTCAGAAGTTCGCATGCATTCAGCGGGCCATCCAAGTTCTCTGACGAGGCGTGCCTCGCAGGCAATGGTGGCTCCATTGGCAAGAGGCAGAATGAAGTCAGAGGGCTTGAAGGACGCGCCCAAGGGAACGAATGGAAAGCCCTATTACGGCGTTGCTGCTCTTGAAAAGATCCCGATATTTCCTGCGAACAGCGCCTTGTACTAGCGATTTCCATTCGCTCTGAAAGTATATGAACTTCTGACTCAGGACACTAACACTGCGTATTGCTGATGGCTGGCGCTACAGCGCCGGCCGTTAATGCTCAGGCAAGTCCAAACTGTCAAACAGCTCTTCCAGCTCCTGACGGTTATGGCAATGCGCCGCCTGGTCGATGATGTCCCGGGTCAAATGCGGCGCAAACTGGGCGATGAAGTCATACATATAGCCGCGCAAGAAGGTGCCCTTGCGAAAACCAATCTTAGTCACACTGGCATCAAATAAGTGACTGGCATCCAGCGCCGCCAGATCTGAGTCGGCTTCTTCATCAATCGCCATACTGGCAACAATGCCCACGCCCACACCCAGACGCACGTAGGTTTTAATCACGTCAGCATCTGCGGCGGTAAAGGCCACGCGAGGCGTCAGCCCCCGGCTTCTAAACGCCTCATCTAACTTAGAGCGCCCAGTAAAGCCAAACACATAGGTCACCAAGGGGTAAGCTGCAATTTGCTCCAATGATGGCTTGGGCGTTTGCGCCAGCGGATGGCTCTTGGGCACCAAGATACTGCGATTCCAGCGATAACACGGCATCATAATCAAATCGCCAAACAACTCCATGGCTTCGGTGGCAATGGCAAAATCCGTGGTGCCGTTGGCCGCCATTTCCGCTATTTGCATCGGTGTGCCTTGATGCATGTGCAAGGACACATCTGGATAGCTGCGCATAAAGCCATCGATCACCGGCGGCAAGGCATAACGCGCCTGGGTATGCGTCGTGGCAATCGACAAAGCCCCTTTCTTTTCATCGCTGAACTCCTGCGCCACCTGCTTGATGCTTTCCACTTTGCGCAAAATCTCGCCGGCCACTTTTAAAATGGCCTCACCCGCAGGGGTTATGCGGGTCAGGTGTTTGCCGCTGCGAGCAAAGATCTCCACCCCCAATTCGTCTTCCAGCAAGCGGATTTGCTTACTGATGCCAGGCTGCGAGGTGTACAAGACCTGTGCCGTGGCCGACACATTTAGATCGTGATGGGCCACTTCCCAGATGTATCGCAGTTGTTGCAGCTTCATAGTTCCTCCGCCAAGCAGCAGGTGTTTGTTATAAAAATATAAACAAATATTCTTTTCCAGAATAGATGTAAGCCTCTAAATTGGCCACCTGAACCCTCCTTAGAGCTACCGGTAGTACTTTAGACCATTCTTCATGGATATTTTGTTATATATAGGCGCCGGCGCACTGGTTGGCCTCATTGTTGGAATCACAGGCATCGGCGGCGGCGCTCTCATGACGCCGCTACTGCTGATGTTTGGCTTTCCACCGCACATTGCCGTCGGCACAGACCTGATGTACGCCGCGCTCACCAAAGCCGGCGGTGCCATCAGTCATCACCGTCAGGGCCATGTTGAGTGGCCGTTGGTGAAACTATTAGCCTGGGGAAGCCTGCCAGCAGCCTTGCTGACAGGCCTGATGCTGAACTCATTGTTTCAAGAGTCGGAAGACTACGCCCATCTGCTGAGCAATGCCTTAGGGGTTATGCTACTGCTGACCGCATTGGTGATTATCGGCCGTAACCGCCTGCAAGCGCTGGCACAGCGTTACAGCAACGGCAGTCTGAGCAAGTGGCGCGGGCCGGCCACACTGACCATGGGCGTATTTTTGGGCGTTTTTGTTACTCTGTCGTCTGTTGGCGCCGGCGCCATTGGCACGGCCATATTGATGCTGCTCTATCCGCTGTTGCGCAGCACCTCCGTGGTGGGAACGGACATCGCTCACGCCGTACCGCTCACGCTGGCGGCCGGTCTGATTCACATGTATTTGGGCAATGTGGACTTTTACCTGCTAGGCGCCCTGCTGATTGGCTCATTGCCTGCCATTCACCTAGGCAGCATGCTGAGCCGCAAAGTGCCCGAGCCGGTGTTGCGCCCGTTACTGGCCACAATTCTGTTTGGCATCGGAGCGCGCTACGCTTTTTTCTAATGTTTACAGCAAGCTTGGCTGAGTCGGCTGCCATTTCAGCTCGGGCAGGTGCCAAGCATCACACACCGCATTGGCGCGCTGAGGCGCGTTGTGATTACCAGCGGTGTGAATAAAAAAGAACGGCTGCCGCCCTTGCTGCTGCCACTCAATTAACTTGGCATGCCACTGCTGTAAAAATTCATCGTCGCGCTGCCACTGGCTATGGCCAATAAAACGCACCACAGGGTGTTTTCCCGTGGCAATCGGATGCACGGGCAAGCGCGGTTTCTTGGCGCGAGCATCCAGTATTTCTGCGCTTTGACCGTCGTCGTGAAATAGGCCTCGCGCATCAAAGATAACGCGGTCTACCTCACGCTGCGTTAGCTCTCTTAGCAGCTGTCGCTCGGCATCGCCCTTCGCAAATAAAGCAGGGTGGCGAACTTCAACGGCCAGGGGCACAGTTTGTTCTTGCCGCAATGCATCCAGCGCGCTAAACAGCTCAGGTAGGCGCTCAGGTCCAAATTGCGCTGGCAACTGCAGCAACCCCAGCCCCAAGCGTGAACCGACGGCCTGGCAGAAGGCCAACCAGGCTGGCAGCTCACGCTTTAAAGCCTGTAATAGATCATGGCTGTGACTGATGCTGCGTGGCAATTTAAAGGCAAATCGAAACGATTCGGGCACTTGTTGCGCCCAGTGCTGTGCGCGCTCAACCGTGGGCAAACCATAAAACGTGGTATTACCTTCCACACTGGAAAACTGGCGGGCGTACTCCGCTAACGCTGATTGCGCATCGCCAACCGGAGTCAATAATTCGCCCCGCCACTGCGGCATGTACCACATCGGCAAACCTAAGCGCAGTTGATTGTGATCCAGCGATCTGTGCTTATGTGCAATTCGTTCGGTATTTGTCATAATCAGTCGAAGAAATTTCGGCAAGCCCGCCAACGTCGCTCCACTGCGAAAAGCATGGCGTCGATTGCAGCACAGGCGGGGAAATTTCTTATTTTAAAACTACCGTGATGAATTGGGAACGAGCATGTCCGACAGCCGCGTAGAAGATTTGAACATCGAGTCATTTTCACCCCTGATCACCCCTGATCAGTTAAAAGCTGAATTACCCATCAGCGACGCTGCCGTCGCTAGCGTTCAAAAAGGTCGCCAGGTTATCCGCGATATCATTGATCGCAAAGATAAGCGTATTTTTCTGGTGATAGGCCCCTGCTCTGTGCACGACCTCGAAGCAGCCCACGACTACGCCGCTCGCTTGCGTGACCTAGCCGAAGAAGTCAGCGACACCTTATATTTGGTGATGCGAGTGTATTTCGAAAAGCCGCGCACCACTGTGGGCTGGAAGGGCATGATTAACGACCCTTACATGAACGACACCTTTAAAATCCAAGACGGCTTGCACCGCGCCCGTAAACTGCTGCTGGATTTAGCCGAAATGGGGCTGCCGTTATCCACCGAAGCTCTGGACCCGATTTCGCCGCAGTATTTGCAAGATTTCATTGCTTGGTCGGCGATCGGGGCACGTACCACTGAGTCACAAACCCACCGTGAAATGGCCTCTGGCTTGTCGTCTGCCGTAGGCTTTAAAAATGGCACCGATGGCAGCCTGACCACAGCAGTGAATGCATTAAAATCCGTTGCCAATCCGCATCGCTTTTTGGGCATAGATCAAAGCGGTTCGGTGTCTGTCGTTTCCACTCGCGGCAACCCCTACGGTCACGTGGTATTGCGCGGCGGTGGCGGCAAGCCTAACTACGACTCGGTTAACGTCTCTTTGGCTGAGCAGGCGCTGGCGAAAGCGGATTTGCCCGCCAACATCATGATTGACTGCAGCCACGAAAATTCGAGCAAAGACCCAGCCATTCAACCCCTGGTGATGGACAATGTCAGCAACCAGATTTTGGATGGCAACCAATCCATTATTGGCTTGATGGTCGAGTCTCATCTCAAGCATGGCCGCCAAAATATTCCAGCCAACTTGGACGATTTGGAATACGGCTTATCGGTTACCGACGGCTGCATCAGCTGGGCAGAAACCGAAGCTGCGGTTCGCAAAATGCGCGACAAGCTGAAAGACGTTTTACCCAAGCGTTAATGACAGCCACAAAAAAAGCCGCTCAAATGAGCGGCTTTTTTCATAACGACAGCTATATCGACAGCGCGGCTAATCCACGTTGAATATCGGCAATAATGTCGTCGATGGACTCTAAGCCCACAGCGATACGTAACAAACCATCACCAATGCCCGCACGAGCGCGCTCATCCTCACTCAAGCGACTGTGTGTGGTGGTTGCCGGATGGGTAATGGTGGTTTTGGCATCGCCCAAATTGGCGGTAATGGAAATCAGGCGCGTGGCATCAATGACTTGCCAAGCGCCTTGCTGGCCACCCACGACTTCAAACGACAGCACACCGCCCGGATGGCGCTGCTGTTGCTTAGCCAGGTCAAACTGCGGATGACTTTCCAAACCGGCATAATTGACTCGCACAACGGCCGACTGCTTTTGCAACCACTGCGCCAGCGCTAACGCATTGTCAGAGTGTGCTTTCATTCGCAGCGACAGTGTCTCTAACCCCTTGGTAAACACCCAGGCATTAAACGGGCTCATGGTCGGCCCAGCGGAGCGCAAAACGCCGACCACAGGCTCAATTAATGCCTCACTGCCCACCACGGCACCGCCGACACAACGGCCCTGACCATCAATGTATTTAGTCGCGGAATGGGTAACCAGATCCGCCCCTAGTGTTAATGGCTGCTGCAATGCTGGCGTGCAAAAGCAATTATCGACCACCAACAAGGCATCGCGCCGATGAGCCAACTCAGCAATGGCGGCGATATCCGCCACTTCGATCACCGGGTTGGATGGCGACTCCAAAAACAGCACCCGAGTGTTGTCTTGCAGGGCGGCGCGCCAGCTATCGAGATCAAGCAAATCAACGTAGGTAACTTCGATGTCGAATTTGCGCAGAAATTTTTCGAACAGCACATTGGTGCTGCCAAACACACTGCGTGAAGACACTAAATGATCGCCGCTTTTTAAGTGCGCCATGCACACGGCATAGATCGCCGCCATACCTGAAGCCGTCGCCGCACACGCCTCAGCCTGCTCTAACGCGGCCAAGCGCTGCTCAAACGTGCGTACCGTCGGGTTGGTGTAGCGCGAATACACATTACCTGGCTCATCGCCAGCAAAGCGTGCGGCCGCTTCGGCCGCCGAGCGAAACACATAGCTACTGGTCGGGAAAATAGCCTCTGCGTGCTCACCTTCATGCGTGCGCTGCTGCCCGGCTCTAACGGCCAGAGTTTCAAAATCGACGTCAGCAAACTCGGCTGGATAGCGCTCGGAATAATCCGTCATAGCTGACCTTCTACGCCGTCGTCGTTGTGCAAATCGATGGCGACGTTTTCGACGCCCTGCTCTTTGTTCGCATCGTTGCGCAGCGCCGACAAGCGCTCAAAATAAGCGTCATCAATATCACCGGTCACGTATTCACCGGTAAAGACCGAGCAATCGAACTCTTTCGCCGACGTACTGCTGCCTTCCAAGCAGGCTTCGATTAAATCGGGAAGGTCCTGATAAACCAGCCAGTCCGCACCGATGTCTTTGGCAATTTCATCGGTACTGCGATCATGCGCAATAAACTCTTCTTTGGCTGGCATATCAATGCCATAAACATTTGGGTAACGCACGGCAGGAGCGGCAGATGCAAAATAGACTTTGGCAGCGCCAGCATCTCGCGCCATTTCAATAATTTGCTCACACGTAGTGCCGCGCACAATGGAGTCATCGACCAGCAATACGTTTTTACCGCGAAATTCCAAATCCAACGCATTGAGCTTTTGGCGCACGGATTTTTTACGCTGTTTTTGACCGGGCATAATAAACGTACGGCCAATGTAGCGGTTTTTCATAAACCCTTCGCGGTACTTAACACCCAAACGCATGGCCAGCTCCAACGCTGAAGAGCGGCTGGTGTCAGGGATCGGAATGACCACGTCGATGTCGTGCTCTGGGTGCTCACGTACAATTTTGTCGGCCAGTTTTTCGCCCATGCGCAAACGAGCTTTGTAAACGGCAATTTCATCCATAATGGAGTCTGGACGAGCAAAATAAACGTACTCGAACAAACAGGGCGTCAAGCGGGTATTGTCGGCACAGAGTTGGGTATGCAACTCGCCCTCTTCCGTAATGACCACCGCTTCGCCTGGTGCAATATCACGCTCTAGCTTAAATTCCAGCGCATCAAGGGCCACCGACTCCGACGCCACCATGTATTCCATACCTGCGGCGGTTTCTTTGCTGCCAAACACCACTGGGCGAATGCCATTGGGATCACGAAACGCCACCACGCCAAAGCCGCTGATCATGGCAACCACGGCGTAGCCGCCTTTAACGCGCTCATGCACGCGGCGAACCGCCTTAAAAATCACCTCTGGCGTTGGTTTTATTTTGCCTTGCACCTGCAATTCATGCGCAAAGATGTTCAGCAACACTTCAGAATCTGAGGTGGTATTTACATGGCGCAGGTCTTCACGGTAAATGTCTTCTGCCAATTGCTCAGCATTGGTCAGGTTGCCGTTGTGCGCCAAGGTAATGCCGTAGGGAGAGTTGACATAAAACGGCTGCGCTTCCGCTGAGCTGGAGGTACCCGCCGTTGGGTAGCGAATATGGCCAATGCCCATATTGCCCACCAGGCGTTTCATATGACGAGTGCGGAAAACATCGCGTACCAGGCCATTGTCTTTGCGCAGGTACAATTTATTTTGGTAGCTGGTGACAATGCCAGCAGCATCCTGGCCGCGGTGTTGTAAGACCGTCAGAGCATCAAAAATACCCTGGTTAACATGGGATTTACCAACAATACCCACTATTCCGCACATGCGCGTTCTACCTCAAACAAGGACTACTGAGAAAACCATTCCATTCGCTCGGTTGCGCCCGGCAGCGTTTTGCGCGCCCAGTCAGCAACCGTTTCGAGATGGGGAATGACGACAGACTGCTGGTACCAGGCATCTTCTGCTACCAGGGTGTATTGCAAACCATAGACGATGGCGACCAAAATCAGCAGACCGCGCACAGCACCGAAGAACATGCCAAAAACACGATCAGTGCCACTTAGACCAGTGACACGCACCAACTCAACAATCAAATGGTTTAATAAGGCGCCGATAATCACCGTACCGGCAAATAAAATAAGGAAGGCGATCATCCAACGCAGCGACGCGGTATCGACATGCCCTTCTAACAAGGTTGCCAAATTCCCGCTGAATAGCCGGGCCACGACAAAGGCGACGATCCAACTGGCCAGCGATAACGCCTCGCGCACAAAGCCGCGCTTTAGGCTAATCAGGCTGGATATCACTACCACTGCGATCAGCACCCAATCAATGATGGCCATGCCACTGCTCTCTTACCGACGATCCAGAACCGCACCGAACAAGGTGTCAGTGCAAATTGAGCGCGCAGTATATCAGACGGTCATATGAATGACATGATGTTGTCACTCAAAGCCAGCAAGCATGCGGCTTACAGGCCGATTTCCTGACCTCGAAGACAACTTTTTAGGAACGCGCACGGTAGCGTTTAATGTACACATCTTGCTGCTGTAAACGCTGTCGCAATCGCGCTTGCAGAGCCTCGGCCTCATTGCGCTGCAACACCGGGCCAACGTAAACACGCACCCAGTCGGAATCCGGTTGCTCTTGCAAATAGCTCTTAAAACCGTCGGCTTGCAGCTGATCACGCAGTTTTTCGGCATTGGCACGTTGGGCAAAAGCGCCGACTTGCAAAGACCATGCATAAGGCAAGTCAACATCGTCCACTGTGCCGCGATCACCTTGGCTGCGCGGCGGCGCAGGATCATCACGCTCAACCGTACGTTGCGGCTCAGGTGTCGTCGCCTGCTCGCTGCTGCCGCTGGCCAGCTGATCGAGCTCGATTCTTACTCGCCGCTCGCGCTGCTCATCGGACCAGTTGGGCGTTTGCGGCATCGGAGGAATATCCGTGGTCAACGGCAAACGTGCACGGTTGCCATCTAAAAAGATGGGCAGCACGATGGCCACTGCAATGACGGTCACCAGCGCCCCAACTATGCGTTTTTTAAGATGCTGCTCCATGCTCTAGGCGTTCCTCCATCCAATTCAAGGCCTGTTCCACTGTATAGAAGGAACCGGCCACCAGCCAGCGCCGATGGGTTTGCTGAGCCGCAAACTGCATCGCCTCGGCGACACTGTCAAAGCAACCGTCGACAGGCCGCTGCACGCGTTCCGCTAATTGCTCAGCGCTCAGCCCGCGCCACACATCTAAGCCGGCCAATAGCAATTGCTGATGCTGAGGCAACAAAGCAACTAAGTCTGCGACCGGTTTATCTTCCAGCGCTGAGAAAATCACCCCATCGACCTGTGACAACACCTGCGCCAGATACGCCATCGCCTGAGGGTTATGCGCCACGTCCAAGAACCACTGTTGCGGACCCAGCGTTAGCTGCTGCAAACGCCCCGGCACTCGCAATTCCGCAATCACTTGTCTGGCGACCGCCTCAGACGGCAAGCGCTGCACCGCTGCTAACGCTTGCAAAGCGGTGGCCACGTTGTGATAGGGCACGTTTAGCTGCGGGATAGACCAACTTAGCCACTCACCCGCCGAGCTAAAGTTCACTTGATAGCCTTGCTCGCTGGCCACAATATCAAACGCCTCGCCGCGCGCCAGCCAAACTCCCTGCTGGGCATTGACCGTCGCCCGTGCTCGCTCAGGAGGCTGAGGCTGACCGCAAATAAGTGGACGCCCGGAGCGGGCAATGGCGCATTTTTCATAGGCGATGTCGTCGACGTTATTCCCCAGCCAAGCTTGATGGTCCAAGCCAATGCTGGTCACCACGCAAGC